>JAAVDE010000021.1 GCA_014801955.1 Bacteroides sp. | reverse complement strand
TTTCTGCGTAAAGGCGCAACACCTCGTCGCGGATAGCTTGCCGTTTCTGTCTCGGCAGACTTTGAAATTTAATCATCTTGTGACTCTTTTAGGAGTCAACTTTTTTCAGGGCGAGACACTTAACGACCCTAAGGACTTTAAGGTCTTTAAGGCCCCTCCCGGACCTTATCGGCGCTTAAAACCGCCGTTCAATCAAAAAAATCCGCCCATTAATTGCTTAATTCCAATTATTTTCGTAACTTTGCACCCGTCTTAACTGAGACGTCCAATATTAACCCAACTCATTAACTAACTTCAAAACAATCTCTACAGTATGGCAACTAAGATTCGCCTGCAGCGTCGTGGTCACAAGGACTACGCCTTCTATCCCATCGTAATCGCCGACAGCAGAGCGCCACGTGATGGCAAATTTATCGAGCGCATTGGTAGCTACAACCCCAACACCAATCCCGCTACGGTAACTTTGAACTTCGAGCGGGCTCTGTATTGGCTCAACGTCGGTGCTCTCCCCACCGCAACCGTCCGCACCATCCTTTCCGAAGAGGGTGTGCTCCTGATGAAGCACCTCCAGGGTGGCGTTAAGAAGGGCGCTTTCGACGAAGCTGAAGCTCAGCGTCGTTTCGAGGCCTGGAAGCAGCAGAAACAGGCTGCCGTTAACGCCGACAAGACCGCTATGGCCTCCAAGAAGGAAGAAGCTCTGAAAGCTCGCCTCGAAGCCGAGCAGGCTGTTAACAAAGCTAAGGCTGAAGCCGTAGCCAAGAAAAAAGCCGAACTCGCTGCCGCAAAGGCTGAAGCTGAAGCTGCTGCAGCTGCCGAAGCCGCTGCTAACGAAGCTCCCGCCGAGGAAGCTCCCGCTGCTGAAGCTGCTGAATAAGAGCCGACTGCGTCGACAACCACTAAGAAAGTCCGCCTCCGTGCGGGCTTTTTTAGGTTTAATCTGAATTGAATTATGGAAATACTGACTCTTTACTCTGCCGATATGAGGGCAATCGAGCAGGCTGTTGACGCTTTGCGCGACGGCAAGCTCGTTATTTACCCGACCGATACCCATCCGGCCCTGGCTGCCGACTCGCTGAATCCCGCCGCCATTGCGGCTCTTTGCCGGCTAAAGGGGGTGAACCCCGACAAGCACACGCTGACCCTCGTTTGCGACTCCATTGCAACCGCCGCGCAATATGCCCGCATCGATAACCGCGCTTTTCAGATTGTTAAGCGCAATTCTCCCGGCCCCTTCACCTTCATCCTCCCGCCGGCAACAACTCTGCCGAAGGTCTATAAAGGTCGAAAAGAGGTCGGAGTCCGCATCCCCGACAACGACATTGCCCGCGCTCTGGCCGCCGAGCTGGGCCATCCGCTGCTGAGCGGCTCGCTGGGAACTTCCGACCCGACCGAGCTCGACCATGCCGTTGAGCTGATGCTGGTCGATGGCGTCAAGGAGTATGATGTTGACGTTCAGAGCTCAACCATCGTTTCGCTGCTCGATTCGGCCAATCCCGAAATCGTGCGCGAAGGCTCGCTGGAACTTCAATAAGTCAATTGCGCGCGCCCTCAAATTCGCGGCGAACGGCTTGCATTTCTGCCGAGTCGGGTGCCGCGAATTTCAGGCCTTGTTTGCTCTTGTAGAGCAGGTTGTCGGCGTTGAGATAGGCCGGGTCGAGTTCGTGGGTTGAATAAACGATGGTTTTTCCCTGCTCGCGGGCCAGCCGACCCAAGAGCGCCGAAATCTCATAGCGTCCAGGAACGTCGAGAAAACTCGTTGGCTCGTCGAGCAGAATAACCGGCGTTTGTTGCGCCAGTGCCCGTGCCAGCAGGATGCGTCGGCCTTCGCCGTCGGAAATCTGTCCGACCTTGCGCTGCGCGAACTGTTCCATCCCAACGGTTTGCAGGGCCTCGTCAACAATCTGTTCGTCCGAGGCCGACAGGCGCCCGAGCATCCCCGTGTGTGGGGCGCGCCCATATGAAACGAGCTGGCGGCAGGTCAGATTATCTACCTTGATGCTCTCGGTCGTTATGACCGCAACCAGCCGGGCCAGCTTCCGCGCCGATGCGTGGTTGACGTCAACGCCGTTGATCGTAACCGTTCCCTGAAGCGGGCGCTGAATCCCGGCCATAGCCCGCAAGAGCGTTGACTTGCCACACCCGTTGCGGCCAATCAGCGCCGTCAGCGTTGCCCGGGGAATTGAGAGCGACTGATCCTGAACCAGCGGGTGCTTCGGGTTATTGGCAATGGTTATGTTTTGCAGCTCTATCATTTTTTTATAACAACGTAGATTACCACCGGAATCCCCGCAAGAGAGGTAACGGCATTTATCGGAATAAGATAGCGGCGCGCAATGATGTCACACCCGATCAGGACGCATGCCCCGACCAGCGCCGAGGCTCCGAGCAGAACCCTATGGTCCGACGCTCCGGTCAGCGTTCGCGCAATGTGGGGCATTGCCATGCCGATAAAGCCTATCGGGCCGCAGAAGGCCGTTACGCTCCCGGCCAGCAGAGTGGTCGACGCCAGTATCGCCAGCCGCGAGCGGCGAAGGTCAACTCCGGCCGAGCGTGCGAACACCTCGCCCAGCTCAAGCAGGTTGAGCGGCTTGGCCGTTACGACCGACAGCAGCAGCCCCGCGGCAACGCAGCCGCCAAGAATGCCGAGCTGCGGCGCTGTTACTTCGCTGAGCGAACCCATGGTCCAGACAACGTAGGATTTCAGGGCCTGCTCATGGCTCATAAATTGAAGAATCTGAACGACCGAGCCGATGGCCGACGAAAACAGTATGCCTAAAATCAGCAGGGTCATAACGTTTCTGACGCGCTCGTTGATTATGAGCAGCAGCCCCATAACCGCCGCCGCACCGGCCATTGCCGCCGCGGCAATACCGCTCGACGAGCCTACGCCCGCCAGCAGCAGCAGAGCAACGCCCAGCGAAGCGCCGGAGCTGAGGCCGAGCACATAGGGCCCCGCCAGCGGGTTGCGAAACAGCGTTTGCATCTGGAGGCCGCTGACGCTGAGGGCTATGCCGGCAAGCAGCGCCGTTGCGGCCTTGACCAGTCGCAGGTCAATAACGATGGTGCGCGTTCGGGCATCGACTCCGCTGCCGAAGAGCGCCTGCACAACCTGGCGAAGCGGAATGTCGACGCTGCCCAGGCAGACGTCGGCGGCAAACAGCACCGCCATCAGCAGCGCCAGCGCGCTCAGCAGCCATCCGGTTCTTTTCATCTGATTCGTTTGAAATAGCGCATCGAGTCGGGCGCCGATGATGAAAATATTTTTTGCAGTTCTTCAAGAACGAGGTCGGGGCGCGACGCTCCCGATTCGTAGAAGTCAGGCGTCTGGTTCCACACGCTGCCGCCGAACTTGGCCTGAGGCACGAGCGCACGAACCTGCTCCATCGTTTCCGCCTGACCCGGATTGAGCCAATAGTCGGCTTGCTCCAGCGCCGGCAGCGCCTGCTCCCGGTCGATGGGCCGGCTTTCGTAGCCCGCGGGCTGCGGTGCCGTCAGTCGCGCGCCGGCGTCGCGAAGCAGCTGCGACATGTAGTTATCCCGGCCCGGAATGAACCAGGAGCCGGAGTAGGGGGCGTTGATCATAACTGCCGCCGTGCTGTCGGCGACCGGCCTGTAGGCCTGCCGTATCTGCTCGAATCGTTCAGTGCCGTCAACTCCGGCGAGCGCCCCGAGCGCAACCATCCATTCGGCGCGTCCTATCGGGCTCTGCTCCTCAAAGTCGGAGATATAAACGTAGGGCACGCTCAGTTCCGCGAGCTTCGCGGCCAAGGCGCTCTCACCCCCGACGCCATAGATCAGCGCCAGGTCGGGTTTGGCTGCTAGCAGAGTTTCGTAGTCCATCGCACCCTCGTAGCCGACCTCAGCCGCGCGTTCGGCCACGCGACGGTTGGTCAGATACTGCTTGCCGCTGACGGCAACTATGCGGTTGTCGGCGCCGAGGGTTGTCAGCGCGCCGACGTAGGTCGACGACATGCAGAGCAACTGCGCGAATCCCCCGCGGGGAATGGCAATCCTCATCGTGTCGGGCCGGTAGACCTCCAGGGCCAGTAGCGTTGAGTCGCTGTCGCAGGCCAGCAGCCTGAAGCCGGTGGCGTGCGAGGGAGTGTAAACTTCGGTTGAGAAGTCTTCGGGGAGGGTGTCGATGCTGACCGTGTGGGTGCAGGAGCAGCACGCCGCTATCAGCAGTGGAATCAGTTTCAGTTTCATTGCAAAAGGGAAATAGCGAGGTCCAACATAGTGTCGTGGCCCAGCAGCGCCTGCTGCGGGTCGAGGTCAGCGGCGCAGCCGGGCGAAGGTGCGATACCCGCCTCGGTCGAGCGCATCTCGGAGTCAGTTACGCGAACGGAGCTCATTCGGATGCTCCAGCCGTTGGGCAGGTCCCACGTCATCGGCATTCCGGCACCTCCGCCGGTCGTTGCGCCAGCATGGCGAACGTTGGGCAGCGCGCGCATACACATCACCATATAGTTCGCCGCCGAGAAGGTTGACCGGTTGGTCAGAATAACGACCGGCTTTATCCAAACCATGCTGTTGCCGCCGAGCGGCTCGAACGTGATGGGCCACGGCTCGGAAAACGCATCGTGTGCCGGCCCGGTCTTGTGGAGCATGTAGCCAACGGTCTGCGGCTCGCGGATGAAGTGGCGAACCCAGTTTTCAGCGAGGTTCATGGAGCCGCCGCCGTTATCGCGCAAGTCGATAATCAGGCCGTTGGCCGTCGACAGCGAGTTCAGCACCCAATCTATATTGCCGTTGCCCAGCCCGGAGCTGAACGACGGAATCGAAATGTAGCCAACGTTCTGCGGCAGTATGCCGAATGTTACCGCCCCCAGCTGATGGTAGTCGAAGTTGAGATAGTTTTGCTCAATCAGACGTGCGTCGTAGTTCTGCGGATAGTCGCTCCACCAGTTGCGGTAGTACGACGTTTCGAAGGCCGCGGAAAGATTCGTGTGGCCGTCGCGCAGCTCGTTAACCATCTCCGCACAAACGCCAAACAGCTGTCGCTGCGTCAGCCCTTCGTTGACCATTGGCTCGTAGTGCGCGCGCACCTCATTCCAGTCAATGTCCTTTTCGTCGAAAAAGCAATAGTGCTCGTCGAGCGCCGTCCAGAGGGCATTGAAATTCCCCCGGTTATCGGCCTGGAACTCCTCGATTGGGTGACACCCGGTCAGCCCTGCGGCAACAGCCAGACTAATAGCAGGCAGGAACAGTTTTTTCATCGCAGTTTCGTGGATTGATGGTTACGAGGTCGCAAACGACGCCGACGACCGCACAGTGGCTGATGTTTCTCGACGTTATGCCGTTGGCGCGCGCCGACACTCCGTTGAACCGATAGCCGAGCCGCAACGTTGAGCGTCCGAAGTTCAAATCAACGCTCAGAAGCGAGCGCAGGGCGCGGCGGTTGCCGGGCCATGCTCCATGAACCAGGTCGGAGCGGTTGCCCAGCTGGATTTCATAGTAAAGCTCCCCGTAGTCCGGACAGAAAAACACGCCCGTCAGCGGCGACGAAACCTGCCAGCGCACTGCCAGCGGCAGCCGCTTCAGCTTTCCGCTCCACTGAACGAATCCTTCGGGTCCGATGCCGGCGGCGGCGATTGCCTGCGCGGGATTGTTGGAATTGCGGCTCAGATACAGAGCCCCCAGCTCCACGCCCGCGTATCCGCCTATGCCCGCCTGGAAGCCTGCCGCGAGTTGCCAGCGGCGCATCATGCGCCACGACCCCTCGATTCCGGCGCCAAGCATCCGCGCATTGCCGGCGCGGTTGCGCGCGCTGCTGAAGCTAACGCCCGCATCCCAGCCCTGAACCCAGCGCGCCAGCGGCGACTTCATGGCCTGCAGGCGCGAATAGGTCAGCCCGTAGCGGGCGCCGCCGTAGTGCGACCGGCTCAGATAGGTGTCGGCCAAATGCGATGACCCCCCCTCGGCCATCCAGGCAGAGCTGATCGGGCGCACGGGCTCTTGTGCCGCCGCAGCCGAGCTAATCAGTAATATGAGAGGTATGAATAATCGTTGAAACATCTCCGCAAAGTTAATAATTTTTGCGTAAATTTGCACACATGGAACCGAAAAGAATAATCATCGTCGGCGCAACCTCCGGGCTGGGCCTCAATATTGCCGGGCGATTCATTGCCGAAGGCTGGCGGGTGGGAGCCGTTGGGCGCAACGTTGAAGCGCTCGGGCGCCTTCGCGAGCTCGCTCCCGACCGGGTGCAGACCGCCGTTATCGACATAACCGCTGCCGATGCTGCCGAAAAGCTCCTTGCTCTGATTGAAACCATGGGCGGAATCGACATCTATTTCCATTGCTCGGGCATTCTGCGCGAAAGCGATCCGCAGGCAACCGTGGCTACCAACGTTGGCGGCTTTACGCGCATGGTCAGCGCCGCCTTCGGCTATTTCCGCCGCACCCGCTCGGCGGGGCGCCTTGTTGCCATTTCATCCATTGCCGGCACCCGCGGCCTCGGCGACCTGCCATGCTATTCCGCAACCAAGGCCTACGACTCAACCTATCTTGAAGCCCTGCGTCAGCTGGCCGACAAAGAAAAACTGCCGCTGCGGGTCGTTGACATCCGCCCCGGCTGGACCCGCACCCCGCTGCTCGACGACAACAAACATTACCTGCTCGAAATGGACCAGCAAACCGTTTGCCGCAGCATCTTCCGCGCCATACTCCGCGCCCGCCGCACCGCCATCATCGGCCTCCGCTGGCAACTCCTCTGCACCCTCCAGCGCCATCTCCCCGCCCCCCTCTGGCAGCGCCTCCACCTCCCCCTCTGGCACTAAGGTTAGGGTTCGTCGGGCCAGGGGCAGGGGAGGTTCGTGGAGCGGACGGTGGGGCGGGAGGCGTTGACGGCGCGCAGGCGTTGGCCGAGTTCGGCTGAGAGGGCGTTGACGAGGTCGGGCCGTTCGGCTGCCAGGTTTGTGGTTTCGGCAATGTCGGCTTCAACATTGAAGAGTTGCTTGCTGCGGTCGGCGTAGTTATAGATGAGTTTCCATTGGTTTTTCATGATTGAGCAGCTCAGGTCTATGCCGGGGCCGGAGAGTCCCCAGACGTGGGGGTAGTTCCAGATGAGGACGCGGTCGGTGGAGGTGTCGCCTGTGCCGTCGATCATCGGAACGAAGCTGATGCCGTCTATGGTGTGGCCGTAGTGGTCGGATTTCAGGGGGTCTATGCCGGCCATTTCGGTGATGGTCGGGTAGAAGTCTTCGATCATCAGGTAGGAGCCGCATTGGGAGCCGGGGGTTGTATGGCCGGGCCAGCGAATGATGAGCGGTTCGCGTATGCCGCCTTCCAGCAGGGAGCCTTTGCCGGATGAGAGCGGCGCGTTTTGGGTGTGAATTTCGCCGTCGCGCCAGCCGGGGGCAGCGGCCAGGCCGCCGTTGTCGCTCATGAAAATGATGATGGTGTTGTCGGCTTGGCCGTTGGCGTCAACCCAGTCGAGAATGTCGCCGAGGCTTTTGTCCATGCCTTCGATCAGCGAGGCATAGGCGGCGTCTTTCGGCGTCAGGCCGCGGTCGAGGTGCTTTTGGAAGAAGCGCGGGTCGCGGTCAATGGGGATATGGACGGCGTAGTGGGCCATGTAGAGAAACCAGGGCTGATTGTATTTCTTTGCCCGGTTGAGCGCCTTGATGGCTTCGAGCGTCAGGGCTTCGGTTGCGAAAGTGCCGGTGCCCCAATATTTTTCGAGGCCTTCGATGGCGAAGCGCGACGTTGGGTTGCCTTGAGCGTCGTGGCCGAAGTTTTTTTCGCTGAGATAGGTTGCCAGGCCGCCGATGGCGCTGCCGGCAACGTTTACTTCGAAGCCCCAGTGATGGGGATTTTCGCCTGGAGTGTCGAATGCGCCGAGGTGGGCTTTGCCAACGTGGATGGTGTGGTAGCCGGCGTCTTTAAGCTCCTGAACGAACGAGGGGCCGACGAACGTGTTGTTAATTCCGGGAACGCGCTGAATGCCGTTGAAGTTCCAGTCCGAGGCCGGGGCGATGGTGTCGTTGTGTTCGTCGGTCGTTTGGTCGCGGTTGAGAGTCCAGTTGGTAACGCCGTGGCGCGCGGCGTTGGCGCCGGTAAACAGGGAGCATCGCGAGGGCGAGCTGATTGGCGACGCATAGGCCCTGGTGAACTTCATGCCCGAGGCGGCGAGGCGCTCCATGTTTGGCGTCAGGAAGAGGCGGTTATTGGCCGTAGTGTCCGGCGCGAAAGGCACAGAGGTGTCCTGCCAGCCCATGTCGTCGACCATGAACAGGATTATGTTTGGCCGCTCATCGGCGGCGGTTGCGACAGCCGGGAGCATGGTTGCGAGTGCCGGAAGAAGGCAAAGCGTCTTATTCATAAAGCGAAGAAGTTATCAGAAGATGATTGCGAGGGCGAGGAGGAGGGCAATTGCTATTGCCAAGCGGCGGGAAAGCATTGGCTGACCGCGTTCAACGCGGGCGCGCAGATGGAAGCCGATGCCGAGCAGATAGAAAAGGGCGGTGCTCAGGAAGAGGCTCAGTCCGCCGGCATATATCATCCAGGCGCAAAACAGAGTGCAGCCGATTCCGAGCAGGCGCTGCGAGCCGCGGGCGATTTTCCAGAGGTAGGCGCCCGAGAGCAGATAGCAGGGAAGAATCATCATGCCGGTAGCGTTAAGCGCGGTCAGATAAACATCGT
Organism: Bacteroides sp.; assembly: GCA_014801955.1. Taxonomy (GTDB): domain Bacteria; phylum Bacteroidota; class Bacteroidia; order Bacteroidales; family Muribaculaceae; genus UBA3263. The sequence continues at coordinate 46,395 of JAAVDE010000021.1, read as the reverse complement.
CGGCCATAGCAACGAGCATCAGAAACAGCTGCATGATTACGCTGCTGACCAGCAGGCCCAGGGCTGGCATCCCGTAGCGGTTCAGGCGCAGGAAGCAACCTGGCATGATGCCGACGGTTGCGGCGGAGTAGGGGACTTCGCCGCAGATCACCGACCAGGCGAGCCAGCCGCCCAGGAGCGAGATGATAACGGAAATGATTACGAAGTAGAAGCCCCAGTCGCCGCAGAGCGTGCGCAGAACGTAGGCCACCGAGGGGTTGTTCATTCCCGCCAGTTCGGCGCGGGCCATGCAGCCGAAACAGAGGAGCGAAACGAGGACATAGAGCGTCCAGGCGCAGAAGAATCCGGCAACGGAGGCACGCCCGACGTCGCGTTTGCGCGCGGCGCGGCCCGACATTACCGTGGCGCCTTCGATGCCGACGAAGCACCAGAGGGTCACGAGCATGGTTGAGCGCACCTGCTCGCCCAGGCCGGCCAGGTCGGTCAGCGATGACCAAAGCTCGGCGCTGAACGTTCCTATGCGGAAGTTCATAACCATCAGAACGATAATCAGGCCGATGGTTGAGATTTTAACGCCGACGAGCAGCGTTGTCAGTATCTTTGCGGTTTTCAGGCCGTTGATAACGATGAGATAGATTATCCAGATGAGTGCGCTGCCGAAGCCAACGGTTATCCAGCCGTGGGATAGCAGCCGAGGGAAAAAGGTGCCGAAGGCGTCGTTGAGCATAACGGCGTAGGCAACGTTGGCAAAAGCGGCGCTGAGCCAGTAGCCCCAGGCAATCAGGAAGCCGGCCAGCAGGCCGAAGCCCCGCAGGGCATATTCATAGATTCCGGCGTTGAGCTCCGGCCGGGAGTCGGAGAGGGTTTTGAAGGTAAAGACAAGCAGCAGCATGCCCATCGCGGTTATTATCCACGACAGGCCCACGGCTGCGGGGCCTGCGTCGGCGGCCATGTTTTGCGGAATGTTGAAGATTCCGGCACCGACAACCATGCCTACGACCATTGCGGCCAGGCCGATGAAGCCGAGTTTGACTTTTGGGGTTTCGTTCATTTAGAGAATCGGGGCGAGCAGGCGGATTGTTGACTCGGTTAGTTTCTGAATCAGGGGCCGGCGGCGCCAGAGGTCGCCGGTAATTCGCATCGACTGCTCCTGGTCTTTCAAAAAAACGTTGCGCAGGCTTTCGTTCAGCTCCTCGGAGTAGAGCAGCAGGTTGCCCTCGAAGTTATGTTCAAACGAGCGGAAGTCGAAGTTGGTGGAGCCTACGGTTGCCAGGTCGTTGTCGATGATAACGACCTTTGAGTGGAGCATGCCGGCTTCGAAGAGATAGAATTTAATGCCTGCGCGCAAACATTCGGTAAAGTAGCTGCGCGAGGCGTAGCCGAGCATGCGCGAGTCGCTATGGCGCGGCAACATGATGCGCACGTCCACTCCGGCCAGGGCGGCGTTCTGGAGCGCCTTGACCAGATAGTCGGGCGGCAGGAAATAGGGGGTCTGGACCCAAATTCGCTTCTTGGCATTGGAAATGGCCTGGAGGAAAATCTGGCCCAGGGTGTTCCACTGGCTCATCGGGCCGCCGGTAACGGCCTGGATGCCTACGTTGCCCGTCGGTTCGCCATTGGGCGTTTCCTCGAGCAGCTCGCGACCCATAAAGTTCCAGTCGCGGGCAAACGAATAGTGGAGCGCGGCGATTGCCGGGCCCTGCACTCTCAGGTGGCAGTCGCGCCAGAGGGGGAATTTCTTGCCACCGTCGATGTATCGGTCGGCGATGTTCATGCCGCCGATGTAGCCGATGGTTCCGTCGATAACGGCTATTTTGCGGTGGTTGCGCCAGTTAACTTTCGAGCCGAAGGCAACGAACGTTACCTTGAAAAACGGAAAGGCCTCGACTCCGGCTTTGCAGAGGCTTTTGAAAAAGTCGGAGGCTACATGAAACGAGCCGACGTGGTCGTAGATAACCCTGACTTTAACGCCTTCGGCGACTTTTTGCTTCAGAATCCGGGCAATCTCGCAGCCGAGTTTATCGTTTTCAAAAATGTAGTATTGCAGGTTGATTGTTTGCTTGGCCGCAAGCAGGTCGGCCTTCAGCGCTTCGAATTTTTCGGCGCCGGAGCTGAAAATCTCAACCTTGTTGCCCGAATAGTAGGGGCATTGCACCAGCGTTTCGGTCAGGCGGGCCAGCTGCTCGCTCTCGGCGGGCAGGTCTTTCGGGCGCCGCGGCTGGCGGGGGAGCCTGATAGCGCGGCGGAGGCGACGCTTGTTGCGCCGCGAAATCATTCGCTTGTTCTTCAGGTTTCTTCCGAAAAAGAAATATAGCACCAGGCCTATGGCCGGAAGAAGGATGAGAACCGTTACCCAGGCCAATGACTTGACCGGGTTACGGTTCTCACCGATAATAACGAAAATTACCGTTATGATGGATAGGGCATACGTTGCCGACAGAGTGGCGTAGAGCCACGGTTGCTGAACGTAGTCCCACAGTTCCATTTAGTAGGCGTAGATGGGATATTCGGCCATCATGGCGTTCACGCGGGCGCGGACGTCGGCAATGACCTCAGGTTTGTCAACGTTGGAGAGAACGGTGTCGATCATATCAACGATATCGGCCATTTTGTCTTCTTTGACGCCGCGGGTTGTGATGGCGGCGGTGCCCAGGCGGATGCCGGAGGTCTGGAAGGGTGAGCGCGAGTCGAAGGGCACCATGTTCTTGTTGGCGGTGATGTCGGCTTCAACGAGCACTTTTTCTGCAACCTTGCCGGTCAGTTCGGGGAACTTGGTTCGCAGGTCAATCAGAATGCAGTGGTTGTCGGTGCCGCCGGAAATCAGCTTGTAGCCTTTGGCGTTGAGAGCTTCGGCCATAGCTTTGGCGTTTTTGCGGATTTGCTTGCCATATTCCTTGAACTCGGGGGTCAGCGCTTCGCCGAAGGCAACGGCCTTGGCGGCGATAACGTGTTCGAGCGGGCCGCCCTGGGCGCCGGGGAACACGGCGCTGTTGAGCAGGGCCGACATCATTTTAACCTCGCCCTTGGGAGTTGTTTTACCCCAGGGGTTGGGGAAGTCTTTGCCCATCAGAATCAGGCCGCCGCGGGGGCCGCGCAGGGTTTTGTGGGTCGTGGAGGTAACGATGTGGGCGTACTTAACGGGGTTGTCGAGCTCGCCGGCGGCGATGAGGCCGGCGGGGTGGGCCATGTCGATCATCAGAATGGCGCCGATTTCGTCGGCGAGTTTGCGCATGCGGGCATAGTCCCATTCGCGGCAGTAGGCCGACGCGCCGCCAACGATCAGTTTCGGGCGTTCGCGGCGGGCAACTTCTTCCATCTGTTCGTAGTCGATTAGGCCGTCGGATTCGCGAACATTATATTCCAGCGCTTCATACATCAGGCCGCTGAAGTTAACGGGGCTGCCGTGGCTGAGGTGGCCGCCGTGGCTGAGGTTCAGACCCAGGAACTTGTCGCCGGGGTTGAGGCAGGTCATAAAGACCGCCATGTTGGCCTGGGCGCCGGAGTGGGGCTGAACGTTGGCATATTCGGCTCCGAAGAGCTTGCACACGCGGTCGATGGCAACCTGCTCGGCTTTGTCAACGACCTCGCAGCCGCCATAGTAGCGGTGGCCGGGATAGCCTTCGGCATATTTGTTGGTCAGGCACGAGCCCATTGCCTGCATAACCTGGTCCGAAACAAAGTTTTCGGAGGCGATGAGTTCAATGCCTTTGTGCTGACGGATGTTTTCTTGCTCAATGATGTCGAAAATTTCAGTATCTCTTTCCATTCTGAGTGTGATGAATATAGGGGTTAGTTTTTTTGTTTCTTTTTCTTTTCGACCGAGAAGCCGAATTTGCCTATTTTCGCGCCCAGCCGGTAGTAGCCGCCGTGGGCATAGGCCATGAGTCCCGACGATGCAAGGTCGAAAGCGCCGGTTTCGGGGTTGATGAAGCGGTCGTCGGCCAAAACGTTGACCACCTCGGCCAGAAACATGTCGTGGCTGCCGAGAGGAATAATTGAGCGCACTCGACATTCGATGCTCAGCGGCGACTCCTCAACGTAGGGGCAGCCGACCTTGATTCCCGGCTTCGGCGTTAGTGAGTTGTCGGTCCACTTGTTGCGGTCGCGGCCTGAGGTAACGCCGCAGCGGTCGGTTGCGGCGGCCATTGCTTCGGTCGTCAGGTTGAGCGTGAACTCCATTGTTTTGCGGATAATATCATAGGAGAACCGCTCGCGGCGCACGGAAATATAGAGCATCGCCGGGTCGGAACAGATGGTCCCGGTCCAGGCAACGGTTATCAGGTTTGAGTCGTCAACGCCGGTTCCGCAGCTGACAAGAGCCGCAGGGAGCGGGTAGACCATAGTTCCGGGGCGCCATTGCTGTTTCATTCGCTATCAGTGAACCTGGCCGCAGTAGCTGCAGCGGATTTTAACAGGGTTACGTTCAATAACGATGAAGCGCGTTGCCATCGGCTCGTTGTTGGTGATGCACTTGGGGTTATGGCAGCGAACAACGTTGATGAGAGTGTCGGGGAGTTCAACGCGGCGTTTTTCAACGACTTCGTAGTTCTCGATAACGTTAACGTTGGCCTCCGGGGCGAGCAGCGCAATGCGGTTCATAACGGCTTCGGGAAAAGTAGTGTCGGCAACTTTTATGATTCCTTTGAGCCCGAGGGTTTTCGACGGCAGGTTGTTGCCGATGGTCAGCTGACACTTTGAGTTCTCGAGTTGCAGCAGTTTGACAACTTCGAAGAGCACTGCGGCCGGAATATGGTCGATTACGGTGCCGCAGCGCAGGGCGGCGACTGCGAGTTCCTTCTTTTCGGTATTCATAGCTGGAGGCTGGGTTACTTAACGGGGAGTTCGATTCCGAGGGCGCGGCAAATGATTGCCTGGCGGGCAAAGAGACCGTTGCCTGCTTGCTGGAAGTAGTATGCTTTGGGATTGTCGTCGACGTCGCGGTCAATTTCGTTCACGCGCGGCAGCGGGTGGAGGATGCGCAGGTTGGGGCGCGAGGTTGCCAGCATCGAGTTGCGCAGCGTGTAGAGGTCCTTGACTTTTTCATATTCCATGATGTCGGTGAAGCGCTCGCGCTGCACGCGGGTCATGTAAATAATGTCGCTGGTGTCGATAACCGCCTGGTTGAAGTCGGTGTGTTCGGTAAACGGAATATTGTTCTTTTCGCAGAAGCTGCGGTAGACCTCGGGCATTCTCAATTCCTGGCAGGCAACGAATCGGAACGTCGGGTTGAAGTGGCGCATGGCCATCAGCAGGGAGTGAACCGTACGGCCATATTTCAGGTCGCCTACCATTGTTATTGTCAGGTTTTCGAGCGTTCCCTGGGTTTTATAGAGCGAGTAGAGGTCGAGCAGGGTTTGCGAGGGGTGTTGGTTGGCGCCGTCGCCGGCGTTGACAATCGGAATGTCGGTAACCTCGGTTGCATATTGCGCGGCTCCTTCGAGATAGTGGCGCATAACGATGAGGTCGGCATAGTTGCTCACCATCTTGATTGTGTCTTTCAGCGTTTCGCCTTTTGAGGTAGAGGTCGCTGCGGGGTCGGAAAAACCGATAACGCGGCCACCGAGGCGCTGAACTGCGGTTTCGAAACTCAGGCGGGTTCGGGTCGAGGGTTCGAAGAAGAGCGTCGCAACGATTTTTCCGTCGAGAATCTTTTGGTTAGGGTTTTGCTCAAAGTATTGAGCGGTGCGCAAAATCTGAAGTATCTCCTCTTTGGAGAGACTGTCAATTGAAACGAGGCTTTTATGTTCCATAGACTGAGAAACAGAACCGTTTAATAGTTTCTGCAAATTTACGCAAATTCTTTGGATTTTCAGGCCTGCGGGCGCAACTTTTTTTAACGCCGCCAGAAATAGGGCGTGAAAATCACCAGCACGGAGTAGATTTCCAGGCGTCCGGTGAGCATCAGCAGCGACAGAACGTAGTGGGCAAAGGGGCTGAGGGCCTGGTAGTCGCAGCCCAGAGTGCTGTCGGCGACCGACAGCGAGTTATTGCCCATTGCGCTCAGGGCCGAAACGAAGGCGCCATTGATGGGAATGCCGGAAAAGGAGAGCAGAATGGTTCCGCAAATAACGATTACGACGTAGATGCAGATAAAGGCAACGACTATCGATACCTGGCGCGACGGAACTACGCGGCCATTGACCCTGACAGGAAGAACGGCGTTGGGGCGCAGCGAGTTTTTGACCGAGTTGCTCATATCCTTTATCATATAAACGATGCGGTCAATCTTGGCGCCGCCGGAGGTTGAGCCTGCGCAGCCGCCAATGAACATCAGCGCCAGCGAGAGAATGAAAACCGACTGCCCCCAGCAGTTGAAGTCGCCGAGCATATAGCCCGTGGAGGTTATGAAGCTAACGACCTGAAAGAGCGGGTCGATTGTTATGCTTTCCCAGCCGCTGAAAGCGCCGTTGATCAGAATGCCGACGATGAACAGCAGCGTGAAGCCCAGAATGACCTTGCAGTAGGTCTTGAAGGTGTCGTTGCGGGCAACCATGCGCGCGCGCCCGGTCGATGCGCGATAAACAAGCGCGAAGTTGATGCCGCCCAGAAACATGAACAGCGTGATAACGATTTTAACGTAGACTGTTGCAAAGGCGTTGATGCCGGTCGACGTAGTTGAGAATCCGCCGGTCGAAACGGTTGCCAGCGCATGGCAGGCCGATTCGAAAACCGACATCGGACCCAGGCAGAGCAAGCCGAACAACACTGCCGTCAGCAGAATGTAGACCATCCAGATGCGGCGGGCGGTGGTTGATATGCGCGGGCTGACTTTTTCTTGCGAAATCTTTGCCTGCTCGGCATTAAACAGCTGAATGCCACCGGAGGAGTTGAGCATCGGCACGAGTGCCACCGTGAAGATTATAATACCCAGGCCGCCAATCCATTCCGACAGGCAGTGCCAGATGTGGATCGCATGGCTCAGACTGTCGAACGAGTCGGTCAGCGACGCGCCGGTAGTGGTGAATGCGCTCATGGCCTCGAAAAAGCTGGCCGAGAAACTCATGTGGGTCGATGGCGCCAACAGATAGGGGAGCAGACCAAACAGCGAGAACACGACCCAGATGAGCGTGGTCAGCATAACGCCGTCGTATTTCGTCAGTTCGCGGCGCGAGGGGGTGATGCCGATATGGCCGATGAGGCCGACCAGCAGCGTGATTACCGCTCCGGCACCAAAAGCCTGGGCGGCATCGTATTCGCCATAGTAGCACGCAACGCTGAGCGGCACCACCATGAAGAGCGCCTCAAACATCAGCAGCGAGCAGAGCGTTCGGGCAATGAGGGCAACGTTGAGCCGGCGCATCAGTTAAAGAGTTTTTCGAATTTATGGATTGCTCCCGTCAGGCAGAACACGACGACGCGGTCGCCGCCGCGAATAACCGTTTGGCCGCCAACGAGCTGGCCCTTGCCGTCGCGAATCAGTCCGGCAATGGTCATGTCGTGGCTGAGCTTCAGGTCCTTAACGGCAGCGCGGGTTATTTTGCTACCTTCCTTGACCTCGATTTCGGCCACTTCGGCGTCGGCCAGGGCCATGCACTTTGAGTTCGAGGCATCCTGGTCGAGCAGTTGCTGGAAGATTGCGCCGGCGGCGAGCAGTTTTTTGTTAACGATGGTTCCGATGTTGAGCGCTTCGGCCTCGCCTATGTATTGAATGTTTTCGACTTCGGCAATGGTTTTCTTAACGCCGAACTCTTTGGCTGTCAGGCAGGCGAGGATGTTGCTTTCGGAGCTGTCGGAAAGAGCCAGGAAGGCGTCGAAGTTGCCGATGCCTTCGTCGATGAGCAGGTCATTATCGCGTCCGTCGCCGCAAACAACGTCTGCATCCGGACAAAACTCGGCAATTTTCATGCACGCGTCGGCGTCGTCGTTGATAATCTTAACGTTATATTTGCCGGCTGTCATCGTGCAAAGGCCGCTGGCAATGCGTCCGCCACCGAGAATCATAACGTTCTTGACCTCGGTTTCCGTTTTTCCGCAAAGGTTTCGGAGTTCGTCGACGTGCTCGCGGCGGGTCATGAAGTAAACGATGTCGCCCTCCTTGATGACGTCTTCGCCGTTAGGAATGATGGTGTCGTGGCGGCGGCGTATGGCCGAAACGTGGAAGTTGCGGCTCGAAGCGCCGAACTCGCGCAGCTTCATGCCAACGATAGAGGCATTGGCGCGGAGTTTAACGCCGATCAGAATCAGTTCGCCGTTCCACATCTCGAACCAGTGGCGCGTCCAGGTTTTATTGAGCGCGGTCATGATTTCAACCGCTGCGTGATATTCCGGGTAGATAACGGAGTCAACGCCGTGGGAGCGGAAAAAGTCGCGGTGTTTATCCTTCATGTACTCGAAATTATCGACACGCGCAACCGTTTTCTTGGCGCCGAGCGATTTTGCGATGGCACAGGCCGTTACGTTGTCGGTCTCAAACGGAGTAACGGCAACAAACAGGTCGCACTTGCCGGCATTGGCTTCGTTGAGAATCGAAAATGAGGTTGGAGAGCCGCAAACCGTCAGCAGGTTAAATTTCGAGTCGAGCACGTCGAGGCGCGCGGCGTCGCGGTCAACAACAACTACGTCCTGGGCCTCGCGGCTGAGCAGTTTTGCTAAATGCGAGCCAACCTCGCCTGCACCGGCAATCAGTATTTTCATAGGAGGCTCTTGGCGGTTTTGGCAATTGAGTCGGGGTCGAGGCCACAAAGAGCATAAAGCTCGGCCGGGGTTCCGTGGGTAACGAATGAGTCTGTCGGCAGGCCTAAGCGGGTGACTTTCAGCGTTGAGCCGTTGTCTGAGAGCCATTCGCTGACGGCTGAGCCGAAGCCGCCGTTTCGAATGCCGTCCTCAACCGTGATAACGGGGAGGCCCTTGGCGGCCACCTCGCGAAGAATCTCTTGGTCGAGCGGGCGAACGAATATCATGTCGTAGTGTGCGGCCGAGATTCCGTCGGCGCGCAACTTGTCAATTGCCTTGCGAACATTGTCGGCTATCGGGCCTACGGTCAGGAACACGAGGTCAGAGCCGTCGGAAATCTTTATTCCCTTGCCGATTTCAATCGGGGTCAGCGGCGCATCGGCATTGCCAACTGAGTTGCCGCGGGGATAGCGGATTGCCATCGGGCCGGGCGACTGCTCGGCGGCGGTTGCCATCAGGCCGCGCAACTGGTCGGCGGTCGAGGGAGCGGCAATGGTTATGCCGGCGATTGAGCGCATATAGGCCAGGTCGAGCGCGCCGTGGTGGGTCGCGCCGTCTTCGCCAACGATGCCTGCGCGGTCAATGCAGAAGGTTACCGGCAGATTGGCGAGCGCAACGTCGTGGAAAACATGGTCATAGGCGCGCTGGAGGAACGAGCTGTAGATGGCAACGAACGGTTTCATGCCATCTTTTGCAAGGCCTCCGGCAAAGGTAACGGCGTGGCCTTCGGAGATGCCGACGTCGAAAACGCGCTTGGGAAATTCTTTTTGAAGGGTGGCGACTGAGGTGCCGGAGAGCATGGCGGCGGTTATGCCAACGATGCGATTGTCGCGGCGGGCAAGCTCAAGCAGCGATGAGCCGAAAACGTCTTGCCACTTGGCAACTGTTGAGTTGCCTGTAAGGCGTTCGCCGGTTTCGGCATTGAACTTGCCGGGAGCGTGCCAGTGGGCCGGATCGGCTTCGGCGGCTGCGAAGCCGGCGCCTTTGCGGGTGCGCAGGTGGAGCAGCTTCGGACCCTCCATGTTCTTAATGTCATTCAAAACGCCGACCACCTTTTTAACGTCGTTGCCATCAAAAGGACCGAAATATCTGATGTTCAGCCCCTCGAAGATGTTTTGCTGACGCGAAACGAGCGATTTCAGGCTATTGGCGAATCGCATGATGGGGCCGCGCGAACTGTCGTCGACCAAGCCGATTTTGCGGAACAAGCGGAAAAGGTTGTAGCGCAGGTTGTTGTAGCGTTTCGAGGTGTTGAGACGGGTCAGGTATTTGCTCAGCGAGCCAACGTTGGGGTCAATGCTCATTTCGTTGTCGTTCAGAATAATGAGCATATTGTTCGGCGTGTTGGCAACGTTGTTGAGCCCTTCGAATGCGAGGCCACCCGAAATCGAAGCGTCGCCGATAACGGCAACGACCTGGCGCTCAGGCTTGTCGGCCTGCAATTTGGAGGCAATGCTCATTCCCAGCGCGGCGGAAATGGAGTTCGAGGCATGGCCGGCGGTGAAGGTGTCGTATTCGCTCTCGGCGGGCGAGGGGAAGCCACACAGGCCGCCTAACTTGCGGTTCGTTGCGAAGCGTTCGCGGCGTCCGGTCAGAACCTTGTGGGCATAAGCCTGGTGGCCTACGTCCCAAACTATGCGGTCATAGGGGGTGTTGAAAACATAGTGCAGGGCAACCGCTATTTCAACGGCGCCCATGCTCGATGCGAAGTGGCCCGGATTCTCCGAAAGCTCGTGAATCAGCGTGCGGCGGATGTCGTCGCAAACGTCGGGCAGTTGCTCAACCTTCAGGCTGCGCAACTGCTCGGGTGAATTGACTTTCGGGGTATCCAAAATGCTTAGCCCCTCGGTTTATTTGATAATATCGTTTGCGCGGAACACTCGTTCGATGGCTTCCAGCGCACGCTCAACCTGAGCCTGGGTGTGGGTGGCCATCAGCGAGAAGCGAATCAGGGTGTCGTGGGGCGCAACTGCGGGCGAAACTACCGGGTTAACGAAGATGCCTTCGTTGAACAGTTCGGTAGTAACCTTGAAGGTCTTGAAGTTATCGCGGATATAGAGCGGGATAATCGGGGTTGAGGTATTGCCGATTTCGGCGCCCATGTTGCGGAAGCCTTCGAGGGCGAAGTTGGTCAGGTCCCAGAGGCGCTGCTGGCGTTCGGGTTCCTGCTCCATGATGTCGATTGCCTTGAGGGCTGCGGCGGTGCTTGCCGGAGTGATGGAGGCCGTGAAGATATAGGAGCGGGAGTGGTGGCGCAGGAAGTTGGTGATTTCCTTGTCGGTAGCGATGAAGCCGCCGAGCGATGCGAAGCTCTTGGAGAACGTGCCCATGATGAGGTCAACGTCTTTGGTAACGCCGAAGTGGTCGGCGGTTCCGCGGCCACCGCGGCCAAACACGCCAATCGAGTGGGCTTCGTCAACCATAACCGAAGCGTTATATTGCTTTGCGAGGCGAACGATTTCCGGCAGGTTGGCAACGTCGCCTTCCATTGAGAACACGCCGTCGGTAACGATGAGTTTCACCTTGTCGGGGTCGCACTTTTTGAGTTGCTGCTCGAGCGAGGCCATGTCGTTATGCTTGTACTTCAGGCTCTGGCTGAAGCTCAGGCGGCGGCCTTCGATGATGGAGGCGTGGTCCTGTTCGTCCCAGAGAATATAGTCCTCGCGGCCGGTCAGCGCGCTGACAACGCCGAGGTTAACGCCGAAGCCGGTCGAGTAAATCATAACGTCTTCCTTGCCGATATATTCGGCCAGACGTGCTTCGAGCTGCTTGTGGAGGTCGAGAGTGCCGTTAAGGAAGGGGGAGCCGGCGCATCCGGTGCCATATTTCTTGATGGCTTCGATGGCAGCTTCTTTGATACGAGGGTCATTGACCAGGCCGGTATAGCAGTTTGAACCGAACATCAACACCGGGCGACCGTTGATGGTCACTTCGGGGTCCTGCTCTGAGTCAATGGCACGGAAGTAGGGATAAATTCCGGCGGCTTTAGCCTTTTGGGGCTCGTCGTATCGGGCGAGTTTCTGCTGCAGAAGCTTCATATCTGGGTATATGGTTGGTTTATAAGTTGGTTGTTGTTCTGTTTCGGAGAAATTAGTCGTGGTTGATTTCGGCGGTCAGGTCCGGGTCGATAAGAATGCGACCGCAGTATTCGCAGACAATGACTTTCTTGTGCATGCGGATTTCGGCCTGTTTCTGCGGGGGGATGCGGTTGAAGCAGCCGCCGCAGGCGTCGCGTTCGATGGTTACGATGCCCAGACCGTTGCGGGCGTTTTTGCGGATGCGCTTAAAGGCGGTGCGCAGGCGTTCGTCGTCGAAGTTTTCTTCGAGCTGCTTGGCTTCTTCGCGCAGGTTTTCTTCTTCGTTTTTGGTTTCCGAAACGATTTCGTCGAGTTCAGCCTTTTTAGCTTCCAGCATGTGGTTGGTGTCGGCAATCATTTCCTGGGTAGCGGACGATTCGCGCTTTTTGCCGTCGAGGGCGCGGGCATATTCGCCGAGGCGCTTTTCGCCGAGCTGAACTTCGAGCTGCTGGAACTCGATTTCTTTGGAAAGGATGTCGTATTCCTTGTTGTTGCGAACGGTTTTGATCTGCTCTTCGTATTTTTCGATCTGAGCCTTCGCGTCGGCGATTTTGTTGTTTTCTTCGGCAGTTGCCTTTTTAATGGCGTCCATTTCGGCCTTGATGTTGGCCACTCGGGTTTTCAGACCTTCGATTTGGTCTTCGAGGTCTTTGACTTCCATGGGGAGTTCGCCGCGGATAGTGCGGATGCGGTCGATTTCGGTCAGGATTGTCTGGAGCTTATAGAGCGCGGTCAGGCGTTCTTCGGTGCTCATCGGTTGTTCGGTTTTTGTTGTTGCCATCTGCTATTATGGTATATCTTACATATATTCAATCGGGTTGGTTTCGCTGGCGCAAAACACGGGTGCAAAGTTAGGAATTTTTTGCGAGATTATACGCTTAAAAATCTCCTTTGTGCACTTTTCGGTGTCGAAATGTGTCAGGTCAACGATTAAAATGCGCCCGCCGTAGTCTAAAAAGTCGTGATAGCGAACGTCGGAGGTTACGATTGCCTGCGCTCCGGCGGCTATGGCGTCGGGAATGAGAAATCCGCAGGCGCCGCTTCCAAGTGCAACGGTTTCAATCTGTCCGGCAGGAGCTGCGGCAAAGGGGGAATGACGCAAGTGGTCGGCTTCGAAAACCCGGCGGCAGGCACGGGCAAACTCCTCGGCTTCCATCGGTTGCGGCAGGCGGGCAATGACGCCGGTGCCCGAGGGCGACAGGGTCGCCGACACTTCGGCGCCGAGCAGGCGGGCCATTTCGCAGCTGACGCCATAGGGGGCGGGAGCGTTGTCGAGCGACGTGTGGGCGCAGTAAACGGCAATGTCGGCGCGAATGGCGTCGATTAGCGCGCGTCCCTGAACCGTTTCGTCGTTAACGACTTTTATTCCTTTGAAAATCAGCGGGTGGTGGGCAATGACGAGGTTACATCCCTTTTCGCGCGCCTGGTCAATGACTCCGGGCGTTACGTCAAGGCAGAGCATAACGCCGCGGCAGGCGCCGGCGGGCGAGCCAACGAGCAGGCCGCTGTTGTCCCACTGCTCCTGGAGCGAGCGGGACGCAGCCTCCTCAATGGCGGCAATGATTTGACCTATCGTCGGTTGATTGCTCATTCGGCTGAGGGTAGGTTCAGTGCGAGGTTGAGTTCATCGAGCTGCTTCTGGTCGAGCGCGGCAGGGGCATCGAGCATAACGTCGCGGCCCGAATTGTTTTTCGGGAAGGCGATGCAGTCGCGGATGCTGTCGAGGCCGGCGAAGAGGCTGACCCAGCGGTCGAGACCATAGGCCAGGCCGCCGTGGGGCGGAGCGCCGAACTTGAAGGCATTCATCAGGAAGCCGAACTGCTCCTGAGCCTTTTCGGGGGTGAAGCCGAGAATTTCAAACATTTTGGCCTGCAGGCCGCTGTCGTGGATTCGGATTGAGCCGCCGCCGACTTCAACGCCATTGATAACCATGTCGTAGGCATCGGCGCGCACTGCTGCGGGGTCGCTGTCGAGCAGCGGAATGTCCTCGTCCTTGGGGTGGGTGAAGGGGTGGTGCATGGCCATGAGGCGCTGCTCCTCGTCGCTCCACTCAAACATCGGGAAGTCAACGACCCAGAGGCAAGAGAACTTGTTTTTGTCGCGCAGACCGAGCTGACGGCCCATTTCAAGGCGCAATTCGCAGAGTTGCTTGCGGGTTTTATTAACGTCGTCGCCCGACAGAATCAGAATCAGGTCGCCGGGCTCGGCGTTCATGGCCGAGGCCATTTCGCGGAGGGTTTCCTGGGTGTAGAACTTGTCGACCGACGATTTCACGTTGCCGTCGGCTTCAACGCGGGCATAAACCATGCCTTTGGCGCCGATTTGGGGGCGCTTGACGTAGTCGGTCAGGGCGTCGAGCTGTTTGCGCGTGTAGCTTGCGGCTCCCTTGGCGCAGATGCCGCCGATGTAGGCAGCGTTGTCGAACACGCTGAAGCCGTGGCCTTTCAGAATGCCGTCGAGCTCAACGAACTTCATGTCGAAGCGGGTGTCGGGCTTGTCGGAGCCATAATATTTCATTGCGTCGGCCCAGCTCATGCGGGGGAATGCTTCGGTCAGTTCAACGCCGCGGATTTCCTTGAACAGGTATTTGGCCATGCCTTCGAAGAGGCTGATAACGTCTTCCTGCTCAACGAAGCTCATTTCGCAGTCAATCTGAGTGAACTCGGGCTGACGGTCGGCGCGCAGGTCTTCGTCGCGGAAACACTTAACAATCTGGAAGTAACGGTCCATGCCGCTGACCATCAGGAGCTGCTTCAGCGTTTGGGGCGACTGGGGCAGGGCATAGAACTGGCCGGGATTCATTCGCGAGGGCACAACGAAGTCGCGAGCGCCTTCGGGGGTCGAGCCAACGAGCATCGGCGTTTCGATTTCGAGGAAGCCTTTGGAGTCGAGATAGGAGCGGACGGCCATGGTCATTTTGTGGCGCAGCTCAAGGTTTGCACGCACGTTGGGACGGCGCAGGTCAAGGTAGCGGTAGCGCATGCGCAGGTCGTCGCCGCCGTCGCTCTCCTCTTCGATGGTGAACGGGGGAGTCAGCGAGGGGTTCAGCTCCTTGAGCGAGGTTGCAATGATTTCAATGTCGCCGGTGGGCAGGTTCGGGTTCTTGGCGGTGCGTTCGGCAACCTTGCCGGTTACCTGGATAACGTATTCGCGGCCAAGGTGGTTGGCAGCTTCGCAGAGGGCTGCGTCGTTTTCAACGTTGAAGACCACCTGGGTCAGGCCGTAGCGGTCGCGGAGGTCAACGAAGGTCATGCCGCCCATTTTTCGGATGCGCTGCACCCATCCGGCCAGGGTCACTTCCTGACCAACATTCTCAATGCGGAGTTCGCCGCAGGTATTGGTTCTATACATAGATTTAACGTGATGCGTTGGTTCGTTTTCAGCCAGCAAAGATACGAAAATTTTTCCAAACCGCCAAACTGAAATTTTCGGGCGGTGCGCGTCAGCTCCTGTGGAGGTTGCGACGGTCGTCGATCAGAGGCAGCAGGTCGGCCGGGTCGGTTATAATGTGTTCGGCAAGAAATTGGCGCAATTCGCTGACCGGACGGAAGCCCCAGGTAACGCCGACGCTCTCGACGCAGGCGCGGCGGGCGGTTTCCATGTCAACGCCGCTGTCGCCGATGTAGATAACGTCGGCCTTCGGCGTTGGAACGTCGGTCAAAACGTTGAACACAATCGACGGGTCGGGCTTGGCCGGAATGTCGGGGCGCATGCCGTGGACGGCGTCGAACGGCAGGCGCGGAAAAAAGTGGGCCACCAGCGCCGACGTTGCCGACTGGTATTTATTGGAGGCAACGGCCAGCCTGACGCCGCGGGCGGTCAGTTCGGTCAGCAGCTCCTCGATTCCTGGATAGGGGCGCGTGTGGTCCCAGAGGTGGCGGTCGTAGTATTCCTGAAAGATTTCGCGCAGGCGGGCAACCTTTTCGGGCGTGCGGTGGTCGGGAGGCAGAACGCGTTCGAGCAGGCGGCCAACGCCGTTGCCGACGTAGAAGCGATAGGAGTCGATGTCGTGGGTGGGGTAGCCCGATTTTTCGAGCGCGTGGTTTGCGGCGTGGCCCAGGTCGTCGATAGTGTTGAGCAGGGTGCCGTCGAGGTCGAAGATAGCGAGTTTTTTCATTGCGTTAAAAGGGATAGCCAACAGAGAAGTGAAGCGTTGCGTCGCGATGCCAGTTAGGCCGGGTCAGCGGCCAGCGCCGGCTGTCCATTGCCGGATTGTAGGCTTTCAGGCCCAGGTCGAGGCGCAGCAGAAAATAGGTGAAGTCCATTCGCAGGCCAACGCCGTAGCCCCAGGCCAGCTCTTTATAAAAGGTGTTGAACTTAAACAGGCCGCCCGGTTGGTTTTCGTAGTTGCGGATGGTCCAGACGTTGCCGCCGTCGATAAACGCGGCGCCCTCGAGCACCCAAAAGAGCTTCAGGCGAGCCTCCAGGTTGAGGTCGAGGCGAATGTCGCCACACTGGTTGATGAAGTTGCTGACGGTGTTTTGCGCATTGTAGCGCCCCGGGCCGAGAGTGCGCACTCCCCAGCCGCGAACGCTATTGGCGCCGCCGGCATAGAAGCGCTTTTCAAACGGAACCATCGACGAGTTGCCATAGGGCACCGCCAGGCCGGCGCCTGCGCGGAAAGCCAGCGATGCGCGAGCAGACAGGCGGCGCGTCACCGCATAGTCGGCTTCGCCTTTGGCGTATTGGGCATACTGGGTGCCGAAGATTTTATATGCGCCGTCGCTCTTACGTTGTCCAACCAGGTTTGAAATCGCATAGAGCAGGTTGCCGGCAACTTCGACCGACCCCCGGAACGTCCATATCAGGCGCTGCTGAGCCGGAGTGCGCACTCCGGGCAGCGGTGTCAAGGTTCGCTTGTTGGTCAGGAATGCCGAGTAGCCCATGCGCATGATGAAGTGATTCTCATAGGAGTAGCGCAGCAGCGGATTGCCGCCGGCAACGTCGTCGAGAAAGTTAATGGTCGAGCGGGGTAGAAAAACGTAGCTCACGTCGAGGAAGTCGAAAACGCGTCGGTTGGTGTTGCTTCGGTTGTTCCATTTGTATTTCCAGGCCGCTCCGGCGATGACGCGTGTATATTCCGGCCTCTCCTGGTAGTTGCCGTTGATGTCGACCTCGGTCGAGGCGAGCATTTTGCGCTTATAGTTGCGCGACAGCAGCGGAGCCAGGAGCTTCGGAAACGACAGGGCGATTTCGGCTGCGCCTTCGGTGTAGTGGTTGTTGATGAGCCCCTCGAGGTTGCCCGACAGGCTTTCGTAGGAGCCGCGGGCCTTGACCGTCAGCGTTTCCGAGCCGTGAAAAAGGTTGCGGTGCTGGTAGGTGACGCCCACTCCGGCACCCAAATCGCCCTCGGAGTTGGTGCCCTCGAGCTCAATGCTGACTCCTTGGAGCGGATTGCGCGACAGTCTGACAACGGCGTCGAGCTCCTCGTCGCCGGCAGGTTCCAGCGCAACTGAGGTTGAGCGCACGATACCCAGCCGGGCCAGCGACTCGTAGGTGTGGTTGAACTCCGAGGCGTTATAGGGCGCTCCGGGAGTAATCCAGTTGCTGCTTTCCAGCACTTTAGGGGCAATGTATGTTTTGGGGTCGGCGGGGTCGGTTATGATGTAGATGTTGCCGTAGGGGATAGTGTCGAACAGCGCGGCCCGGTCGGGCGTCAGGGTGGGGGAGTAGTCGGGTTGGAAAATTACGCGGCGAATGGTGAAGCGGCGGTGGTTGCGGCCTAAAACGCTCAGGGTCAGGTCAACGTTGCCGGAGCCGCTGACCGTGTCGGCCGTAAAAACGATGCGGTCCTTCGCAAAGCCGTAGTAGCCTTTGGTTTGCAGGTCGCTGACAATGCGCGTGCGTTCTCCGTCGAGCAGGGTCATGTCGAGATTCTCGCCCGGGCGAAGCATAGTTTCGCCCCATGAGCGGGCAACGAACGTTCCAACCAGCGAGTCCTGACACTCAACCCGAACCGAGCGGAGCCGATGGGGCTCGCCGGCCGAAATCCTATAGGTAACGTCAACTTTTTTCGGGCCGCGGCGGAGGGTATCGACCGTTGCCGTCGAGTGCATGTAGCCTTTATTGATGAGCGCCTGGCGCAGCTGGCGCGTAGAGGCATCGGTCAGCTCCTGCGAGAAAATCGCCGGCGGCTCGCCCAGGCGGCGCAGCCAGCGGTTATACCAGCGCGTTGAGTCGCGGCCCGAGAGCGAATAGGTGTGTAGCCGCAGCCGAAATAGGCCCAGGGTGCGTGCGTTGGGCTTCTGGCGCAGGTAGTTGGTGAAATCGGCGGGGCGGAGTTCCGACGCGGAGTCGCAGATAACGATGCGGGAGTGGTCGAGCAGATATTCCCCTTCGGGAACATGCTTGGTAGATGAACATGACGTCAGCGCCGTTGCCACTACGGCAACGGCAACCATCAGCCCGATCAACACTCGCTTCGCCATCAAATCGGTCGTTACTCCGGCTTCTGAGGCAGAAGAATATCGTTTATTGCCGATAGTTCATCGGAGCTGAACGAGAGATTGCGCAGGCAGCCGAGGCTGTCGGAAAGCTGGCCAACGGAGCTGCTGCCGATAATAACGGAGGTTACCCGGGAGTCTTTCAGCAGCCAGGAAAGAGCCATCTGGGCCAATGATTGGCCGCGCTGCGCCGCGATTTCATTGAGCTGCCGAATCCGGCTGACCAGTTCGGGGGTTATGCGGTCTGCGGTCAGGAAGCGGTTCTTTGTTGCTCGCGAACCTTCGGGAATACCGTCGAGGTAGCGGGCGGTCAGAATGCCCTGTTCCAGCGGCGAAAAAGCCGTGAATCCTACCCCGTTGTCGGCCGCCTGCCCGAGGATGCCGCTTTCCTCGACCTTGCGGTCGATCATGTTGTAGCGCCCCTGATAGATAAGGCAGGGCGTGTCGTGGGCTTTCAAATAGTCGTAGGCGAACTGAGCCGCTTCAAACGGCCATTTGGAAATGCCGACATAGAGCGCCTTGCCGCGGCGCACAATGTCGACTAGCGCCTGCAAGGTTTCTTCCATCGGAGTCTCGGGATCGAACCGATGGCTATAGAAAATATCAATGTAGTCGAGATTCATCCGCCGCAGACTCTGGTCGAGCGACGCCATCAGATACTTGCGCGAACCCCGGTCGCCATACGGGCCGGGCCACATGTCGTGGCCTGCCTTGGTCGTAATGACCATTTCGTCGCGATATGGAGCAAACGACTTCTTCATTATCAGGCCAAACGTCTCCTCTGCCGACCCGTAGGACGGGCCGTAGTTGTTGGCCAGGTCGAAGCAGGTAATGCCGTGGTCAAAAGCGAAATGAAGCATGTCGCGGCTCGTGGCCAGCGGATTCACGTCGCCGAAGTTCTGCCATAGTCCCAATGAAATGCGGGGGAGCAGCAGTCCGCTTCTGCCGCAGCGCTCATATGTCATAGTGCCGTCGTAGCGGCTTTCCGATGCGTTGTAGGGAGGATTAATCATAGCTGTTGCTATTGGTCGTAGAATATAGTGCAAAGTTAGCGAAAATATCGCAAACTATTCCAATAGTGCCGCAAAATAATGCCGAACAATTCCGTTGGTGGCATTGTTGTTAAAACAAGATGATAAAATTTAACATTAATTGCATTATGATTAAGCGTTCTGTATTCATGCCCCTAACCGTTGCCGATTCCGGCTCCCGAATAATCTCAATCGAAGAATCCCGCTATGCCGCCGAGCCTGTTGCCGTTCCCGCCTGGCAGCGTCGACGCGTAATGGCCTGTGTAATCAACTGCCGCTAATCCTCCTATGTTCAAGAAAATACTACTGGCCGGCGTCGCACTCCTTGGCCTCGCCGCATGCTCCAACAACGATGAACCCTCCCGGTCGCTGACTCTTTCCGACGGTTCCATTAAAATCACCATTGAGAATCCCGAAAAATGGAGCGCCTATGTTGCCCGGCTCGCCGAAGGCGTTGAAAAACGCGCTGCGGCGCTGCTCGAAAACTGGGAAACCACCGTGGCCGACGAATTCAAAGCCCGCGAGGCTGAGGAATCCGTTCAAAAAATTATCGACGGCTGCACCCTCACGGCCCAAACCATCTCCACCGGACGCGTCGACGACCCGATGGCCCTCCTCGTGGGTGGCTACGGAATGCAAGCCGTTGCGGGAGTTGAAATCTGGTTCGGCCTCCACTCCGTCAGCGACTATGCCGGCAACGTCCTCTCCATCCGCAACGTCTACTTCGGCTCTCTGACCGGCGAAGCAGTCACCGGCTCCCTTGCCGCCACGGTTGCCGCAATCAACCCCGAGGCCGACGCAAAAGTTCGCCGGCTCATCGGAACCACCCTTCAGGCCGTTCAGCAATCGGGCGAAGGCACGCAACTGTCGGATGCGGCCCGCACCTCGGCCTCCGAACTTGCCGCGAGCCTCGCCGCACTCAAACCCATCCTCGCCGGCGTTTCCGCGGCCGACAGCGAAGCCATTGTGGCTACCTATGTCGACGACGTAGTTCTCCCGACCTATCGCCGGCTCGCTCCGGCCGCATCCAATCTTGCCGACCTTGCGCGCGCCCTCGCCGCCAACCCCGGCGACACCACCTTCGCCGCCTTCAACCAAGCCTGGACTCAAGCCCGCGCCGCCCTCTCCCTCACCGCCGCCTACACCCTCTAACCCCTCATATAGTCCACATTTTATCCAGGATTTTGCTCTCATACTCTTTCGAGCCGTATTGGCCGATTCTAAGGCCGTAGAAGCGAGTACCGAGAGCTTTCTCCGTGTCAATTTTATCTTGCGTTTCTTTCGCGGGCACAGGGAATAGGAAGTCTGATATTATGAGGACGTCGGCCATCTCGTAAGTGCCCTGCTGCAGAACCCGGATTGACTCGGCCAACATTTGCTCTCCGTCCGTGCCGCCACAGAAGCTCTGCTCCAGAAACTTGTCGACCTTACCCCAGTTTCGCGGTTTAGCCAGGTCAATGGACTTCGATCTGACAGAGAAGGTGATTAGAAAGCAGGAACGCTTCTGCTTCTTGGCCATGCCGAGCAGCTGTTTCAGGAGTGAGAAGGCTATTTTCTGCGGTTGTCCCAACATGGAGTCGCTGGTGTCTATTGCAACGATGATAGGACCTTTTGTCAGACGCGGGTCCTTGCGTTGCTCTTTAATCTTTTTCGGCTTATCTTTGCCCGGGCCGGAAAATTGTTGCAGCTCCTTCGTTGCATATCTCTTGAAAAACAAATCTTCAGGCATTGACAACTCAACCGGCAGGACCCGCTCCAGATTGTTGCCCGATTCCACTCTGTCGAGTTCTTCAACTGAACTATTTTTAGCAACGGAAGTTGGCATGAAGCGGTAAATAACCGTGTCTTTTTCTTCTTTCGACGGATCTTTTTCGCGACCGATCAGATCAACAATCTCCTTCAATTGCGGGTGGCGGTAGATGTATTTGTTTAGCTTCTTTCGGTCTTCATAATCTTTAGTTCCCGAGTCCTGACAGATTTGTTCAAACCGCAGTTTGGAGCGGTCCAGAACCATGTGTTCCTTTTGGTCAAGCTTTCGCCGACATGCGTTTTCCCAATCGCTCGTCAGTGCGGAGAATACTGCCTCTTTGTCGTGGGTCTGAAACTGAGCCGAATATCCCGAAAGATTAACTTCATACTTGGAATATTGCGACTCAATCGTGTCAGACACTTCTTGCCAGAGCATTCGCTTTTCCTCAATTGGAGCTGTCTTGAACCGCTCAATCAGTCCCAGCTCCTTCATGGCCTCGAGTTGGAGCGCCCTGAATTGTTCCAGCAAGATTGCAAAGAAGGCGATCAGGTCTTCTTTCATCACCTCAACCCATAGAGGGTCGGAACCGTCGACCTGGGGATTATTGTCAATGACGGTCTGCAAATAACGGGCAAGACAGTCGCCCGGATCAATCGACTGAGGCATCTCGCCTCGTTCCATATACGCGTCGAAAGCGTTGCTATATTCTTCCAGTTTTGCGTCAACGTCGCTATAATCAATCATTTTACCATCGTGATTATATTATTGAGCTTTACATCAATGGTTTTAATCTGTTCGTTGACATAGTTCAACATTTTGTTGATAAGCGCAAGGTCGTTGGCCGACAGGAAAAGATTGTCATTATCCGCCCAAATAGCTGCGACGCTCGTTTGCCACTCGTCGGTTGCTGCCTTTAACTGCTTCTGAATCATTGCCACCCGTTGGTTGACCGACGACTCCGGCGTTGAGGCATAGCTACCTGATACCTGACTGTTTTTGCGTTTGAAAGCATATGGCGTTCCGTTAATTAGCGCGCCGTTCCGGCACTTCTGTATCTTGACTTTCGTTAGTTTTCCCGAATTTTGTGTTGATGCAACAAAGGGTCTGCCGGGAATGAGTGTGTGGATGATATTCTTTTTCAGTTTGTGTTCGAAATATTGCACGCCGTCGCATGTCTGATTTGACAGCGCGGCATAATCCCATTTAGAAAAATAAGTGTCACCTCCCGGATAATTCTCAATGAGGTAATAAAAATAGTCGAACTCTGCGAAATCAACACTATCAGAGCTCATCCGCGGAGCAACCTCCTGTTGACTCATTGGCTTTTGAGGAGTCATAAGCCTGCGTATGGACTTGTCGATTTTTGCCAGTTCCTTCAATATGGAATCCGAGATACTTGAAGTAAACGCATTCAGAACGTTAGGAATACATTCCACATCATTCCAGAAACTATGTATCAGCAGAAGGTAGTCCGTCAGGTTAATCTCATTGCGTCCGTTAAGATAAGCCGAGGTCTGCATCAGCCGGTATGCCTTGCGCCAGCGGCGGTCCGATATATAATAGCGGAGTTGATGGCCATCTTCTTTCTCCAATTCTGCAAGACTTTTGCGAAGGGCTTTGATGGCGCAGACTACGGACTCCTGAATATCAACGGTTTTAGATTCCTGTTGCCACCGACTGTACACTTCGTCGGTGATGGATTGTTGCTCCGGCAGTTCCGACATCGCAACATCGGCTCCTTTAATCATTTTGAAAAACGCAGCGTCGCTCTCGATGCAGTTTGAAACCATCCTCACAAGAAAACGGTCCCACAGAGCTTCCAGCCCTTCATCCTTGGCCGGCAACTCATTTGATGCTGCTATAAGCACCTTCAGCGGAGTGCGGACCACCTGCCCTCCGTTATGAAAGATATGTTCATTAATGACTGTCAGCAGAGTATTTTGAATCGATGGCCCGGCTTTCCAAATTTCATCCAGAAAAACAACGTCGGCCTCCGGCAGATAACCTGCAGTCAGGCGTTCATAGCGATCCTCGTTCTTTAGTCTGGAAATCGATATCGGCCCGAAAATTTCATCGGGAGTGCTGAACCGCGACATCAGATAATCAAACGATTTGCCGCCGCGGAACACCATTTTCAAGCGGCTCGCAACCATACTTTTGGCCGTTCCGGGAGGGCCGAGCAGAAACATATTCTCGCCTGCAACCGCACAAAGCAATGCCATAGCAATAATCTGCTCCTTTTCATACACTCCCTGCGACATCCACTTTATCAAGCTCGCTATATGCTTCCTGGGTGATAACTTCTTATGCTTATTGGTGCTATATTCGTAAAAGAGTTTCACATCCGGGCCGAAAACACTTCGCAGCACGTTTGCGAGCAGTGGCAGATAGGTCGCTTCGAGTTGCGCCCGGAATTCAGCTGAAGGAACATTCAGGCTCAACGAGGTCTCATTATAAGAATGAAATCGGATTGGCCTGAACCAGTGGTCGAACTCTTGGCGTGAAAGCTTTTCGCTCAAAAGGCGGCAACATTCATTCCATTTCTCTTCAGGACTCATTTCCATAATTCAGATTTGTTCATATGAATCGGTTAGTTTTTTTTCATGGCGAAGTTAGCGAAAGCCGGGGAGTTGTACAAGCGGTGGCAAAGCGCTTCGGGGCTATTTTTCATAAAACCGGGCTTTAACGGCGATTTTTTCGGCCTTAGGTGCGAGTTTCTTGCCATGAATAGCGCCTAAATTGTATGCCAACCTTATCTTTTTCAGCAATTGAAACCGTGCTCTTGAAAATATTATTCCCGATGAAAAAATTTAACAATTCAAACGTGTATTTTACATAGACCCGGGAAAACGGCGGGTTCCGTTTTTGTTCCGGCTGATTTGGAAAAATGGGTGTAACCGGTTGAGTTACACCCATTTTGCTGAGTCTTTGTCGGGGTGAGAAGACTCGAACTTCCGACCTCCACGTCCCGAACGTGGCGCGCTGCCAACTGTGCTACACCCCGAGAAGGCGAGTGCAAAGTTAGGGATAATTTTTCAGATATGCAAATTTTTTTGTCAGAATGTGTAGCCGGCTTCCGTAATTAGCTGTTTATCTTCGGCAATTGTGGAGCCGATGGTGGTCAGCAGGTCGCCAACAACGCCGCCATTCATGGCGATTTGGATGGCTCGGAGCTCTGTTTGGCGGCTGAGACGTGCGCGACCGCCGGCGAAGCGGAGCTGCGTCGTTGGGTGGGCGAACCGAAACAGGGCGCAGGTTATGAGGATTTCTTGTTCAGAGATTGGCGCGGTGTCTTGCAGGGGGGTGCCTTTGATGGGCGAGAGGATATTAATAGGAATGGAGGCGGGTTCGACCTGGCGGAGGGTGATGGCGAGTTCCATGCGCTGGCGGCGAGTTTCGCCCATGCCTATGATGCCGCCGGAGCAGACTTCGAAGCCGATTTGTTTGGCGGCGCGGATAGTGCGGAGTTTGTCGTCGATGGTGTGGGTGGTGCAGAGGGTGGGGAAGAAGGAGGGAGCGGTTTCGAGGTTGCAGTGGTAGCGGTGAACGCCGCTATCCCAGAGCTTTTGGAGGCTTTCGGCCGAGAGCAGTCCCAGTGAGGCGCAGGTCGATATGCCGTCTTTTTCCTTGACGTCGCGGAGGATTTCACACATTTGGTCGAGGGCTTTGCCGCTGACGGCGCGGCCGGAGGCCACGAGCGAGAAGCGGCCGACGCCGCGCTCGGCGTTGTAGCGCGCAACGCGGCGGGCTTCGTCGGCGGGGATGATGTCGTAGGTATTGCAGCCGGTATGGAAGTGGGCGGACTGGGCGCACCATTTGCAGTTTTCGGAGCATTTGCCGGAGCGGGCGTTGACGATTGAGCAGGAGTCGAATTTGCGCGGGCAGAAGCGTTCGGTTATCTGCTGAGCGCCGTTGAGCAGGGCTTCTATGCCTGCGGGCGAGTCAATTTCGGTCAGGGAGTAGAGAGTTTCGTCGGGGAGGGTTTCGCCGTTGAGCACCCGGTTGAGGGCGTCGGCGACTATGGCGGTTTCTTTTTCAGGTTCCATTGTTTGATTGTTTGATTGGTTGATGAATGGTTGAGGCCGCAAAGTTAGTCATAAATTCTGAAAAAAGTTGGAGCGGCGCGGAAAAATGCTTAACTTTGCCGAAAATTGTAACCACCTATATTTATAGCTTATGTTGATTATTGGCATTGCAGGCGGCACGGGTAGCGGCAAAACGACCGTTGTTCGCAAAATCATCGCCGAGCTTCCTCCGGGCGAGGTTGCGGTGATTTCCCAAGACTCCTATTATAAGGATTCGAGCCATATTCCTCCCGAGCTGCGCCAGAATATCAATTTCGACGAGCCGGCTGCTTTTGATTGGCCTCTGCTGGTTGAACATCTCGAGGCGCTCAAGCGCGGCGAGGCGATTGAGATGCCCACCTACAGCTATCTGACGTGTACGCGCCAGCCGGAAACGGTGCGCGTTGAGCCGCGCGACGTTGTTATCGTCGAGGGTATTCTGGCTCTTTGCGACGAGCAGCTGCGTTCGATGTTGGACGTGAAAGTGTTTGTTGACGCCGATGCCGACGACCGCCTCATTCGCCTGATTGCGCGCGACTGCGTTGAGCGCGGTCGCACTCCCCAGCAGGTACTCGACCGCTATGCGCGGGTGCTCAAGCCTATGCACCGGATGCACATCGAGCCTTCCAAGGCCTATGCCGACCTGATCGTGCCGCAGGGTGGCCATAACATTGTTGCCATGCGCCTGCTGACCGACTATATTGAAAGCCGACTCGGAAAGGAATGATACTCAGAACTGACAATCTGGTTAAAATCTATGGCCGCCGAACGGTGGCCAACCACGTCAGCATCAATGTTGAGCAGGGCGAAATCGTTGGTCTGCTCGGCCCCAACGGCGCCGGCAAGACAACGACGTTCTACATGACCACCGGGCTCATTACGCCGAACGAGGGCCAGATTTTTCTCGACGACCTCAACATAACGAAATTCCCGGTCTATAAGCGTGCGCGCCACGGCATCGGCTACCTCGCCCAGGAGGCATCGGTTTTTCGCAAGCTCTCGGTTGAAGATAACATCCGCGCGGTTTTGCAGCTGACCGACCTGTCGAAGGCCGAGCAGAAAGAGAAGCTCGAAACGCTCATCAAGGAGTTCTCGCTCCAAAAGGTGCGCCATAATCTCGGAGATCGCCTCAGTGGCGGCGAACGTCGCCGAACCGAAATTGCCCGCTGCCTGGCAATCAGCCCCAAGTTCATTATGCTCGACGAGCCGTTTGCGGGCGTTGACCCCATTGCCGTCGAGGAGATTCAGAGCGTTGTTTACCACCTGAAGGAGAAAAATATCGGTATTCTCATTACCGACCATAACGCGCCGGAAACCCTGTCGATTACCGATCGCGCCTATCTCCTGTTCGAGGGCAAGATTCTCTTCCAGGGAACCTCGGAAGAGCTGGCCGAAAACCCAACGGTCAGAGAAAAATATTTGGGTCGTAATTTCGTTTTCCGTCGCAAAAAATTTGATTAAGCAGTTGCTATCTCTCCTTGCGGCCACATTTACATTCACATTGGCCGCCGAAACAGTCGAAGTCTTCTCCGACGTTGTTTTCTATGACGGCTATCGGGCCGAAATCGTTGACGCCCAGAAGCGCGACGGCATTTTGCGCCACTCAAATTCGCGCTATGCCACCCGCCTGGAGGCCGCCGACCTCGATCGCCTCGGGCGCGACATGACCCTGCGCGTTGAAATCGGCGCCCTTTGCGATAACTATGACCGCATCGGCTCGGTGAATCTCGCGCTGGTGCCTCGCGGGGCCGCCGACTATTGCGCCGACTCGGTTCAGCGCATCGAGCTGGCCCGGTTCATAACGCCGTTTATGAACAAAAACGTGGAGCCCGACCGCGTAGTCTACGAGTTTCCCGACTCCGCAATCAGCCGCATTCTTCGCTCCGCCGACCTGCGCAGCCGGTTCGACTTTTGGGCTGAGCTCGAGGTATTCGGCGTGCCCTATGCCGCCAACGAGCAGGTTCAGGGTTGCGCCGGGCGCAACGACGTGTTTTCCGGCTCGCTGACCCTCGTTTCCGACTCCCTTGCCGCCGGAGCCGACTCAACCATCGAACTCCTGCCGCTGATTATCCGCAAGTCGGAGCTGAACGGCAACAACCTCAATAACTACTCCCCGCTGGCCACCGACACCCTCGGCCAAACCACGCGCACTCTGAGCTTCACTCTCGACCACCCGGTCACCAACGCCCGCGCAACGGTTATCATCTCCAACCACGGCGCCAACGCAGGAGGCGAGGAGTATATCCGCCGCCGTCATCTGGTTTATTTTGACGACGAACTCGTTCTTGACTTCATTCCCGGCTTCGGCGACTGCGAACCCTATCGCAAATATAACACCCAGCCCAACGGCATCTACGGACGTCAGCCACGCACTCCCGAAGATTGGGCCGCTTGGAATAACTGGTGTCCCGGCTCGGCTATCCCTGTGCGCCATATTCAGCTTGGTAATCTCCCCGCCGGCACCCACTCTTTGCGGGTTTCCGTTCCCGACGCTCAGTTTGCCGACGCTCAGGGCGACTTCCCGTTGTCCGTTTACCTAACGATGGACCCCGCATCAGATTCCAAGAAATAACAATAAAAGAAACAGTGGGTTAAACAAGTCAGGCGGCGGTGGTGTCTGCTCAATTGGTCGGTTGCGACTCCACCGCCGTCTTGACCCCACAACAGCAGCATTTATAGTCAAGCAGATAACAGACACACTACAATGGAGGATATTCGGATTGACAGTTTGGCGGAGGTGCCGTTTGAGGCGGTTGCCGATGCGTTTTTGGCGGCGTTTGCCGACTATGGCATGACGCTGGATAACGAGTCGCTGGCGGCGATGTTGAAGCGGCGCGGCGCCCGGTTTGACTTGTCGTTCGCGGCCTTTGCCGGCAATCGGATTGTTTCGTTTATAATCAACGGCGTTGGCGAGTTTGCGGGCCAGATAACGGCCTATGATACCGGCACGGGTACGGTTAAGGAATTTCGAGGCCGGGGGCTGACAGACCGTATTTTCAACTATTCGGTCAGCCGGCTCGTTGAAGCTGGAGTCGAGCGATATTTACTTGAAGTATTGACGCACAATGCGCCGGCAGTTAAGATTTACAGCCGCCAGGGTTTCAGCGTTGTGCGCGAGTTTGAGTGCTACACGGCACCGAACGCTCAGGCCGTCGCCCTGCTGTCGGCCAAGGCTGCCGCCGCGGTTCGGGTTGAGGCCGTCTCGGTCGCCGACATCGAACGCCATGCGGAGTTCATGGATTTCGCTCCTTCGTGGCAGAACTCCTTGGAATCGGTTAAGCGCAACCCGGAGGCTTTCCTTTGCGTGATGGCATACGATGGCGAACGGCCGATAGGGTGGGGCGTGTCGGAAACCGCCTATGGCGACATTACGCTTCTGGCCGTTGACCGCCGCTATCGCCGCCGCGGCGTTGGTTCGCGTCTGCTGCTTGAACTCATAAAGAAAAATCATATTGGCAGCGCCAAGGTACTGAACATCGAAGACTCCGAGGCAGCCGGACCTGCTAAGCGCTTCCTCGAAAGCGTCGGCTTCAGCCTCAGCTGCCGCCAATATGAAATGGTTCGCGGATTGCAGTAACCCAAGGAGTCAAATCTGAGTCCTCCAAATTCTGCGGAAAAACTATTTTCGGCGGGTGGTTGTTTTAAGATTGATCTTTAATAACCCAAAATCTAAATCAAGAAAGGAAATTATGATAACAATTACCGTTTGGAGTGACTTCGCCTGCCCGTATTGCTACATTGGTGAAACTCGTTTGGATCAGGCTATTGAACAGCTCGAAATGACCGACAAAGTGAAAATCGACTACCGTGCGTTCGAGCTCGACCCGACTGCTCCGAAAGAGGTCGTTTCCACTACTCCCGAACGCTTTGCGATGAAATATCGCCTGAGCCTGGCCGACGCCGAGAAGCAGATTGAACATATCTCGGAGCTGGGTCGCGAGGTAGGCATCGATTTTCGCTATGCAACGACCCGCTATTCAAACACGTTCGACGCCCATCGCCTCATGAAGCTCGCCGAGGCTAAATATGACTACGCTACCGTTCAGCGACTCAATCATCTGCTCTTCGACGCGTATTTCACCCGTAACCTCGTACTGGCCGATGCGGCAGTGCTTGAGGCCGTTGCCAAGGAGGCCGGTATCGACGAGAAAGACGTGAAGGACCTGCTGGCCGGCAATGCCTATGCCGACGATGTTCGCTTCGACGAACGCGAAGCCGGGATGCGCGGAGTGCGCGGAGTGCCCTACATGGTTTTCAACGGCGACTTCGCAGTGCCCGGCGCGCTGACCATCGACGGCATGAAGTCGGCTCTCGAACGCGCCGAACGCCGCGTTAAGGAGGCCGAAAAAGCAGCCGCTGAAACAGGCGAGCGCCCCCATGTTTGCGGTCCCGACGGCTGCCAGTTGCTCTAACGATTTTTTCGATGCCTTATGGTTAAAGAACTTCAAGTACGCGGTGTATTTGCCGAAAACACCTATTTCTATATCGACGACCACTCGCGCTCGGGGTTTCTTATCGACCCCGGCGCCCAGGCCGGTCTGATTTATGAGGTCATTCAGCGCAACGGCTGGCATATTGAAAAAATCCTGCTTACCCACGGTCATTTCGACCATATGGGCGCCGCCGAACTGCTGCGCGAAAAGCTCGTTGCGCCGATCTACGTTTATCCCGACGATGCCCGCTATCTGACTGACCCGTATCTGAACCTCAGCGCCAATTCCGGCGACCCGATAACCGTTGCCCACTACGAGGAGTTCACCGATGGCGAAGTTATTCGCCTGAAGGCCAACTCCGGTTTCTACCTGAAGGTTATCCACACTCCCGGCCACACTCCCGGCTCGGTTACTTTCTATGCTCCCGAGGCCGGCGTTGCCTTCGTTGGCGACACGCTCTATGAGCATGGCCCCGGGCTGACCAATTTTCCGGGCGGCAACCCTGCGAAACTCGCCCGCTCGATTGAGTCGCGTATTCTGACCCTGCCCGACAACACCGTGCTCCTTTCCGGCCACTCCTCGCCGATAACCGTTGGCGCCGAACGCCGCCTTTTGACCGAACGGGCGTTTTAGTTTGGGGGTTGACGTTTTTTTTCGTAACTTTGCGGGCAAAATTAGCGCTAATTTATGGGTATTTTTGACAAAATCTTCTCCCGCGAAAAGAAAAAAGAAACCCTCAACAAGGGTCTTGAGCAAACCAAGGAAGGCTTCTGGGGCAAACTGAAACGCACCCTGGCCGGCCACAGCACCATCGACGATGATTTCCTCGACGAACTCGAAGAGGTGTTCATCACTTCCGACGTGGGCGTTGAAACCACCGTTAAGATTATTGACCGCATCCGCGACCGCGTCAGCCGCGACAAGTATGTCAACACCTCCGAGCTCCACCGAATGTTGCGCGAGGAGGTGGCCGCCATGCTGGCCGAAAACGACCGCGTTGACTCCAACGCTCCCGACGAGAATTTTCGCCTTCCCGCCGGTGCGCGCCGTCCTTATGTAATAATGGTTGTCGGCGTTAACGGCGCCGGCAAAACAACCACTATCGGCAAGCTCGCCAACCTGTTCAAAAAGGCAGGTAACAAGGTAGTCATCGGCGCTGCCGACACCTTCCGCGCCGCCGCAACCGAGCAGCTCGACGTTTGGGCCGAGCGCTCCGGAGTCGCCATCGTCAAGCAGAAACTGGGCGCCGACCCCGCCGCCGTTGCGTTCGACACTTTGCAGAGCGCCGTGGCCCAGCATGCCGACGTGGTTATCATCGACACCGCCGGCCGCCTCCACAACAAGAAGCCGCTGATGGAAGAGCTCGCGAAGATTCGCCGCGTAATGCAAAAGGTAGTGCCCGACACCCCCGACGAAGTGCTGCTCGTTCTCGACGGCTCCACCGGCCAGAATGCCTTTGAGCAGGCCCGCCAGTTCTCGCAGGCAACAACAGTGACCGCGCTGGCCGTTACGAAACTCGACGGAACGGCAAAGGGCGGGGTAGTCATCGGCATCTCCGACCAGATGCGTATTCCCGTGCGCTACATCGGTCTGGGCGAGGGTATCGACGACCTTCAGGTGTTCAATAAGGAAGAGTTTGTTGACTCTCTGTTCGCATCGAAAGATAACTGATGAAGAAGCGCGTAAACATCGTTTCGCTCGGATGCTTCAAAAATCTTGTTGACACCGAGCGCCTGCTTGCAATGCTCGCCAAGGAGGGTTTCGACGCCCGTTTGGTCGACGAGCCCACGGGGCGCGCCGACGCCGTGGTTATCAACACCTGCGGCTTCATCGGCGATGCCAAAGAAGAGTCGATTAATACTATTCTCGCTGCTGCCGAGGCCAAGAAGCGCCGCCGCGTTGGCAAAATAATGGTGTTCGGCTGCTTGAGCGAACGCTATGCCAAGGAGCTCCCCGCCGAGCTGCCCGAGGTCGATGCCTGGTGCGGCAAGTTCGACTGGCCGAAAATCGTTGACGTTCTTGGCGGCAAGGCCGACCCCGAGTCGCCCGACCGCGTAATCACCACGCCTCCCCACCAGGCCTATCTGAAAATCGCCGAGGGGTGTGACCGCTTCTGTGCGTTCTGCGCCATTCCGCTGATAACGGGCCGCATGCACTCGCGCACTCCCGAGTCTATTGAGGAAGAGGTGCGCCGCATGGTCGACCGCGGAGTCAAGGAGTTCAACATCGTTGCCCAAGACCTGACGAGCTATGGCCGCGACCTGCCCGGCAAGAACTATTTGCTTCCCGACCTGGTCAACCGCCTGGCCGACATTCCCGGCGTTGAGTGGCTGCGACTGCACTATGCCTATCCCGCCGACTTCCCGATGGAGGTTATGGACGTGATGGCCGCGCGCCCCAACGTTTGCAACTATCTCGACATTGCGTTGCAACATATCTCCGACCCGGTTCTGAAAAACATGCGCCGCCACATCGACGGGGCACGCACCCGCGACCTCATCGCCGAAATGCGTCGCCGTGTGCCCGACCTGCACCTGCGAACCACTCTGATGGTCGGCTTCCCCGGTGAGGGCGACCGCGAGTTTGCCGAGCTCATGGACTTTGCGCGCGAGGCTCGCTTTGAGCGCATGGGTGCATTTGCCTATTGCGAGGAAGACGACACCTATGCGGCCAAAAGCTTCAAGGACGCTACGCCCGACGATGTCAAGCAGGCGCGCCTCGATGCACTCATGGCGCTTCAGGAGGAGATTTCCGCCGAAATCCAGGCCGAGAAAGTTGGCCGAAACCTGCGCGTAATCGTTGACCGCGAAGAAGACGAGTTCTTTATCGGCCGAACCGAATGGGACTCGCCCGAAGTTGACCCCGAAGTGTTGATAACCAAAGAAAAACCGCTCATTATCGGCAACTTCGCCGAGGTCAACATAACGTCGGCAACGGCCTTTGAGCTGATGGCCAAGGCGCTGTGAGGCTCCACCTGTTCAATCCCGAAAACGACCTGGCGCTTGCCGCCGGCATTGCGAACTACACTCCTCCGGCCAGCGTGGTTCGCTTCCGCACGGCCCTGGCCGCGCTCCCTGCATGGCTGGCCGACGACGGCGACAATATCCTCGCCCCCGGCGTTGATCCCCGCTGGCTCGAGGCCAATGGCCTCAACGTTGGCCTGGCGCCCGAAGGCGACCCGACTCCCTGGGGCTGGAGTGCCCATGCGGTTAGCCTTTTCAGGCGCGCCGGCTCCCCGGGGCCGTTTCCAAACGTTGATGCTATCCGCGCTCTTTCGCATCGGCGCACGGCCCTGAGGCTCCATCGTGCCCTCGTCGGCCGATTGCCTTATCCGCTGCCGCCCGAGCCGCTGGAAATAAGCGATATAAATGACCTGCCGCCCGGCAAGGACTGGTTTCTCAAGGCTCCCTGGAGCTGCTCGGGACGCGGAGTTGCCGACTGCTCGGAACTCTCGCCCGACGTTATGAACCGCCGGGCTGCCGACACTATTCGCCGGCAAGGCTCCGTTATGTTCGAGCCGCGGCTCGAAAAAATCCGCGACTTCGCAATGCTTTTTGAGGCTACCGACAGTGGCGTCGTTTATCGCGGGCTCTCGCTCTTTTTCAACGCCGGCGCAACGGCCTATGGCGGCAATATCATCGCGCCCGAGGAGGAACTCGCCGCCGAACTCAATGTTCCGTATCTGGCCGAAACGGCTGCCGAAGTCGCCCGCGCCATGACTGCCATTCTTGGCAACGATTATCGCGGGCCGTTTGGCGTTGACATGATGATTTATGGCCCGAATCGCCTGATTTGCCCCACTGTCGAAGTCAATCTGCGGACCACTATGGGCTTCGTTGCCCTTGCCCTCCGTCGCCGCTATGCCCGCGCGCTCCTTCGCGTCACTCCTTCCGCAGCTCTCCTGACCCTTTCCTCCGGCCGCGTCATTCCCCTCACTCCCGGTTGCTGACCTCAGTCTGCCGCGGGGCGCGATTTCTTCCTTTTCCTGAAAAACATCATCCAGCCGGTAATCGGAAGTGTGCAGCCCAGCGCCACGGCTATCAGCCAAAGCACTCTCGAGAAAATTCCCTCCCAGCTGCCGGTGTGCAGGCCCTGGAGAGTATGAAACAGATTATTTTCCCAGCCTCCCGAGTCAGCCGAATCGAAGAGGGCATAAACAAGTCTGCCATACCATCCGAAACCCCATGTCAGGCCGGTCAATATCATTACCAGCAACGGTATGCCGCTCCAGAATCCTGCACCATTGTGTAGCCCCATCGTTCGATTTGGAAACCGAAAGCCTGCCATCTTAATCAATGCTCCGAGGCGACTCCCGCCTCTTTTATGTAGCGAGCGTCCAAGGGCCAGTGTCTGTTTGCCCCAGAGCAAATAGCCCGTAATGATTTCAACGAGCGCCAAAAGAGTGGCCCAGGAGATTATATCCCTGCCAAACGCACCGGCGAAAAGGGTGGTGTGCAGAGTTTTTGCGAACCTGAATATCGGAGCGTAGGAACCGATAATCTTTCCGAACACGATCAGCAACCCCGTCAGGCAGGATATAACGAAGAACTGGCCCATAACAAGGCCTGTCCATCGATGTATAAAACGAACTGTTCTCAAAGTCCCTTTACCCATTCGTGGAATGAATCCTCGGAAGTAATGTTGAGAATCTTGCCTTCGATAAGGTCAAGAGAGGGATAAGTAGCTTTCAGGGCCTCGAAGCTGGGTTTCAGACCGCTTGAATGAGCCGTTGCGAACACGATAATCTTCTTTCCCGAGAAATCATATGAATCAAGGAAAGTGTTTACGACCAGAGGAGCCTTATCCCACCACACGGGGAAGCCGAGATAAACGGTTTCATAGGGAGCAACGTCGAGCCCTGTCTTGATTGCGGGGCGCATGTCGGGATTCTTATTTTCCACGGCGCTTCTTGAGTTTTCATTCTCATAGTCGAGATCCGCGTCGGAATACTTCTGTTCCGGTTCGATTTCATAGAGCGTTCCGCCGGTTGCCTTTGCAATCTCGTCGGCGGCCTTGGCGGTCGTTCCTGTTGCGGAATAATACGCTACCAGAACCTTCGAGCCGTCTGCTTCGGTTGCGGCATTGTTGTCGTTGTCGCCCTTGTTGCCTGCGCAGGCAGAGAACATCAACCCGGCCGACAATGCGGCCATCATCAAAAATTTCTTCATAGTTATTTTACAAAAATTTATGTTGTTAGTTTGCCACAAAGTTAACCAAAATTATTAAACTGCGCAACGTCTACCCAAAAATGTCGCACCAAACCGCTGCGGGAAGCGTGCGTTAAAACTGTGAAATTTTATGGTGGGAGAGTAAAGTTTTCGTAACTTTGTGGGTATGGAACTGGAAATTTTTAGAGCAGAGACTGATTCGAGCCTTGAGCTGGAGTATGCCGACGCGGGGATTCAGGCCGGATTCCCGAGTCCGGCACAGGATTATGCCGGCGAAACTATTGATCTGAACCGCGACCTGATTCAACACCCGGCCTCAACGTTTTATGGCCGTGTGGTCGGCGACTCCATGCGTGAGGAGGGTATCACCGAAGGCGATATTCTCGTTATCGACAAATCGCTCGAGCCGGAAGACGGCGATCTGGCCGTTTGCTGTCTCGACGGCGATTTCACGCTGAAGCGCATCAAGTTTGACCGCCGGTCAAAGAAGCTGTATCTGATGCCGTCGAACCGAAAGTACCAGCCGATTGAAGTGACGCCCGATAATGAGTTTATGGTGTGGGGCGTTGTGCTCTACACGATTAAAAACAACCGCCGTCGCCGATGATTGGACTCGCCGACTGCAATAACTTTTTTGTGTCGTGCGAACGAGTGTTCCGCCCCGAGTTGGTTGCGCGGCCTGTAATCGTTTTGAGCAATAACGACGGTTGCGCCGTTGCGTTGAGCAACGAGGCCAAGGCGCTCGGCTTCAAACGCGGCGACCCCTATTTCAAAATCAAGGATCAGGCCGAGGCCAACGGTGTGTATGTTTTCTCCGGGAACCACCGGCTTTATGAAGATATGTCGGGTAGGGTGATGACCACTCTGCGCTCCTTTTGCGAAGAAATCGAAATCTATTCGGTCGACGAAGGTTTTATGTTTTTCAGCGACTCGTTTGGCGACTGGGCCGACTTTGGCCGTCAGATTGTCAGAACCGTTATGCGCAATACCGGCATTCCGATTTCGCTCGGACTGTCGTCGACCAAAACCCTGGCCAAGGTTGCCGCCCGGTTTGCAAAAAAATATCCCGCCTATCGCGGTGCGTGTGTTATTGATTCCGATGACAAGCGGCGCAAAGCCCTGGAGCTGACTTTGATTAACGACATCTGGGGTGTTGGGCGCCGCAATGCGCCGAAGCTCCGGCGCCAGGGAATCACGACCGCCCTGCAGCTGGCCGACCTGGAGGAAGAGCGCGTCAAGGAGCTGTTTAACATCGTTGGCCACCGAATGTGGAAGGAGCTCAACGGCGAATCCTGTATCAGCCGCGAAATAGTGCCGCCGCAGCGCAAAACAATTACCTGCTCGCGCTCGTTTCAGGCCGATATTTACGACTATGAGGAGCTGCGCAAGGCTATTGCCGACTTCACTGCCACGGTGGGCCGCCGCATACGCGGCCAGCATCTGGTCGCCGAGGCGCTGGAGGTGTTCGTTGCGACGAACCGCTTCCACACCTCGGGCCCGCAATATTTCAACGCCGTTGCGCAGCGGCTGAGCGACCCTACCGACGACACCGTTGAGCTGGTCAAGGCGGCCATGAAGGCTCTCGAAGGCGCCTATCGCCCCGGCTATGGCTATAAGAAAGCCGGAGTGACGATTACGCGCTGCATCGACCGCGACGCCGTTACCAACAACCTCTTTGTCGACACCGAAGAGCGCGAGCGCCGGCGGCGCCTGATGGCCGCCATGGACCGCATAAATGCCTCGCCGGCCAACCGCAACGCCCTCCATCTGGCCTCGATTGATTCACCGCTGACCCGCCTGACCCGCCGCGAGCACGAATCGCGCCTGTTCACGACCCTGCTTTCCGACATCATTGAAATAAATTTGCGGGAGTGAGGAACTTTTCGTAAATTTGCGGCTTAGAATTGTAACTGAAACTCAAAAATAGATTATGGCACAGCAAGACGACGTTTTCAAAAAAATCGTTTCCCACGCTAAGGAATACGGCTTTGTGTTCCCCTCCAGCGAAATATACGACGGCCTTTCAGCCGTTTATGACTACGGCCAAAATGGCGTAGAAAACAAAAATAACATCAAGCGCTACTGGTGGGACGCAATGACGCTGCTCCACGAAAACATCGTCGGCATCGACAGTGCAATCTTCATGCACCCCACAATCTGGAAGGCCTCAGGCCACGTTGATGCCTTCAATGACCCCTTGATTGACAACCGCGACAGCAAAAAACGCTATCGCGCCGACGTGCTCATCGAAGACGACATTGCCAAAATTGACGACAAAATCGAAAAAGAAGTGGCAAAGGCCCGCAAGCGCTTCGGCGACAGCTTCGATGAAGCCATGTTCCGCCAAACCAACGAGCGCGTTGCAAAGCTCGTTGAGGAGCGCGAGGCTCTCCACGAACGCTTCTCCAAGGCAATGAACGACGGCAACCTCGACGAGCTCCGCCAGATTATCATTGACCGCGAAATCGTTTGCCCCATTTCCGGCACCCGCAACTGGACCGAAGTCCGTCAGTTCAACCTGATGTTCAAAACCGAAATGGGCTCTACGGCCGACGGCGCCATGACCGTTTACCTCCGCCCGGAAACCGCTCAGGGTATCTTTGTGAACTTCCTGAACGTTCAGAAAACCGGCCGCATGCGCATTCCTTTCGGCATTGCCCAGATTGGTAAGGCGTTCCGCAACGAAATCGTTGCCCGTCAGTTCATTTTCCGCATGCGCGAGTTCGAACAGATGGAAATGCAATTCTTTGTTCGCCCCGGCGAGGAACTCAAATGGTTCCAGACCTGGAAGGAATTCCGCCTGAAATGGCACAAGGCTCTCGGCCTCGGCGACGAAAAATATCGCTACCACGACCACGAAAAGCTGGCCCACTACGCCAACGCCGCTACCGACATCGAATTCCAGATGCCCTTTGGTCTCAAGGAAGTTGAAGGTATTCACTCCCGTACCAACTTCGACCTTTCGCAGCACGAAAAATTCTCGGGCAAGAACATCAAATACTTCGACCCGGAACTCAACGAGAGCTATACGCCCTACGTTATTGAAACCTCGATCGGCGTTGACCGCATGTTCCTCAGCGTTCTCTGCAGCAGCTACGAAGAGCAGCAGCTCGAAGGCGGCGACAAGCGCGTGGTTCTCCACCTGCCCGCTCCTCTGGCTCCCGTCAAGTGTGCCGTTATGCCGCTCGTTAAAAAAGACGGCCTGCCCGAAAAGGCCCGCGAAATCGTTGGCGAGCTGAAGTTTGACTTCTCGACCCACTACGACGAAAAAGACTCTATCGGCAAGCGCTATCGCCGCCAGGATGCTATCGGCACCCCCTTCTGCATCACCGTTGACCACCAGACTCTCGAGGACAACACCGTTACTCTCCGCGAGCGCGACTCAATGGAGCAGACCCGCGTCAGCGTTGACGATCTCCATAAGCTCATCCATGACCGCGTGAGCATCAACTCCCTCCTCCGCAAACTCAAATAATTCAATGAAGAAAACCGTAACCATCGTCCTTGTTGTTATCCTGGCCGCCGTAGTTCTTTTCTGCGGCGCCGGATGCAGCAAATATAACTCCCTGACCCGCTCCCTCCAGGAGGTTGAAAGCTCATGGAGCAACGTTGAAACGCAATATCAGCGCCGCGCCGACCTGATTCCCAATCTGGAGGCCACGGTCAAGGGCTATGCCCAGCATGAGTCCTCGACTTTCGAGGCCGTTACCGAAGCGCGCGCAAAGGCCGGCAGCATGACCATCAGCGTTGACGACCTCAACGAGCAGACCCTCGAAAAATTCCAGCAGGCCCAGAACCAGCTGAGCGGCGCGCTGAAATCGCTGCTCGCCGTTAGCGAAGCCTATCCCGAACTGAAGGCCAACGAGAACTTCATGCGCTTCCAGGACGAACTCGCCGGAACGGAAAACCGCATCCAGGTTGCCCGCCGCGACTATAATGAAGTCGTGCGCAGCTACAACACGCAGATGTCGCTTTTCCCCACCAATATTTTCGCCGGCTTCTTCGGATTCCAGAAAAAGCCCTATTTCCAATCGGCGGCCGGTGCCGAACAGGCCCCTAAAGTTAGCTTCTGATGAACGGAAAGATTTTTACCCGCGCCTTTATTGCGCTCGGCCTCGCTGCAGGTCTCGCCGCCTGCCATAAGTCTGACCAGGAGAAAACCTGGGATAAGTATGAGGACTGGCGCGTTACCAACGAAGCCTGGTTTCACGAAAAAGAGCTCAGCGGCGACTACACCAAGGTTGTGCCCGCCTGGAACACCGAGCAGAAAATCCTGATGCGCTGGCTCAACGACACGACCGAGACCTCCGGCAACCTCATTCCGCTCTATTCGTCGACCGTTACGGTCAAATACAAGGGCTGGCTCTATGACGGTACGCCTTTCGATTCCTCCTATCTCAGAACCGACAGCGTAGTGACCTTCGGCCCCTCGACGCTGATGGACGGCTGGATTGTGGCGCTCGAGAAGATGCACGTCGGCGACCGCGTCGAACTTATCGTGCCCTACACCGCTGCCTATGGCAGCACCGGCTACGGCAGCAGCGTGCCGCCCTATTCGTCGCTCGGTTTCGAGGTTGAACTGAAAGATGTTCCGACCTACGAGATTCCCGAGGATGACTGATCCGGCGCCGCGCATCTCCGAACATTGACATTGAAGGTGGACAAATTTGTCTGCTTGCAACCACCATAATAAAAAATGCTAAAAACCCCAATTAAAAAGCTATGAACTATCTCTTTACGAGCGAGTCGGTTTCCGAGGGACATCCCGATAAGGTTGCCGACCAGATTTCCGATGCCATTCTCGACCAGTTTCTCGCCTATGACCCCAACAGCAAGGTGGGTTGCGAAACCCTGGTGACCACCGGCCAGGTTGTTGTTGCCGGCGAGGTTAAAAGTAACGCCTACGTTGACCTCCACGACGTTGTTCGCGGAGTTATCGGCCGCATCGGCTATAACCGCTCGGAACTCAAATTTGACGCCGAGGCCTGCGGTCTGCTTTCGGCTCTCCACGAGCAGAGCGCCGACATTAACCGGGGCGTCGAACGCTCCGAACTCGCCGACCAGGGAGCCGGCGACCAGGGAATGATGTTTGGCTATGCCGTTAACGAAACCGCTAACCGCATGCCTCTCACCCTGGAACTCAGCCACCTGATTCTGCGCGAGTTGAGCGCAATTCGCCGCGAAGGCAAAGAAATGACCTACCTGCGCCCCGACTCAAAGAGCCAGGTAACGGTTGAATACGACGGTGATACCCGCCGCCCGGTCCGAATCCACACGGTTGTTGTTTCCACTCAACACGACGAATTTCACGCCGACGACGAAACCATGCGTCGCCAGATCGAACAGGACGTGCGCGCCATTCTGATGCCCCGCGTGCTGGCTCACCTGACCCCCGAGGTCGCCGCGCTCTATGACCCCGAAACGGTTATTCTCCACGTTAACCCGACCGGCAAGTTCGTTATCGGCGGCCCCCACGGCGACGCCGGTCTGACCGGTCGAAAAATCATTGTTGACACCTATGGCGGCCGCGGAGCCCACGGCGGCGGTGCCTTCTCCGGCAAAGACCCCTCGAAGGTTGACCGCTCGGCAGCCTACGCAGCGCGCCATATTGCCCGTAACCTCGTTGCTGCAGGCGTTGCCGACGAAGTGCTCGTTCAGGTTGCCTATGCCATCGGCGTTGCCCGCCCGGTGAGCCTATGCGTCAACACTTTCGGCACTGCGAAGGTCAACTTCACCGACGCCGAAATCTCGGCCAAGGTCAACGACCTGTTCGACATGCGCCCCTTTGCAATCGAACAGCGTTTCGGCCTGCGCAAGCCCATTTATCTCGAAACCGCAACCTACGGCCACTTCGGCCGCGAGCCGCAGCGCGTGACCAAGCGCTTCCATTCCCCCTACGAGGCTGAAGACCGCCTAATCGACGTTGAACTCTTTGCCTGGGAAAAGGAAGATATGGTCAATGAACTTCGCAACGCATTTAATATCAAATAAATGCGCATTGATATTCTGACCGTTCTGCCCGAAATGCTGGAGTCGCCGCTGAACTGCTCCATCCTCAAGCGCGCCCAGACCAAAGGACTCGTGGAGTTTCATGTCCATAATCTCCGCGACTACTCGACCAACAAGCATCGCAAGGTCGACGACTATCCCTTTGGCGGCGAGGCCGGAATGGTTATGCAGATTGAGCCGGTCGACCGCTGCATTTCGAAGCTCAAGGCCGAGCGCGACTACGACGAGGTGATTTTCACCTCACCCGACGGCGAGCAGCTGACGCAGCCGATGGCCAACAGTCTGTCTATGCTCAACAATGTCATTATTCTTTGCGGACATTATAAGGGCATTGACTGGCGTATTCGCGAACACTTGATAACCAAGGAAATCAGTATTGGCGACTACGTTCTGACCGGCGGCGAAATCCCTGCCGTAGTGATTGCCGACGCTATGGTGCGACTGGTTCCCGGCGTTATCGGCGACGAACAGAGCGCCCTGAGCGACTCGTTTCAGGACAATCTGCTTGCTCCGCCGGTCTATACCCGTCCGGCAGACTATAACGGCTGGCGTGTGCCCGACATTCTGCTCAGCGGCCATGAGGCGAAAATTGCCGAATGGCGCCAGGAGCAGGCCTATGAGCGCACCCGCCTTCTTCGACCCGACTTGTTGAAATGAACTCCCGAAAACGCATCGTAATCGAAGCGCTGGCCGCAGGCTATGTTCCCTGTGGCCTGCGCGAATATGCGTTTCAGGTATGCACGCGCCTGGTGCGCATGAAACCCGCCGGGATTGAGCTGGTGTTCATCGTTCCGCCCGGATTCAGCGGCTGTTTCGGCAGCGACGCCGGCTATATCGAGGCCGGAACCATGAAGGCCAAACTCATGCGCTCGATTCCGATGGTCAAGGCCGACCTGTTTCACGCGCTGCACCAGATTTGCATGGTGAAGAAGCTCCCCGGCGTTGAACGTCAGCTGGTAACGGTCCACGACGTCAACTTCGTACACACCAAAACCGGTCGCAGCTACCGCCATGCCGAAGGCCGCTTTCTGTCGCGCGTCAGACCGGCGACTCATCTGGCCTTCATTTCGCGTTTTGCCGCCGAAGACGTTGCCGCCCACTTTCCCTACAGGCAACCCTCGCGCGTTATCTACAACGGCGTGACCCCGCCCGACGTTGAGCATCTCAGCCGCCCTGCCGGAGTGCCCGACGGTCAGTTTCTGCTCCACCTGTCGAGCCTCGACGAATATAAAAACGCCCGCCTGCTGGTTGAAATGATGGACCATTTGCTGAACCACCGCCTCGTGCTTGCCGGAAACTGCAAAGACGAGCATCTGGCCGCCATGATTGCCAGGCGCAGCAATGTTTTCTTTGTTGGCAGTGTTAGCGAGCAGGAAAAAAACTGGCTCTACGCCAACTGCACCGCCTTTCTCTTTCCCTCGCGGGCCGAAGGCTTCGGCCTGCCCCCGCTGGAGGCCATGTA
Organism: Bacteroides sp.; assembly: GCA_014801955.1. Taxonomy (GTDB): domain Bacteria; phylum Bacteroidota; class Bacteroidia; order Bacteroidales; family Muribaculaceae; genus UBA3263. The sequence continues at coordinate 4,285 of JAAVDE010000021.1, read as the reverse complement.
TTTGGGCAAGCCAGTGTTCCTTTCGACTCTGACCTCTTTGCCCGAAATCGGCGGTAACGTTGCCTGCTACTGGTCCGATCTGGAGCCGGAGGCTATGGCCCGCGACCTGCTGAGCGGCCTCGCCGACGCCCCTGCGGCCGAAGCGCTGCGTCTGCATGCCTGTCAGTTCCGCTGGGATAACACGGCGCGCGCATATCTCGACTACTACACCGACATTCTTCATCAATGAAGCGAATCCATCTGACTGCCGACACCGACACCTGGACCGGAGCCTCGACTACGGCCCTGCTCTGCGCGCGCGCCGACGCCGACGCCATCGTTTTTTCCGCCGGCTGCGACGCCATTGTGCAGCGCCTTGAAAAGGGTGGGGTGGAGGTCGTTCGCGTGCCCTTCGGCGGCTGGTTCGCGGCGTTGAACCTCTCGCGCGCGTTGCGCCACGTTGCCGGCGACTCCTTCGAAATCTACGTTCATTCCCCCTCGGCCCGAAAGGCTGCCGAAGGAGCGCTCAAGCTCGTTGGCCGCAAAGAACCCGTGCGGCTGATGGACGAACGCCCCATGCCCGACTTTCCGGCGGTTGCCGTTGCCGCTCCCGCTGCGGGAGAGGAACCGCTGCTGATGTGGCTCGGCAACATAACCGCCGGCTGCGGCCTGAAAGAGCTGATTGAGCAGCTGGGTTCGCGGGCCGACCGACCCTGGCGCCTACGCGTCGTTGGCCAGGGACCCGCAAAGATTGTCAGCCCGATTTTGCAGCGTTCGCGTGCGCTCGGAATTGACCGCCGCATCGAGTGGGTCGGCTATAGCGCCAACCCCTATGAGCAGATGAACGGCGTTAGCCACGGCATTGTCGCCGACCCGCAGTCGGTCGTTGCCCGCGAATTTGCCGCCGCCGGAATCCCCGTAATCACCAACATTTCCGAAATCCTATGAAAGTATTAATCATAAACGGCCCCAACCTCAACCTGCTCGGTCGCCGCGAACCGGGAATCTATGGCTCGCAAACGATGGACGCCGCCCTCGATGCCTGCCACCGCATCGCCGATATCGAATACTTCCAGAGCAATCACGAAGGCGCCCTGATTGACAAACTCCATCAGGTCGGCTTCAGCAAAGACTATGCCGGCATAGTGCTCAACGCCGGCGCCTATACCCATACCTCGCTTGCCCTGGCCGACGCCATCGCAGCCATTGAACTCCCCGTCGTTGAGGTTCATATCTCAAACGTTCATGCCCGCGAGGAAATTCGCCACCGCTCGCTGATTTCGGGCGTTTGCCGCGGCGTTATCGCCGGCTTCGGCCTTAATAGCTATCGCCTGGGCGTGGAGGCCCTGATTTGTGGATAACGAACTGGAATCATACATCCTCAGCCATATTGCCGACGAGCCTGCCCGGCTCGCCGCGCTCGACCGCTACACGCAGCTCCATCATCTCTATCCCCATCAGTGTTCGGGCCACCTGCAGGGGCGTGTGCTCTCCTTCCTGTCGCAGCTGAAAGCCCCGCGCCGCATCCTTGAACTCGGTACCTTTACCGGCTACTCGGCCCTCTGTCTGGCCGAAGGTCTCGCCCCCGACGGCGAACTCCACACGGTTGAACACAACGACGAAGACGCCGACACCCTCGCCGAACTCTTCAGCGGCGACCCGCGCATTCACCTCCATATCGGCGACGCCGCCGAACTCATCGGCCGGCTCCCCGGCGACTGGGACTTAGCGTTTATCGACGCCAACAAGCGCGAATATTCCCGCTATCTCAGCCTGCTGCTGCCGCGCATGGCCTCAGGCGCGCTCATCATTGCCGACAATACCCTCTGGGCCGGCAAGGTAACCGACCCCGACGCCACCGACGCCCAAACGCGCGGCATCCGCGAGTTTAACGACCTGGTCAAGTCAATGGCCGCCGACCTGCAACCCGTAATCCTTCCCCTGCGCGACGGAATGACCCTTCTGCGCGTTAAATAACCCTGCCCCCACATGGAACTCAAAACTATAGATAAAGCCGCCCTGGCCGAACTCGACTGCGAGCGCTACACCGGCCGGATCGAAATGGTTCAGACCCCCGCCGCCGCCGTGAAAGCCATGCGCTACCTGATGGACCAACCCATAGTTGGCTTCGACACCGAAACCCGCCCCAACTTCCGCAAAGGCGACAACCACAAAGTCGCCCTCATGCAGCTCTCAACCCCCGACATCTGCTTCCTGATCCGCCTCAACCGCCTCGGCATCTTTCCCGAGCTCAAAGAATTTCTCGAAAGCCCGAAAGTAACCAAAATCGGCCTGTCGACCAAAGACGACTTCCATATGCTCAACAGCCTCGCGCCAATCGAACCCCGCGGCTTCATTGAGCTGCAATCGCTGGTCAAAGACTACGGCATCGGCGAAGCCTCGCTGACCAAAGTCTACGCCCTCCTTTTCGGCAAACGCATCTCCAAAGGTCAGCGCCTGACCAACTGGGAAGCCGTTGAACTCACCCCCGCCCAGCAACACTACGCCGCCCTCGACGCCTACGCCTGCCTCCGCATCTACAACCAATTAGTAAACCGATAGCCTAAGCATTATAGAGCGGTATGACACACAGTAGGGATAATAAGCCAATGTTCGTTAACCGCGAACCTGCTGAAATGACGGCTGAATATAAGAGTTGGCTTTCCGAACTCAAGCAACGTTATCGCCGGGCGCAAGTTAAAGCCGTTGTGAAAGTCAATGGTGAAATGCTTAATTTCTATTGGGAATTAGGCCGAGATATTTGTTGCATGTCTAAATCCGCCAAATATGGCGATGGTTTACTGAAAAATATAACCTTAGATCTGCAGGCTGCATTCCCCGGTGATACTGGCCTGTCTTTGTCCAATATAAAATCAGCTCGGAGATGGTATAAAACATATAGCCAATGGATTACAAAAGGTCAACAGCCTGTTGACTTTTTTGGTCCAAATGCAGAAGATGGCCTGCTGACCATGCCATATTTTTTTGCAAATGTGCCTTGGGGTCAACATATTTTTATTACTGCAAAGGCAAAATCTTTGCATGAAGCACTATTTTATCTGTCGCAGGTCTGCGAGCATGGATGGAGCCGCTCGGAATTAGAATATTATTATTCTGAAGACTATTATAGGAAACATTCAAGTGCTATTACCAATTTCGACAAAAGATTACCTGAAGGGGAATCCGAGCTTGTCAAGCAGATGCTCAAAAGTCCATATAACTTTGAGTTTCTGCAGATGCCGGTGAGTTATACGGAAAGGGATTTTGAAAATGAGTTGGTAAAACACATAACCGAGTTTCTTCTTGAACTGGGTAAAGGTTTTTCATTTGTGGGTCGGCAAATGCAACTGGTTATGCCCAATGGCGCAACTTATTACCCGGATTTGATATTTTATCACATTCCGACGCACCGCTATGTTGTATGCGAACTAAAGGTGGTTCCATTTGAGCCTGAATTTGCTGGAAAATTAAATTTCTATGTTTCTGCAGTAGATCATCTACTAAGAGGCAAAGAAGATAATCAAACTATTGGTTTACTTATTTGTCGTTCAAAAGATGATACGATTGTTGAATGGTCATTTGAAGCGATAGAGCGACCGATTGGAGTCGCTGAATACGAAAAGGAGATAAAGCAATTGATTGACAATCTCCCGACTTCCGAACAAATTAAAAAGATAATATAAAAAGGAATCTGTTAGCACGGCTCTTTCATTTAAGATTGCCGACTGGGAGTGAGGGCGTCTCGCCCTCGCATCTGCGGCCAATGTGGGGCTTCGCGACGCAGCCGAGGGCGAGACGCCCTCGCTCCCAGCTTCGCATCACAGTTAAACACAACCCCCAGGCCTACGCTCCACGGACTTAGACGAAATATTCCTAATTCCTAATTTCTAATTGCTAATTAAACAAAATTACTAATTACTATTTGCTCATTTCTAATTATTGTTGTAACTTTGCCGACGCAGACCGCCTTGCAGAGGCCCCGGTCGGGGTAAGCGGGCGGGTCGGCAGACATAATAAGAAAGCGTTTATCCGCGCTGATTCTTGACTGCTTGAAAAGTCTCGCAAACTTTCTAAACCAAAGTCAAGGATTGAGCAACGGTAGATGCCCGTGGATATGTATATTTACGTTTTCGGCACGCAGCCTCGCGAGAAGCTATGCCGAAAGCGCTGATAGCATATATAAGCGTGGGCCTCTGCGTTGCCGTCCGACTTTGGTTAGGCTATGCGAGACGCCTCAAGCAGTAGGACGGTAACAGATACAGACTCCTACGTATTCTATGCTAAAATCCAAATATTTTTTGAATTT
>JAAVDE010000020.1 GCA_014801955.1 Bacteroides sp. | reverse complement strand
TATTGACTATCTCTCTGCACTTGCACTCGGCATAATAAACGTAGCGGACGCCATCATACTCAACTCGGTCAGTAATGTCAACAAAGCTATCCCTTTTCTCAAAGGTTATGCTGCCATCAACTGCTATCTTGACAATGACAATGCCGGAACAATGGCACTCGCCGAGTTGACAGCCATATATGGCTCAACCGTGATTGACCGCTCCACACTCTACTCTGGGTTTAACGACCTCAATGAGTATCTTACAAACATAAGTTTCACCACCAAATTAAATGACTATGAAAACAGACAATCCAGTATCAACTCTTAATCCCAGTAATTCTATGACTAAGGACAACTCCATTTACTCAACTCCTGCTGTTAACAGCACCGACATTGTTGACACCATCAACCCCGCCACATCCGACAGTCTGTTCAACGATGAGCAGAATACACCCGACACACCCATACCACCGAAACAACAACGTATCGGCAAGCAACAGCGTAAATCGGATTTTGCCGATTTCAAGGAAACATACCTCATGCCCTCCAAGTTGATGAAACGCCACTCCGTCAACATCGAGGAATCGGTATGGGAGCAACTTGAGCGTATCGCCAGAATCCTAGGCGACCGAGGCTCCAATGTCGGCAGCTACATCAACGCCATCCTCTCGGAACACCTCAAAACCTATGCCTCTGACATCGAGGTTTGGCGCAAACTCTGATTGCTTGATTGCAGATATATACGTTCATGCGTTCAGCAGGTCAGTTATACACATGTACATACATCTACACATACACACATCTACACGTATGTATGTACGCACAGCAATTCGGTTGAATGACTAGGCAACTATATAAGCATTAAAAGGCATCGTAGTTTCGCGCAGCTTGAAACTATAGTCAGGGTTCGGAATGGGATGGAGCGAGTTTATGTTTTCGTATTACAAGTAATCCGAAAACAACTCGCCCCCATTCCGCTCCCGATGGTCACAAACTTTAAATCCCCCAGACAATGAGACAAACCAATTCACGCCCCTCAAAAGGGCGACCCAAACTCCCCGCCGATGAACGGAAGTCAATCCTCGTGTCGGTGAAACTCGACATAGACCAGTACAAGGAGATAACCGACAAGGCATTTGTTGCCGGACTTAACCGTTCAGAATACATGCGTCATGCCGCCCTCCACTGTAAGGTGGTAGAACGCCTCAAACCGAAAGACGTGAAGGCAATCCGAGACCTTCAGGGCATAGCGGAAAACCTGAACCGCAATGCCAAATTTGTAAGTGCGATAATCAAAGGTGGAGCGAATGACGAGCAGTTTATCCGTACATATAAGGAAATGATCGCTTGCAAGAATTTCGTTCTTTCACTGATTAAAAACTACCGATATACCCCCGACAGCCTATGATGGGAAAGATTACAAAAGGCAGTAGTTTCGGTGGATGCGTGAATTATGTAACCCGCAAAAAGAAGGATAATCCTGACGGAACGCCATGCAGCGAGTGGCGCATAATTGATCTTAAAGATGTGTCAGACTTGGACGGAAGAGAAAATATCATCGCTTCTTTCGAGGATAACCGTGCCCTTAATCCACGTCTGAAAAATCCGGTCGGACATATCTCGCTTAACTTTCACGCCGAAGACAAGGACAAAATAAACGATGAGAAAATGGTGGAGATTGCTCGGAAGTACATGGAAAGAATGGGCATTGTTGATACTCCGTACATCGTTGTCCGGCATCTTGACAAGGATTATCCGCATTGCCATATCGTGTTCAGCCGTATCAATAATTATGGCGAGACAATCTCGGACAAGAACGATTATGAGCGGAACAAGGACATCTGTCTTGACCTGACAAAAGAGTACGGGCTTCATATTTCCGACAGCAAGCGGCAGACAAACGTCAACAGACTTCGCGGAAATGAGAAAATCCGATATGAGATTTTTAATGCAGTTGATGCTGCTTTACATGATAACTCAATCTCAACCTTCGAGCAATTTGAAGCTAAGATAAAAGCGTCAGGTGTCGGTATCGAATACAAATTCAAACTAGGTACCAACGAAATTCAGGGACTATCGTTCACCCGAAAGGGAAAGCGTTTCCCGGCATCCAAGATCGACCGTCGTTTCAGTTACGGCAATATAACGGCTCACCTCGGTAAGAACAAACCGCTACATCCGCAATCCAAATGGATGTATGCCGACGGCTCTATCGTTCCCATCAGAAGTTACAAAGGAGTTAAGCTTACCCGAACGCAAATCAATGATTATGTCGCGGGCAAGGCAATCCGCCTCGATAGTTGTCAAGGTAATCATCCGACTATGTATATCAAATTCGATCCAGATCGTATGATTCCGGGCTTTTACAGCTCCAATCCTGATGCTCCACGACGGTCGACAAGAACACAATCACAGGGAGTAGGAATTACCCTGTCATCACCTTCTTTCAGAGGTGGAGTACAAGACGACCAAGGCTTTGCTTCTGGCGATGGAATATCCGATGATTTCAAATTGTGGTTGAGCCGTCATCCCGGTCTCAGCATTGAAGAAGCCCTTCGCCGTTACCGAGACGAACAAAAAGCCAAGCAACGCAGAAGCGGACCCAAACTCCACTAAACTTCAGCACCATCGGGAGGCAACTACACCCTCGGTGGTGTTTTACTTTATCGAATCTACTCATCTGTTTGACAGAGGTTCTACAATTATGCTCTTTAGCATAAAACCTTGCCCACCTCAATATTATTTTGTAATTTTGCATTCGCAAATCTACGCCGATGGCGATTTATTCGTCGGCTGGGTGGGTTTGAGACATATTTCAAAAGCGTTTACTGCGCTTGATTCTTGGCTGCTAAGAACTTCGCAACCTCTTAAGAAATAGTCGAGAATGAAGCAACTGTAAATGTCTTCGGGTATGATGAACGTACCCTTGGGAGGATTGTGCCGTTTCGGTGCGTCCCCTTTGGTGTATAATATATCATACGGCGTAGGCTCTGCGTTGCTCGTTCTACTATTTCGGGCAATGCGAAGGCCTTTAGCAGCGGGACGAGTAACAGTACGGATCCTGCGCTTTTTTTCTGATATATAAACCAATCCAATTGAGGATCCCACGGATTGAGCATCATAATATGGCTTATCGTCCATGGGACGAATAATAGATTTCATACAAAAGGAAGGGCAAGGTAAATACCTATGCTACAAGACTCGGAAAACATCATTGGATACCGAATCCAGTGATACGCTTGCCTATGATGATAAGCCGTCAATGCAAATTTTCGGTTCTCAAATAGCTGAAAGTAACAAGTCAAGAATACATACAGTTGACATTTTTAAGAAACTCATTCAGACATGTTCTACACCCATTTTCCGCTATTTTCTTGATGGTTCTCGCCACACATATAAAATTGATGATATTGCCATTGGTAAACGAATATTTCCTTTTCTAGCCGGACAGATAATAGTTGGATGTTGCGAACGGAAAGATAAAGACAGTTTCAAGAAAGTGGAAGTGCATCATAAGTTAGTGCTTTCACTTCCTGTTGACTTTAATGTAGATGATGATGAAAACTATTGTAAACTGTTTTTAGAAAAAATCAATAACCAAATATTACAGCTTCCTTTTATTTCATCATCGGGTATTCATTTTGATGATATTCTTCTTTATGAAACAGACGCGTTGAGTAAGGACGAAAGAGGAAAAGATGGACTACAAAATCGAGGAATAGCAAGAATCCAAACCGTCATGACAGATGACGAGCAACTTCTTGTTGCTAATCTATGTAAGCAAAATCGTCTTGATGATGAGAACTGGTTAATTAAAGATGGTTCTCTCGAATATACTCCCTCAGCAAGACTCAAAGACGATGAGTGGCTCAAAATGAGGAATAACTATCAATATGTGGTAGGAGTATCAAAGCAATTCAATCCCGATTTAATACTTGATTTCGAAAAGAACAAGTTATCGAAAACGATTGCCTCACTTAAGCCATTTCAACGAACCAAGGTTTACCGATATACTATTGACCAATGTCAAGTTGAATTTGCCATATGGTATTTAAGATTGCGAAATAGTGATTTCCGAGAAACACATTTCTCTGATGTAGTTAAATGTGAGATGATAATACCCACTGAAGGTGGCTTTATAGATTCCGATACGATTGACATCATTAGTGCAAATTTAATAAGAGAGGCATATCCTGTATGTTATGGAGCTGACACCAGATGGGCGAATCACTTATATCCTGTATTTTTAACCGAAAAATACTGTAAGTCCAACTACATAGATAACAATATTATCCTCAATCTCTTCTGATGAAAAAAACAAACAATAATATAATAGGGAAAGTTTCTGCCACAGAAAAATACCCATCAACAATCGACGAATTCTACTTTTGGACAGACAAAAAGCAGATTCTAAGTCCATTCGACATTATAAAGGTTGAACACGAAAATTCCTCAATTACTTATGGAGTAGTTGAGGAGATTAATCATGTAACAGATGCACTTAGCCACTTTACAAGCTACATCTCAAGTGATTTCGGGGATACCGATGCAAACATCGGTAACATGAATCGGTTGGGGATGAATTATGTCAAGGCACGAGTGATCTGTAATACGGAGAATATCTATACACCCGTGCTTGATAGTCGCCAAGTTTCTCTTTGTACGCCCGAAGATGTACGCACAGCATTAGGTCTTACAGAGGAGGAAGTGAAAAATCCTCTAGTGTGCGGATATTTGGAAATGTATAAAGGGGATAGTGCAATCAAGGTAAAGGTTATACTTAATTCTCATTTTTTGATAGGACCAGATGGGGCGCATATCAATGTTTCCGGTATATCTGGTTTAGCAGCAAAAACGTCATATTCTATGTTCCTTCTGAATGCAATTCAACAGAAATTTCGTCTTGATTCAGGAGAAACCGCAGCATTTGTATTATTTAATGTGAAAGGGCGAGATCTGATGGCTGTTGATGAGCCCAATACGGAATTATCCAAGAAGGAAAAGAAAATTTATGAGGAACTTGGGCTTAAGGTAGAACCATTCCATAATGTTAGATACTATTATCCTTATGGAAAGGGTGGTCATCTTCAATCCTATGCTGCGCCTGAAGATATTGCTTCACAGAAAAGCAGACATATTGCGTTCCCATATAAATACAGTTTTGAGCAATCTCTTGACATGCTCGACTTGCTTCTGGCGAACGAGGATGACAGTACTGGTACTCTTGAATCGTGTGTAAATTACATCATAAATGGGGGTGGAGAATTCAGCGGTGTCTCAAAATGGAAGACTCTTGTTGATAAAATAGACAACTGTACTAAAACCGCTTCTACAGGAGGGCAGAAGAATGAAATTCAGGTCGCAAGCTGGCGGAAATTCAAAAGATGTGTCAGTAAAGCCATAAATAATGAAATATTTGCAAATACTGTAATCGATGGTGAAGTTGAACTGCCGCAAGAAATTGCAAACAAATTGCGTCCGGGAGAAGTCATGGTTATTGATATTGCACGACTTGATGAGAACTCTCAGAGCTTTGTCTTTGGGTCAGTCGCCAGAGCCATATATGATTTGAAACTAGGAGCATCCAGAGATGATATTCCCGACAAGGTTATTATTTTTGTGGATGAACTAAATAAATACGCATCAACTGATGTGCCTAAAAACTCTCCAATTCTAAAACAAATATTAGACATTGCGGAGCGTGGTCGTTCACTTGGCATTATTCTATTTTCTGTAGAACAATTCAGAAGTGCGATACATGATCGAGTAAAAGGTAACTGTGCTTCCTCCGCTTACGGCAGGACAAACGCAATTGAAGTCTCCAAGCCGGATTATCGCTATATTCCCAAAGCATATCAAAATATGCTTACACGTTTATCTCCGGGTGAATACATAATCTCCAACCCGGCTCTTCGCTCTTTAGTGAACATCCACTTTCCTCGTCCTCTATATAAACAATTCCCAAACGGTTAATATGGAAAATTATAACGCAAAAACAGGGAAACACCTTATTCAGATACTGATGTTCTCGATGTATAATGACCAACGCATTATATACCGCGAATACATCCAGAATGCATATGATGCGATAAATAGAGCCGTCAAAGAAGGGATATTACCTCAAATGAAGGACGGCATTGTTGACGTGCGTATTGATAGTGACGCTCAACGCATTGTCATTCGGGATAATGGTGTAGGTATAAAATCTGATGAAGTTGCTGCAAAGTTACTTAATATAGCCGATTCACGCAAAGATGGAATATCAAGTGCCGGGCAGTACGGCATTGGCCGTCTTGCGGGAGCCGGATATTGTCGTTGGCTTAAATTCAAGACTTCTGCGGTCGGAGAAAACAGAGCCTCAGTAATATCTTTTGATGTTGATTTTGCCAATCAAATTATCAACGACGTTGAAGACGAATCCTCAGCAACCGAGGTTATTGACGTCATTACAAAAATGGAGTCAGTCCCTGAAAAGGAATCAGAGCATTATTTTGAAGTTACATTAGAGGGAGTAAATAAAGAATATCGAGACCTGCTAAGCCCGGAAGCCATCACAGATTATTTGCGTGAAGTTGCGCCGATAGACTATTCTATGAAGTTCAAGAATGTATTGATGACTCCGAGCCTAAAGCAAGCTGCCAGTCCCAAATACACTAGTCTATATAGTGATCTTGGGAATGTAGCGGTATGTGTAAATGGATCTACAGAACTTCGTAAACGCTATAATTTAAAAATTGATGGGACCGGAGATGAGATAGATTCTTTAGATTTTTTCAGTGTCAAAACTGACAAGGGAGACTTATTAGCATGGGGTTGGTATGCCGTCACTCCATTCACCAAACAGATTCCTGTGTCAGATGCTAACCGTGGTATTAGACTCCGTAAGCACAATATTCAATTAGGCACCTCTGATTTATTGAATAAATACTTCGGAGAGGCACGAGGGAATAACTATTTCTATGGTGAGGTATTTGCCGTTCATCCCAATCTTCGCCCCAATAGTGATAGAAGTGGCTTGGCTCCAACACCTGAAACGGAAATGTTGTTTGACAGTCTTCGTCTAATCTTTAAGAATTTAGGCAAACTATACCAAGTAGCCAATAACGCTAAGAATGCAGTAAAGAAAGTAACATTGGCTGTTGATAAACTCACTTCAGGAATTGAAACCGATGAGCAACACATACAAGCTGAGATAAAATCGGCTGAAGCGGAACTTTCTAGGGTTGAAAATAGTACTAATGCTCAGTCACAAGTCGCTAAACGAGTAATTGAGCTGCATAAGTCAAAGGCTCAAGAGAAAAAGAATGAGGTAAAGACTAAACCCCAAAAGCCTTCAGTGAAGCCTGTATCTTTTCCTCCTCCAACCCCACAAATTGTAGAAACACCTGTGGCCAATCCGACACAGTCCGATATTTACGAACCTCTTAAAGAAAAGTTTACAGATAGGGAAATTCTTCTTATCCGTAGAGCCTTTACATATATGACCCTTGCATGTCCCAGCGGAAGCAAACCAATGCTTGAGCAACTCAAACTCCATGCAATTAATCAGCTTAAATTATCATGATCCAGAGAAAGGTACTACTTATTGAGCCAAATTATTCAAATAAGTACCCTCCTATCGGACTTATGAAATTAGCTACATACTTCCGAAATCGTGGAGATGAAGTCGTTTTCTTTAAGGGCGACTTGAAACATTTTGTTATAGAACGCATTACCATAAATTGTATTGATGAATGCAAGAGCTTAGCTCCCGAAATAGATTGGGATGCTTACTTTTCATCGATATATAATTACATTCGGACAAGGAAATTAAGTTTATTAGAAGATGTCGATTTTTCATCTTCGCAATTTAATTTACTTTTAGAAGGTAAAATAACTGATGCAAAGAACTACTATTGGAGCGGAGAATGGAAGAAATATCCTGAATGGGATTTTGTAGGAGTTACTACGCTTTTTACTTTTTATTGGTCTATTACTATTGAAACGATTGAGTTTGCAAAGCTTTTAGTTAAGCCGGATGGTAAACTAATGGTTGGAGGTGTGTTAGCATCAATCCAACCGTCAGAGATAGAAAAAGCAACTGGTATTCGGCCACATGTCGGTGTATTAAATACTCCTGGCGAAATTGACGAAGGCGATACACAAATTATTGATGAATTACCATTGGACTATTCAATATTAGATGAAATAGATTACGAATATCCAATGTCTAACGCTTATTATGGATATACGTCAAGAGGATGTATCCGTAAATGTCCTTTCTGTGCGGTTTCAATATTAGAGCCTAATTTCGTTCCCTATATTCCGCTAAAAGATCGAATAAAAGGTATCATAGCAAAATATGGTGAGCAAAAAGATCTCTTATTGATGGATAACAACATTCTTGCCTCACCTGATTTTGAACAAATCATCAATGAAATCATTGAATGTGGATTTGGGAAAGGAGATAAGTATGTACAGCCCAATGTGTTTAATAAAGCTTTTGAAAATCTTGCAGAGGACATAAACGACCGTGCATATAAGAGAAAGTGTTTTAAAGAAATACAAAAGTTATACGATAAGTTAAAAGGAAAGTCCGAGGATGCTTTTATAGTATATCGGGCGATGGATGATTTTCAAATCAGGGATATTGCGACGGTAAGTAAGGATAATCTTCTTAGAATATATCCAGTATTAAAACCCATATATGAGAAGCATTTTAAGGCAATACCCAGACAGCGTTATGTAGATTTTAATCAAGGTGTTGATGCTCGATTATTTGATGAAGACAATGTGAAGCTATTAGCTTCTATCGCGATTCGACCTCTTAGAATCGCATTTGATGATTTGAAGTCTAGGCCATCCTATGAGAAAGCCGTAAGACTATCTGTTAAAGCGGGGATAAAGGATTTTTCCAACTATCTACTTTATAATTATAAAGATACTCCGGAGGAACTCTACACTCGCCTACGCATCAATGTTGATTTATGTGACGAGTTAAATGTAAGTATATATTCTTTTCCAATGAAATATCATCCTATACATAGTGAGGTGACAGATGGTATTGATTACTCTCATAATAGAGACTTCATTGGTAAGCATTGGAATCGAAAGTATATCAGAGCGATTCAAGCTATTCTGAATAGTACCAAAGGAAAAGTCGGAAAGGGTACGTCTTTCTTTGAGGAAGCTTTCGGAAAAGATTTAATAGAGTTTAAAGAATTACTTGAAATGCCTGAAACATTTATCTTATACCGATTCTTTTTCAAATGGCTGGATAGTGTCAATTCTTTTGGACCAGAGCATTGGCGTAGCTGTTGGAGAAAGTGTATGGAAACTTTAAATGATAAGACAAGGCAAGAAGTCTTAGACATAATTCATTCTAACAATTTTGAGGATGAAAGAATCAATCAATTTGATGATCCCCTGATTAAAGAGCTGTTTGGATATTATTCTAGTCATAGGAATGACATTGTTGACCCAAAGAGTGAATTATACAAACTCAAACAGCAGTATGATGCACATCCAACTATAGCATTGAAAAGAAAACGTAAATAATGATTTCAGCAGATACGACTATCGAAGAAATGTACAGGCTCGGGCTTATATCTGTCCGAGCTATGAACGTATGTCGTTCAGGAGAAATTAAAACTCTTATCCAACTTCTTAAGACTGATAAATTTAATTTGCTAAAAATCAGGAACTGTGGGCGAAAGACACTTGTAGAGTTAGATGAAATAAGAGAGCACTATAGCTATTATTTACAAGTACAGCATATAGATGTTGAAGAGAATCCTGTGATAGTAGTTGAGGAGACAGAACTAAAAGATGCCCAAAAGAAGATTGAATTTTTGGCACCTAACTCTGTAGTACAACTCAAAGGATGGATTGCTTGGAAATTTAATGAGTTAAGTGTTCGCGCTAAAAATGCCTTTCCACAGTTAAACCAGCTTTTAACAGTAATAGATGTTATATATTCTACCCAAAAGTTCAATGCCATAGATGCTAAAAATATTGGCAAAAAGACTTCTGGCGAGATTCAATCCTTTTTAAGCGAGGTTAAAGAACATTTTGAAGAGTTTACTAAAGAAATTGATCCAAATGTTGATATCCCTAACCACAATGAATTTGATCGGCTTGTTGCTCAAGTAGGAGAGCTTTATCCCTTCCTACTGACAAAAGAGTGTGAGATGGTGGCAAAACACATGTCATCCCATGACTCTGTTCCGATTCTTTTCATTGCGAAACAATATATTCTCAGATGTGAAGATTCGAGGATGAATATTTATAGGGATTACTATGGATTCAACCCGGAGGGGAGACGCTATACTCTATCCGAGATTGGGGAAAAGAATAGTCTAAGTAGGGAACGAATTCGTCAACTCGTAAGCAAAAAAATAAATTTACCCAAAAGTCTTGAAGATGAAATCCATCGTTATCTCACCCCTATCTTAGAAAGTGTTATTCCTTTTGATTCTTTATTCTGGAATAAAGTTCAAAAAGACAATATGCTTGAAGAGTCGTATTCCCAGACTGCTCTTCTCACATGTTCAGTAACTGATACGCATACTATTATACAAATCGAAGATAACGATAAGGAATATCTTGTCAATAAAGAATTAATTGACAATGTAAAAATTAGAAATGTCCTAAACAATATTGTTAGAGTCATTGCATTACGCCGTACTACAGTTGAACGACTTGACATTCTTGACTATATAAAAGAGGTAAAACGTGTATATCATAAGGATGTAAATCTACTATGTTGTATTTATGCAAATTATCTCAGGAAGAATTATAATGTAGATATCGAGGATAACCGTTATGTTATGCTCCTTCCTAATGCAATGGATATTTCAATTGCAATAGAAGATATCTTAGAGCAGTCCGGCGAACCAATGTCGTTGGAAGGGATTAAACAAGCATTTAATACCCTATATCCATCAAATTCAATAGATGACGTCGCAAAACTTAAACCACATATCTTTAGAAATCCAAATATTAAGCCGAAAGGAAAGACGGGTATATACATATTAACATCTTGGAAAAATCATTTCACAGGAACCTTGACAAGTTTCATAGAGCATATATTACATACATTTAATGAGCCAATACCATTAGATGATTTAGTCAATTTTGCCTTAGATGAATTTCCGAGATCCAATAAAAAGAGTATTTACTCGTTGATCGTTGGAGATAAAGACGGGCGATTTATTGTCTATGAAGATGATTATATCGGATTAGCTGATAATCCTATCTCCGAAATAGAATTTAAGGAACGTAGGATTATTAAAAGACATAATTTTGATACTCGTTTTGAAGAACTTAAGCAATTTGTGTCGGCACTAAAGAGGTTGCCTATTCAAACTGGGTCAGAGGAAGAAAAGTCTCTTGCGCGGTGGATAAGCAACGTTTTGAAATTAAATATAGAATCCACTGAGGAGCAAATACGTTTATTAAAAGATTTCCTTACTGAACACAGTACACTACCCCAAAATGGCACTGAATATAAATTCAAACTAATGTGTGATGAAATAAAGGTCATGGTAGCAAAGACATTCGCTCTGCCCACAGCCTCCGATAACATTCGAGAATATAGTTGGCTAAGAAAGAATATTGATAAATATACTACTTATGAGGACAACCGGAAGTCTTATTTTGAAGACCTC
>JAAVDE010000019.1 GCA_014801955.1 Bacteroides sp. | reverse complement strand
TACGCCCTCAGTCAACTCCACCCAGGGATAATGCCCGGTTAGTCAACCGACACCAGAAATAGAGTAAACCTATATCAGTAAATATACAAAACCGAGTCAACCTTTTTCAGGAACGGACAGTGAGGGGTGAAGTTTTGTGAAGTTTTGGTCGGGAAATTTGCGGGTTTGGGATAAAATGCGTAAATTTGGGCAATTAATATTGCTGTATGCTCGGGCATCTGATGCTCGCAGCGCTTCTACACTACACTCTAATCATTTAATATTCAACGACATGGAACTTGAACTTCAACAACCCTTGACGACCCCCGAGGCCGCTGTTAACGATGCAACCACAACCCCCTCAAAACCCGCTCCGCTGACTAAGGAGGAAATTTTGGCCCGTTTGACCGAGCTTTCCGAGAAGCCTGCGGCAGAAGTGTCGCGCGAGGACGTTAACCGCCTGAAAGTGCAGTTCTATGCCGTGCGCCACGAAGAAATCGGCGCTGAAAAGTCGGCCTATGTCGAGGCCAACGGCAGCGACGAAGGTTTCGCACCCGCTGCCGATGCCTCCGAAGAGCAGTTTAAGGCTGCCTATAATATTATTAAGGAGAAGAAAGCCGCGCTGGCTGCCGAGCTGGAAGCCGAGCGCGTTGCCAATCTCGAACGCAAGAATGCGATTATCGCTGAAATCGAGGCTGCTGCCAATGACGCCGATAACGTTCACTTGCAGCTGGAACGCGTGCGCGCCCTGCAGCTTGATTTCAAGGCCGTTGGCGAAGTGCCCGCGCCGGAGGTTTCCGACTCATGGAAGCGCTATCAGGCCGCTACCGAAAAATTCTATGACCAGCTGAAGGTCAACAAGGATTTGCGTGACCTGGATTTCCGCAAAAACCTGGAGTCCAAGACCTTGATTTGCGAGGAAGCCGCCCGTCTGAACGAAGAACCCGACGTTGTTGTTGCGTTCCGCCGCCTGCAGGACCTTCATGAAAAATGGCGCGAAATCGGCCCTGTCGCCAAGGAATTTCGCGAAGAAATCTGGACCAAGTTCAAAGATCTCTCCGCAGAAATCAATAAAAAATATCAGGCGTTTTTCGAAGAACGCAAGGCCGTTGAACGCCGCAACGAAGATTCGAAAAAGGCCCTTATCGAACAGCTCGAGGCAATTGACTTGACCGCTCTGTCGTCGTTTAACGCCTGGGACGAAGCTACCAAGACCGTTATTTCCATTCAGGAAGAGTGGAAAAAGCTCGGATTCGCCTCGCGCAAGGCCAATAATCAGCTCTATAGCCGCTTCCGCGAACTCTGCGACAATTTCTTTGCTGCCAAAGGAGCTTACTTCAAGAGCGTTAAGGAAGAATCGGCCGACAACCTTGCAAAGAAAATCAGCCTCTGCGAAATGGCCGAGGAATTGCAGGATTCCACCGACTGGAAAAAGGCGGGCGACGCCCTCATCGAGCTTCAGAACAAGTGGAAAACCATCGGCGCAGTGCCCAAAAAGCAGAGCGACGCCGTTTGGGCCCGCTTCCGCGCCGCGTGCGACAAGTTCTTCGAAGCCAAGAAGGCCAACTCCAACGAACGCCGCAGCTCCGAGCAGGCAAACCTCAAGGCCAAGCGCGACATCATTGAAAAACTCAAGGCCATCGTTGCAACCGGAGCCGAAGAACGCAAGGAAGCGATTGCCCGCGTTCGCGAGCTGATGAAGGAATATCAGGGCATCGGCCACGTTCCTTTCCGCGACAAAGACAAGATTCACGACGCATATCGCTCGGAAGTTTCGCGCCTCCACGACGAGCTCGACATGAGCACCCAAAAGGCCGCTATGGCAGCTTTTGAAAGCAACGTCAACGAACTCAGCGGCAACGACCTCGCCCGCCAGCGCGAAAAACTGCTGCGTTCGCTCGAAATGAAGAAAAACGAAATCAAGACCTTTGAAAACAATCTCGGTTTCTTCAACTCGCGCAGCAAGAGCGGCGAAGCGATGGTGCGCGACATGGAGCGCCGCATTGCCCGTTTGCGCGACGAGCAGGCCAACATTGAAAAGAAAATCCAAATCCTAGACTCGAAGAAAGAATCAAATGGCTGATGTTCACTCGCGCGGCCGTTTCGGCCGGTTTCAGCGCGAGGTGCTCTCAGTCATAGACCTTTTGTTGGTCAACGCTCTGTTCGGGATTCTCTGTTGGTGGCATCCCGACTTGCTTGACAACTACGCCCGCACGAAATGGCTCTGCGTTTCGCTGGCCTATGTGCCCGTTGTTATGCTCTTTGAGCACGCTCGCCTGCAGCGCACGATTCATCTTGACCGCGTTCTGGTTGAATCGCTGCGTGCGGTCGGAGTGCATGCGCTGGTTTTCGTGACTCTTCTGGAGTTTCTGAGGGTCGACGATTTCCCCACGCCGTATTTCTGCCAATACTATGCGATGATGCTCGTTGCCCTACCACTGACGTGGGGCATTACGCGCCTGATAATCAAAATCTATCGCCGACATGGCGGAAACTACCGGCGCGTGGCCATTGTCGGCACGAACGTTACGGCGCGCCGCCTGGCCGACTCGCTTCGCAAGAACGACGGCTACGGCTATCGCATAATGGGCTTTTTCGACAATGCTCCAGCGCCCGGTTTCGCGGGTATCTATTGCGGCACGCTCGACGACCTCGAACCCTTTATCCGCAAGGAGAACATCGACGAAGTCTACTATGTTCTCTCCGGCGAGAACGAAGAGGACCTGCTCCGCTGCATAAGAATGACCGACGACGCAATGGTCGAGTTCCGATTTGTTCCGAAGCTGTCGCCCTACGTTGGCCGCCGATTCGAGATGGCCAGCGTTGAGGGCCTGCCCGTACTGACCCCGCTCGCCAATCCGCTCAACCAGCCCTATAACCGCTTCTTGAAACGGAGTCTCGACATTCTGTTCTCGACCGTGGCGCTGATTTGTTCGCCGATACTCTTCATTCCGATTGCCATTGCCGTCAAGCTGTCGTCGCCCGGTCCGGTCTTTTTCAAGCAGAAACGCACCGGCTACAAGGGCCGCGAATTTTACTGCCTGAAGTTCCGGACA
This sequence comes from Bacteroides sp., assembly GCA_014801955.1. Classification (GTDB taxonomy): domain Bacteria; phylum Bacteroidota; class Bacteroidia; order Bacteroidales; family Muribaculaceae; genus UBA3263. Next base: position 26,229 of record JAAVDE010000019.1, on the reverse strand, counting down.
ATGCGCGTCAATGATCAGGCCGACTCCACCCAGGCAACCAGTAACGACCCGCGCAAAACCAAGGTGGGCGACTTTTTGCGCCGCACCTCGCTCGACGAGCTGCCGCAGTTCATCAACGTTTGGCGCGGCGACATGTCGATCGTTGGTCCCCGCCCCCACATGCTGGCCCACACCGAGCAATACAAAGCTCTGATTGACCGCTACATGATTCGCCATATGGTCAAGCCCGGCATTACCGGCTGGGCGCAGGTATGCGGCTATCGCGGCAACACCGACGAGCTGATAAAGATGGAAAAGCGCGTGCGTGCCGACGTTTGGTATATCGAACACTGGTCGCTCATGCTCGACGTTAAAATCTTCATTAAAACGATAGTAAATGGATTCCGAGGCGAAGAAAACGCTTATTGACACTCAGGCGCTCGGAATCCTGAAACGTTTTTTCGGATATGATTCGTTCCGCCCTCAGCAGCTCGACATCGTTCGCACGGTCTGCTCCGGGCTCGACTGCGTGGTTCTGATGCCGACCGGCGGCGGCAAGAGTATCTGCTACCAGGTCCCGGCATTGCTGCTTCCGGGAGTCGCCATCGTCGTGAGCCCGCTGATAGCCCTGATGGAAGATCAGGTTCAGGCGCTCATTGCCAACGGCATACCCGCCGCCGCGCTTCATTCCAACCAGAGCGACGCGCAAAACGCCGAGATTTACGAAGCACTGCGCCGCGGCCAGCTCAAGCTGCTCTACATTTCGCCGGAGCGGCTGATGCTCGAGCTAGAGCGCTGGCCGGCGTCGATGAAAGTGTCGCTCTTTGCCGTCGACGAGGCTCACTGCATTTCGCAGTGGGGCCACGATTTCCGCCCCGAGTACACGCAACTGGCGCGGATAAAGACGCTCTTTCCGCGCGTTCCCGTAATTGCGCTGACCGCCACTGCCGACCGGCTCACGCGCGACGACATTTCGCGCCAACTCGCCCTGCAGCAGCCCCGGGTGTTTATCTCGTCGTTCGACCGGCCCAACATTTCGCTGACCGTTAAGCAAAACCCCGGCAAGGCGCAGAAGCTGAAGCAGATTTGCTCCATCATTGACCGCTACCCCGACGATTCCGGCATTGTTTACTGCCTCAGCCGCAAAGCCGCCGAGCAGATGGCTGCCGACCTGCAGCAGCGCGGCTACCGCGTTGCCGTTTACCACGCCGGCCTTTCGGCCAGCGAGCGCAGCAGCGCCCAGCATCGGTTCATCCACGGCGACGTGCAGGTCGTTTGTGCCACCATTGCCTTCGGAATGGGAATCGACAAAAGCAACATCCGCTACGTTATCCACAACAACCTGCCGCGCAACATCGAGGGCTACTACCAGGAAATCGGCCGCGCCGGGCGCGACGGACTTCCCGCCGAGGCCGTTATGTTCTATTCCTTTCAGGACATTATTACTCTCCAGAGCTTCATTGATGAAAGCGGCCAAAAGACCCTGAATCAGGAAAAGCTGACCCGCATGCGCGAATATGCCGAATCGTCGGTTTGTCGTCGCCGCGTGTTGCTCAGCTATTTCAGCGAGGAGTCAACGACCGACTGCGGTAACTGCGACGTTTGCCGCCAACCGCCGCTCCGCTTCGACGGCACCGTGGTTGCCCAAAAGGCGCTCAGTGCCATTATCCGCACCGGCCAGACCGTTGCCGCCAACATGCTCATAGATATTCTGCGCGGGTCGGCCCGCTCCGAGCTGTTTGCCCGCGGCTTCGACAAGATTAAAACCTATGCCGCCGGGCGCGATTTGAGCTTTGCCGAGTGGCGCGCCTACCTGTCGCAGATGCTTCAGTTAGGGCTGATTGAGATTGCCTACGACGAAAACAGCCACCTGAAGGTAACGCCCCACGGCATGAGGGTTGTTCGCGGGCTCGAACCGGTTACTCTTGCGCGCTACGTCGTCGAAAAGCCCCGCACCGAGCGCCCCGCGGCGGCCAAGCCCGCGACCGATGCCACGGTCAATGCCGACCTTCTGCATCGACTGAAGGCCCTGCGCGCCAATGTTGCCAAAATCCACGGCCTGGCCCCCTACATGGTCTTTTCCGACAAGACCCTCCGCGAAATAGCCAAAGAGCAACCCACCTCGCGCTGGGAGTTCGAGCAGATTTATGGTATCGGCGAATATAAGGCTGAAAAATATTGGGAGCAGTTCACCCGGGCGGTGCGCCTCTGGAACAGCTCTCTGAAAAACAAAGATTAACCCTATGTTGAAAGCCGGAATTTTCGATAAGTTTCTAAAGAGCAACGGAATAGTCTTTACTTTTCTGCGCTCGACCGTTTCGTCGCAGATCAGCTCGTGGACCGACATGATTCTCAGCTTCGTGTTCTATGCGTGGGTTCATCTCTATCCCTGGCTCGCAACCGCGCTGGGCGCATTTTTCGGCGGAGTGGTCAACTGCGTCATCGGCTATAAGTTCACCTTCCATGCCCAGGGTCAGAACAAACGCGCCGTAATGTTTAAGTTCTTCCTCGTTTGGCTCGGTTCGCTGATTCTCAACTCCGGCGGCACCGAGGCGCTGTTTCATCTGCTCCGCCGCTGGCATTGGCTCGAAACCCTCGGCTTCAAGCCCGACGGCTATTTCGCCGCCGCGCGTCTGACCGTTTCGCTTATCGTTTCGCTCGCGTGGAACTTCATTTTGCAGCGCTGGTTCGTTTTTTCGCCCACGCGCTTCGACTCCACCGCTATCCGCATCGTTGACTCTTTCATTCCTCAAAAAATTCATAAGCCATGAAATTAGAACTGCTTTTTGCGCTGGCCTCGGCAAGCGTGATGGCCCAGGAGCGGCCAAACGTTATTTTCCTTGTTGCCGATGATTTGGGCTACGGCGACCTGGGCTGCTACGGCGCCCGCAACGTTGACACCCCCAACGCCGACAGCGTCGCCGCCAGCGGTCTGCGCTTCACCAACGCCCATGCCTCGGCAGCCACTTCGACTCCCAGCCGCTATTCGATTCTGACCGGTCAGTATCCCTGGCGCAAACCGGGTACCGGCGTGCTTCCGGGCGATGCAGGGCTGATTATCGGCGCCGACCAATACACGGTGGCCCGCATGTTTCAAGACGCCGGCTATGCAACCGCCGCCATAGGCAAATGGCATCTCGGCCTCGGCCTCCGCGCCGGCGAGCAGGACTGGAACGGCACCCTGGACCACACTCCGCGCCACATCGGCTTTGACTATCATTACATTCAGGCCGCAACGGCCGACCGCGTGCCCTGTGTCTACATCGAGCAGGACACCATTGCCAACCGCGACCCCGAGGCGCCAATCGAAGTGAGCTACAAGCACAACTTCCCCGGCGAGCCTACCGGCCGAACAAACCGCGATGCGCTCAAGCTCGACTATACCCACGGCCACGACATGGCCATCGTTGACAGCATTTCGCGCATCGGCTATAGCCGCGGCGGCGGTCGCGCGCTCTGGCGCGACGAGAATATTGCCGACTCCATTGCCTTGCACTCGCGCCGTTTCATTATGGAGCATAAGTCGGAACCGTTCTTCATGTGGCTCTGCACCAACGACGTTCACGTTCCCCGCTGGCCCCACGAGCGATTCCGCGGCAAGAGCCCTATGGGGTTGCGCGGCGATGCGATTTCGTCGTTTGACTGGACCGTAGGTCAGGTGCTTGCCGCCCTCGATTCCGCGGGAGTCAGGGACAACACGCTGCTGATCATCACCTCCGACAACGGCCCCGTTTGCGACGACGGCTATGACGACCACGCCTTTGAGCTGCTCAACGGCCATCAGCCCACCGGCGGCGCCCGCGGCGACAAATATTCCAACTACGAGGGCGGAACCAAGGTGCCCCTCATCGTTAGCTGGCCGGCGCAGGTTAAGCCCGATTCCGTTCCGGTTGAAACGCTTGTCAGCCTCGTTGACCTCTTTGGCTCGGCGGCTGCTCTGACCGGTTCGCAGCTGCCCGAGGGCGCCGCCCCCGACAGCCGCAACATGCTCGACCAGCTGCTCGGACGCAGTCGCGAGGACCGTCCCTGGGTTGCCGAGCTCGGCCAGCTCTGGACCGTTGCCCTGCGAACGCCCCAATGGAAATTCATTCCCGCAGGCCGCGCCAATGCTCCGCTGCTGAGCTGGCCCGCTATCGGCCACGAAGGCTCCGTTATCGAGCTGGGCGAAAGCCTGGAGCCGCAGCTGTTCAATATTATCAGCGACCCGCAGGAAACCACCAATCTCGCACCGCAAATGCCCGAAAAAGTTGCCGAGATGACCGAATTGTGGAACCAAGTAGTACCCTCGAAATAACGCTATGCTTATCATCCCCGAACGCTATAAGCTGAAACTGCTGCCCGAAACCACCCAGGTTGCCATCAAGCAGATTAAAGACGAGTTTCAGACCGCTCTTGCCCGCGAACTCGACTTGCGGCGCGTGACCGCTCCGCTGTTTGTGCTCTCCGGCACAGGTATTAACGATGACCTCAACGGCGTTGAGCCGCCGGTTTCATTCTCCATTCCCGCAATGGGCGGCGCAAAGGCCGAGGTCGTTCATTCGCTGGCAAAATGGAAGCGCACGAAGCTGGCCGACTATGAAATCGCCCCCGGCTTCGGACTCTACACGGACATGAACGCAATCCGAACAACCGAGGAGCTCGATAATATTCACTCTCTCTACGTTGACCAGTGGGACTGGGAGCGCACCATTCGCCCGGAGGATCGGACGGTTGAGTTTCTCTATTCGATTGTTGAGAAAATCTATGCGGCAATCCGCCGCGTTGAGCGCGCAATCTATGAGCGCTACCCCCATATCACTCCATCGCTTCCCGAAAAGATTTTTTTCATCACCGCCCAGGAACTGCTCGACCGCTATCCGGAGCTGACGCCCAAGGAGCGCGAGGCCGCGATTGCCCGCGAGCATGGCGCAGTGTTCATCCGCGGCATCGGCGGACGGCTCTCCAACGGCGAGAAACACGATGGCCGCGCCGCCGACTACGACGACTGGTCGACCAGCGGCGGCCTAAACGGCGACATCATTGTTTGGAACCACGTTCTCGACATTCCCTTCGAACTCAGCTCAATGGGCATCCGCGTTGACCGCGAGGCCCTGAAGCGGCAGTTGGCCATTGAGGGGAAGGAACACTATGCGGAGCGCGCTTTCCATCGCGCTCTGCTTGCCGGCGAACTGCCCGAAAGCATCGGTGGCGGCATTGGCCAGAGCCGCCTGTGCATGCTTCTGCTCCAGAAGGCACATATCGGCGAAGTTCAGGCGTCGCTCTGGCCCGACGAGCAGATTGCCGAGTTGCGCAAAGCCAACATTGAACTGCTATGAGCGGCTACCTTCCTTCCGACAAGATGCGGTCGGCGGTTGCCGATTCCCCGAAGCTGCTGATGGCGCTGAGCCGCTTCGGCATTCCGCTCGGTTTCGGCGACGACACGATTGAGGCGGTATGTCGCCGCTCGGGGGTTGATACTCCGACGTTTCTGGCCGTTGCGTCGCTGATTGCCGGGCGCGAGGTGCCCGGCGGGGAGATTTCCCTGCCGTCGCTGATGAAATATCTGCGCAACGCCCATGCCTATTTCCTTGACTTCTACCTGCCGCAGATTCGGTCGAAGCTGATTTCGGCTATCAACCATTCGGGCGGCGAGGACGTTGCGCTGGTGATTCTGAAGTTTTTCGATGATTATGTAGCCGAGGTGCGCCGTCACATGGAGTTTGAAAACAGCCAGGTGTTCACTTATGTCGACAATCTTCTGCGCGGCTTCCGCAGCGCCGGATTTTCGATCGACAGCGACTTCCTTGCTAACCACCAGCCCATAGCGACCAAGCTGCGCGAGCTGAAAGATATTTTCATCTGTCATTTCCATGGCCCGCAGGCGAATAACGACATGTTGAACCTCGTTTTGTTCGACATTATCAACTGCGAGGGCGACTTGCTGAGCCATTGCGAGGTCGAGGACCGGCTGTTTGCGCCGGCTGTGCGCAACCTTGAGCGGAGCACTCGCCCGAGCGATGAGCCCGAGCAGGGCGCCGACGGCGGCGACGATGACGACCACGGCCTGACCGAGCGCGAAAAGGAGATTATCCGCAATGTTGCCCGCGGACTGTCGAACAAAGAAATAGCCGACAAGCTCTGCCTGTCGGTCCACACGGTTTCGACCCACCGACGCAACATCTGCTCCAAGCTCGACATCCATTCGGCTGCCGGCCTGACGATTTTTGCCATCATCCACCATCTGCTGCCGCTGAGCGAAATCTCGGTCAGTTAGCGGCCCAGCGCTTTGCGCAGGTGGGTGAGCAGGGTGGGGAACAGCCCGTAGTGGCGCCGCATTATGCGGAAGCGCTCCAGCAGCGACGCGCGATGGTTGGCGGTCGTTACTCCCTCGCTCAGATAGTCGGCGACGTAGGTCGGAATGTAGACGTTGAGCGGCGAGCGGCGCAGAATCTTACACGACCAGTCATAGTCGGCCGAGAAGCGATATTGCAAGTCATAGTCCGGCGCCAGGTCGCGGCGAACAAGCATTGCCTGGTGGCAGACCTCCATTCCGTTGAGAAACGAGCGGAACGTCAGCGTCTCTGGCGCGCGCAAGTGGCGTTCGCCAACCATTTGGCGGTCGGCATTGACGATGCGCGTCTGGCCGTAGACCATGCCCGGCTCTTCGGGGGCCGAGGCGATTGCGTCGGCATATTTTTGGAGAGTGTCGGGCTCGGGCAGCGAGTCGCCGGCGTTGAGGAAAAGAACGTAGCGTCCGCGGGCGCGGTGCAGCCCTTTGTTCATCGCGTCGTAGAGCCCGCGGTCAGGCTCGGAATAGACCTTGGCGCGCTTGCAGGCGCGGGCAAGCTCAATGGTTGCGTCTTTCGAGGCGCCGTCGATAATCAGATACTCGAAGTCGCTGAATGTTTGCGCCTCGACCGACCGCAGGGTGGGCGGCAGGGTCGAGGCGGCGTTATATGTAATTGTGATGATGGAGATGAGAGGCATTTCAGCGGATGCGGTCAGCAGCTTTTAGGAGTTTCTGATCTGAAGATATTGCACCGGCGGCAAACAGGTCGAACAGGGCGCTGGCAAACATGATGGCCGGCGCGAGAATGGCAAGGTTGGCGCCGTTTTCAATGTTGGTATAGTCAAGAATGAAGGCGTAGGCAAGCGAGCAGATAGCAAACAGGGCGGCGAGGCGGCTCACCAGTTTCTGGCGCTTCAGGTTTTTGTAGAGAAAGATTCCGAGCAGGGGCAGGATGGTTGCGAGCAGTGCGAGAATCAGCAGCGGAACGCTGTTTTGAACAGTTACGTTCGCACCCGGCAGAATAACCCAGGGATAGTTGAGGCTGAGGATTGCGGCGAGGAATGCCAGCAGGAGGTAGAGGTTTTGGAGTCGCTGGATTTGCATGGTTTTATTTTTGAGAGATAAGGTTAAAAAATTCAGTTCGGAGGGCAGGATCGGTGGCAAAGGTTCCGAGATAGTCGGTTGTTGTTGTCATTGCGTCTTGCTTCTCAACGCCGCGCATCTTCATGCAGAGGTGGCCGGCGGTGCAGCTGACGATGGCACCTTCGGCAGGGAGCGTTTCAAAGATTTCGCGACACACCTGTGCCGTCAGGCGTTCCTGAACCTGCAGGCGGCGGGCATAGGCGTCGACAACCCTGGCGACCTTGCTCAAGCCGAGCATGTTGCCCTTGGGAACGTAGCCGACCGACATGCGGCCGAAGAAGGGGAGGATATGGTGCTCGCAGAGCGAGTAGAACTCAATGTCTTTAACGATAATCATGCGCGAGCCGTCGTGGGTAAACACGGCCTGACGCATGATTTCCGACGGGTCGAGGCGATAGCCGGAGGTTGCGTAATAGAGGGCCTTGGCGGCGCGCTGGGGAGTTTTCAGCAGTCCTTCGCGCGAGGGGTCGTCGCCGAGCAGGCGAATGATTTCCTCGAAGTGCGAGGCGAGTTGGTCAATTTTTGTCTGATCGTAGTCTTTTCGTTCCATATCAGAGGTTTATGCGTTCGCGAACAACCCTCATTTCGCGGGCGAACGAGGGCATAGCGGTTTTCAGTCGGCCCAGAGCCGAAGTGGCTTCGTCGTAGGAACGGAAGTCGCCGGCTTTCAGGCGCCAATAGGGTGCATCGTAGGTTATATAGGTAGCGTATTCCGGAAATTGCCGGGCCAAGAGTTCGGAGCGGTTGGTGGCTTCGTTTTTGGCCGTTCGGGGGTTATTGCCGGAGAAAACAAGGATTCGGAAGCCGCCGGCGGTTCGCGGGGCGTCGGCCGACGCCGCCGGGCGTTCGGCGGTTTCGGCAGCGGGCGATTCGGCGGTTCGCGGAGCCGGGCGCAGGCGGTCGTTGAGTTTCGCCGGCTGCGTTATCGTTGCCTTGCCGGTTGCCTTCAGATGGTCGGCAATCGTTGCGGCAACGGAGTCGGTCAGTTCGGCGGCTGAAACGTTCAGCGCCGCGCCGGCGAGAATTGCTATTGACAGGAATCTTTTCATTCTTCGGAATCGGGGCTGTTTGGGAATTGGAAAAAGTCAATACTGTCGGCGTCAATCGGGCCGGGAGTATCGAGAATCGCTTCAACCCGGTTCATGAAATATGACATTCCGAGCGCATCGAGCCTCGACGACAGCAGCCAGCGTTCGCGGATGTGGAGCGGAAAGTGGCCATGGAGCTTCTTCAGGACTTGCTTGGCCGGGCGCTTCTGTCCTTTTTTGAGGTAGGACATCATTCCGGCAATGATCATCGTCGGGTTCAGCTCTTCCGGCTTATTGTCGAGATAGTCATTGAACTCGGTGATGCACTCGTCGAACATGTCGAGACAGTACATGCAGGTGAAATACAGCATTGACTGTTCGTAGGTCATTGCGTCGTTGATTCTCAGCAGGCGGAGCATCAGCAGGGCGACCATCAGTTCGCCGCGGCCATAGTGCTCGGAAATCCGGGCGGCCCATCGCTCCAGTCCGGCTTCGTCGGTAACGACGCTTTGGAAGTGGAGCTGAGTGAGTTCGGGCGCGTCGGGGTGAATCATTGAAATCGCAATGCGGTTGAGCGACTCTGACTCGGGAAAGAGCTGACAGAGGCGCGAAATCTCGTCGTTGATTTCGCGGCCTGCGATGAAGAGCGCGCGCAGGTAGATTTCGGCCGCCGTCTCGTTAGGAATCTTATCTTTCAGCGGCTCGATGGTTTCGAGCGCCTGGTCGGGGCGGTTCAGCTCAATCAGAACCGACGCCTTCAGCGTCAGCGCCTCCTGGTTGTCGGGGTCGATGGCGAGCGCATAGTCCAGCGTTGTCAGCGCACTTTCATAGTCGGGGTCGCTATTGTCGGGGTCGGCGGCAACGTTGACCTGGGTCTGCGCCAGGGCATTCCAGAAATCAACGTTGAACGGCTCGATTTCGGTCAGTTCCTCCAGCAGTTTGATGCCATAGGCGCGGTCGAGCCGCAGGTCGGCCACGATGAATAGCTCGTAGAGCAGCGTCGGCAGATAGTCGGTTGCCTTGCGCAGCCGTTTTTCGTTGGCTTTCAGCCAGTCGTAACATTCGCAAGCGCTGGCGCAATCAACGAGCTGGATAATGGTTTCGTCGTCGAACTTCCGACCGTCAACGACTATTGAGTCGAGCACTCGTTTCGCCGTGTCGGGGTCGATGGAGCCTTCTTTGCTGCGCAGCGAAAGAATCTTTTTCATCGGCGAGTCGGGCGAGAGCGCTGCCTGAATGTTTTCGACTCCGCGGTCGAGGTTTAGGTCAAAGTAGAGGAACGCGCGGCGTGCGCGCAGTTCCTCATTGTCGGGAAAAAAGCGGTAACCACGCATGATGGCCTCGATTTCAACATATTCGTCGTCGAGGTCTACCGCCTGGTCAATGATAATGAGCAGGTCGTCGGCGTCGAAAAATTCGGCGTCGGAATCTCCACCCTTGGCGAGCGAATCGCGGAACCGTTCGTAGAGTTTCAGTCGTTCGTTGGCGGGTTTTTCAATGCTCATTTCTTCTGTTCTTTTTCCCAGCTGTCTTTGAGTCCGATAGTGCGGTTGAAAATCAGATGGTCAGGGGTGGAGTCCAGGTCGGGAGTGAAGTAGCCGATGCGCTGGAACTGGAACTTGGCGCCCTGCTTTGCGTTTTCGGCAATGAAAGGCTCGACCTTAACGCCGGTCAGCACCTTCAGCGAGTCGGGGTTCAGCAGTTCGCGGAAGTCTTTTTCGGTTTCGGCTGCGGGGTTCTCGACGGCAAACAGGCGGTCGTAGAGACGCACCTCGGCATCGACGGCATGAGCGGCGCTGACCCAGTGGAGCGTGCCTTTGACCTTGCGCATCGAGCCGGGCAGGCCGGAGCGGGTGTCGGGGTCGTAGGAGCAGCGGAGTTCAACGATGTTGCCCTCGGCGTCCTTGATAACTTCCTCGCACTTGATGATATACGCACCTTTCAGGCGCACCTCGCCGCCGGGAGCCAGGCGGAAGAATTTCTTCGGCGGGTTCTCCATGAAGTCGTCGCGCTCAATGAAGATTTCGCGCGAGAAGGGCATTTTGTGCGTTCCTTCGGCGGGATTTTCGGGGTTGTTTTCCATTTCAACCTCCTCAACCTGGCCTTCGGGGTAGTTGACGATGGTGATTTTCAGCGGGTTCAAAACGGCCATCGCGCGGGTTGCGCGGGCGTTGAGGTCGTTGCGAACAGCGTGTTCGAGCAGCGAAACCGAGTTCAGGGCTTCATATTTCGTGTAGCCGATAGTGTCGATGAAGCGGCGGATGCTCTCGGGGGTATAGCCGCGGCGGCGCATGCCGGAGATGGTTGGCATGCGGGGGTCGTCCCAGCCGCTTACCAGGCCTTCCTGAACGAGCTGGAGCAGTTTGCGCTTCGACATTACTGTGTAGGTCAGGTTCAGGCGGTTGAACTCAATCTGGCGCGGGCAGTAGTCGCCGCCTTTGGCCAGCTCTTGGGCGAAGTAGTCGTAGAGCGGACGGTGGGGCACGAACTCCAGGGTGCAAATCGAGTGGGTAACGCCTTCGAAGAAGTCGCTCTGGCCGTGGGCGAAGTCATACATCGGGTAGACCTTCCAGGTCGTGCCGGTGCGGTGGTGGGGGTACTTCGTGATGATGCGATACATGATCGGATCGCGGAAGTGCATATTGTCGGACGCCATGTCGATTTTTGCGCGCAAAACGCGGGCACCGTCGGGGAACTCGCCGGCGTTCATGCGCATGAACAGGTCGAGATTCTCCTCGGGGGTGCGGTCGCGATAGGGCGAGTTCTGGCCCGGCTGGGTCGGGGTGCCCTTCTGGGCGGCAATCTGTTCGGAAGTCTGGTCGTCGACGTATGCTTTGCCCTCCTTAATCATTCTGACGGCGAGGTCAAAAAGCTGCGGAAAATAGTCCGACGCATAATATTCGCGGTCGCCCCAGTCGAAGCCGAGCCAGTGAATGTCGTCGCGGATAGCGTCGACATACTCGGTGTCTTCCTTGACCGGGTTCGTGTCGTCGAAACGCAGGTTGCAGGTGCCACCGAATTTTTCGGCAACGCCGAAGTCCATGCAAATTGCTTTGGCATGGCCGATGTGGAGATAACCGTTGGGCTCGGGTGGGAAACGGGTATTGAGTCGACCGCCGTTCTTACCTTCGCGGAGGTCGTTATAAACGAGTTGTTCTACGAAATTTAGGCCGCGTTCGGCGCTTTCGTCGTTGCTGATTATTTCGCTCATATTGTTCCAATGATTAGAATGAACCGCAAATTTACGCAAAAAACTTAAAAATAGAAAATTTAATTTGATTAATCGGCGTGATAAAATTAATGTGAGGCGACCGTTATTCGGTCGCCTCACGGAAAAGATGGTAACTAAAAGTTATTTTTTCGGGGATTTTTCAGCCTTTGCCTCGCTCTTGGGCTCGCTTTTGGGTTTGCGACCGGGCTTTCTGCCGGGAGTCTTTTTGGCGGGTTGCTTTTCTTCGGTTTTTTTCTCGGCGGGTTTCTTTTCCGAGGCAGGGATGGCAGCGCCGGTGCGCAGGTTGTGTTCAACGTTGAACTGCTCGAGCGAGCGACGCAGCGAGTCGTTTTCCTTCGTGAGGGTTTCCAGCTCGGTTGCCTGGTTGCGGATAGTGGTGAGCAGGGCGTTGAGCTCCTCGTTCTCGATGCTCATGGGGTATTGCTCCTCAACGCGCACGATGAAGTCGGCCAGAACGTTCATGTAGTTGGTAAACGCATCGTAGGGCGAGCCGTAGGGCGAGAAGTTTGCGGCAGCAGCGCCGTCGCCGAAGTTTTTGGTCGACATGTAGTAGAAATGGTCGGCGCCCTGGAGGTAGAGCCAGTCCATTTTCAGGCGGCGGTCGTCGCAGAGGCGAACGCGCTCGGTAACGCTATAGAGCTTGTTGAACGCTTCGTTCTGGAGTTGGTTGCCGAGCCAGGCGGAAACGTCGCGGCCATCGTCGACGGCCGAAACCGGGTGGCCGACGGCCAGAGCGTCAACTGCCTTGAGCTTGCTAACGGCTTCCGACGGGGTCCAGAAGTCGATTCCGCGCTCGGCTGCGAAGCGGGGCAGGGCTTCCAGGAACTGGAAAATGCCGGTTTCGCGGGGCTGGAGTTCGCCGAAGGTTTCGAGGTTGAGGCAGATGTTGATAATCTGTTCCTCGGCGGGAGTGGAGGCGATCCAGTCCATGTATTTGTCGGCGGTGAGGGGATATGATTCCCAGTTGGTGTCGGAGAAGCGGCGGGCAATGTCGTCGGCCAGCTTGGAGTTGTTGAGCAGCAGTTTCAGCTTCGGGGCGGAAGCGGCTGAGTAGACATAGTCGGGCGACTTCCAGCCGAGAATATGCTTGGCTCCTTCGGTAACGGCGCCTTTGAAGCCGAGGTCGAGAATCTGCGGGGCGATTTCGTCGGAATAGATCAGCTCGGTGTTGCGGAAAACCTTCGGCGTCTGGCCGAACAGAGCCTGGATTTTGGAGCTGTGGAGCTTGACCTGGTCGGCAAATTCATCGGGCTGCTCGGCCAGCGAAGCCAGCGAGTTGGCATAGGGGGCGCCGAGGAACTCAACCTTGCCGGTGTCGGCGAGTTTTTTCAGCAGGTCAATGAGTTCGGGAACGTATTGCTCGCTCTGTTCGAGGGCGTCGCCCGAAATGGCGATAGCGCAGCGGAATTTGCCCTTGGAGTCCTGAATCATGCGGAGCAGGGTTTCGCAGGCGGGAATATAGGAGCGCTGGGCAATGCGGGTGATTATTTCGTCGTTGGCAAAGTCGTCGTAGTAGTAGTGGTCGTTGCCAATTTCGAAGAAGCGATATCGTTTCAGGCGATAGGGCTGGTGAATCTGGAAGATGAAATTAATTGCTTTCATTTTTGTTGGTCGTTGGGGGTGTTATTGGCGGTTGAGCACTTGTTTGTAGATATTGATGACTTTTTGGCCGGCTTTGTCCCAGGTTATCTGGTTAACTTCTTTCAAACCATCTTCTTTCAGCTGGTTATACATTGCCGGATAGGTTATGATGGAGTAGATGGCGTCGGCCATTGCGTCGATGTCCCAGTAGTCGGTTTTGATTACGTTATGGAGGATTTCGGCGCAGCCGCTCTGCTTTGAGATAATCGACGGAACGCCCATCTGCATTGCCTCGAGCGGCGAAATGCCGAACGGCTCGGAAACGGAGGGCATGATGTAGACGTCGCTCGCGGCGAAGGTTTCATAGACCTGGCGGCCTTTCTGGAATCCGGGGAAGTGGAAGCGGTCGGCGATGCCGCGTTCGGCGGCGAGGTTGATCATTTTGTTCATCATGTCGCCCGAACCGGCCATGACGAAGCGAACGTCCTTGTCGAGCTTCAGAACCTTGGCGGCGGCTTCAACGAAATATTCCGGGCCCTTCTGCATGGTTATGCGGCCCAGGAAGGTAACGATTTTTTCTTTGGGCTTGTTGACCTTGATGTCGAGCAGTTCGGGCGACAGGGGGGTAACGGCGTTATGAACCGTAGTTACTTTCGAGGGGTCGATGCCGTATTTTTCGATGACGGTTCGGCGAGTCAGGTCGGAAACGGTTATGATGTGGTCGGCGTTGTGCATGCCGTCGAGCTCGATATTGAACACCGTCGGGTTCACGTTACCTCGCGAGCGGTCGAAGTCGGTTGCATGAACGTGGATGACCAGCGGCTTGCCCGTTACCTGTTTGGCGTGGATGCCGGCGGGATAGGTCAGCCAGTCGTGGGAGTGGATAATGTCGCAGTCAATCGTGCGGGCCACCACGCCGGCCATAATCGAGTAGTTGTTGATTTCTTCCAGCAGGTTGTCGGGATATTTGCCCGAGAACTCGATGCACCCCAGGTCGTTGGTGCGCATATAGTTGAAATCGGCATAAATATGGTCGCGCAGCGCAAAGTAGAGGTCGGGGTTCATTACGTTGCCGATGCGCTGCTCAACGTAGTCGCGGCTAACGTCGCGCCAGGCAACGGGCACTTGCGATGCGCCGATGATGTTGGCGAAATGGCGGTCTTCGTCGCCATAGGGTTTAGGGATAACGAAGGTGATGTCCATGTCGCCACACTGCCACATGCCCTGCGTCAGGCCGTAGCTGGCGGTGCCTAATCCGCCTAAGATGTGGGGAGGGAACTCCCATCCAAACATTAGAGCTTTCATTTTGCTATGGATTTTTTAGAACGGATTGAGTTTTTTTAGCATGCGCAGGGTGCGGAGAACTCCGGCAATGTTGGTTGCGTGTGAAATGGTTCCGCGGCCCTGGAAGGGCGGGTTGCCGTCATACATCTGGCTCAGCGAGCCGATGCAGCCCTGGCTCATTTCGTCTTCGAAGCCGATGAGCATTCGGTCAATGTAGCTGACGCCGCTGAGGCCGAACACCTTGATGTAGGCGTCGGCATAGAAGCTGATGAGCCACGGACGCGCCGGGCCGTTGTGCATTGCCTGTTCGCGCTCTTCGGGCGTGCCGACATAGAAGGGGCGGTAGCCGTAGCTTTTGGGCGACAGGGTGCGCAGACCCTTCGGGGTCAGCAGTTCGCGGGTAACGACGTCGAGCACGCCTTTGCGCTGACGGCGGTCGAGCGGCGAGTAGTCCATGCCGATGGCGATTGCCATGTTGGGGCGCACGCTCGGGTCGGCATACTGGCCGTTGACATAGTCAAACAGGTAGCCGTAGTCGTTGAGGAACGTGTCAACGTATGGCTGCTTCATCTTTTCGGCCTGTTGCTGCCAGCGCTCGCGGGTGGCCGCCAGGTCGGCGTTGCCCTCGAGCAGCGATGCGCCGAACATCAGGGCGTTATACATCAGCGCGTTGTTTTCAACCAGGTAGCCCGAGCGGGGAACCATCATGCGGCCGTTGAACTGCGAATACATCCAGCTGGCGGCCTGCTGCTCGCCATTTGACGAAATCAGGCCCGTTTGCTCGTCAACGAAGATGTTCGGGTGGCGGCCGTCGAGAATGTAGTCGAGAACAGTGGTGGTGAAGTCGGTGTAGAGTTCGCGGGCGCGGTCGAGGCTAACGGCCTTTGCATACTGCTGGATGCACCAGAGGGCCCACATCGGAATGTCGGGCTGGTCAATGCCCTGGATGATATGGTCGGTTTGGCCCGATTCCATGAAGCGGAGCAGGGCGCGGTTGGCCGTAGCGGTGATTTTTTCGAAGTCGCCGACGTGGTCGATGGCCAGGGTGTTGCCCGGCAGCGACATGTAGGTGTTGCGCGCCAGAACCTTGCCCCAGGGGTAGCCCGAGAGCATGTATTCGCCGCCGTCGATTCTCATGTAGAACTGCTTGGCAGCGTTTTTCAGGCAGTTGTAGAAGGAGCTGCGGGGAGTGCGCACCGCAATTTCTTTTTCATACATCTTCGACAGCGAGCGGGGGCTGACCTCGCTGATGCCGGCGGAGAAGATGATGCTCTCGCCCTTTTTGATGGGCAGGCTGAAATAGCCGGGAACCCAGAGGTCTTCGGTGTAGGGAACGCCGCGCTCCAGGTCTTTAACGTATTCGATGCCGTTATACCAGTTCGGCTCGCTGACCCATTCGGCCTTGCGCGAGAACTGCATGTAGAGCGTCGGGTAGCCGGGATAGAGCGAGCAGCTGATGCCGTTGGGGATTTCGTTGAAGTCCTTGTTGATATTGCCGTTTTCCTGAACCAGCGAGTTAACTTCGCGGAAGGCCAGGAACGGGCGGAATTGCAGCGTTGTTGCGCTGTGGGCGTCAACCAGAGTGTAGCGAATCAGAATTCGGTTCTCGTCGGAAATGAAGATTTTTTCTTTGGTCAACACGACGCCGCCCACGCGATAGGTGGTTTTCGGCACGTCGGTGCAGTCAAATTCGCGGATATATTTGTGGCCCTTCGGCGAGTAAACGCCGCCGCTGTAGCGGTGAAGACCAAGATTGAATTTGGCGCCATGTTGAATAACCGTTTCGTCGAGCGACGATAACATAACATAGCTGCCGGACGGATCCAGTTCCGGAATGGGTATGACGAGCAACCCGTGCTGTTTGCGGGTGTTGCAGTCAACTACCGTTGTGCAGTGATAGGCGCCGGTTTGGTTCGTTCGGAGCATCTCTTTTGTCAGAGCGTGGTCCAAATTCATCATCTGGTTCCTATCAAATTTTAGGTAACTCATATATTAAACAATTGTTTATAAAATTTTCGAATTTCGGTTTAGGCCACGAAATTACAACATTTCGCATCAATTTCCAAAGGATATGCCATAAAACATAATTCTGAACAAAAAAATCGCGTCGGTGGTTGCCGGCGCGATAGCTTTTTGTAGTTCAAAATCCGGATTATTTATTGAACAGGTTCTTGATGGAGCCGATGGAGGAGAGAACCGACGATGCCTCGTAGGGGATATAGACGGTTTTGTTGTCCTGGCCGGAGGTCATTTCGCGCAGGGTGTCGATATATTTCATCGCCAGCATGTAGGTTGCCGGGTCGGTTTGCGTTGCGCTGACGGCTTCGGCCACGCGGCGGATAGCTTCGGCTTCGGCCTCGGCGTTGAGAATGATTGCGCGCGCCTCGCCTTCGGCGCGCAGAATCTCGGATTGCTTAACGGCTTCGGCCTGGTTGATTTGCGAGGCTTTTTCGCCTTCGGAGCGGAGAATGCGGCTCTGCTTTTCGCCTTCGGCGTTGAGGATTTCGGCGCGACGGTTGCGCTCTGCCTGCATTTGCTTTTCCATTGCCTGGCGAACGGATGCCGGCGGAGTGATGTCTTGCAGCTCAACGCGGTTAACCTTAACGCCCCACTTGTTGGTGGCGTCGTCGAGGATGACCTGGAGCTTGGAGTTGATAGTGTCGCGCGAGGTCAGCGTTTCGTCGAGTTCCAGTTCGCCGATAACGTTGCGCAGCGAGGTCTGGGTCAGCTTTTCGATTGCGTTGGGCAGGTTGTCGATTTCATAAACGGCCTTTTTCGGGTCAACGATCTGGAAGTAGAGCAGGGCGTTGATTTCGGTGGTCACGTTGTCGCGCGTAATGACCTGCTGCGACGGAAAATCGTAGACCTGCTCGCGGAGGTCGATAACCGGAGTGGCGGTCATGCGAACGATGGTTTTGCCGCCGATGGCGTTTTCAACGCGACGCGTGTAGATCGTTTTCGGACGGTCGATGAACGGCACGATAAAATTCAGGCCCGGGCCCAGAACGCTGTGGAAGCGGCCAAGGCGCTCAACTACGCGGGTTTCAGACTGGGGCACGACCTTGACGCCCGCGGAAATAATGGTAATTGCCAGCACGATGATAACGGCGGCAAGAATGATTGTTGATGTCATTTCAGTTCTTCAACGGTTAAAATTATAGAATCATAGGAGGTTACAACGACTTCGCTGCCGTGGTGGATAACGTGGGCGATGCCGGGGGCTTTGACCTGCCAGTAGTCGCCGTCGATGCGGGCGCGACCCAGCTGGTCGGGGCGGATTTCGTCGATAACGATGGCGCGGCGGCCCAGCAGGGCGTCCATGCCGGTTCGGGCACGATGGGCGGTTTTCTTTTCAATGCGGCGCACCAGCGGCGCCAGGCCAATCCAGGCGAGAACGGCAACCACTCCGACGCAGATTCCCTGCGCGGCCAAAGAATCGGTATAAACCGACAGCAACGCTGCGGCCAGGCAGCCAACGGCGCAGCTAAACGCCCAAACAGCCTGCGAAAGAACCTCAATCACAAGCAAAATGACGGCGGCAATCAGCCAAATAATCCATGCAGACATAGCAAAAAGTGATAAATTAATATTCTGATGCAAATATACAAAAATAATTGGAAATTAGCAAATAGTAATTAGTAATTTTTGCAGGTTGAGTGTAGATTACCTGCCGGGGCGGGTGGAGACGAAGGTTATTGTTCTTTGAAGTTTACGATTTCTATTTCTTTATATTTACCCGAGGATTCTCCGGCGTAAACGACCTGCTGCAGTCCGGTTATGTCAGGGAAGTTTTTCTTAAAGTTCAGCAAGCCTTTGGTGAAGTCAGAGTGAAAGGTCTGAGACGCCTTTATTTCCATGCAATCATAGGCGGTTCCTTTTTTTATAAGGAGATCTACTTCGTTGCCGTTTGAGTCGCGATAGAAATATAACGGGGTATTTTTGCCGGCGTTAAATATTTTTTTAAGTTCATTGATTATCACCATGTTTTCAAATAAGTGCCCTCGCATCTTATCGCGATTCATGGTTTCGGGCGAGTCTATGTCAAGCAGCGTAGCTGCCACGCCGCAGTCTGTAAAATATAATTTCGGACTTTTGGTGAGTCTTTTTCGGGTATTGGTGTGGAAAGGCGGCAGGAGGTAGATTATATATGAGGCCTGCAAAACAGATAGCCAGGAATTTATCGTATTTACGGCTATTCCAAGTTCATTGGCCAGTTCCGATGCAACAAAGACGCTTCCGATTCTGGCCGCACATAATCTCATGAACCGGTGGAATACCTCCATGTTCTTGACATTAAGTAGTTCCCTTACATCTCTTTCCAGATAAGTTTTAATATAATTCGGATAGAGAAGCGATGGTATGTTTTTGCCACTCCATATCGCCGGGTAAAAACCGTTGGTCAACAGAGCGTCGATGCTTTTACCGTCATCGACTTCGCGAATCTCATTCAGCGATAGCGGCAAAAGTTCAAATAGAGCGGTTCTTCCTGCTAAAGACTGAGTAACACTATTGAGAAGCGCAAAATTTGAACTGCCTGTCAGATAGAATTTCCGTTCCGGCGATTCATCAACGATTGTCTGTATGTATGACAGCAATTCAGGCACGCGCTGAACTTCGTCGATAATTACACCTTCGTGGAATTGGTTCAGAAAACCTTTGGGGTCCGTCGAGGCTGTGAGCCTGACGTCGGGATCCTCAAGCGACCGGTATGGCACTTCTGAAAATATATGTCGCAGCAGGGTTGATTTGCCCGACTGACGAGGGCCGGTCAGGGTTATAACCGGAAAATAGTTTGCGGCTTCCAGTATAGCGGAGGTTATCGCTCGTTCTAAATATTTGATACCCATAGTCTGTTGTTTGTTTTATGTAATTTTGCAATATCACTGCAAAATTACATAAAATTCTCCGTTCCAACCAAATTTTCCACAAAAAATCTCAGCATGTAGAAACGTAGGAACGTGCCTTTTGGCGCGTTATAAAACCGGCTCTCCCTTGGGGGGAGAGCCGGCGTAAGTTACATTATTTATTCCTCAGGGGCCATGTGGTTGAAGCCTTGGGCGCGGAGGGGGATTTCCTCGCCGTTGCGGCCGATTAGGGCGCAGCCCTGGTCTTCGGGGCTCATGTGGCCGATAACGCGGATGCCTTTGAGTTTCGAAACGGCTTCGTGGGCGGTCAGCGGCACGGTGAATAGCAGCTCGTAGTCCTCGCCGCCGTTCATCGCGGCCATAACGAGGTTCATGTTGAGCTCTTCGGCCATAACGGCGGTCTGGTAGTCGATGGGAATGCGGTCTTCGTAGACGCGACAGCCGGTTTTGGACGCTTTGCACAGGTGCATGAGCTCGGACGACAGGCCGTCGCTGACGTCGATCATCGACGTTGGCATAATGCCGGCTTCGGCCAGGTCGCGCACAATGTCTTTGCGCGCTTCGGGCTTCAGCTGGCGCTCAACCAGGTATTCTTTGCCGGCGAAGTCGGGAGTGAAGTCCTTTTGGCCGGCCGAAGCAACCTTTTCGCGTTCAAGAACCTGGAGTCCCATATAGGCGGCGCCGAGGTCACCGCTGACGCAGATGAGGTCGGTCGGCTTGGCGCCTGAGCGGCGAACAACCGTGCCCTTCGGGGCATCGCCGATAACGGTTGCGGAGATAACGAGCCCGGAGCGCGACGACGTCGTGTCGCCGCCAACGAGGTCTACGCCGTAGATTTCGCAGGCGGTGCGCAGGCCGGCATAGAGCGCCTCGAGGTGTTCAACGGTGAAGCGCTTGCTGACACCGAGACCAACAACGAGCTGGCGCGGAGTGCCGTTCATTGCATATATGTCGCTGAAGTTAACGATGGCGCTCTTGTAGCCGAGGTGTTTCAGCGGAGTGTAGGTCAAGTCGAAGTGAACGCCCTCGAGGAGCATGTCGGTGCTGACCAGCACTTCGCGGTCGGCTCCGAAGTCCATAACGGCGGCGTCGTCGCCAACGGCCGTTATGGTCGAGTCGTTGAACTTGGGCAGGTTTTCCGTCAGGCGGTCAATCAGGCCGAATTCGCCGAGCGAGGAGATTTCGGTTTCCATATCAGATGCGACCAACGAGTTCGTGAACGAGTTTCAAAACCGTGGGCTGGGCCTTGACGGCGGCTTTCTGCACTTCTTCGTGGGTGGGGACGTCGGTGATGTCCTTGCCGCCGAGGTCGGTGATTACGCTGATGCCAAACACTTTCATGCCGGCATGGTTGGCAACGATAACTTCCGGAACGGTCGACATGCCTACGGCGTCGGCGCCCAGGGCGTGATATGCGCCATATTCGGCGGGAGTTTCAAACGTGGGGCCGGTAACGCCGATGTAAACGCCGTGCATCAGTCGCATCTGCTGTTCGTCGGCAATCTTGTCGGCCAGGGCAACGAGTTCCTTGCTGTAGGCTTCGGTCATGGCGGGGAAGCGGGTGCCGAGTTCGTTGTAGTTTTTGCCGCGCAGGGGATGTTCGGGGAAGAAGTTGATGTGGTCGGTGATTACCATAACGTCGCCGACGCGGAACTCTTTGTTCATGCCGCCGGAGGCGTTGCTGACAATGAGGGTTTCAACGCCGAGGGCTTTCATAACGCGCACGGGGAAGGTCACTTGCTTCATGTCGTAGCCTTCATAGTAGTGGAATCGGCCCTGCATGCCAACTACGCGTTTGCCGGCGAGGTTACCGACGATGAGGTTGCCCGAGTGGCCTTCGACGGTGCTGACGGGGAAGTTGGGAATTTCGCTATAGGGGATTACTTGCTTGTCCTCGATGAGCTCGCTGATGGGGCCGAGGCCGGTGCCCATGATGATTCCGAGAGTGGGGAGTTCGCCCTGGAGGCGGCTTTTGAGGTAGCTTGCGGTTTCGTTGATTTTGGTTAACATAGGGGTATTTTTGGTTATGTTGTTACTATATATTATATATAATAAGGTGTAGTCTTCGGTTGGAGAGGGTAGGGGGAGCAGGCCTATTGCTGGCCGCCGCGTTCGAGCAGGGCAATCAGATTTTCCTCGAAGTCGTTTGAGCCTTGCTGGTTGCCTGAAACTCCGGTCGGAATGATGTTAACGGCGATTGGAACGTAGAAGATTCTGCGTTTCAGGCCGTTGGGCAGGCCGGGGAAGTCGCGCAGGCGCATGGCGTCTTTTTCTGTTGTAACGACTATGGCGCGGCGGGTGTCGGGCGCGGCCTTGAGCTTGGCAATAATCGCGGCGATGTCGTCGCGGCGGAAGTTATGGTGGTCGGAGAATATCAGGCCTGTAACCTTTGCGCGCGACTGGCGGATGTGTTTGATAAACGGGCGCGGATTGGCAATGCCGGCAACGACGACAATCGTGTCGCGGTCGGTCATGCGGTCGAGCTGCGGCTGGTGGGTCACTTCGTCGGGGAAGAGGGGCACCAGGTCGCCGTAGGTGTACTTGCTGAAATAGAGTTGCTGCCAGGGGTAGAGCCCCATGTTTTTCGTGAAGATTCGATAGTCGATTTGCTTCATCGTGTCGGGACACTTGGTAACGATAACGATGTCGGCGCGGTTCAGGGCGCCGGCACCCTCGCGCAGGCGTCCGGCCGGCATCATTTCATCTTCGTAGACGGGGCGGGAGTGTTCGGTCAGAACGATCGACAGTGTTGGCTTGACGTAGCGGTGCTGAAAAGCGTCGTCGAGAATAATCAGATTCAGCTGCGGGTCAATCTCGCGCATGCGGTCGATGCCGCGCGCGCGGTCTTCGCAAACGGCAACCATTACGCCCAGATGGCCGAACTTGCGGTAAATCTGGAATGGCTCGTCGCCAATCTGGCGCGCGGAGCTCTCGTCGGAGGCGAGCACGAAGCCCTTGGTCCGGCGGTTATAGCCGCGCGAAAGAACGCCGATGCGATATTTCGAGCGCAGCAGGTCAATGAGATATTCAACATGCGGAGTCTTGCCGGTTCCGCCAACGGCGATGTTGCCGACAACGAGCACCGGTATGTCAAATCGGCGCTGCTCCAGCATGCCGCAGTCGAACATCTTGTTGCGGGTGGCCGTAACGGCTCCGTAGGCAAACGACAGCGGTTTCAGGAGCAGCCCTCTGACCAGGGCGCGCGATGTTGAGTGTTCTCCCATTTTCAGCTTCTTTGTGCGTTATTTGATGATAACGGTTTCCATGCGGCATTGAACGCGCGGAGCTTCGGTCAGCTTCTTAACGGCGTTGAGTGCCTCTTGGGCCTTTATTTCTTTTATAACGTCGGCATCCATTTCGAGTTCATCGAGGCTGAGCAGCGCTTCCCACCATTTGTTTTCGGTTTCGGGATATTCTTTGACGCGATAGCTTTTCAGGTCGAGGTCGGAGGCCATGCCGTAGATGGCCTCGCGGAGCGTGCCCATCCTGTCAACAAGGCCGTTTTCGAGTGCCTGCGAACCGGCCCATACGCGGCCTTCGGCAATGGCTTTGATGGAGTCCTGGGTCGTGTGGCGACCGTCGGCGCATCGCTTGGTAAAGAGGTCGTAGCCGCGTTCGATGTAGGCTTGCATCTTGGCGGTCTGTTCGGCCGTCATCGGGTTGAGCAGCGAGGGGAAGTTGCCGTTGCGGTTGGTCTTGACGGTCGAGGTCGTTATGCCGAGGTGATTTTCCAGCAGGCCGTGGATTTCGGGAATCATGCCGAAAATGCCGATGGAGCCCGTAATGGTTGTGGGCTGCGCATAGATAACGTCGGCTCCGCAGCTGATGTAGTAGCCGCCCGATGCCGCAACGTCGCCCATCGAAACGTAGAACGGCAGTTGCGTCTTGGCCTTGAACTGCTGCAGAGCCTCCCAGATCTGCTCGGAGGCGAAGGCGCTGCCGCCGGGAGAGTTCACTCGAAGAATCAGGCCGGCAAGGTCGTCGCTGTTGTTGGCCAGGTCGTTGATTTCGGCAACCATTTTGTCGCCGACAATGCCATCCTTGCCGGCGTCGGTTATCTCGCCGACGGCATAGAGAACGGCAATGGTTTTGTCTTTCTTCTTGGGTGTTGCAACGTCGGGCAGATAGGAATAGTCCGTTTGGTCAAACGCTGCGGCATATTCGGCTATGGTCAGCTTGTTAACGTCGTCGAATTTCTTTTTGTCGGCGAGTTCGGCAACCCGTTGCTCGGCCTGGTGGCGATAGCCCAGGTCGGTAACGATGCCGAGAGCCTTGATTGAGTCGGCGCTCATTGTAAAGGTGAACTCGTCGGCCCAGCCGTTGACTGCGGCGGGTTCAACGCCGCGGTTCTTGGCGATGTTGCTCTTCATCGAGTCCCACAGGGCACCCATATATGATTCCTGTTGCAGGCGCGAGGCCGGGCTCATTTCTTTCAGGAAGTAGGGCTCGACGGCGCTCTTAAACGTGCCGACGCGCAGAATCTGCATCTTGACTCCGAGCTTTTCCAGCAGGCCGGTATAGAAGAGGGTGGTGCCGCTCAGGCCGTGGATGTCAACCGAGCCGATGGGGTTGAGCCAGAGTTCCGATGCGCCGCTGACGGCGTAGTAATCGGCCTGGCCATATGAGTCGCCATATGCGAGCAGCCATTTGTCGGGCTGCGACTTGAAGTAGTTCAGCGCGTCTTGAATGTCCTGGAGCGAGGCAACTCCGCCGGCAACTCCGCCGCAGTCGGCATATATGCCGCTGATGCGTGCGTCGTGGGCCGCACGATAAATTGCGGCAACGGTTTCGCTCAGGTTGATGTTATCTTCGAGTTCGCCCTGGAGCGCGTCGGTCAGCGAGGGGGTTGATTTCCGTTCGTTAATGTAGCCCGCCAGGTCAAGAACAATGACCGAGCCCTTCTTGACCTCGGCCGTGGCCACCGATTTCAGGCCGGTGCCCAGCGAGGCAACACTGATGGCGGCGCCGGCAACCGCCAGCAGAACAATCAGCAGAAATGTCAGCCAAATAGCTGCCATTGAACCGAAAAACGAAAGAAAAAATTTCTTGATCATCTATTTGTCGTAGTGTTAATGAAGTTCGAATGAATGGTTTGAAGCGCTTCTTTCAGGTCGCCGGCGGCAATCATGCAGGCCACCGAGCCTTCCGAAACCTGTTGCGGCGCTTGCGCAATAGGAATGCCTGCCGAGTTTAGGGCTTTGGCCATTTGCTCGACGGTGTTGCCGTTGCTGCCTCCGCGTCCGATGAGGGCAATCGTTGCCAAGTGCTCCGAAATGCTGATGGTGGCGGTTGCGGATTCGCCGGCAAACTCTTCGTCGAGCAGCGCTTTGGCGCGCTCGGCGTCGTTGCCTCTGACGCCGCAGCTTTCCTTGCCGTCGGGCAGCAGGGTTTCAATGCCGTTGCGTGTGAGCGTATTAATCATGCGGCCATAGAGCTCGCTGTCGGCCCCGCGCAGAACTATCAGGCGCGTGTCGGCGATTGAGCTGACGCCGAGCGTCGTTATTGTTCCGGCGCTCTCCTTAACGTCGCCGATGAGCGTTCCTGCGGCTTCGGGATTAAACGTATTTTTGATTATGATGGGAATATTCTTGTGAAAAACCGGGTAGATGGTGGGCGGATAAACCACCTTGGCGCCGAAATTGCATAGCTCCATCGCCTCAACGAAGCTCAGTGAGTCGATAACGTGTGCGTCGCCAACGATGCGCGGGTCGGCGGTCATGAAGCCGTCAACGTCGGTCCATATCTCCAGAACGTGTGCATCCAGCTCTGCTGCCAGAATCGCTGCGGTGTAGTCGCTGCCTCCGCGGCCCAGGTTGGAAATGCGCCCTTCGCCGTTGCGGGCAATGAAGCCGGGAACTATAACGGTTTTCGCATCTTTCAGCTCATCGAATCGCGAGGCAATCAGCTCGGCAGTCGTTTCGGAGTCGAGAACGTTCTTGCCGAAATGGCTGCGCGTGCGTATGAAGTCAAGCGAGTGGGCCAGCTCGGCGCCGGGAATCATTGCGGTGACTATTATACACGACATCCGCTCGCCATAGCTCACGACCAGGTCGCGGGTGCGCTCCGTGATTTCACCCAGCAGGTTGATGGCCTTGAGAATCGTTTCCAACTCGTCGAGCAGCGATTTCACGCTCTCCCATGCTTCGCCGACCTTGTCCGGCGACACTACTGCGTCACACACCTTGCTGTGGCGCTGACATATTTCGGTATATATCTCTACCCATGAATCACCACCGGCAGCCGCCATATCGGCAGCTGCTATCAATCGGTCAGTAATTCCGCCGAGAGCCGAAACCGTTATCACACAGCGTTCTACCTGGCTCTCAACAATAGCTCGCACGTTATTCAGGCTCTCAGGAGTCCCTACTGACGTGCCGCCAAACTTGAGTACTTTCATTCTATTTATATATAATGTGAGTGCAAACTTACGAAAAAAATCCATGCCCCGCAAATTTTTTTCGCAGGCGGCCTCCAAAATTAGCCCAATTAGTCTAATTAGACCAATAGGTCCAATAAGCCCAATTCGCCCAAAAATCGGGAGGCACGCCGTAGAATTAATGTTAAAGAAAGTTAAACTTAAAAACTTTTTTGCTTGCATAATTGTTTGAGGGAATGGTTTTTGCCGAAAATATGCTGTACAACATAAAAATTTTGCGGAAGAAAAGATTTGCATATGTCAAAAAGTCGTCGTAACTTTGCACTCGCTTTCGGGGAGCAACGGTTCCCAAGCCTGCAAGGGACGAAAGCCCAAGGACATTGAAAAAGCTTACAATAGACAAGAAGTAGTGCAAGAGAACGAGAGAGCGAGTGCTAAGGAGTTCCTTGTCAATTCAAAGGAAGCATAAAGCT
>JAAVDE010000018.1 GCA_014801955.1 Bacteroides sp. | reverse complement strand
ATGGCACGATAAATGGCACGATAAATGGCACGATAAATGGCACGATAAATGGCACGATAAATGGCACGATAAATGGCACGATAAATGATACGATAAATGACAACGAGAAGCTGATATACAACCGTATTGTTTCGTCGCCGGGTATCAGTGCTGTCGCTTTGGCCAACGAACTTGACAAGAGCGTCAGAACAATAATGAGAATTGCAAAACACTTGGTGGAACTCAATCTCATAGAATATCGGGGGTCGAAAAAGACAGGAGGATATTTTGTCAATTCTTTTCCCGATAAATAGTATTTCAACATCTTATATTGCAAGATGGTAAAATACAATGATCTTGCTTTATGCTTTCTAAGAAATTGATAGTATTCAGCACATCTACGGAGATAATCAGAATCCCAACTTATGCGGTGATATATATCACTGCAGATGGGAATTACTCGTCTATACATACTGTAGATGGAGAGCACTTTGTCCTCACGCTTCAATTAGGACAAATAGAGAGACGCTTAGCCGAGATGGTTGATAAGGATGATCATAGATTTATTCGTATCGGTAAGAGCTTAATTGTTAACCGGGACTTTATCGCTTTGATACATCCTGTGCGACAAAAGATGATTCTCTCTGACTGTCGTAGTTTCAGACACGAGGTAACTGCTTCAAAGGAAGCATTGAAGGCTTTAAAAGAACTTTTAGAAAAGGAGGAGACCATATGAACAAGAATTCAAATGAAATAAGTGAAAATGAAATTCGTATCATCTCAGCCAAAGAACCTGAGAGACATAATAATAAGAAACATACTTTTAGATTATGGCTCCTTATTATTCTTGGAGTTCTAATTTTAGGCTGTGTCGTTTTTGTATTGACCCGTGATGCAGATTCTGATAATGATAGTTTCATTGAAGAAACTTATGATACAGTTATAGACAGCGAGCCGCAGATAATAAAGAATGAAACGACCCCGGACATAGAAGGATTCACAATTAGCCGAGATACAACACTCAATAAAACGGAGTTGTTAATTCTAACACCCGAGAATGCACGCCCTCGATTGATTATTGGTAATGAGTTACTAAACAATCCTAATATAATATTAGCGACACAAGCTGCCGATGTGAGAGGTGATAATGGTCAAATTGCCGGTACATTTGTGCTAAATGGTGAGTTGATAAGTAAAGGCGAGGCTAAAGCTGGCTTCTGCTCCATTACTGATGGAGAACTATCAATCGGCGTTGCAGATGCCACTCCGATGCTCGAACAGGCATTGACCGAAGATGGATATTTTTTCCGTCAGTATCCTTTGGTGGTTGGAGGACAGATAGTCGAAAATAAGCCCAAAGGTAAAGCAATCAGAAAAGCACTTGCTGAAATAGGTGGTAGAACTTGTGTAGTAATGAGTAAAGAAAGACTGACATTCCAATACTTTTCTCAGCTATTAGTTGATATGGGGGTTCGCAATGCCATTTACCTTGTCGGTTCATCTTCTTACGGCTTCTATGTCAATGAGGACGGTAATAAAATATTGACCGGAGAAAAGCCAAAGTCAGAGTTAGAAAACGTCAATTATATAATCTGGGAAAAGCTTTAGGTTAGTTTCATACATTTAGAATAACATTTCATACAACGCCCCGCAAATCACTTTGCGGGGCGATTGTTTTGACCGAAATTTGTAGCAAAAACAAGAATTATGTTACGAGTCAATCCTATCATTTTAGCGCTATTGTTTACAATAGGTTGTAAGCAACAGTCGTCACAGCCTCCGGTCGAACCATCTCACATGGAAACCAATTCCGTGTATTACTGGAAAACAGTTCTTAACCTTGACAGCACTAATGTTAAGTTTTTGCGAGACCATAATATCGGCAGAATTTACATGCGAATGTTCGATGTTGTGGAGGATACTTATGCGAGTCTGCCCAAAGACGCAGCTATCCCCAATGCCACTATACGAATTAATGATGATAATTTCATAATGCTAAGAGATACTCTCGCTGACATTGAGGTTGTGCCGGTAGTTTATATAGCATTGGATGCTCTTCGACGAATGAACGGAATTGAGGGAGTGTTGGCTAACAATATTGCGACTCGTGTCAGAAATATGGTTCAATATAATGAGTTACCTAATGTTTCTGAAATACAATTAGATTGTGACTGGACACCGTCTACAGAAAAGTCCTTCTTTTGTCTATGCGATTCAGTTAAAAGCTGTCTCGGGAAATTAGACTTGCAGTGGGATTTGAGTTCTACAATAAGATTACATCAGTTATCAAAAAGGGTTCCACCTGTTGATAGAGGGGTGCTTATGGTTTACAATACCGGCTCTTTTAATGACCCTGACACTAAAAATTCCATTATTGACCCTGCTGATGTAGAGCCGTATCTTAAACATTTGGGAAAGTATCAGCTCCATCTTGATGTTGCCTATCCAACATACTCTTGGCAGTTACTATTCCATAAAAGAAACTTCAAGGGTCTTGTAAGCAACGTGGATGTAAGTGACACTACTAAGTTCTTGAGAAAAGATGAGTCGCAGTATGTGGCAAAACGTGACATTCCTTATAATAATACAATTATTCGAGAAGGTGACATAGTACGCACTGAATCATCTCAGTATAAAGACATCATAAAGGTTAAAAACCAAATAGACCACCGACTCTTAGGCAAACCTCACTCGAATATTATTTATCATTTTGATTCTGCAAATCTTTCAAAATATAATTCAAATGAAATTCAAAGTATTCTCTCTGTTACTGATTAGTATCGCCGTTGTTTTCGGACGCCCACAGGCATTTGCGTGTGGTCCATTCAATCCTATTATACCAACTCCCGAATTTCTTAAGTTGAAGGAGCCTAAGAAAATGAGTGATTATGACAGAGAGGAAAACATTGCACTCTGGCAGAGTCTAACATCTGATAGGATTCCCCTAAAAGATATTGAAAAGGTAGTATATAAAGAATCTTATGACTCGTATTTAGATCATACGGGATATAGACCTCAAAAGACTGACAATTTATTTTATCTTTACCTAAATAATTCAGCAGACACAGAGGTTTCAGAGTTTTTACATACTGCGAAAGCTATCGAAAAGCAATGGCATGAAATGAAATCTCCATGGTATTATCCACGAAAGAGAGGTGAATATGATGAAACGGATATTTTTGAATATGAGACAGAGCGTTGCAAAAACTATGAAGGGAATCGTCTGAAAGACCGATATGCTTTACAGGCAGTGAGAGCACTTTTCGCTTCTCATCAGTTTGAAGATTGTATCGAATACTATGATTCAGTCTTTCCTTCATTTCCTGACTCAAATCTAATGAAACGTATGGCAAAACGATATGTTGCCGGATGCTGGAGCAGATTAGATGAATCCGAAAGAGCTAATAAAATGTTTGCTGAGGCCGGAGATATTTGGTCGCTCGACGTTTATGATCCCGTTGATTATATGGCTGAACATAATCCCAATGCACCTCAAATCATTGAATATATCCGCGCTTATGAGACGGACACTGCTCGTCTTACTAAACGTGTTCCGTTAGCTCGTCGAATGTTAGATTCAAAGGGTATTACAAATAAGGGTGACTGGGCATTCTTGTTAGCATATTATTATAAAGAATATGCCAATGATTATCAACGTGCAGCTGATTATATCAAGAAAAGCCTGAAACATAATTTTTCTACTGATGAGCTTAAAGACTTGGCTCATATCTATAAGATGAAGATAGATGCTTATAGTAATAATCGTTCTACATTTTTATGTGATTTGATTTGGCTTGAGCAGAAGCAGGACATATTATCAGGCGACGTGAATGAGTGGGTTAGACGAGCTCGCAATATCATTTATGTTGACTGGATTCCCCAATTATGGAAACGCAAAGATTACGCTACAGCTATTCTGTTGGCTGCTTATGCCGATAATCTTAATCCATCAAAAAAATGGCATGAAGCATGGGAAAATGTGGGTTGGAATGTATGTTATAAACCTACTTTGGTTTACCCTATTCAACAGATAAGGACAAGTCAAAAATATGCCAATCAATATGACTATGGCTGCCTATCCTTCCAGATGATGGGTAGTTTGTCATCATCAGAACTTATAAAAGTCCACAAGCAAATGTTTAATGATAATAGCTTGAATAAGTTTCTTAGAAAGGATATTAGAAACGATAAGGATTATTATTACGAGCTTATCGGTACATTGGCTTTGCGAGAAGGGAACTACGCAAAAGCAATAAACTTCCTTTCAAAAGTTAGTCCTGAATATCAAAAGACTATGAACATATATAAGGATGGTGACTATCTCGCAAGGGATCCATTTATTCCTTATCCAACACGATGGCAAGAGACCGGCTACTATGATAATTGGGAATATGAGTATAGAGTGTCAAGACAGTCTTCTGAAACAAAGATAGACGCAAAACTTAATTTTGCACAAAAGATGCTTGATTATCAAAGAAGAGCAAAGACCGGCAAGACGGCAGATGAACGAGCCTGGGCGCAGATGATGTACGCCATTGGACTACGAAATTCTTTTGAAGAGTGCTGGGCTCTAACTCAATATTGGAGAGGCGGCACAGGACGATTTGTGCCGGATTTAGACTATTGGGAAGATACATTTGCCGAGAATTTTTATAACTTCTTATATGACTATGAGAAAAGCGTAGGTCACAAGCATACGGAAGAAATATATCGGGATACGGTTCAGAAAGCACTATCATCATTTGAGACGGATGAAATGCGAGCGAAAGCAGAATATCTCTTCAATAATCTTGTTACGGTTGTACGCAAATATCCGAAGACTTCTACAGGGCAATACGTAATGCACTCTTGCGATAACTGGAAAGATTGGCTCTAATACTATAATCGGCAAAACGAAATGTGCAACTTTCTAAAACGAAACGAGCAAAATTTCTCTTCCTTTTTTCTCTTTATATTTCGACCAATTGAAGACCAATCTTTTGCAAAAGGGGTGCCCTGATGCCGTCGCGGCGAGGGCTGAGATTATACCCTGTGAACTTGATGCGGTTCGTTCCGCCGAAAGGACTTGTTCATGGCCTTGAACAACAGGGTGGTTCCGCGCGCATCGTGACCCGACGTCAGGCTGCCGAGCCAAAAAACCAGACCCAAAGTCAGAGAAATCGGAATCACCTGATTCCTTCCTAAACGGTTGTTAACCAATACATAACAATCACAAAGCGTCTAACATTAAATACTTCCAATAATTAATTCATGCTATAATTTACTAATAATCATTAAATTGCATAGTAGCCTTAAATATTTTCCATATATTTGCAGCATAATAACATTTCTCCACTATCACATTATGTATCAATCCGTTCTAAGCCTCATTGCCATCTTTCTGCTATTAAGCGGCTGCATCCGTTCTTCAACACATGAGAAACTGCTCGAAGCCGACAGAATAATCAATACATTTTCCAGACAGCTCACTCAAGATTCTTCAACAAATTCCACTAATAAATCATAATTCCGAAACAGAACCTTATTATCTCCTATGCCACGACTTTCAATCTTCACTAACAGAGCCTTTATCGCTACAGTTTTTATAATGGCTTTTACTTTCGTTTCAGGTTCGGCCCAAAATTTTTGCGGGCGGGTCGTTGACGAGAACGGGCAGCCGCTGCCCTATTCCACCGTGCGCGTGCAAAAACGGCCGATTGCCGCCATGAGCGACTCGGCCGGCAATTTCTCATTGCCGATGACCGGCTTATACAAGAAAGACACTTTGACCGTAGCCTACATGGGTTACATGCCGCAGACCATCGCGGCGACCGAGCTCGTTGCCGACTCCGCCTATTGCTTCCGGCTGACACCAATGCCCACGGCGCTGAACGAGGTCACGGTGGGCCGAACCAAAGGATTCAAAGCCAAAAAGCAGGGCAACAAGCGCAACAACGGCATGTTCAGATGCTTTATCAACGGCAACACAGCCGGCGACACGTTTGGCTACGAGGTTCACGCCAAGAAAAACCGCCGGATGCTCCTCGACAAGGTCGGCTTCTATTTCAATGAAGGCGAGAACCAGATGCGGCAAATGAAGTTCCGCATCAACGTATACGACATGAATGGCGTCAAAAAAGGCCCGACAACAAAATTCGTTAGCATTCTGCCGAAGCCTATATATTTCAACTATGAATCAGGCGCCGAAACATCGGGCAAGTTCGTTTACTCGCTGCCCGACTACATAGTGCTTCCGACCGACGCCGTCGTTGCAATCGAATTTCTCGAGGACCTCGCCGACAGCTGCCTCTATTTCAAAGGCAACATGCTTGGCAAAAAGACCTGGAGTCGCAACCTCCTCGACGGCGAATGGGACACCTCGCCCTTCTCCACCCCCTTTTTCATCGAATGCGTCGAAGAAACGCTGAAATAAGCCGGGGCGGAGATTTTATTTGGTTTGTTGGGGAATAATATGTAACTTTGCGGCAACATTTTTGCAAGAGGGGTGCCCTGATGCCGTCGCGGCGAGGGCTGAGATTATACCCTGTGAACTTGATGCGGTTCGTACCGCCGAAAGGACTTGTTCATGGCCTTGACTGAATCCCGGGCTCGCTCTCGCGCAAGAGATATTTTCTCATTTTAGCACAAGGCTTTATGAAAATCTTTATTAATCAAACCGAAGTTAAAATCGACGGGACTCCGACTCTCGCCGAGCTGCTCGCGCAGCGCAATCTGGCCAACGGGGGCATAGCCGTGGCCTTGAACAACAGGGTGGTTCCGCGCGCATCGTGGGCCGACGTCAGGCCGACCGACGGCTCGAAGCTGACCATCATAACCGCAGTTTGTGGCGGATGAGCAGGCTCCGGGTCATTGCCGTTACGCTGCCGGAGTTTATCGGCGGCGAGGCCGAAACGATAGCCTCGCTACTGGAGTCGGGCGCCGTTGAGCGCGTTCATCTGCGCAAGCCGGGCGCCGAGCCGGGCAGCATGCGCCGGCTCATCGAGAGCATCCCCTCGCACCTGCACCAACGGCTGAGCCTCCACGATTGCCACCCGCTGGCGGCTGACTACGGCTGCGGCGTTCACCTGAACTCGCGCAGCCCCGAAGCGCCCGCCGGCTTTGGCGGAACGGTCAGCCGCTCCTGTCACTCTCCCGCCGAGCTGCTTCGACCCGGCAGGTTCGACTATCAGTTCCTGAGCCCGATTTATCCGAGCATATCGAAGCCGGGCTATGAGCCGGCGTTTACCGTCGACGACCTGCGCGGAGCCGTTGGCCCGACGACCGTTGCCCTCGGAGGGGTTACTCCCTCGAAGTTCATCGAGCTGGCCGCAACGGGCTTCGGCGGCGCGGCGATGCTCGGCTGCATCTGGCAGGCAGCCCGCGCCGGCAAACTAAACGAATTAATCCACCAAATAAAATGCTGCAATACATAACCCACTCAACCGCCGGGCGCAACGAGCTCGACGGCGCCCGCGCCGCCCTTGCCGGCGGCTGCCGCTGGATTCAGCTAAGAATGAAAGATGCCTCCGACGAGCAGTTTATGAACGTTGGTCGCGAACTCGCCGCGATGTGTTGCCAATCGGGCGCAACGTTTATTGTCGACGACCGCGTACACCTTGTTGAGCCGCTCGGCGCCGACGGCGTTCACCTGGGCAAGAACGACATGGCGCTGACCGAGGCCCGACGCATCCTCGGCCCCGACAAAATCATCGGCGCCACGGCCAATACCGCCGCCGACGCCCTGCGCGCCATCGACGACGGCGCCGACTATATCGGCCTCGGCCCCTTCCGCTTCACTACCACCAAAAAGAACCTCAGCCCGGTTCTGGGCCGCGAGGGCCTGGCCGAAGTGATGGAGGCGGTGCGCCGCGTGTCGGCCATACCCGTGGTTGCCATAGGCGGCATAACCGAAGCTGACATCGCCGACATTTGCGCGACAGGAGTCAGCGGCGTTGCCCTGTCGGGCGTGATTCTGAGCTCGCCCGACCCGGCCGCCACAACAAGCCTGATCCTCTCTCTCATCAACTCTAACATCAAGCAAACCGAAAAATAACCGAAAATGGACAAACTCATTATCGGAGGCCGCGAGTTTTCGTCGCGCCTCTTTGTCGGAACCGGCAAGTTCCGCTCCAACGAAGAAATGGCCCGCGCAATCGAAGTGTCGGGCACGGAAATGGTAACCCTGGCCATGAAGCGGGTTGACATGACCAATCCCGCCGACTCGATGCTGGCCCACGTCAGCCGCCCGGGCATTCAGCTGCTGCCCAACACCTCGGGAGTGCGCAACGCCGAGGAGGCCGTGCTGGCCGCTCAGCTCGCGCGCGAAGCCTTCGCGACCAACTTTATCAAACTCGAAATCCACCCCGACCCGAAATATCTTCTGCCCGACCCGGTCGAAACCCTGAAGGCCACCGAGGAGCTGGCAAAGATGGGCTTCGTCGTGTTGCCCTACATCCAGGCCGACCCGGTGCTCTGCAAGCGCCTCGAAGAGGCCGGCGCGGCAACGGTTATGCCGCTGGCGGCGCCGATCGGAACAAACAGGGGACTGATAACGCGCCGGCTCATTGAAATCATCATCGAGCAGAGCAACGTTCCGGTAGTTGTTGACGCCGGGCTGGGCGTTCCGTCCCATGCCGCCGAGGCAATGGAGATGGGGGCCGACGCCGTGTTGGTCAACACGGCCATAGCCGTTGCCGGCGACCCGGTCATGATGGCGCGCGCGTTCAGCCGCGCAGTGGTTGCCGGCCGCGAGGCCTACCTGGCCGGACCGGGCGCGCAGAGCCGCTGCGCCGAGGCGAGCAGCCCGCTAACTTCGTTTCTTGACTGACGACAGGAGGATTCCACAATGTTTTCAGACGAACTACTGAACTACGACTGGGACGACACTACCCGCCGCATTGCCGCCAAAACAGCTGCCGACGTTGAAACCGCCCTGGCGAAGGAGAATCTGACCATCGAGGACTTCATGGCACTGGTGTCGCCCGCCGCCGCACCCTATCTCGAGCAAATGGCGCGCCTGAGCCGCCACTACACGCAGCAGCGTTTCGGCAAAACGATTTCGATGTATATTCCGCTATATATCACCAATTCCTGCACCAACTCATGCGTTTATTGCGGCTTTAACCGCCACAATCAGTTTCCGCGCATCATCCTGACCCCGGAGCAGATCGAGGCCGAGTGTAAGGCCATTCGCCGCCTCGGGCCGTTCGAAAACCTGCTGCTCGTAACCGGCGAAAATCCGCGCCTGGCCGGCACCGACTACCTGGAACGCGCGCTCAGAGTGTGTCGCCCCTACTTCAATAACCTGACGATGGAGGTCATGCCCCTGCCCGAGGAGGACTATCGCCGCCTGACTCAGTCGGGGCTCAACGGCGTTGTGTGCTTCCAGGAAACCTACCATCGCGAAAAATACAAGACCTACCATCCAGCCGGCATGAAATCAAACTTCGAGTGGCGCGTCAACGGCTTCGACCGCATGGGCGCCGCCGGCGTCCACAAAATCGGCCTGGGCGTTCTCATCGGCCTGGAGGACTGGCGAACGGACGTTACGATGATGGCCCGACACCTGCTCTACCTGCGCAAACACTACTGGCGCACGCGCTATAGCGTCAACTTCCCGCGCATGCGCCCGTCGGAAGGCCACTTCCGGCCCAACGTCGTTATGACTGACCGCGAACTGGCGCAGCTGACCTTTGCCTACCGTCTGTTTGACCACGACGTTGACATCTCCGTTTCAACCCGCGAAACCCCCGACTTCCGCAACAATATCGCAACCCTCGGAGCAACCTCCATGAGCGCCGGATCGAAAACCGAGCCGGGCGGCTACGAAACCTACCCTCAGGCGCTGGAGCAGTTTGCCGTCAGCGACGAACGCTCGCCGGCCCGTGTCGAAGCCGACCTGCGCGCCCGCGGCTATGAAGTGGTCTGGAAAGACTGGGACAAGATTTTTGACTGACCGATGAACCACTCCGAACGATATTCCCGCCAGACCATGCTCCCCGAAATCGGCGAGGAGGGGCAGCGCAAAATCGCCGCCGCATCGGTGCTCATTATCGGCCTCGGCGGCCTCGGCGCGCCGGTGGCCACCTACCTGACCGGCGCCGGGGTCGGGCATATAGGCCTCTGCGACCCCGACACGGTTTCGGAATCGAACCTCCAGCGCCAGGTGCTCTACGACGCCTCACAGCTCGGCCGACCAAAGACCGAGTGCGCCGCAGCAAGGCTGCAAGCCGCGTCGCCCCACACCGTTTTCACCCTCCACGACCAAGGCCTGACTCCGGCCAACGCCCGACAGCTCATCGCCTCCTGCGACCTGGTCGTTGACTGCTGCGACAACTTCGCCACGCGCTATCTCATCGACGACACCTGCGCCGCCCTCGGCAAAACCTGGGTCTACGGCGCAATCGGCGAATTTCAGGGCCAGGTGGCGGTTATGAACGGCACGTCGCGCCGCCGCTACTCCGACCTCTACCCCGAGCGGGAAGCCCTGTGTGGCCTCCCGCGAAAAATCCGCGGCGTGCTCGGCCCGGTGCCCGGCCTGATAGGCTCCCTCCAGGCAATGGAAACGCTGAAACTCCTGACCGGCGCCGGCCAACCGTTAGACGGCAAACTCTTTACCATCGACCTCCTCTCCCTCTCAACCAACATAATAGATTTCTGACAACCCATGAAAAAATGGAGCAATGAAGCCTGGGAAGCCGCAGCCGACGTGTATGACCACACGCTGGAACTCCCATTTGTTAAAAGCCTTGCGGCAGGTACCCTTCCGAAAGAAAAATTCCTGTTCTACCTGCGGCAGGACACCCTCTATCTGCGGCGCTACTTCCGCGTGTTGGCCAACATTGCGTCGCGCCTTGACAATGTTGCCCATGCCGACGCCTTTATCCGCTTCGCAGCCGACGGCATTGCGGTCGAGAAGGCGCTCCACGGCCAGTATCTCGGCGGCGTAAGCCCGACCGACGACGAAATGTCGCCAACATGCGCGCTCTATACCTCAACCCTGCTGAGCCAGGCTCTCGAGCCTGTCGAGGTAGAGGCCGCCGCCGTGTTGCCCTGCTTCTGGATATACCAAAAGGTTGGCGAACACATTCTGGCGACAGCCAAAGTAACCGACTCCAACCCCTACAAGGATTGGATCACCACCTATGCCGACGAAACCTTTGCCGCCTCGACCCGACTGGCCATTGAAATCTGCGATTCGCTGGCTGCCCAAGCCTCTGCGGCAGTCCGCGACCGCATGACCGGCATTTTCCGCCAATGCGCCCGCCTGGAGTGGATGTTCTGGGAAAGCGCCTGGAATCTCGAAACCTGGAAAATCTGAACATCATGAAACAAGAAAAACTACGCTACCACCGCGTGCTGACCATTGCCGGCAGCGACCCCAGCGGCGGAGCCGGTATTCAGGCCGACCTGAAAACCTTCGCTGCATGTGGATGCTACGGCGCCTCGGCCATAGTCGCCGTTGTTGACGAAAACACCGTCGGCGTCACCGACGTCCACCCCGTTCCCGTTAAATTCGTTGCCGGCCAGATTCGGTCGGTGCTCGACGACATAGGCGCCGACGCCGTTAAAATCGGCATGCTCCACTCAGCCGAACTGATTCAAACGGTTCGCCAGACACTCGACCTCTACCCCGACATCCACAACATCGTTCTCGACCCGGTAATGGTTGCTACCTCGGGTGACCCGCTCCTGATACCCGAAGCAGTTGACAGCCTAAAAACCACGCTCATTCCCCGCGTGCGAGTCATCACGCCCAACATCCCCGAGGCGGAAATTCTTCTCGGCGAAACAATCGACCGCCAGAGTCGGCTGCCCGATGCTGCCAGGCGCCTGTCCGACAAATGCGCCGGAGTCTCCGTGCTGCTCAAGGCAGGCCACCTAACCGACAACAGACTAACCGACATTTTCTTCAACGCCGAAACCGGCGACACCATCCGGCTGGAATCCGAGCGGCTCAACACAGTCAACACCCACGGCACCGGCTGCACCCTGTCGTCAGCCCTGGCCTCACACCTGGCCAAAGGCCTATCCCTGACCGACGCCGCCATTGCCGCGAAAAACTACGTTGCCGCGGCCATCGAAGCCGGCGCCGCCTACGAAATCGGCCACGGCCACGGCCCCGTCCACCACTTCTTCAACTTCTGGCCCTAACCCCACCCGCCTCTTTTTTCAAAAAAGTTGGGGGAAATTTGGGGGTTAGGGATTTTTTTCGTAACTTTGCCCCGCTTTAAGCACTTATTCACATTATTATTAACCACCAAAATTTCCAAAGAATGCATCTTAATTCTGACGAAAAAGTTGAAATCTTTGAGAAGTACGGTAAGGGTAAGACTGATACTGGTTCCCCCGAGGCCCAGATAGCATTGTTCTCGGTCCGTATTGCTCATTTGACTGAACACCTGAAGTCAAATCACAAAGATTATGCTACGGCCCGCGCCCTGAAGCAGCTGGTTGGTAAGCGTCGTCGCCTGCTGGATTACCTGATTCGCAAGGACATTAACCGCTACCGTGCCATCATTGCTCAGAAAGAGCTCGGCATCCGTAAGTAAGGCATCAACGGGAGGTCCGCAGTCAACGGGTCTCCCGCCTTTTTTTCAATTACCCGAACCCGATGGATTTTTTCAAGAAGCATCCGATAATCACGAACCTGCTGCTCATGGCCGTTTGCGGCGTGGTGCTGGTCGTCGTTGCCATGTTTGGACTCAGCATCTGGACCGCCCACGGCCAGACGCAGATAGTTCCCGACGTTCGCAAGATGACCGTTGCCGAAGCGCGCTCGGTGCTTTCGGGCTGCAACCTGCAAACCGAGGTCGTTGACTCGGTCTATGATTCCGGGGTTGACCGCGGCGCAATCGTTGAGCAAGTGCCTCCCGGCGGCAACCGCGTTAAGCCGGGCCGCACGGTTTACCTGACCATCAACGCCCTGTCGCCGCGCCAGGTAACGCTCCCCGAACTGGTCGGCTGCTCCATTCGCCAGGCGCGAGCCTCGCTCGAATCTATGGGTTTCAAGGATATTCGCGAAGTCAGGGTGCCCTCCGACTACCGCGACCTGGTTCTGGCAGTCAAGAGCATGGGTATCACCCTGCGCGCCGGAACGAAACTGCCGCTGACTTCGGCGCTGGTCATTGAGGTCGGCGAAGGCTACTCCGCCGCCGAGCCCGACTCAACGGAGGTTTATAACGAAGCCGATACCGACGATTTCTTCGATGCAACCTACAGCGACTGATCTGCCCCACCCCATCCCCGCCGACGCCGACGGGCTGACCGACGATTTCGACGCTATCGACGACGAATCGCCGGTAATCAAGGTGCTCGACGGACGCGAGCTCTATGAGCATTTCCGCTTCGTTGCCGACAAGGGCCAGGAGCTGCTGCGCGTCGACAAGTTCCTGGTCGACAGGATGCACGGTTCGTCGCGCTCGCGCATACGCCAGGCTGCCGACGCCGACTGCATCCTCGTTAACGGACAGCCGGTTAAGGCTAATTATCGCGTTAAGCCGCTCGACGTTGTTCAGATCGTCATGGACCGTCCGCGCTATGAAAACGAAATCATTGCCGAGGATATTCCGCTCGACATAGTTTATGAGGACGACACGGTTCTGGTGGTCAACAAGCCGGCCGGCCTGGTTGTTCATCCCGGCCACGGCAACTACACCGGCACGCTGGTCAACGCCCTGGCCTGGCACTTCAAGGACAATCCGAACTACGACGTTTCCGACCCGCGCCTGGGCCTGGTTCACCGCATCGACAAAGACACGTCGGGCCTGCTGGTCGTTGCCAAGACCCCGGAAGCGAAAACCCACCTGGGCGCCCAGTTTTTTGCAAAAACGACCAAGCGCGAGTATAACGCGCTGGTATGGGGCATCCCCGACCCCGCGCAGGGAACGGTCGACACCCTGATTGGCCGCAACCCCAAGGACCGGCTGCAGATGGCCGTGCTCCCCGCCGACGACCCCAACGGCAAGCACGCCGTTACGCACTATGAGGTCATTGAGCCGCTGACCCACGTTGCGCTGGTGCGTTGCGTGTTGGAAACCGGGCGCACGCACCAGATTCGCGTACACATGCGCCACCTGGGCCATCCGCTGTTTAACGACGCGCGCTATGGCGGCGACAAGGTTCTGCGCGGAGTTCCCTCGGCGACCTACAGGCGCTTCATCGACGGCTGCTTCGAGGCTTGCCCGCGCCAGGCGCTCCATGCGCGCACGCTCGGCTTCGTTCATCCGCGAACGGGCGAAGAAATGTTTTTCTCAGCTCCGCTGCCGGCCGACTTCGAAAGCCTTCTGGCACGCTGGCGCTCGCTCCCCCCGCGCTAAGCGGCAAAATAAGAGGCGGCCAACTGGCAGATTGCCGGCATTGAAGGTTCCTCGCCGCCCGACGGGTTATCTTGAATCAACATTCTGACGGAATAGAAATCCGGGTTCTGCGAGGCCTGGAAATCGGTCGCATCCTCGTCGCGCAGGCCGTCGGCTGCGGCTGCATCCTCGATTGTTTCGTCAGAATCGGCCAGCTCGGCCAGCATGTCGCTGCCGTTAACGATAGTAGCGGCCTTGGTTGCAGGATTAACGCGCAACTGCGCGTTGGAGTCAAAACTTTTTGAGTTGCTGATATAGAGCTGAAGCATCCGGGCAACGCTCTCAATAAATTCATATTGCTTCATAGTTCCTTGATAAAATCATTATTATGGAACTATAACACCCGGAACGGTAGGAAATGTTCAGCGCGAAATCAGGGCGTGGCAGTTATCAACGTTAAACAGAACGCGATAGGTGGTCAACCCATAGCCGCGCTCCAGCGCAACGCCACTGACCGGATGGCCCGGGCCGCGCTCAAGGCAGAAAACATCGTAGACCGACCCGCATTTCGAACACACAGCCATGTTCGACTCCCGGTTAATGGCAACGAGAACAGACGGCGAATGTTCGACCGGGCAGGCCAGGTCATAGGCCTCGTAGTCGCCATAGACCGTCATTGTCAGCAACACGCCGCCGAAGCCCGTGTAGCAATAATCGGGATAGGGATAGTTTTGCGGCACCTTTTGACTGCGGATAAAGCGGCGCGAATCCAGCGCGCCGGAAACGCCATAGACTTCCCAGTCGCCGGCGGTTCGAAACGGAACGTAGACCGGCCCGCTGACAATATTATCTTTCAGCTCAATAGAATGACACCCCGGCAACACAACAGTTGCCAGGGTGCCGAATATCAGTGTCAGTAGCCTACGCATTCAGCTGGCCGAACATTTTGCCGAACTGGTCGGCGGCCTCCTGGAGCTTGCCGCCGATGAGCGGGCGGAGCATCATTGGAATTTCGGCCTCGATGGTTGCGGCAACGTCGGTCGACGCCGCTTCAACTTCGGCGAGAGTGATGGTAACGTAGATGGGAACCACGCCCGTGTCGGCCAGAAAGCGCACTGCCTCGGGCGCGGTGCGCTCAACGATGCGGAACTTCATTTCGCCAACGCCGGGCGCGGTGAACGCCAGCGTTTCATTGTCGGGGAAATTAACGGTTCCGAGCTTTTCGCGCAGGTCGGCGGGAATCGAGTCGAGGCGCTCGCGAATCTTCGACAGATTGCTGAGCTGGTCATAAATCTCCGCGCGCGGACGCTCAACGCGGTGGGGTTTGCCGGTGTACTTGCTCATTTGGGCGCGGGTTTTAGCGTTTGGCGGGAGTCCAAACCGAGGGGTCCTTGCGCCACTCCTTGAGGGTTTCAACGTCGTCGGCATGGATATAGTTGGTTGCCAGGGCAACTTCCAGCATGGCATTGTAGTTGCTCAGGGTAACCAGCTCCACGCCGGCCTCCTTGAATGCCTTTTCGGCAACGGGGAAACCATAGGAGAACATGGCAACCATGCCAACGACCTCGCAGCCTGCATTGCGGATAGCCTGAACTGCCTTGAGCGAGCTGCCGCCGGTGGAAATCAGGTCTTCAACAACGACTACCTTCTGGCCGGGCTTCAGATTACCTTCAATGAGGTTTTCCAGACCGTGGTCCTTGGGCGACGAACGAACATAAACGTAGGGAAGCGCCAGGGTGTCGGCAACGAGCGCACCCTGAGCAATGGCGCCGGTAGCAACGCCGGCAACGGCATTCGCTTCGGGAAAACGCTCTTCAATGATGCGGCAGAGTTCCACCTTAATAAACGAACGCACTTCCGGATAGGAAAGCGTTATGCGGTTATCCGTGTAAATCGGAGAATTCCAGCCGCTGGCCCAGGTAAAGGGGTTTTCGGGCTGAAGTTTGATTGCGCTGACTTTCAGCAGTTTTTCTGCCAGGAGCGTTTCAACCTTTTTCATGTATTGGTCTGGTTAGGATGGGTGAAAATTTTAATTAAGTTGCAAAGTTAAGAATATTTCACGAAAAAGTCAACAAAATTCGAAGTTCCACCCATACTTTTTTTAATGCTTATGGGAGTCTATGATGGATTTCAGAGGGCTTTGAGGGCGGCCTCGAGGGTTGCGATGCGCTGCAGGGCGTCGGCCTGCTTGCGGCGCTCGGCGTCGACAACCGCGGCGGGCGCTCCGTTGACGAAGCGCTCGTTGGCGAGTTTCTTTTCTACGGAGGCGAGGAAGCCGCGTTCGTAGTCGAGCTCTTTGGTCAGCTTGGCGTGCTCGGCTTCAACGTCAACGCCGGCAGCCTCCATCGGAATGGCAAATTCACGGTTGCCGACCATGAACACTGCGGAGCCGGAAGGCTTCTCGGCGGTTACTTCGATGCCTTCGAGGTTGGCGAGCTTGGAAACCGCGGCGGCAACGCGAGGGTCGACGGCGGTTGCGGTCAGCAGCGTGAGAGCCACTTTCGGGGCAATCTGCTTGGAGGCGCGAACGCCGCGGATGCCGTTAACGATTTCTTTTGCGCAGTCCATTGCGGCGAGAATGTCGGCGTCGGCGCCGGTGGCTTCGGGCAGCGGGGCATACATGATGCTCTCGCCTTCGGCGCGCTCGGCCAGGTGCTGCCAGAGTTCTTCGGTGATGAAGGGCATGAACGGGTGGAGCAAGCGCAGCAGGCGGTCGAAGTAGTCGAGAGTGGCGGCATAGGTCTTGGCGTCGACGGGCGAGCCATAGGCGGTCTTGGCCAGCTCGAGATACCAGCTCGAGAACTCGTCCCAGAAGAGCTTATAGGCGGCCATCAGGGCTTCCGAGATGCGGAACTTGGCGAGAAGGTCGGCCATTTCGGCGGCAGTGCGGCGCAGCTTGGAGTCGAACCACTCAACGGCAACTGCGGCAGCCCGGGGCTGCTCGGCGTTTTCGTCGACCTGCCAGCCCTTGACCAGGCGGAAGGCATTCCAGATTTTGTTGCAGAAGTTGCGGCCCTGCTCGCAGAGCTTTTCGTCGAACATGATGTCGTTGCCGGCGGGAGCGGCGAGCATCATGCCCATGCGGACGCCGTCGGCGCCGAAGTTGGCGATGAGCTCCAGCGGGTCGGGCGAGTTGCCGAGGCTCTTGCTCATTTTGCGGCCGATTTTGTCGCGCACGATGCCGGTGAAGTAAACGTTCTTGAAGGGCATTTCGCCAACGTATTCATAGCCGGCCATGATCATGCGGGCAACCCAGAAGAAAATA
Source organism: Bacteroides sp. (assembly GCA_014801955.1). Taxonomy (GTDB): domain Bacteria; phylum Bacteroidota; class Bacteroidia; order Bacteroidales; family Muribaculaceae; genus UBA3263. The sequence continues at coordinate 34,492 of JAAVDE010000018.1, read as the reverse complement.
ATGTCGGGGCCGGTAACGAGGGTCGAGGTCGGATAGTAATATTTCAGCTCCTTGTTGCCCGGGTCGAGAATGCCGTTGAAAAGAGTGATGGGCCAGAGCCAGGAGGAGAACCAGGTGTCGAGGGCATCCTCGTCTTGCGCCAGATCGGCAGCCGTCAGGTCCAGGCCCGACTCCTTGCGAGCCTTTTCCAGAGCCTTTTCGGCGGTTTCGGCAACGACGATGCGGGTTTCGCCCTGAGCGTCGGCGTAGTAATAGGCCGGAATGCGGTGGCCCCACCAGAGCTGACGCGAAATGCACCAGTCCTGAATATTTTCGAGCCAGAGGCGATAGGTGGTTTTATACTTTTCGGGAACGAACTTGATAAGGTCATCCATTACCGGCGCCAGCGAAATGTCGGCGAAGTGCTTCATGTTGATGAACCACTGCTGCGACAGGCGCGGCTCGATAACGACCTTGGTGCGCTCGCTGTAGCCCACCTTATTATTATAATCCTCCACCTTTTCCATCAAACCGGCTTCCTGAAGGTCAATGGCAATCTGCTTGCGGCAGGCAAAGCGATCCATGCCGGCATACTTGCCGCCGTTTTCGTTGAGGGTGGCGTCCTCGTTGAAAATGTCGATGGTTTCGAGATTGTGGGTCTTGCCGAGCTGGTAGTCGTTCTTGTCGTGGGCGGGCGTCACCTTCAGGCAACCGGTGCCGAACTCGATTTCAACATAGCGGTCCTCGATAACCGGAATTTCGCGGCCAACGAGCGGAACAATAACCTTCTTGCCCTTGAGCCATTCGTTTTTCGGGTCCTTGGGGTTGATACACATTGCCGTGTCGCCCATGATGGTTTCGGGGCGGGTCGTTGCAACGACCGCATAGCGGCCCTCGGGATCGCCGGCAACGTAGTAGCGCAGATAATAGAGCTTCGAATGCTCGTCAACGTAGTTAACCTCGTCGTCGGAAATCGCGGTGCGGTTCTTCGGGTCCCAGTTAACCATGCGGAGGCCGCGATAGATCAGCCCCTTGTCGTAGAGGTCACAGAAAACCTTCGTAACCGACTCGGAGCGCTGCTCGTCCATTGTGAACGCCGTGCGGCTCCAGTCGCAGCTGGCGCCGAGCTTGCGGAGCTGCTGCAGAATGATGCCGCCGTGGGTGCGGGTCCAGTCCCAGGCGTGTTCCAGGAACTGCTCGCGCGTAAGGTCGGTTTTCTTGATGCCTTGGTCGGCGAGCTTTGCAATCACCTTGGTTTCGGTTGCGATCGACGCATGGTCGGTTCCGGGCACCCAAAGGGCATTATAACCCTCCATGCGTGCGCGACGCACCAGAATATCCTGAATCGTGTTATTGAGCATATGGCCCATGTGGAGCACGCCGGTAACGTTCGGCGGCGGGATTACGATAGTGTAGGGCTGGCGTGCGTCGGGAACAGAGCGGAAAAGGTCATGCTCCATCCAAAAGCTATACAGTCGGTCTTCAACCTCGGCAGGCGAATACTTTGTGGGCAGTTCGTTCATAATTCTAAAATGCTTGGTTATTTGACCGCAAAGTTACGCATTTTCCCCCACACCCAAAAGCAATTTCCCCAAACATTTTCACAGAAATCGCTCCAGTATTCAAAAATTATTTGTAACTTTGCGGCGCAGACCGTCTTGCAGAGGCCCGGTCAAGGGCTTTTGAGGGAGGGCGTGCAACAACATAATTTTTGAAAGCGTTTATCAAACGCTCTTTCTTGACGATTCGGAAATGTGGCAATTTCAAGATACTCTGTCAGGAATGAGGTAACGATAGATGCCTTTGCGGATATGTTTCTTTCCCATACTATTCCTAATCGGATGGTATGGTATTAGTACATATTTGTGCGTGAGGCCTCTGCGTTACTCGTTCGAACAGAGTAAGGCGAAGCCACATGCCTCGAATCGTAAGGACGAGTAACGGATACAGACCTTGCGCTTTTTTGTTTATTCATTATTCTATGCTCAAATTTGGTAGGTCTATAGAGCAAAATGAATTTATGCAAAAAGTTATATCCAAGACAATTATGTTGTCAGCATTAATGACGGTATTTGTCCATTTATCGAGTTTTGCACAAAGTAGTGTTGCTGCAATTGAAAATACGCCGTCTTCCGAAGTCGTAAGCGAATCTAAAGGTATTAAACGAAAGGTCGCGATTGGTCGTTTCTCCAATGAAACGCAATATGCCAAAGGCCTTTTTTATGACAAGAAGAATGATCCTATGGGTAAGCAAGCTCTTGACATATTGTCGGCAAGATTGGCTGCTTCCGAAAAGTTTTTATTGATTGAGCATAGTGATATTTCTGATTTATTGGCCCAATGTCAGGCCAATGGAAATGATTTTTCTTCGATTGGGGCAGACTATATGATTGTCGGTTCCATAACAGAATATGGACGCAAAAATATTGGTAAATCGAATGGCTTTAGTACCGAAAAAACACAAATTGTTGAGGCTGCGGTTTCAATTAGGCTTGTTGATGTTTCAACCGGTTTAATTATTTACTCAGATGAAGGCCGAGGCGAGGCAACGATGACCAGTAAAAGTAATCTTGTTAAAAGTCAATCTGCCGGATTTGATGCTACGTTGAGTGATAAAGCAATATCTGCTGCGATTGGCCAATTAGTAGAAAATATTATCAATAAATGCACGGATAAATCTTGGCGAACATTCTTTCTATCTTACGACGATGATGGAGTGTTGATAGCTGGTGGCGAAAGTCAGGGGCTGTTATCGGGTGACGAATTTGTCATTAAGACCAGAGGAAAGAAAGTAAAGAATCCTCAAAACGGTATTATGATAGAGCTTCCCGGAAAAATAATTGGGTCGCTTAAGGTTATCGAAAGTGCCGGTGACACACCCGAAACTGAGTTCTCGTTTGTAGAGATTACTTCCGGTGCAGAGCATATCGATGTAAATAATCTAACCAATTACATAATAGAAGAAAAATGAAACAGTCACATTCGCGCTTGCATCTCATCATAATGATGACGCTTATTTTATACATACTCGGGCTAAACAGTTGTTGCACCTCCATGCCGATTGGAGAACAAGGCGGTAAAGCTGATGTTGGTTATCTGGTCATTACCAGCGAAAAAAAGTGTGTTAATAAACCTGTTGAGGTTAATATAAATAATGGCGAAACAATATTTACAGCAAAGCCAGTTAAACCTTCGCAAAGTAAGTCAAACGGGAAAGCCTATCAGATTATAACTGGTAAGAAGGCAATTGTAGTTATGAACGGCAATGAAATTGTTTATCAGGGAGTGATTATGCTTTATCCTCAGGAAACCAAAATTATAAACCTTAAACAATAATTACAAAATGACATTTAAAAGAATTTGTGGCTTTGCAGTAGTTTCTATTGCTATTTTGGGCCTTACTTCTTGCGCGTCAACGCAAAAGCCGTTGTATTCGTGGCATAAGTACGAAGACGCGGCTTATCAGCACAGTAAAAAACAGACTGAAAAAACAGAAAAGGCCTTCGAGAAACAAATCAATCGAGTTATGGAGAAACAGACCGGTAGCCGCAAAACTGTACCACCGGGTATTTTCGCAGAATATGGTTATTTCCTTGTAAAGAAAGGTCAAACTCAGCAAGGTTGTGATTTCTTAAAAAAGGAAATCGCAAATTATCCTGAAGCGGGAATCTTTATCTCACGAATTATAAATCAAATAGAAAATAACAAAGAATGAAACTTAATAGATTTCTCCCTTTTGCGGCCATAACCCTTTTTATGTGCTCTTGTACGTCCCAAAAATCTATCAGAGGGACTGAATATGCACTGATGTACGAACAAAAACCTACATCAATAGTTATTATGCCTCCAATTAACGAAACAAATGCAACGGAGGCAAAGGATAATTTTTTCACAACAATGGCCATACCTTTGATAGACAAAGGCTATTATGTGTTTTCTCCATATCTGACTCTTGAAATGTTTCAGTCTGAAGGCGCTTATGATAGTGAAATGTTCCTTGACGGAGATTTAACCCAATTTCACAATGTTTTAGGTTGTGATGCTGTGATGTTCACACGTATTAAGAAATGGTCAAAGAAGGCACTTGCCGGTACTCTTACGGTAGACGTTGAATATATTTTACGATCGGCAACAACCGGGGATATTTTGTACAAGCGCGAAGGTGAAATTAAACTTGATAAATCTGTAAGCAGTGGCAGTAATAGCATGATTGGCAGCCTTATCGATATAGCTGCGACGGCTATCAATACAGCGGCAACTGATAAAGTGGTCGCAGGACGCGAGTGTAATCGCTATGTTCTTGTGGATTTCCCGGAAGGTCCATATTCACCTTTGTATGGACTGGATGCTGATGCACCGGCGTGGAAAGGAAAGGTTAAAGCCACAGTGAAAAAAAAGTAGCAATTAGAAACTATATTTCGATTAAGAAAAGTGAAGCGGTGTCGTGAGCCATATTGCGACACTGCTTTGTTTGTTGTAGTGGCCTTTGAGCGGGCTACTGTCATACTCCTAAAAGCCCACGGATTTCTTCAATGGTATAGGCTTTGCCTTTGCCGGCCTTCATTTCAGCCATGCCGCGCTTGACGGAGGCCATGTTTTCCGGGTCATTAAACCAGTCATCGCCCGAAGGAGAGGGATTTTCCTTGACTTCAACCGTGATGGCATTGGCCTTGGAAATAAGAATGGTTTCAATGAAATTTTTAAGACTTTTTCCCTGAGCAACCGCCATGAGGGAAAGTTTTTGCAGAGTATCGACCGGAAGATCGATGTTTTTGCGCTTAACGTTTAATGCTGTTGCCATAGTTGTTAGTTTTTATGGTGCAAAGATACATAATATACATGATATACACAACTTATTAAACGTAAATTTATTGGAATTGTTGGAAATTGCGAAAAAATCCGTATTTTTGCACCAAATTATGAATAAGAATAACCAGACTTCACTTGCCGAGCTGATTATCGCCGGCATTCAAGAGCGCAAAGGACGCAAAATAACCCATATTGATTTGTCGGCCATTGAATCGAGCCCGGCAATGGACTTTTTCGTTTGCGAAGGCACGTCGGCCACCCACGTTGCGGCGGTCGCCGACTCAGTGCGCGACTATCTGCTCGAACACGGGCACATAAAACCCTATAACTACGACGGCTACGGCTCGGCGCAGTGGATTGTTTTGGACTATGGCGAGGCCCTGGTCCATATTTTCCTGCCTGACGAACGCCGGCGCTATAACCTCGAGGAGCTATGGAGCGACGGCGTTGTTAACGAGATTCCCGACCTTGACTGATAATTAACTTTCATCCCCCCAACACACAAGCAAGAAATGGCTGACCTGAAAAGACCAAATATGCCCAAGATGCCGAAGTTCAGCATCTGGTGGATGTATCTGATAATAATGGCCGCACTGTTCGGAATTTTCTATTTCGACCGGCGCGACCTCGAACACCCCGTTGACTCGATCGATGAGTTTGAAAAGGTCGTTGAGAGCGGCGGAGTTGAAAAAGTTACGATTTACCGCAACAAGAAGGAGGCCGAGGCGCTGCTTTCGACCTCGGCGACCGACGCGGAGTTCAGCGCCGCCGAGCGCGCTCAGGCGCCGGCCACGCAAGGCAAAATCATCGTTAAGTTCGGCGACACGCAGAGTTTCGAAAAGAAGCTCGACAAGTGGCGCCAGGAGGGAGTGTTCAAAGGCACGGTGAGCTACGAGGATGCCAGCGACTACTCCAATCTGCTCTGGACTTTCGGCCCGATGTTGCTGCTGATTGCCGCATGGCTCTACTTCATGCGGCGCATGGGTCGCGGCGGTGGCGCCGACGGGGTTTTCTCCGTTGGCAAGAGCAAGGCAAAGATTTTCGACAAGGACAGCGACCAGCGCGTTACCTTCAAGGATGTTGCCGGCCTGAACGAGGCCAAGACCGAGATTGAGGAAATCGTTGAGTTCCTGAAGAATCCGCAGCGCTACACCGACCTGGGCGGCAAAATTCCCAAGGGCGCGCTGCTGGTAGGCCCTCCCGGAACCGGCAAGACGATGCTGGCCAAGGCGGTTGCCGGCGAGGCGAACGTTCCGTTCTTTTCAATGAGCGGTTCGGATTTCGTTGAAATGTTTGTCGGCGTGGGTGCCAGCCGCGTGCGCGACCTGTTCCGCCAGGCCAAGGAAAAGAGCCCCTGCATCATTTTCATCGACGAAATCGACGCCGTTGGCCGCGCCCGCGGCAAGAACGCCAACATGGGTTCCAACGACGAACGCGAAAACACCCTGAACCAGCTGCTGACGGAGATGGACGGCTTCGGCTCGAACAGCGGCGTGATAATCCTCGCCGCCACCAACCGCGCCGACATTCTCGACAAGGCGCTGCTGCGCGCAGGACGCTTTGACCGTCAGATCTACGTTGACCTGCCCGACCTCAACGACCGCGTTGCGATTTTCAAGGTTCACCTGCGCAACAAAAAGATTGAGCCGAACCTCGACGTTGAGCTCCTGGCGCGCCAGACTCCGGGATTCTCGGGCGCCGACATTGCCAACGTTTGCAATGAGGCCGCCCTGATTGCCGCGCGCCACAACAAGAAAGTCATTGAGCGCCAGGACTTCATCGACGCCGTTGACCGCATTATCGGCGGCCTGGAAAAGCGCTCGAAGATTCTGACCGACGACGAAAAGCGCGCCATTGCCATCCACGAAGCCGGCCATGCAACGGTTTCCTGGCACCTGCAGTATGCCAACCCGCTGATTAAGGTAACGATAGTTCCGCGCGGCAAGGCGCTGGGCGCCGCCTGGTATCTGCCCGAGGAGCGTCAGATTGTTCCGCAGCAGGCGCTGCTCGACGAAATATGCGCAACGCTGGGCGGCCGCGCCGCCGAGGAGCTGTTTCTGGGCCACATTTCAACCGGCGCGGCCAACGACCTGGAGCGCGTAACGAAGCAGGCCTATGCAATGGTCGTTTACTACGGCATGAGCTCCGACCTGCCTAATATTTCCTACTATGACTCAACCGGCCAGCAATATGGCTTCACCAAGCCCTATTCCGAAAACCGCGCCGAGCAGATTGACCGCGAGGTCAGCCGCATTATCGCCGAGCAATATGCCCGCGCCAAGGAGCTGCTGACCGCCCAGGCCAAAGGCCACGGCGAGCTGGCCGACATTCTGGTGACGCGCGAGGTGATTTTCACCGAGGACGTTGAAAAAATCTTTGGCAAACGCCAATGGTCATCGCGCACCGAGGAGATTCTCAGCGCCGCCGAGAATGCCACTCCGCCCCCCTTCAGGGCGACCGAAGGCGAGCAAACCGATGCTCAGCAATGAAACCAAATTCAGATAATCAATAACCAATAATATTATCACTTATGAAAAAGATGATTTTGGGCGCGCTGATGGCCGCTGCCTCCTTCGCAGCAACAGCGCAGATGCCCCAACAGATTCCGTCGCTGCCGGTCGACACGGCGGTTGTCAGCGGCGTGTTGCCTAACGGACTGACCTACTACATCCGCCACAACGAATATCCCAAAGGACAGGCCGACTTCCATATCGCCCAAAAGGTCGGCTCGATTCTGGAAGAAGACAACCAGCGCGGCCTGGCCCACTTTCTGGAACACATGTGTTTCAATGGAACCAAGAACTTTCCCGGCAACTCGCTGATCAACTATCTGGAGTCGATCGGCGTTAAGTTCGGCTCGCACCTCAATGCCTACACCGGCACCGACGAAACGGTCTATAAGATTACCAACGTGCCCACGGCCCGCACCGCCGTTACCGACTCGGTTCTGCTGATTCTCCACGACTGGGCCAACGAGCTGCTGCTCGACCCCGAGGAAATCGACAAGGAGCGCGGCGTTATCCACGAAGAGTGGCGCACCAACCAGGTCGGCCAGATGCGTATTCTGGAAAACCTGCTGCCGAAAATCTATCCCGGCTCGAAATATGCCTACCGCCTGCCTATCGGCACGATGGAGGTGGTCGACAACTTCCCCCACCAGGCTCTGCGCGACTACTACGAAGCATGGTATCGCCCCGACCAGCAGGGCATCGTGGTTGTTGGCGACATCGACGTTGCCCGCACCGAAGAGGTTATCAAAAAAATGTTTGGCGACATTGAGATGCCCGCCAACGCTCCCGCCCGCCTTCAGTTCGAGGTGCCCGACACTCCCGGCACCATCTATGCCGTCGGCGCCGACAAGGAGCAGACCAACGCAGTGGTCTACCTGATATTCAAGCAAGACGTCACTCCGCGCGAACTGCGCAATACGCAGGTCAAGCTGGTTATGGACTACGTTCAGCAAATGATCGTCAGCATGCTCAACGCGCGCTTCTCGGAAATGATGTCGAACCCAGCGACTCCCTTTGCTGTTGCTCAGGCAACCGACGGTAACTACCTGTTCAGCAACGCCAAGGATATGTTTGCCGTTATCGGCGTTGCCAAAGACGGCGACATTGCAACCACCCTGGCCGCAATCTATCGCGAAGTGCTCCGCGCAAAACGCGGCGGCTTCACCTCAACCGAATATGACCGCGCAAAGGCCGAATATCTCGCCGGACTCGACAAAGCCTACAATAACCGCGCTTCTATTGAAAACGGCGTTTACACCCAGGAGATTATCCGCCACTTCATCGACGGCGACCCGATGCTGGGCATCGAGCTGGAACACGAGGTTATGACCCAGATTGCCAACAATCTGCCCCTGCAGCTCATCAACGCCGGCTTCGATGAGATGACCGGCAGCGACAACCGCGTCGTTCTCTGCATGCTCCCCGAAAGCGCCAAGATGCCGACCGACGACGAGCTGGCTCAGATGATGAACTCGGTCGATGCCGAAACCATCGAGGTGTTCACCGACAACGTTCGCCAGGACCCGCTGATTCCCGTAGCCCCGGTTGCCGGCAAAATCACCGCCACCACGGCCTCTCCCGTCTGGGCCGACACTCAGGTCTGGACCCTCAGCAACGGCGCCACGGTCTACGTTAAGAAAACCGACTTCAAGGCCGACGAAATCATTGTCAGCGCCGCAGCCCCCGGTGGCCTGAGCCGGGTGTTCACGACCGCTACCCCCGCCGACGCAATCTGCCTCAAGGAAATCTGGGGCAACATGTATGGCATCGGCGCCTACACCAGCTCCGACCTCGAAAAATATCTCGCAGGCAAAAAGGCCGGGTTCTCCGTTAACTTCAGCCTCTACGAAACCGACCTCAACGGCTCGACGACCCCGAAAGACCTGCCGACGCTGATGGAGCTGCTCTATGGCTACTTCACCTCGGTGAACTACCCCGCCGACGAGTTTGAAGCTACCCGCAGCCTCTACTACGGCCTGCTCGAAAAGCAGGAACATAGCCCCGAAGGCGTTTTCGAGCGCGTGCTCTACAAGGGCCTGTATGAATCGCCCTACCAGCAGGCCATCAGCGCCGACGACGTTAAGGCCGCCAGCCGCGAAGGCATCGAATCGCTGGCCGCTTCGCGCATTGCCGACGCGTCGCAGTGGGCCTTCACCTTCGTCGGCAACTTCGACGAAGCCCAGCTGCGCGAACTCTGCGAAACCTACCTGGCATCGCTCCCCTCGACCCACTCGCCCCGCAACCTCATTACCGAGGCCAACCCGCTCTATACCATCAAGGCCGGCAGCGCAACCGAAACGTTCACGACCCCGATGGAAACTCCCCAGACCTACTGCGCCGTCGTTGAGAGCGCAACCATGCCGTTCAACTCAATGAACGCCAAACTGTCGTCCATCGCCGGCCAGATCCTGTCGGCCCGCCTGCTGAAAACCGTGCGCGAGGAAATGGGCGCTGTTTACTCCCTCGGCGCCTATGGCGACCTGGCATCGGCCGTTGGCCTGAACTCGCAGCTGCTGACCTCCTTCCCGATGAATCCCGAAAAGCAGACCGAGGTGTTCGACGCAATCCATAAGGAGTTCGAAGCCATGGCTCAGGAAATCACCGATGAGGAGCTCAACAAAGTTAAGGAATTCCTGGTCAAGAGCTACGTTGAGCGCCGCGAACAGAACTCGGCCTGGGCCGGCTACATCAGCAGCTGGACCCTCACCGGCTCCGACAACTTCTCCAACGCCGTTGAAGAAGTTAACTCCGTAACTCCGGAAATGGTTAAAAACTTTGTGAAGGAAATGAACGTTCAGGGCAACTACCGCGTTGTTACCCTGAACCCTCAACCCTGACAAAGCTATGAACAAAACTCCCATTTTAATGATTCTGACGGGCTTCGCCCTGATGACCGCCTCCTGCTCGGTTTTCAAGAAAAACCGGGCGGAGGGGTTTAACTCCGGCGACGCCATTCCGCTCTATCCCGTGGCAACCTCAACATCGACCGACCGCTCGCTGTCGGGCCACTGGTATATCAAATCAGTTGGCTCAACGACTCTCCGCTCCATCGAAGACGAAGAGTGGCCCTTCCTGGAATTCGTTCCGACCGAGGCGCGCTTCTATGGCATGGATGGCTGCAACGTTGTTAACGGCAGCTATCGCGTCGGCAACGGCAACTCGCTGGAGCTGAGCAACGTTGCAACAACAATGAAGCTCTGCGACGGCGACTCGCTGGCCTACCCCATTGCCCGCGCGCTCAACTCAACCCGCGGCTTCACCCTGAGCAACGGCCCGGACGGAACGTCGCTGCTGAACCTGGTCGACAATGCGCAGCGAACGGTTATGACCCTGCGTAAGAGCGACATCGACTTCCTCAACGGCGCCTGGCAGGTAACGGCCATCAACGGCAAGGACATCAACGTTGCCGACGCCCGCCTGGTTTTCGACGTTGACGCCAACACGGTGCGTGGCAACGCCGGCTGCAACCGCCTGATGGGCGACATCAGCCGCAACCCCCAGGTCAGCACCGCCCTGCAGCTGACCAACCTGGCAACTACGCGAATGACCTGCCCCGACATCCAAACGGAATCGGCCCTGCTGATTGCGCTGGAGGAGGTAACAACCGCCAAACGCAAAAACGACTCAACAGTCGAGCTCCTCGACGACGCCGGCCACTCGGTCGTTACGCTTCACAGACTTTCGAAAGCAGACATATTAAATAATGAGTGATATTCAAGCGCGGGGAGTGCGCGTCAACAATCTGAAAGATATTGACGTTACCATTCCCCGCAACAAACTCGTAGTCATTACCGGACTCAGCGGCTCCGGAAAATCTTCGCTGGCCTTCGACACTCTCTATGCCGAAGGCCGCCGCCGCTATGTTGAGAGCCTGTCGGCCTACGCCCGCCAATTCCTGGGCAGGCTCCGGAAGCCCGAGGCCGACAAAATCACCGGCCTGCCCCCGGCGATTGCCATTGAGCAGAAGGTCAACACCCGCAACCCGCGCTCAACAGTTGGCACTTCAACGGAGATTTATGACTACATGCGCCTGCTGTTCGGACGCGTGGGCCATACGTTCTCGCCCGTAACAGGCCTGGAGGTTAAGAAACACTCCGTTAACGACATCCTCGAATCCGTTGCCGAAATCCCCGCCGGAACGCGAATGGCGGTCGTTGCCCCGCTGATAATTCCCGAGGACCGCACTCCGCGCCAGCATCTGGATGTTCTGCTCAAGGGCGGCTACACGCGCCTGCTGCGCAACGGCGAGTTCATCGAAATCGAGCAGCTGCTGAGCAAGCGCTCCAAGCCCGACATCGACGGAGCCGACCTGCTGATTGACCGAACAACGGTGTCGCGAGAAACCGACGAGATTTCGCGCCTGGCCGAAAGCGCGGAAACGGCTCTGTTTGAGGGCCGCGGCGCAATGGCGCTCATCGTTTGGGACCCGGAGCCGCGGCGAATTGACTTTTCAACGCGCTTCGAGGCCGACGGCATAACATTTATCGAGCCGTCGGAAATGATGTTCAACTTCAATAACCCGATCGGTGCCTGCCCGACCTGCGAGGGCTTCGGCCAGGTTCTCGGCATTGACCCGGAGCTGGTTATCCCCGATCCGGGCAAGTCGGTCTACGACGACGCGGTGGTTTGCTGGCGCGGCGAGATAATGAGCGAATGGAAGCGATATTTCATTCGCCAGAATCCCGGATTCCCGATTCATACCCCCTATGCGGACCTGACCGACGAGCAGAAGCGCCTGCTCTGGGAGGGAGGCAAGCCCGCCGGATGGCGCCCGCGCGACATTGCCTCAATCAACAATTTCTTTAAGATGCTCGACGAAAGCCTCCACAAGATTCAATATCGCGTCATGCGCGCCCGCTATCGCGGCAAAACCGTTTGCCCCGACTGCCACGGCGCCAGGCTGCGCCCGGAGGCTCTCTACGTTAAGGTCGGCGGCAAAACGATTGCCGACCTCGTCAGGATGCCGGTGGCCGAGCTGCTGGACTGGTTCAACAACCTGGCCCTCAGCGAAACCGACGAGCTCATTGCCTCGCGCATTTTGCTGGAAATCCGCAACCGACTGACGTTTCTCAACGAGGTTGGCCTGGGCTACCTGACGCTCGACCGCCTGTCGAACACCCTTTCCGGCGGCGAGAGCCAGCGCATCAACCTGGCAACGTCGCTCGGCTCCAGCCTCGTAGGCTCGCTCTATATTCTCGACGAACCGAGCATCGGCCTCCACAGCCGCGACACTCAGCGCCTCATCGGAGTGCTGAAAAAGCTCCGCGCGCTGGGCAACACGGTCGTCGTTGTTGAACACGACGAGGAAATCATGGAGGCCGCCGACTATATCATCGACGTAGGCCCGCTGGCCGGCAGCCTCGGCGGCACTATCGTTTACCAGGGGCCGGCCAATGAAATCGAAACGGCCGAAGGGAGCTTCACGGCCGACTATCTGTCGGGCCGCAAGTCAATTCCCGTGCCTTCGTCGCGCCGCGCGCCGTCGGGCTTCATCGAGGTCAAAGGCGCCCGCCACCATAATCTGAAAAACATCGACGTTCGCTTCCCGCTGGGCGTAATGACGGTGGTCACCGGCGTCAGCGGCTCGGGCAAGTCAACCCTCGTGCGCGACATTCTTTATCGCGCCCTCGTTCGCTCGCTCGGCGACCAGGCCGACGCCCCCGGCGCATTTGCCGGCCTGGAGGGTGACCTGAAGCGCATCGAGGCGGTAGACTTCATTGACCAGAACCCGATTGGCCGCTCAACGCGCTCCAACGCGGCAACCTACCTGAAAGCCTACGACGAAATCCGCGCCCTCTATGCCTCGAAACCCGCAGCCAAACAGATGGGCTACACTCCCGCCTATTTCAGTTTCAACACTGCGGGCGGACGCTGCGAAGAGTGCAAGGGCGAGGGCACCATCACCATTGAAATGCAGTTCATGGCCGACATAACGATTCCCTGCGAGGCATGCCACGGTAAGCGCTTCCGCCCCGAAGTGCTCGAGGTGGTCCACAAAGGGAAGAGCATCAACGACGTGCTCAACCTGACCGTTGACGAAGCCATCGACTTCTTCAGCGACGGCACTTCGGCAACCGAGCGCCGCATCGTTCAGCGCCTGCTGCCGCTGCAGGAGGTAGGCCTCGGCTACATCAAGCTGGGACAATCGTCGTCGACCCTCTCGGGCGGCGAGAACCAGCGCGTCAAGCTGGCCTACTACCTGGCCCAGGAGTCGCCGCGCCCAACGCTGTTCATTTTCGACGAACCGACCACCGGCCTGCACTTCCACGACATTTCAACGCTCATGCACGCCTTTGACCGCCTCATCGAAGCGGGCCACACGGTCGTTATCATCGAACACAACCTCGACGTTATCAAATGTGCTGACCACGTTATCGACATCGGCCCCGAAGGCGGCGAAGGCGGCGGCAGCATCGTTGCCACCGGCACTCCCGAGGAGATTGTGGCCGCCGGAGGCCACACCGCCGAGGCTCTGGCTCCGAAACTCAAAAAACCATAAAGAAACCGACAAAACGACTCAAGCCGTGATTCTTTTCCCTCACGCCAAAATAAACATAGGCCTCGACATCGTTGGCCGCGCAGCCAACGGCTACCACCTGCTGGAAACCGTTATGATTCCCACCGACTGGGAAGACATTCTTGAACTCACCCCGATGGCCGACGGCCCCACCCGACTGACCTGCACCGGTCGGCCGGTCGATTGCCCGCCGGAGAAAAACCTGGTGATGAAGGCCTTCAACGCGCTGTCAACCATCGTTGGCGGCCTGCCTCCGACCGACATCCGCCTCCACAAAAACATCCCCGACGGCGCGGGGCTCGGCGGCGGCTCGGCCGACGCGGCCTTCACCATTGTCGGCCTCAACGAACTCTATAACCTCGGCCTCGGTCGCGAGCAGCTGGCCGCAGTCGCCGCCACCATCGGCGCCGACTGCCCGTTTTTCATCTATGACCGCCCCATGCTCTGCACCGGAATCGGTACCGAAATGACCCCCGTTGACCTCCCGGTGGAGCTCAACGCCTTCACCCTGGCCATCGTGAAGCCCCCGCTGGGCGTATCAACCGCCGAAGCCTATCGCGGCGTTGCAATCGGTCGCCCGGAGCAACCGCTCGCTCAGCGCGTAGGCCGCTCGGTCGAAGACTGGCAGGGCACAGTTACCAACGCCTTTGAGCTCACGGTCATTCCCCTGCATCCCCAAATCGGCGAAATCAAAGAGCAACTCCTTGCCGCCGGAGCCATCTACGCCTCAATGAGCGGCTCCGGCTCGGCGGTCTACGGCTACTTTCCCAAAGTCGACTCCGAAGCCCTGGCCCAACTGCTGCGCGACCAAATGCCCGCCTGCGACATCCACGTCTGCCAAAAATGAACGGTTTGGGCAGTTTGTGTGTTATTTATTAAAAATTGGCACACTTTTTGATATATCTCTCCAATGAAAAAACGTAAATTCAAACACCCTAAAATGGAACACGAAAATAAAGCTCAGGACCCCGAAATCTTTAACGACGTCTTTGACGAAGATGCCGAAACCGCCGAAGTAAACGACGTTGAACCCGAAGCCGGCAACGAAACCGATTCCGCTGCCGCTCTCGAGAAAGAACTCGACGAAACAAAGGCCGCCCTCGAAAAGGAGAAGAAGGAGTATCTCTTTCTGATGGCCGAATTCGATAATTTCAAGAAACGCACGCTCAAAGAAAAGGCCGAACTCATTAAAAACGGCGCCGAAAGCGCAATGAGGGGCATTTTGCCTATCGTTGACGATTTTGAACGCGGCCTGCAGGCCATTACCGACACCGAGGGCGCCGAGTCCGTTAAGGAGGGCATGGTTCTCATCTATAATAAGTTCGTTAAATATCTCGAACAAAACGGCGTTAAAGCCATGGAATCGACCGGCACCGACTTCGACGACCGGTTCCACGAAGCAGTGGCCCTCGTGCCCGGCCCGGAAGAGCAGAAGGGTAAGGTTATTGACACTCTCCAGAAAGGCTACACCATCAACGACAAAGTTATTCGCCACGCCAAGGTGGCCGTCGGTCAGTAATCCTCTCAACTCCTAAGTTATGGCAGAAACTAAACGCGACTATTACGAAGTTCTCGGCGTTGCTAAATCAGCCTCGGCCGACGAAATTAAGAAGGCCTACCGCAAGGCGGCCTTGAAATATCACCCCGACAAGAACCCCGGCGACAAGGCGGCGGAAGAAAAGTTCAAGGAGGCCGCCGAGGCCTACGACGTGCTCTCCGACCCGGAAAAACGCCAGAAGTATGACCAGTTCGGCCACTCGATGGGCCCGCAAGGATTCGGCGGCGGCGCCGGCGGATTCGGCGGTTTCCAGGGGGGCGGAATGTCGATGGACGACATCTTTGCCCACTTCGGCGACATTTTCGGCGGCCGATTCAACGGCGGCGGGTTCGGCGGCGCAACGGGCCGCGGCTCTTCGCGCGGTCGCAAACCGGTGCGCAAAGGTTCGGACCTCCGCATCAACGTGAAGCTCTCGCTGGCCGACATAGCCTCGGGCGTTACCAAAACATTGAAAATTCCGACCAACGACAAGTGTTCATTCTGTAACGGCACCGGCGCCAAAGACGGCACAGCCTTCCAGACCTGTCCTACCTGCCACGGCCAGGGCACCATCGTTGAGATGCAGCAGTCGATTTTCGGCCCCATGCAGAGCGAGGCTATCTGCCCGCAATGCCACGGCGACGGCAAAATCATCTCCACGCCCTGCTCCCACTGTAACGGCACCGGCGTTCAGCGAAAGGAAAACACCGTCAGCTTCTCGATTCCCGCCGGCGTTGCCGACGGAATGGTGCTCACGGTCAAGGGCAAAGGCAACGCGCCGGCCCACGGCGGCATCAACGGCGACCTGCTCGTCGTTATCAACGAAATCAAGGACCCGGAACTGATCCGCGACGGCAACGACGTTATCTATAACCTGATGCTCGACATTCCGTCGGCAGCGCTCGGCGGCCCCGTCGAGGTTCCGACAATCAGCGGACGCGCCCGCCTGAACATTCCCGCCGGCACCCAGCCCGGCAAAGTGCTCCGCCTGCGCGGCAAAGGCCTGCCCGACCCCAACTCCGGCGCCAAGGGCGACGAGCTCATCAACATCATGGTCTACATTCCCGAAAACCTGACCGACGAGCAGCGCCAAACCTTCGAGGCCATGCGCTCCGCGCCGAACATCAAGCCCGACGAATCAACGACCCGGCGCCTCTTCTCGAAGCTGAAACATATCTTTGAATAACGCGAAACCTACGAAACCGCATCTTCCAAACGGAGATGCGGTTTTCATTAATCAAAAAAATTGCGTAACTTTGCGGACTTAATTACTAATTCCTAATTACTAATTCCAGATAAAGTGCCCTCGATTTCCCAGCGCGGCATGTCAATGCCGCAGTCGCCAATACGCAAGCTCGTGCCCCTGAGCAACGCCGCCAAAAAGCGCGGCCTGAAGGTTTATCACCTCAACATCGGCCAGCCCGACCTGCCAACCCCGCAGCAGGGCCTGGACGCGCTGAAACATATTGACCGCACGACCCTGGAGTACTCTCCGTCGGAGGGCCTGCTGTCGCTGCGCAAAAAACTCAAAGACTACTATGATCGGTTCAACATCCGCGTCGATGTTGACGACATCATCGTAACCGCGGGCGGCTCCGAGGCGGTTCTCTTCGCCTTCATGGCCTGCCTGGACCCCGGCGACGAAATCATCGTGCCGGAACCGGCCTATGCGAACTACATGGCTTTCGCAATTTCGTGTGGCGCGAAAATCGTTACCGTTCCGTCGTCGATCGACACCGGCTTCGCCCTGCCGTCGGTCGAAGAATTTGAAAAACTCATCACCCCGCGCACTAAAGGCATCCTGATCTGCAACCCTAACAACCCGACCGGCTATCTCTACACGATGAAAGAGATGATTCAGCTGCGCGACCTGGTAAAGAAATATGACCTCTACCTGTTTTCCGACGAAGTGTATCGCGAGTTCTGCTACACCGGCGCCCCCTACATCTCCGCCTTCCACCTGCCGGGAATCGAAGAACAGGTCGTTTTGATCGACTCCGTCAGCAAACGCTACAGCGAATGTGGCATCCGCATCGGCGCCATCATAACCAAACACGAAAAACTGAAAGAGAGCATCATGAAATTCTGCATGGCGCGCCTGTCGCCGCCACTGCTGGGCCAGATTGTTGCCGAAGCCTCAATCGACGCCGACAAGGACTATATGCTCATGAACTACAACGAATACGTTGAGCGCCGCAAGTTCCTGATCGACGGGCTGAACCGTATTCCCGGCTGCTACTCGCCGATTCCGATGGGCGCGTTCTACACGGTTGCCGCCCTGCCGGTCGACGACGCCGAAAAATTCTGTCGCTGGTGTCTGGAAGAATTTGAATACGAAGGCGCCACCATCTTCATGGCTCCCGCCAACGGCTTCTATACCACCCCCGGAGCCGGCCGCAACGAAGTCCGCATCGCCTACGTTCTGAAAAAAGAGGACCTGGCCGCCGCCCTGCGCGTCCTGGCCGCCGCCCTCGCCGCCTATCCCGGCCGCACGAACTAACCGACTACCTCCCCCACGGGTGACGCAGATAAAAATGCAGCAACCCGCGAATATGCGCCCGCCCGGTCTTTGAAAAAGGCCGGCGGGTTGTTATTCTCTGCCAATGGTGAATGATTCCCGATTCCGGAAGATAGGCAACATGCCAGCCGGCGCGACGCGCACGCAAGCAAAAGTCTGCATCCTCAGGCCCGTAGAAGATAGCTTCGTCGAGCAAACCAACCGCGCTGATAACCTCGCGGCGAATCATCTGGCAAGCTCCGATAACGTAGACCGGCTCGAAAGGATCACCGGCAGCGAGCCGCGCGGCATAAGGGTCGGCAGAGCCGAGGCCGAGAACGTTGCGCAGCTTCAGCAGCGGACCGGGAAAAGGCTTGTAGCTCAACTGGCGTTCACCATTGGCCGAGAAAAGTGCGCAGGCGGCGATGCCGCAATCGGCGTTGCGCTCCAAATACCCGAGGAGGTCATGCGCAGCCCGGGCATTAACAACCGTGTCATCATCGAGAATCCAGAGGAACTGACCGCGCGCCCGCTCAATAGCGCGGTTGCGCGCATATGCCACCCCGCGGTTCTTGTCAAGTCGCAGATAGTTAACCGACGGATAATGCGCGGCAATAAAATCGGCCGTACCGTCGGTTGAGCCGTTATCGGTAATAACAATCTCACTGTCAATCCCCTCGAGCGCCGACTGCAGCGATTCCAGCAGCGGCCTCAGATTGCCGAGCGAGTTAAAACAGATAATGATTACCGACAGCTTCACCGTCCGAAGAGCTTTTCACGCAAGGCCTTGAACGCAGCAACAAATTCGCCGAAACTGCGGAAGCGGCGCATGTGTTTCCAAACGATTCGCGGCGAAAGGAAGTAGCGCAGATTAAAATCAAACAACGCCTTTTCCATCTCCTCAGCCGTCAGGTGGGGGTAGCTCAGAATCGACTCGCGCTGAACGTTGGTCGGCTCATACTCGCCGCCGCGAATCCAGCCATTTTCCTTTGCCATGGCATAAAATTCCGTGCCGGGAAAGGGCGAAACGATGTTAAACATTACCTGGTCAACCTTGAGCGACTGAGCCGTGTGCAGCGTTTCGCGCAGAGTCTCCTTGGTTTCCAACGGACTCGTGCCGATCAGGATATTCAGCTTAACGGGAACATTATACTTTTTCAGCAGAGCGATCGCCTCAAAAATACGCTTGGAGTCAACGCCCTTATGAATAAACTTCAGGATTTCGTCGTTAAATGATTCAACGCCGAGGTCAACATAGGTGCAGCCGCTCTCGCCGAGCATCTTCGCAATCGGCTCCGTAATGGCATCGGCCCGCGCCTGACACCCCCAAACGAATCCGTGCTTGCGCAGGGCCTTGCAAAGGGCGGCGGTGCGCTCTTCGTTCCAAATGAAGTTATCGTCAACGAAGCCTATTGCCCTATAGCCCTCGGCAGCCAGCTGATCGAGCTCGCGTTCAATGCTTTCAGGCGAGCGGAAAGAAATCGGCGGTTTGCGTCCGTTGTCGGCCCGGAAATCAAGCTCACGGGCAAAGGTCAGCGACGACGGCACGCAATAAATGCAATGGAACGGGCAGTTTCGCGATGTCAGCATCGTCGTGTACGGCCCCTTTTTCAGCTTCGGATTATGAAACTCGCGGCCTTTCAGCAAATGGCGGGCGGCAAAGGGCAGCGCGTCCAGGTCAGTCATCAGTTTGCGCGCACGGTTACGCTGCATCTTTCCGTCGGAGAGCAGAATCAGGCCATCCAGCCCGCGCCAGTCACCGCCGGCGTTCCAGCTATCGAGAAGCTCAACAACCGTCATTTCAGGCTCTCCGCGGGCGATAACCACGCGTTCATCCGTCAGATAAAGATTCGGGAAAAACGTTGCCCCCGGACCAAGGAAAACAACCTTTGCATCGGGGCGCAGCTCCAGAATGGCATCGCGCGCAGCAAAATCGGCCGCACGGCTCAGATTCACGGTCCAAATCATAAAAACGTCGGCATCGGATGAGCCAACGAACTCGCGCAAATCTCCGCCGGTAGCGGTTAAATCAACGTAGTCAACAGCGTAGCCTTTCGACTCAACCAGAGCCGCAACCGTCAGCTCATAAAGATTGGGCATAGGGTACACAACGCGCGTACACCCGGCCGAGCGCTCAGCAGGAGTCGCTGCAAGCGGCTCCGGAGGAATCAAAAAACAGACTTTCATCATACCTCTCTAACGCGGGCAGAGGGGGCATTATTGCCCGCGGCGGAGAAAAATCTTGGGGGAAAGTTGCCGATATTCCAAAAAATATAGCTAACTTTGTAGAAATAATTCAACACCAATGAAAACAGTTACATATAACGGTTTGACTTTCAAACCATTCATAACCTCCGACCAGATTGCCAAGCGCGTTGGCGAAATCGCCGCCGAAATCACCGAGGCTTTCCGCGGACGTAACCCGCTGATTGTTTGCGTTCTCAACGGAGCCTTTCCCTTTGCTTCCGACCTGTTCATGAACCTCGACTGCGACGCGCAGATTGCTTTCGTGCGCCTGCAGAGCTATGCCGGCACCGAATCGTCGGGCGAGGTGCGCCAGGTCGTTGGCCTGACCGAGTCCGTTAAGGGCCGCCCGGTCGTCGTTGTTGAAGACATTATCGACACCGGCCGCACCATGGCCAAATTCCTGGCCGATCTGCGCGCCGAAGAGCCCGCCGAAATCAAGGTCGCAACCCTGCTTTTCAAGCCCGACGCCCTGATCGAGAAGCTGACTCCCGACTATGTCGGCTTCACCATCCCCTCGAAATTCATTATCGGCTACGGCCTCGACCTCGACGGCCAGGCCCGCAACCTGAAAGACATTTACGTATTAAACCAAGAGTCATGAACATCGTTATTTTCGGCGCTCCCGGCTCCGGCAAAGGAACTCAGAGCGAACGCCTGATTGAGCGCTACGGCCTCCACCACATTTCAACCGGCGAACTCCTGCGCGACCACATTGCCCGCGAAACCGAACTCGGCAAGGTCGCCGACGCCTTCATCTCCAAAGGCAATCTGATTCCCGATGAGCTCATGCTCGACATTCTCGAACACGAACTCGACGCCCACCCCGACGCCAAAGGCGTTATTTTCGACGGCTTTCCCCGCACCATTCCCCAGGCCGAAGCCCTCAACAAAATGCTCGAAAAACGCGGCACTAAGGTCCACGCTGTCGTTGGCCTCGAAGTCCCCGAAGAGGAGCTGACCCGACGCCTGCTCAAGCGCGGCATCGACAGCGGTCGCAGCGACGACAACGCCCAGACCATTGCCAAGCGCCTCGACGTTTACCGCCGCCAGACCGAACCGCTGAAGGAATACTACAACAGCCGCCAAGCCTACCACCCCATCAACGGCTCCGGCGACATCGACACCATCTTCAACGACATCACCCGCATCGCCGACTCCCTCGCCTAATCTCGCACCGAGCAAAATCTGATATGGAAGAATACATCAAAGAGAGCTTTCGAATCCAATCCCTCTTAGATAATCTCATCAACGAACATGAGAATAAAGAAATTGAATTCAAGTCAGCTCACGGAGGTTTTCCCGGCTCGTTCTGGGAAACGTATTCTTCATTTGCTAATACCGACGGCGGCATAATTATTTTTGGCATCAAAGAGAAAAACAACGTTTTCTCAACCAAACCACACTCGAAAGACGAGATTGAGAAACTGCGCAAAACGTTCTTTTCAAGCCAAAACGACAAATGCGTAGTCAGCCTTCCGCTGCTGTCAGATAAGGACGTAATCGACATACCATGCAACGACGGTTATCTCCTCGCATTCATTATTCCTCGCGCAAATAGAGAGCAACGTCCCGTCTACGTTGGACAAGACCCCATGACGGGTACATTCCGACGCAACGACGAAGGAGATTACCGATGCAATCCAACCGTTCCCACTCAGATGTTTGCCGACAGGGAATCCACTCAATATAAAACCGAGAGCCGGATTCTGCGCAACTACACATGGGACGACATCGACTCAACCTCTTTCCGTCAGTTTAGAACAATGTTTGCCAATCGCACTCCATCGCATCCGTGGACAGCATTAGACGACACTGAACTGATGCGTAAACTCGGAGGATACCGCAAGGACCGCGAAACCGGCAAAGAAGGGTTCACGCTCGCCGGACTGCTGATGTTTGGAAAAACCGAATCTATAACGGACCCGGAGTGTGCGCCCGATTTCATGCTTGACTATCGGGAAATTCCGGCTGACACGACTGCGATGCGGTGGGTGGACCGCCTTTATCCCGACGGAACTTGGGAGGCCAATTTATTTCAATTCTACAGATTGGTACTCCCGAAACTGCAATCATTCATGCCTAAGCCATTTGTGCTTAAAGGAGATGAACGTCAGGATGAAACTCCGGCCCACGAAGCCCTGCGCGAGGCCCTTATCAACGCTTTGGTTCATCCATGCTACGGCGGCTCGGCAAGAATAGTCATTCAAAAGCTACCCAATGCGATAACTATGTCCAACCCGGGTGTGATGCTGGTTTCTCTGAGTCAGTACTACGAAGGCGGAATCAGCGAATGTCGCAATCCATCCCTTCAAAAGATGTTTGGACTCATCGGCAAATCCGATAAAGCCGGCAGCGGAGTTGACAAAATTCTTAAAGGCTGGAAAAGCGCCAAATGGCGACGTCCGTATATTGAGGAACGAAGCCTGCCCGACAAGGTTGAGCTATACCTGCCGCTTGAGTCACTTATCTCGGAAGAAACTACTGCCGCCCTGCGAAAGCTATTCGGGAGCGCCGTTGATAACCTGGATTACAACCGGCTGTCGGTTCTCACGCGGGCATATACCGAAGACAACGTTACCAACAGTAGCCTTAGAAACCAAATAGAGCTTCACCCGTCGGATATTACGAAACTGCTGCGCGACCTGGTCAAAGACCGTTTTTTGATACCATCCGGTTTCGGACGAGGAACCGCATATAGCATAAACCAGGACTTCAAACTTAGTACAGATGCGCCAGGCGTAGCTGTACCAAGTACCAACAATCAAGTCGCCGATTTACCTGGTTCAGAACCGCTTAACCAAGATGTACCAAGTTCAGAGGGAAATGTACCAAGTTTAGATGTACCAAGTCAGACAAAACCCGGAAGCAGAGCAATCAGCCGACAGGAGGAACAAATGGTACTTGAGTTCTGCAACCAGTGGAGAAACGCAAACGAAATAGCCCACCAAATCGGGCGTAACAGGCAACACACTCAAAAGCGCATAATCAAGGAACTGATTACCAAGGGGGCACTAATCATGGAGTTCCCCGAAACACCAACAACCCCGAAACAACGCTATAAACGCAATGAATAAGCTCTACGCCGATGTTTAATCGGCGTAGAGGGAGTCGATGAGGTTAGCGTAGCGGTCGGCAACGACCCTGCGCTTAATTTTTAGGGTGTTGGTCAGGGTGCCGGCTTCGATGCTGAAGGGTTCGGTCAGCAGAGCGAAGCGTTTGATGTGTTCGTAGGAGGCAAGGTCGCCGGTCAGCTCTTCGATGCGCTGCTGAATGTGTTCGATAACGCGGGGATGCTCGGCGAGTTCCTTGTTGGAGAGGTGGCCCAGATGGCGATGGTCGGCCCAGTCGCGCAGAATATCGTAGTTGGGCACGATGAGTGCGGTAACGAACTTACGTTGGTCGCCGATAATCGCTACCTGCTCGAATATTGCGTCGCGCCCGAGGCGGGTTTCCAGGGCTTGCGGGGCAATGTATTTGCCGTTTGAGGTCTTGAACAGGTCTTTGATGCGGTCGGTCAGGAAGAGGTTGCCGGCGGCATCGATGCGGCCGGCGTCGCCGGTGCGGAACCAGCCGTCGGCGGTGAAGGCCTCGGCGGTGGCTTCGGGGTTATTGAAGTAGCCGGCCATGACGGTGCCGCCCTTGACCTGCACTTCGTTGTTTTCGCCGATTCGCATGCGCAGCTCGGGCATGATGGTGCCGACGGAGCCGATAACGAAGTCGCGCTGCGGGAAGCAGGTAACGGTGGCGGTCGTTTCGCTCAGGCCGTAGCCGCTGACGATGTTGATTCCGATGGCGTGGCAGAACTCAATGATTGCCGGAGCCAGCGGAGCGCCGGCGGTCGGGAATATGTTGCCGTTATTGACGCCGATAAGAGTGCGCACCTTGCGGAACACGCGGTTGTTATACATCTGATATTCGCGCTCGAGCATTGCAGGCACCGGCAGCCCCAGGCGAACGTAGTCGAGGTTGCGGCGACGGCCAACGTTGAGCGCGCGGTTCATCATTGCCTTGGAAACGAAGCCCATCTTTGCGAGCTTTTCCTGAACGATGGCATAGACTTTTTCCCAGAAGCGCGGCACGGAGCACATACACGTCGGCTGCACCTCGCGGATTGAGCGCTGAATGCGCTTGGGGTCCTCGTTGATGTAGATTTCCATGTTCATGAACAGGCAGAACGTACACCATGCAAGTTCGAAGACATGGGTCATCGGCAGGAAGCTCAGCGACGTGTCGGCCGACGAGAGCATGGTCAGGCGCGTTTTGTGGATATTCATGGCAACGTTGAAGCAATGGTGGGTCAACATGGCGCCTTTGGAGCGACCGGTGGTGCCGGAGGTGTAGAGCAGCGTTGCCAGGTCGTTGCCGTTGGTTTCGCGTGCGCGGCGCTCCACTTCGGCGCGGGTTTCGGCCGATGCGGCGGCTCCGTCGGCCAGCAACTTGTTCCAGCGAATGGTGGTCGAATCGTCGTCGGCCAGCTTAACGGATGAATCAACAACGATTATGCGTTCAACGCCGACGGCGCGGGCAATGTCGTAGTGGCTCTGCGAGCCGGCAACGAGCACGCGGATATGGGCGTCGTCGACGAGGAACTTGACCTGCTCGGCAGTTGACGTTGCATAGATGCCTACGGTCAGACAGCGGGCCTGCCAGGCGGCAAACGATGCCGTCAGATACTCCGGGCGGTTTTCCGACATTATGCCGACCGCGTCCTGCACTCCGAGCCCCATGTCGACCAGGGCGGCGGCAACGTTGAGCACCGCGGTTTTGAACTCGCCGCACGAAATGGGAGTCCAGGTGCCGGACTCGGCGTCCATCATGCGGTGGATGGCGGCCTTGTCGGGGTTCTCGAAGTTATGTATGATTGAAACGAGAGTTGCTTTGTTCATAATCAGAAAAATTTGTAATTATGGCCACAAATTTAGCCAAAATTTCCCTCCTGCCCAAATAATCGGGCATATAAATAGCAGAAAGGTGACCTTTCGGCCACCTTTCAGGCTATATGGAATCAGAGGGGGACGTTACTTTGCGTTGAGCGCGGGGCTGACCAGAATCATCGACTCGGCAACCGGGCTGAAGGCGCCTGCGCGGCGCGCACGGAAGGTGATGGTCGCGATATCGATGTCGCCGTTGAGCAGGGGCTGCTCGCCGAGGTTAACCAGAGTGGGATAGAGAACCTTGTCGCCCGACGTGTGGAGTCGGTCATAGGTCAGGTTGGCCATCTTGGCGGCTTCGGGAGTCAGGGTGATGCCGACGAACTCATATTGCGCGGGCAGATAGGGAAGCGCCATCGACAGGGCGTTGACGTTCTTCAGGCCCTTGCCGCTGAGAGTCAGGGTCACTACGTCGCCGGCGGCATAGCGCTTGCGATCGGGCGTCAGGACCAGCTCGCCCTCAACTTCGGCAGCGGGCTTTTCAATGCCGCCGTTGAGCTTAACGGCAACGTTTGAAATATCGAACGCGTCAATCAGGCCGTTGCGGTTAACGTCGCCGATGCTGACGTAGTCAAAGTCGCTGTCGCCGCGGCGCAGGCCGGTGTAGTTGGTATAGGAGGTGAGGTCGTTATCGTCGATGAGGCCGTCTTTGTTAATATCGCCGGGCAGATATGACGGGGTTCCGGGCTGACGGAACACGAAGAACTCGCGGGCCGAGAGGAAGCGGCCGACTGCCTTGTCGACATGCAGGCGGACGTAGCGCATCGGGAGCATTTCGCCGAACTTGATAGTCTTGGTGTCGCCGGAGCGTTGCCATTCAAATACCTGCGGTTCGGACCAGTCGATGCCGTTCTCGGAAACCTGCCAGGTGCCGGCCAGGATGGTGCCGTTGCCGCCGTCGACGCGAGGCAGGTACTCCAGGCGGTCGAGCGTGTTGAACGAGCCGAGGTCAATGGTAATGTCGGCGGGCAGATCGGCGCCGGAATAGATGGTGTGCCAGATTTCGCTGCCATCCTTGAGGTCAAACGCGCGACCGATGCGAGCGCCGGGCTGGTCGGGGAAGGTCGACGTTGCGGTTATGCCGGTAATTGCAAATTCGAGCGGGTTATCGGCGGTTGTGAGCTGCAGGTCAACCCAGTCGCTGGCGCCGGCGGGATTCAGGGCGCGAACCTTGAAGTCATAGGCGGTTGCGGGCACCAGGTCCTCGAACAGGGCGGTGTTTTCGCCTTCGTTGGCCGACAGGTTGGTGTAGAGCATGCCGTTATGGAGCACCTGAATTTCCGAAGCGTCGGCCATCGGAGCCCAGCGCAGGGTCAGGTCGTAGGGCTTAACGTCGTCGGCGGTCATAGCCATTACCGGGGCGGCGGGCGCCGTCAACGCCGTAACGGCGGGCAGGGCTGCACCGGCGTTGAACTCATAGCCCTTAACGGTTAGGCTGACGGGCTGCGACGCAACGTCGGCTGCGCCGATTTTCACCAGAAGCATCGGCAGTTCCTCGTCGGCAGTCGTGACGCCATAGGCATTCACGCGCGACACCGGAGCCACGCACCAGCTGTTGTCAATCAGTTCGGCGGGTGAACCGACCTTGCGGAGCTTAACTGATTTCTTGCCAACCTTGGCCGACACGGCTTTCACGCCGGTTGCCGGAATGCGCAGCTCGGTTGCCTTGGAGGAGTTGAAACCTGCAAAAGTACCCTGAGCGGGAGCGATGTTGACCGTCAGCACGCCCTTTTCGGTCAGATCGGCGCTGATGCGGGTGCGAACGGCTTCGTCGTTGAGATAGGCCTGGGTGGTGCCGTCGTCGTCATAGTCAACGGCTTCGGTCACGCCTGCCTTGGGCCAGATTTCATAGATTCGGAGGCCGGTGTTGATTTCAGAAGGATTGTTCGAAGGGTTAGCCATCGGGATTATGGCGCCGGCGCGAACAAGCACGGGGAGCTTCCACAGCGGAGTGCGGAAATTATTGAGAACGATAGTTCCGTCGCTCTCATAGGAGCGGCCCGAGAAGTAGTCATACCAGGTTCCGGCGGGCAGGTAGATATTGTTGCGCACGTCGCCGCCCAGAGTGTCGGGACGGGTGGGCTGATAAATCGGCGCAACGAGGAAGTCAGGGCCGTAGAGGAACTGATATTTGGTAGCGACGCCGTGGGTATAGTCGTTGGGATAGTCAAGGAACATGGCGCGGACGAGCGGCTTGCCGTCGACCGACTCGCGGGCGTAGGTGTAGGCATACGGCAGCAGCTCGCTCTTGAGCTTCAGATAGGCGCGTACAATGTTTTCATACTCGCCGCCGAACTCGTGGGGGTACTTCGGATTGGCGCCCCAGCCGTCCATGTTGAGCTGCATGGGAGTCCAGGTTTTCCACTGGTAGTCGCGGGTGTTCATAACCGGATCTTTACCACCGAAAATGCCGTCCATGTCAGAGCAGATGTTAGGCTGGCCGGATAGGCCTGAACCGATATAGGTTGGAATGTGGAAGCGGATATATTCCCACTGGCCGCCGGTTTGGTCGCCGGTCCAAATGCCGGCATAGCGCTGAGTGCCGGCCCAGCCGTCGAGCGAAATGATGAAAGGGCGGGCGTTGTTGCCATATTCCGGCATGATTTCGCCAACGTCAGTAACGCCGTTGAGGCCGAAGGAATAGCCGGCGCCGACCCAGGCGACGTCGGTTTTCAGCACTCTGACGCCGGCGTCGCGCACCTCCTTGACGATGTCGCGCTGCAGCAGCGGTTCAACGCCTTCTTTCGGGTGGAGGTCGCTCTGCGTCCAAAGGCCGATTTCAATGCCGCGGGCGCGGGCATATTCGCCGAACTCCTTGAGGTTCTGAATATTGCCGTCGAGCGAAGTGGTCTGGCCGTAGCCGGCGCCATAGCCGTCGTTGGGGAGCACCCAGCCCAGGGGCATGTCGTGGGCGGCGTAGCGGTCAATAACCGCGCGGGCCGAGAACTGATAGTTGCCGGGGAGCTCGCCGTTGAGGCTTTCGCGAATGCCGCCGTTGTCTTTCTGGCTCTCCTTGTAGCGCTTGCCGTCCTCATAGAGGATGCCGTTGGGGTCTTCCTTCCAGTAGTCGCGGTTATAGGCATTGAGGTGGCCCTCATAGAAACCGAACTTGGGAAGCATCTGCGGATTGCCGGTCAGCTGATAGAAGTCGCCCAGCAGCGTAACGGGCGAATCGTTGACCATCACGAACAGGTCCAGATAGGGAGTGTTGTGGGTCAGCGCAACGGTTCCGGGCTCCTTGGCG
Source organism: Bacteroides sp. (assembly GCA_014801955.1). Lineage (GTDB taxonomy): Bacteria > Bacteroidota > Bacteroidia > Bacteroidales > Muribaculaceae > UBA3263. Next base: position 6,221 of record JAAVDE010000018.1, on the reverse strand, counting down.
CCGAAGTCGTAAACGCCGGGCGCGAACGTGTGGAACATCAGGCCATAGCCCCCGGTCGACCAGTAATAGGGCGTCGGCGAGGCAACGCCGCCGTCGGTCCAGGAGTTGGTGTTCACAATGTCGATGGCTTTGCCCTTATGGGAGAAACGGCCGTTTTGAACGCCGCCGCCATAGAAATATTCGCCGGGGTTCTCCTTGAGTTTCAGAGTCGTAGCCTTCGGCGAAATTTCAACCGGCTCGAGTGCTTCGATAACGGTGCGGCCCGTTGCGCGGTCAACCACCGAGAACTTGCCGCTAACGGGATCGAGTTTAAGGTCAACGCGCGAGGAGCTGATAACCAAACCATTGGCGTCTTGATTAACGGTTACTTGGCCGGGATTCAGGCGCGGGGAATCAACGAGAATCTGAGCCGGAGGGGTTGCCTGCGGATTGCGCACGGCACCGCCGGCGGGGTCGCGAAACAAACGGAACACGTTAGGCCCGTAGAAATCAATGACCGTTTCAACCGAATCGCCTTCGAGCTTCACCGCAACGGAGGTCGAGTCTGACATTTTAACGGACACATCGGCCGCTACCGGCAGAGCACAGAGGGCAGCCATCGCAGCCAAAGCGGAAAAATGTTTTTTCATGATGAATGAGAATGGTTAATCTATTTTGTTGCAAAGTTACGGAAAATTTTTCAGTAATCTGCAACCAGAACCACCCTCAGACAACTTTTTTCGCCTCGGAGCGACGGTAAAATCAGATTATGGGTGTAGTATTGGCGGCAATTTCGGAGTCGGGAACCTGATAGTCCTGGATGTCGCCGCGGTGATACATATCGTAGGCGGCCATGTCGATGAGGCCGTGGCCCGACAGGTTGAAGAGGATTACCGGGGCCGTTCCCTCTTCGTTGGCCTTTTTGGCCTCGCGAATGGCGGCGGCGATGGCGTGGCTGCTCTCGGGCGCGGGGATGATGCCCTCGGTTTGCGCAAAGAGGTGGGCCGCCGCAAAGGTTTCGGTCTGCGGAATGTCAACGGCGTCGATGAGGCCCTGCGAGCGTAGCTGACTGACAACGGCTCCGGCGCCATGATAGCGCAGGCCGCCGGCGTGGATGTTGGCGGGCGAAAAGTTGTGGCCGAGCGTGTACATGGGAATCATCGGCGTGTAGCCGGCCTCGTCGCCGAAGTCATATTGAAACACGCCGCGCGTCAGCTTCGGACACGATTGAGGCTCGGCGGCGATGAAGCGCGTTGAGCGTTCGCCGCTGAAGTTATGGCGCATGAAGGGGAAGGCTATGCCCGAGAAGTTGCTGCCGCCGCCGAAACAGCCGATAACAACGTCGGGCATCTCGCCGGCCATCTCCATCTGCTTTTCCGCCTCGAGACCTATAACGGTCTGGTGCAGCGCAACGTGGTTGAGAACCGAGCCGAGCGCATATTTGCAGTTTGGCGTGGAGGTTGCGAGCTCAACGGCTTCGGATATGGCGGTGCCGAGCGAACCCTGGTAGTTGGGGTGGTCGGTAATGATTTTGCGGCCGGCCTTGGTCGACATGCTCGGCGAGGCAATGACCTCGGCGCCGTAGGTTTCCATGATGGAGCGGCGATAGGGTTTCTGATGGTAGCTCACCTTGACCATATAAACGGCCAGGTCGAGGCCGAAATGGCGGGCGGCGAGCGAAAGGGCCGTACCCCACTGTCCGGCGCCGGTTTCGGTGGTCAGGTTGGTAACGCCCTGCTGTTTGGCATAATAGGCCTGAGGAATCGCGGAGTTGAGCTTATGGGAGCCAACGGGGCTCACGCTCTCGTTCTTGAAATAGATATGAGCCTTGGTGCCGAGCGTTTTTTCAAGGCCGCGGGCGCGCACCAGCGGCGTCGGACGCCAGATGCGATACATTTCGCGCACCTCGTCGGGGATAGGAATCCACTTATCGGTTGAGTTCAGCTCCTGGCGGGCGGCCTCTTCGGTGAAGATGGGGAAAAGGTCCTCGGCGGTCAGAGGCTGCCGGGTTGCCGGGTTGAGCATGGGTTGCGGCTTAACGGGCATCTCGGCCATTACGTTATACCAGGCAACAGGAATATCATTTTCCTGAAGGATGAATTTCTTGGATTCCATAAGCAAAGTGAGAAGTTAATATTAGAGCCGAAGCCTGAGCGGCGATGCCCTCCTTGCGCCCCGTGAAGCCGAGGCGCTCGGTGGTCGTTGCCTTAACGCTGACGGCGTCGGGAGCGACGCCCAGGTCGGCGGCGACGTTGGCGCGCATCTGCTCGATGTGGGGCAGCAGTTTGGGCGCCTGGGCAATGATGGTCACGTCCACGTTGCCGACGCGATAGCCCTTTTCGCCGATAAGCTCAACGACCCTGCGGAGCAGTCGCCGCGAGTCGGCGCCGGCATAGGCAGGGTCAGTGTCGGGGAAATGATAGCCGATGTCGCGCAGGGCGGCGGCGCCGAGCAGAGCGTCGGCCAGGGCATGGAGCGCAACGTCGGCATCGGAATGGCCCAGCAGGCCATACTCATAGGGAATTTCAACGCCGCAGAGAATCAGCTTGCGCTCAGGCGCAAAGCGGTGTACGTCGAATCCGTTGCCAATTCTGATGTTCATCGTTTTTTGAAAAGATCTTTAAGGCCGTCCATATCAAAGGTCAGCGAGAAACGCAGCGTCTGGTCCAGCGGCGACGAAGCGGCGGTGGCAACCATATAGGCGGCGTCGAGGCGCACGACCTTCAGCGCGAAACCGGCGCCGAAGCCCAGATACTGGCGGTTACCCTTGTTGGGGTGTTCATAGAAGTAGCCGGCGCGCACGAAGAACTGGTCGTTATAGGAGTATTCGGCGCCGAGACTAAAGCGGATTTCCTCGAGTTCCTCCTTGGCGTCGCCGTCGTGGAAGCTCTTAAAAATGCCGGAGATGGACGACATGTTTCGCCAGGCCTCCAGGTCGTCGATATGCTGCTGGGCCTGCTCGGGGTCGTTCATGTCGTAATCGTTCTCGCGCGGCATTGCGGGCACAAGAATCTTCGACAGGTCCAGGTTGAGCGACAGCAGATGATAGTCGGCCAGCGGGAAGGTAAACGAAGTTCCCAGGCGCAGCTGGGCGGGAAGGAAGGCGGGGTTGGCGCCGTGGTCATAATTGACCTTCGAACCGATGTTCGACAGGTTGAAACCCAGGCTCCACTGACATTCATTGCGGCCAATCATCGGATAGGTCGTGTAGTAACCGCCGATGTCGGCAGCAAAAGCGCTGGCGCCAACGGTCTGCTGCTCCGATTCACTCTCGGGGAAACCGAGGTCGGAATAGATATAGCGGAAAGCAACGCCCATCGAGAATTTTTCCGACAGCTTGCGGCTATAGCCCAGGTCAAAAGCCATTTCATAGGGATTGAGGCTCATCAGCGGCGAACCCTCGCCGCCACCCGAGGTAACCTCGCCGAGCGAAAAATAGCGCAGCGACGCCGACACGGCCTGATTATCGCCGGAGCCGATCTTCCAGTAACCGGCAACATTAGCCAGGAAAATATCGTTAACGAGTTTGCGCAGCCAGGGGGTGTAGCTGAGCGACACTCCGGCCGACGAATAAGCAAACGCATACTTCGACGGATTCCAGAACTGCGAATTGCAGTCGGGGTCAGACGCAACGCCCAGGTCGCCCATTGAGGCGCCGCGGGCATCGGGAACGATGTCGAGCGAGTTCACGCCGGTTTGCAGCGGATTATAGCGGCTGGCTTCAGTATAGTCAGACGCAGCGACGCCGAGCGAGGCGCCGAGCATCAGAATGATTGCGAATGAAATTTTGCGTACCATATATAACCTAAACGCCGCCCCCGCCAATTTATTGTATCCCACCCCAGAATTTATAAATTCAACCTCCGGCAGAATTTGGCGAAACAACCAATTTTTTGTAACTTTGCGCTGATAATCCTAATTCCCAACAAACAAAACCATTTCTGCCAATGAAATAAATTCCTATTTTATAAGGACATATTAACATAAAAAGTGTTAGCTTTATTCTTGTTTCCCGAAAATCGCCAAATTTAAGAGAAGCAGTCAAGAAGTAAAAGTTAATGCTCACGCATAAGCGTGGGCTTTTACTCGTTTGACTGCAAAGGTGTTTGGCGATACCTCGGAAAACAAACAAAGTATGAGTCCTCGCTTTTTTGTTTGTCCATTTTAAGGCATTAAGGACTCGCAAGTACTTAAACCAATAATTCACATTTTTACTTTACACCAAAAATGGGCAAATCAAAACTTATGGCAGCCATAGCTGCAGCAACTATCGCTTTTTCATTTTCATCATGTAGCGGCGTTCGCAATCTTGTTGTTCCTCACGCCGTCAGTACCGCCGATGCCATTCCGGCAGCCGCGCTGAATCTGGTCAAGGGCGACTATGATATTCTCGCTTCCGTTACCGAAACGGCCTCAGTTACCGCAAAATATAGCGGCACAGCACTTACAATTACCAGCGGTGACGGTGATTTTTCGTACTATTTCTCTTACGACAAAAAGATAGGTTGGAGTTTGCGCAAATTCAGCGGCACTGCCACCTTCGGCTACCTGCAATCTGATGCAGCGAGCCCTGAAGAGATGCCTGAGGCAGAGGAATTTGCCCGCCGCGTAGCCATAGCCCGTCTCATCGAAACTGTTAAGGACTATGGTGCCGACGGCGTTCTGGAACCGATTGTTACCACCCGTGCCTCAAATGCCGGCAACAACAAAGTAGAATATCAGGCTTCCGTTACCGCCAAAATCGTAAAAATCCACCCCACAGCCAAGTAACCTATGACAAAGAATATTTTCTCGGTCATGGTCGGTTCGCTGTGTGCACTGGCCCTGACGCTCAGCTCCTGCGGCAGCATAAAGCTTCCTCCTATTAGTGTACCCCTTTCTTTGCCTACGGATATCTCGGTTCGTTCTTATAATGATTTGGATAAACCAATCAATGTCTCGGTAACGTCGGCATCAGTCTTGAATGATTATGACCTTGTTGGAAGGACTGTTAACTTTGTTCCATCTATTGCGAATTTTGCAAATGATGCAACTGATGAATATATGCGCCAGATGCGCTTTGATATTGCGTACTCAGCTGATATTCGTATGAATATCGAATTAAAGAATTTTGAAATATCTATAAGCGATGACAAAAAACATTATGACTGCACGGTAAGAATTGCATATTCGGTGGTAAATGAGGCGGGTGAATCTATAGTTACAACTCGTACATCGAATGGCAATGTTAGTATGCCCATTCCGCGTTTGGGTTTAGCTGAAAAATTTGAGAAAGCAATGGGTGAAGGCATGAGTCGCGCCTATATTGAAGCCTTGCGCAAGATTAACTGGGATAAGATTGCTGATTGTTTGCGAGTTGCCAAATCTCCGAAGCAGGAGAAGAACGCGCAGGTTAGCGGAGCCGGTGACACGGCGCTGGAGCATTCAGTTATCCGCTGGTATATTCTATCAACTCCGCAGGGTGCCGATGTTTCGTGGCGCGTGATTTCGTCGACTCCCGACGTGGCCAACACCAACTCGAACTTCGTTGGCACTACGCCCTATGAGTCGACCGAATCGTTCGACATCAAGGGATTGACCTACAATAATTCAGGCAATGTTCAGATAGAGGTTTCATGCGAAAAGCCGGGCTATCTGACCCAGCGCAAGCGCTTCAATCTGCGCCAGGCCATCGACCAAAAAGAAATCTCAGCCAAGTTCAACCTCATAAAAGATGAATAATGAAAACAAAAGGTAAATTATTCGCTCTGGTGCTGGCTTTATTGGTTACTACACCTGCCGCTGATGCTAAAAAGAAGGTAGAGCCGGCGAGAATAAATCTTGATCTGCCAACTTATGCCAACGTTTCGCAACGCTACGGCAACCTTGACTATGGCGTTCGCATTAACGTTAGCAGCGACGTGCGCTCCGACGCTATTGTCAACACCAACGACCTGCCGAGCAAGGAGGCCGCTGATTTCCCGCAGGTCTACATGGACTATTCGCTGATTCAGAGCGCCGAGCAGTATCTCGACAGCTATGCCACGGGCATGGGTCTGAAAGTCGGGTCGAGCGCTAATTCCGATTTCGTTCTCCGGGTTAGAATCAGCGATTTTCGCCTGAGAGTGCGCGACTATAACCTTAAAAAGCTCTAAGTTTGCAGTGGCCAAATAAGAGAGTGGAAAATTTATCTTAAAAAAGCCAAGAGAGGCGTATAAATTTTAACCGAGATCTTATGGAAGTCAGGTCAGTTTTTATTACCT
>JAAVDE010000017.1 GCA_014801955.1 Bacteroides sp. | reverse complement strand
GGCGCCGGGGGTGAGCAGCACCTTCAGTTCGTCGATGCGGCCGATGGAGTAGGGGGGCGTTTTGGGCGAGCAGGTTACCCAGTCGACGGAGTCGGGCAGCGGCAGCGAGCCGTTGGTTTCAACGTGGACGCGGCGCCCCGTTGCCTGAACGGCGCGCACCAGCGAGTCGGTCAGCTGCAGGGCGGGTTCGCCGCCGGTGAAGATAACGATTTCGGCGGGATAGCGGCTGATTGCCTCAATGATTTCCTCCTCGGTCATTTCCGAGAAGCGGGCAAAGTCAGTGTCGCAAAACTCGCAGGCGCGGTTGCAGCCGCTGAATCTCACGAAAACCGCCGGGCAGCCGGCATGAACGCCCTCGCCCTGAAGCGAATAGAAGATTTCGTTGACGCGCATCAGTCTTTGAAGTAGCTGGCGGTATTGCCCTCCGATTCCTGAACGTCGACGCGCACCGCCGTTGGAATCTGGTCGCAGATCCAGCGGGCAATGTTTTCGGCCGTGGGGTTGAAGGGCAGAATTTCGTTTAGGTTAGCGTGGTCGAGGCGCGAAAGGATTTTTTCCTTTATGTGGGTGAAGTCCTCGACCATGCCGTTGGCGTTGAGCGTAGGGCTTTCGCAGGTAACGGTGACTATCCAGTTATGGCCGTGGAGGTTGGTGCATTTGCTGGGGTAGTCGAGCCGCAGGGAGTGAGATGCGGAGATTTCTAATCTTTTTGTGACTCTATACATACGTCGGGCAAATCATTAACTTTAGTTAGGCCGATTTTTTCGGCAATCGGGAGCATAAACTCATAGGCGGCGAGGCGGTCGTTGGGAATCTGGCCGTCGAGAATGGCGTCTTTGATGGCTTCCTTGAGTTCCTTGATGGGTTTCGAGGGGGGGATGTTGAAAATCGTCATGATGTCGTTGCCGGTAATCGGAGGCTGGAAGTTGCGGATTCGGTCGCGCTCTTCGAGTTCAACGAGTTTGCGGCGCACCAGGGCGAAGTTGTCGAGGCATTTTTTGAGTTTTTCGGGTCGGCCGGTCGTAATGTCGGCTTCGCAGAGGGTCATCAGCGAGTCAATGTTGTCGCCGGCGTCGAAAAGCAGCCGGCGCACGGCGCTGTCGGTAACGATCTCCTCGCTCAGAACGATCGGGCGCATGTGGAGCTCCACCATTGTTTGCACGAACTTCATCGGCTCGCCCAGCGGCAGGCGCAGGTCGCGGAAAATCGAGGGCACCATTTTTGCGCCGACGAAGTTATGGTTATGGAACGTCCAGCCGATTTTCGGGTCCCATCGCTTGGTGCGCGGCTTGGCGATGTCGTGGAGCAGGGCGCTCCAGCGCAGCCATAGGTCGTCGGTCTTTTCGGCGACTTTGTCGAGCACCTTCATCGTGTGGTCGAAGTTATCCTTGTGGGCGCGGCCGTTGACAACGTCGACCTTCTGCATCTCCTCCAACTCGGGCAGAATATAGTGGAGCAGGCCGGTTTCGAGCAGCAGGCGCCAGCCGATGGAAGGCTTGGGGGCCTTCATGATTTTGTTGAGCTCCTCGGCGATGCGCTCGCGCGAAATGATTTCCAGGCGGGAGGCGTTGCGGCAGATGCCCTCGTAGGTGTTGCCGTCGATTGCGAAGCGCAGCTGCGTTGCGAAGCGAACGGCGCGCATCATTCGCAGCGGGTCGTCGGAGAAGGTAACGTCGGGGTCGAGCGGAGTGCGCAGAACGCGCCGCTCCATGTCGGCCAGGCCGTTGAAGAGGTCAACCACCTCGCCGAAGCCTTCGGCGTTGACGCGCAGGGCCAGGGCGTTGACCGTGAAGTCGCGGCGCGAAATGTCGTCGACCAAAGTGCCGTCTTCAACAACCGGCTTGCGCGAGTCGTGGCTGTAGCTTTCGCGACGGGCACCAACGAACTCCAGCTCCAGGTCGCGGGAGTTGACGCGCGCGGTGCCGAAGTTCTTGAACACGCTCAGGTGCGCTCCGCGACCCAGCTTGCGAGCAACCGCCTTTGCGAGCTCAATGCCGGAGCCGACCGTTACGAAGTCAATGTCTTTGCTGGGGCGCTGCAGAAGGCAGTCGCGAACGTAGCCGCCAACGGCATACGCTTCGAGCCCGAGCGAGTCGGCGGCTTCGCCGACCAGGCGCAGGGTGTTTATGTCCTTTTCGGGAATGTTCATATCAGCGGGGTGATTTCTTCGGGCGCGGGGGTTATGCAGCGCAGGCCGGCGGGGGTTACGACGTAGGTGTTCTCGATGCCGATGGCGCCGAAGCCGGGAATTACGAACTTCGGTTCCAGGGCAATCACGTTGCCCTCGGCGAGCACCGCCTTGGAGCGCGGGGCAATTACGGGGAGTTCGTTAACGGTGATTCCGATGCCGTGGCCAACGAAGCCGGCGTGCTGGCGGTGGCCCATGAAGTAGGCGGTCAGTTTGTGGCGCTCCGCGATTTCAACGGCGAGCTCATAGAGGCGCTTGGCTTCGGTTCCGGGCAGGCCGGCTTGGGCCAGGGCATGGCAGATTTCGCGCGAACATTCCCAGGCGGCCAACACCCTGGGGTTGAGCTGCGAGGCCGACGATGCGTTGCAGTACATGCGCGTCATGTCGGTCATGTAGCCGTTGAAGCAGCCGTTCATGTCGACCATAACAACAGAGTCAGGCTTGATTTCCTCGCCGCTGGCGCCCACGGGGAGCGCGGGGCTGATGCCGTGGCCGCCCATTGCAAAGTCGTAGGGCGACGGCTCGTCGGCATTCTCGCCCGTCAGCACCGAACCCATGTGGAGCTCCATCGGGCCGTTGGTCCGGAAGATGCCCAGGCAGCCGTTCAGGCGCAGCGTGTATTCAATCGCCGCCTGAAGTTCAATGTCGGTCATGCCGCTCTGAAACAGGCCGGGAATACGCCCGTAGCAGGCGGCTTGCTTAATGCCGTCTTCTTCCAGCAGGCTGATTTCGAGCGGGGTTTTAACGGCGCGGGCGGCCATTATCAACGGTGAGGCGTTAACGAGCTCGCGCGCGTTGAGGCCCTTTTGCAGGCGCATGGCGTCGGCTGCGGGCATTGAGCTGAGTTCCAGGCCGAGGGTGTCGAATCCGTCGGGGAAATCGGCGGCAATGTCTTCGGGCTTGCGGATATAGCGAATGTCGCCGCCGGTCAGCTCCAGCGGGCGTTTTATGTAGTAGACCGGCTTGAGGTCTGATGAAACATAGAGGTAGCCGGCAAAGATGCGTCCGGTCAGATAGAACAGGTTTGCCGGGTCGCAGAAAATCATCGGTCCCGCGGGGTTGAGCTTCTGCAGGCGCAGCTGCTGCTCGGCGGGCGAAAGGAGGCAAATTGAGGTGTTCATTTCAGTGAGTTGGGTTCAAAAATGAAGCCGACGGTTTCGATGCCCTCGACCCGCTCGGGGCGCATGACGTGGCGCAGGCGCAGCGGGGCGCCGCTTATCAGCGGAAAGTCGGCATAGAGAGTGTCGAGGCGCTCGATAGTTGCGCCCGAGCCGCGTCCCTGCCAGTTGCCGTAGATGTCGGCCAGGGTGATGCAGAAGGTGTCGGTAACGATTTTCAGGCCGTTGCTGTCGGGCTGCTGACTTTTGACTTCGACCCAGAGGTTGGCAAAGGGGTAGTCGTTAGTGTGGCGCACCAGCAGCGACAGCCTGCCGTTGCAGAGCGAGTCTTGAATCTCGGGCATATACACGAAGCTATCGCCATAGGCCCAGCCTTCGGCGGGGTCTATGGCGGAGAAGCAGCTGTAGCTGTCGGGCGAGTAGCTGCACGAGCCGAAGCCTGCAACCCCAAGCAGGAGCAGGCCGATTGCGCTGCTACTGTTTTTGCTCATCGTTTTTTGACTGCCCGGGGTTTTTGGGCTGCGCGGGCTTTTTGCGTTTTTTCTTTTTCTTCTTTTTGTCGAAGCGGTTAATGTTGTCCTGGTCGAGCAGGTCGACTTTGCGGTTTTCGCGGGCTTCGGCTTCAACGTCTTCGTCGCGCCGCAGGTTAACGGGCTTTTCGCCCGCCTTGTTCATTTCAATGATTTCCCAGGCGCGCCGGCGGTCGATGGTCGTCAGGTTCGCCGGAATCTTGCGGTCGGTGGAGTAGAGGATTTCGCCCTTGAAAATATCGGCTTTGAAGAAATACCAGGTGGCGTCGGCGGTTTCCAGGTGAACGTCTTTCGGCGGCAGCTTGCGTCCGGCTTCGATGTAGGCGTCGACCTCGAAGTTTAGGCAGCATTTCAGCTTTGCGCACTGGCCGGCGAGCTTCTGGGGGTTGAGCGAGAGGTCCTGGAACCTGGCGGCGCCGGTCGACACGCTGACGAAGTTATTAATCCACGTTGAGCAACACAGCGGGCGGCCGCAGGGGCCGATGCCGCCGATGCGGCCGGCTTCCTGGCGAGCGCCGATCTGGCGCATTTCAATGCGGACCTTGAACGTGTCGGCCAGGACTTTAATCAGCTGGCGAAAGTCAACGCGCTCGTCGGCTATGTAGTAGAAGATAGCCTTTTGGCCGTCGCCCTGATACTCGACGTCGCCGATTTTCATGTTCAGGCCAAGGCTGTCGGCAATCTTGCGCGCGCGAATCATCGTTTCCTCCTCGCGGGCGCGGCTTTCTTCATATTTTTCGATGTCGGCGGGCTTGGCCAGGCGGAACAGGCGCTTGAGCTCGGCGTCGCGGCGCACTCCGGCGCGCTTCATCTGAAGCAACACCAGCGGGCCGGTCATCGTTATCTGGCCAATGTCGTGGCCGGGCACCGATTCAACGGCGACCATGTCGCCTTTCGTAACGTCGAGGCCGAGCGAGTTGAGATAATAGCCCTTGCGGGTGTTTTTGAACTGCACCTCAACTATGTTGCACGGCTCCATGCCGCCGGGAATGTCGCCCAGCCAGTCGTGGCATCGCAGCTTGCCGCGCGGGCTGTCGCCGCAGTCGCGGTGGTGGCGCGCTTCGCTGTCGGGAATCAGGTTAATATCGTCGGGTTCCATTATTTAGCAAAGGCAACCGAGCGGGTTTCGCGGATAACGGTGATTTTAACCTGGCCGGGATAGGTCATTTCGTCCTGAATCTTCTGGGCGATTTCGGCCGAGAGCTTTTCGGTTTCGGCGTCGTCGATTTTGTCGGCGCCAACGATTACGCGCAGCTCGCGACCGGCCTGGATGGCATAGGTTTTGATAACGCCGGGATAGCTCAGAGCCAGCTGCTCCAGGTCGTTGAGGCGCTTGAGGTAGGCTTCAACGATTTCGCGGCGGGCGCCGGGGCGGGCGCCGGAAATGGCGTCGCAGATCTGAACGATGGGGGCCAGCAGGGTGGTGGGCTCCACTTCGTCGTGGTGGGCACCGATGGCGTTGCAGATGTCGGGTTTTTCCTTGTATTTCTCGGCCAGCTTCATGCCCAGCAGTGCGTGGGGCAGTTCGGGCTCCTCGTCGGGCACTTTGCCGATGTCGTGGAGCAGGCCGGCGCGGCGCGCTTTTTTCGGGTTGAGGCCGAGTTCGGCGGCCATGACGGCGCAGAGGTTGGCGGTTTCGCGGGCGTGTTGCAGAAGGTTCTGGCCGTAGCTGGAGCGATATTTCATTTTGCCTACCAGGCGGATGAGTTCGGGGTTCAGGCCGTGGATGCCGAGGTCGATAGCGGTGCGTTTGCCGGTTTCAATGATTTCTTCCTCAACCTGTTTGCGCACTTTGGCAACCACTTCTTCGATGCGCGCCGGGTGGATGCGGCCGTCGGCAACGAGCTGGTGCAGGGCCAGGCGGGCAATTTCGCGGCGAACGGGGTCGAAGCCGCTGAGCACGATGGCTTCCGGCGTGTCGTCAACGATGATTTCAATGCCGGTGTGGGCTTCCAGGGCGCGGATGTTGCGGCCTTCGCGGCCAATGATGCGGCCTTTGATTTCGTCGCTGTCGATGTGGAAAACGGTAACGCTGTTTTCAACGGCGGTTTCCGTTGCAACGCGCTGAATGGTTTGAATAACAATGCGTTTGGCTTCCTTGTTGGCGGTCAGCTTCGCTTCGTCCATGATTTCGTTGATGTAGCTCTGGGCGGCGGTTTTGGCTTCGTCCTTTAGGCTCTCAACGAGTTTTTCCTTGGCTTCTTCGGAACTGAGACCCGAGAGGTGCTCGAGAGTGTCGATTGCCGAGCGGTGCATCTTGTCGAGTTCCTGTTTCTTTTCTTCGCAGATTGCCAGCTGAGCTTCGAGGTGGTTGCGGGTGTTCTCGTTGTCGTTTTTGGCGCGCTGGTTTTCGCTTTGCTGCTGATTCAGCTGGAGTTCGCGCTGCTTGGCGCGCGATTCGGCCTGCTGGACCTTTTGCAGGCGCTGGTTGGCGGTCTTTTCGGCTTCGGCGGTGATACGCAGAGCCTCTTCGCGGCCTTCGAGTTCGCGCGAGCGGCGGAGGTCTTCGGCTTCGCGTTCGGCATCCGAGAGGATCAGTTTAGCACGCGATTTCGCGTTTTTATTCTGATAGAAAAAGGCAAATCCGACACCGGCAGCGGCCGCG
>JAAVDE010000016.1 GCA_014801955.1 Bacteroides sp. | reverse complement strand
CTGACTAACTTCGTCACGTGTTATTTCGCCCTTTACGTTTCTGATTGCCAAATCAAGTAGAAACGCAGAAACTTTCAGTTCGGCTGCAACTTGCAGACCGATACTAATAAGCCACGCATCAGCTTTCTCTTTTATTTCAGTGTTTTCGCTATGCGACAACTCCACCAGCTCGTTATACTTTTCTTCGTATGTCATGGTAAGTAATTATTCTGTATCCGATGAAAGAAGGTTGTCGTTGAATCGGTCGAAGTCTGATTGGAATAGTCGATCTTGGATAATGCGGTATTTCTCAAATTCCGACTCCGCAAAACTTTTGGCAAATTCAGCCGTAACCTTTCCGGCATCCGTTAGAACTACATCACCGGTCGCTTCAAGTATAATGTCGATTCGTTTCGCCCAATCTTCCATTGTCATAGGAATGTGCCGCTTCGCCATTCGTTCAGCCATGTCGAGAACAGCATTGACAAGCCTCCCCATATCTTCAAGCTCGTTCTCCTTGAGATAATTCTTGGCGATACTAACATCGGGCTTTACGATTTTTCCGTGAGGAGCATTCTCCCATGTAGTCAGTCCCATGTGTTCTTTGTCAGCATCGGCTCTCTCCACAATCAATTCAGCAGCGGTATGTCCGTGCACTGCATAGTGCATTTTATTCTGCACCTTTTTGAAGAAAAGCCGCGTGGTCGGTGCATCACGGTTATAGTCAATCGCAGTGGAGTATATATCCGTCAACTTCTGATAGAAACGGCGTTCACTCAGACGTATCTCCCGAATCTCAGCCAACAGATGCTCAAAATAATCCTCTCCAATAAACGAACCGTTCTCCATCCGCTTCTTGTCAATCACATATCCGCGAATGGCAAACTGACGCAGTACGAAAGTACACCACTGCCTGAACTGCGTAGCTCGTGTGCTATTCACACGATAACCCACAGATATAATGGCATCAAGATTGTAGAATTTGAGATTGCGATTTACCTGACGCTCACCTTCGGTTTGAACTACCGAGAAATTCTCGGTAGTTGCCTCTTGTGATAGCTCTCCGGTTTCGTATATGTTTTTCAGATGCAGCCCTATGTTGTCAGTGGTGCAATCAAACAATTGCGCCATAGCCTTCTGCGTGCACCAGATACTTTCATCACGGTACACAACCTGCACACCATCCTCCTTTCCCTCAATCTGAAAGATCAGGAACTCCGCCGTACTATTTCGTATCTCAAACTTCTTCGCCATAGTAAAGAGTTGTCATAAATTTTATTTATATTATTTCCTCTTCTTTAGTTGCTATTAGATTAAATGAACTTGTATCGGGAATCATCTGATAGACCTTCATTTCAGGATTAACTTGCTTTGCAAGCTTGATTATTTTTTCCTTATCGGTCGTATCAATATTCACACCTAAATATATTGAAAATATATTGAATCAAAGCATTCCGGTCCAATTTTTATAAATGACCTTACTTCTTTCCAATTAAGTTCGTTTTTATCTTCTTGAAACGGCAATAACGCCATAAACATTGGCGAGGGCTTAAAGATAAATAATCTCATTTCCTGTTCATGTTCCCACGCTTTTGCCTTTGTGAATATTTGATAAGAGAAATAATCTTCGCGGTCACGATAATAATCCGGTTTGTTAATAATGTCAGTATATTTTACTTCACGTGCTTGCGTCGTTACCATCATACCATATCCGATATGGATATATTTTTTAACATGCTCCATATTAAGCCCTATACAGACACCTACATGTTTATTATAATAACTCCACATCAATAGAGAATCATATACTTTAGATAAACAACAGATCCATAAATCGTTCCGATTGTTTATGTATCTATTAGATTCTAAATCTTCAATAACTGTTGCATCCCATATTTTACATCTTTCAGATGGTACTTTGGAAAAATCAATCAAAGATGGGTGACAGTCAAACGGATCATTAAACGTAGTCGCATTAGCATACATCAAATTACTATGATGTAGCATCATTATAGCACCATTAATGTCTAGATATTTATGTAATAAAATACTCATTATAAAGTAACGCGAATGTCAATTACGATTATTACTACAGACTATATGTGTACTATCTTCTTTCTCTTCAATCTGAAAAGGGAAGGAGCCCGCTGTACTGTTTCGGACCTAAAACTTCTTTTTCATAAGCACGAATATTACTTTATGGTATTTATGAGTGTCTTAAAATTATTATAGATAATCTCAGTATCAATATGAAGATTTTTTAAAGCTTGAAGTATATTGCTCTTTCCATTGTACGGAGCATCACTTTCTGTAAGAAGTCTATCTAATGGTATTTTACTAATTATCCTTCTACCTTTTTCTGAAAGAGTCATTGCTTCATTTACAGAAAAATACCCCCCAAATTCTATTATTTGAGGTATAAGGCTAAGTGGCCCCGAATACCAATGAAAGATAGGTATAGATACTTCATTACGATTTATTATCTCTACGGTCTCTCGTTCTGCTTTTCTTGAGTGAATACTTACAAGTTTAGATTTACCTTTCAAATTACTGCATATTTTTTCAAAACAAGCAATCTGTAGTGGTTTAGTAGACACATAATCCTCTGAAAAATCTAAGCCGATTTCTCCTACATAAGAGGTCGAATCTAAGCAACTAACAAAAGTACTCAATTCACTATTTATTTGGCGGACGAGTTGTGGATGGAATCCAACAGCTAGTCTAGAATGTCTTAGTCCGTAAAAATGTGGCCTTCCCATGAGATAATGAGAGGGACTATTTGTCATTCCAATAGTAACCCTTTCCGACTGTTCCATTTCCATTAAATACTTTTCAGGAGCAGAAAGCATGTCAATATGACAATGAGCATCAATTATCATTCCCAACCCATATATTGATTAATCAATGTTGAGTTCTCCTTACGAAGCATATTGGACAACTCAGCTCTTGTTCGAATTACAAGGTCAATATAAGAATCCAAATCACTGAATCCTGCCATACCGGCTACATGAAGTTCTCTTCTGATTTCGTCATGAGTAAGGTCCTTTTTCAAGAAATCAAGCATAGCATAAAAATCATTTGAAACAGCATTGGATTTCTTAAGGAATATCGTTTGAAGCTTGTTCCCATAGCTTGTTAAATCTTTGATACCAATCGTCGCGGCTTTTCTATACATACACGGCATACAATGAGCGCAATGAGTTGCTTTGCTGTTATCAAACATGTGCTGATGCATATTTCGTTTACCACAGGAATTAGATAATGGAAGTGTTCTGATAAGCAGATCCATATTGGCACAATCCTTTACCATTTCTCCTTTTGTCATAAACTCATAAGGGTTATAAATTCTTGTTGATAATCCAAGCTTAACTAGTAAGGTTTGGAACTGAGAAAGAAAAATTGGATGAGTTGTACGCGTACTACATGCAGCACGTCTAGAGTGAGATAATGGGAAATTAAGTGAAACGGAGCCATTCTCTGGAATAACGACATCGCACTTAGCATATGAAGCAACTATATTTGCCAATGCAATGAAAACGAGTGATCTTGAGCGGCATGATGTTTCTTTAGATACACCAGGGGTAATACAAATGCCTTCATGATACACAATAGATTTGCCATATTCCTCTATTAACTCTTTACGAACCCGAGATTGGTCTATCTTGGGGCCGGTCATATAACTATCGTAGTGAGACGACAGATATAACTTGCCGTTTGGATTATGTGCAACATAATCAATGGCGCCGATCAGCGAATCCAATCCTCCGGAAAATAGATTTACCTGAGTTATGTTATCATAATAGGCGTCTAATTTGATATTGGGATATTCTACAACAGTATCTCCTGCAAAATTGAAACACCAGTAATCTCCTGTCAAGAAGGAAAGCATTTGCTCTATATCAGTCTTGCTCTGCTTAAATCTATCACAAGCGGGCAAATTGATGTCTACGTCAAATTCTCTTGTCCATCCATCAATGGAATATTTATGTCTATTTACTGATCGATCAATTGAATAGACTATGGCTGATAACAGCAGAAGACTGAAAGCCTCCTCCGGAATTCGGCCTTGGAAAGATGCAATAGGGTATAATTGAATGTCTACAGATGAATTAATTACATCGACATCTGTCGTTATGGATAATCCAATATTAAGTCTAATATCCTTCTTGGAGAAATCTCTAATAGTGTATGTGGTGGTTTCAATCTTCATCGCCGCACAATATGTATATTATTCGATTAAATTCTTTCTGTATGAAATCATGACCTTCTTTCCCAGTCCAATCTATCTCAGCAGATGTATGGCCGTTGTATCCTCTACGAACATCATCCAAAATCAACCCCTTAATGTCAGACATTGTAGATTCTGAGATATTAGTTCCTCTGTCATGTTCTATTTTCTCTTGAAAATTCTGAGAAAGATGGCTGAAGATGTAGATTCCCATAAATTCGTCAATGATTTCGACAATTGCATTTGATGACATAATAGAATTGAGAACATCATCGAAATTACTTGCATCTTCGTTTATATCGCCTTCGAACTTTTCCAATACATGTTGAAGTGCATCGTTTGCGGCGGTTTCGTCCATACCTACAACATTTGCACTTAAATACTGGCGCAGAAAATCGAGGATTTCCAAACAAGATCTCCCATTTTTTAAGTTGATACCCTTCTCAGTTAGCCAATTGTCAATCCCTTTAGAAGCAATATCGGCGAAAGTCGATGTAATATCTCTAGCTACTGCTAAACCAGCGTGACCTAATACTCGTGAACTGCCTTTACTGACTTTTTCCCTTCCACCAGCGGCTCGAACCAAATTGCGCACCGTCTTATGATAATTACGTCTAAAAGCATTCGCATATCTCTTTTGTAAGGACTCGTATTGCTTTTTATTGGTTTGAGCTGATTGGCTATGCTCTAATGCATCTGCCTTTTCTTCAGCTTTTGCCGCAGAGGTCATTGAGGATGAGGTGCTTCCCCAGTTGGGTTCACCTAAAACGCCAGGTTTATGTCTATGTGATGTACCCATCTTATTTAGATTCTATAGCACGTTTTAATTTTTTATTTGCATACAATCTTTCACGGAACGAAGATTCGTTGATGTGCCTGTCAAGTAAGTCTTTAATTTGATTCGCAATTGAAATTGAAATACTATTTGCTCCAACACGTGCGATGAGTTCAACAAATCTATCGAAAGCATTACTAATACCCAATTCATCGCAACTGCAATAAATTAAATAACCTTTTGATTCCATGGGATTGATAGTGATTTGAGCATCCAACAACTCATAGAAATCACGCAAGTCTCCTTGAGATAATGGTTTGACTTTTGTATGAATAATGTTATTCTGTATTTTAGTTGAAGATGCGCTATACACCTCCTTGAAGAGAGTTCTTATTCTTGTTGGAATAAGCGATACCCCAGACATCTCTGATACAAGATTGTCTCTAGAAACCCAGAAGAGTTCCTTCAGGTTTGCTTGACTGAATAATGGTTCTTCGACCATTATGTGCAAAATTGAAGGCTTATTCCAACCCTTAAATTCTAGTTCTCCTTTTCTGTCTCCTTGTGCAAAGGTTTCTATTGTTCGTAATTCTTCAGGTATTCCTGCTTTGGACATTACCCACGAATTGAGTTCACGAAATAACGAAATATCATCTTTCTCTATCAACATTAGTTTTAGCAAAGCGAATTTGGATTTCGTATCTGTAATGTCAGATTTTGATAGCAGAGCACATCTTATTTCATAAGCATTCAAGAAGCGTTTAATCAATCGAGGATTCCAACGAAGAGATTGTCCAATTATATTTGAGAATCGAACAAGGAAGCCTACGATCTCCTGTAAGCTTGAGGTTTCGCTGCTACTATCTTTAATAACTTCTTTGATATTGCTCCAACCGTAGCAATCAAATTTGTTTTTAATACAGAATTGAGTAAAATCTTTGTGTACTAATGAAAATATCTTATCTGGCAAAAGTGATTGACTAAAAAGAAGAGTAACATAAGTCTCCACCTCTTTTTGGCTAAGCGTTGGTATATTATATGGTAGTTGAATAAATTTTTCCATATACGAATCGCCTAGATTAGGTCTTTTTACTTCTGAGCCAACAGATACCTCATCTGAAGCATCAATAATTGCTTTGTACTCACTTTTGATGGCATTCGATACAATAAATTGATCAGCTGCTATTACAAACGCAGTTTTCGGAACATTCAAGAATAACTTAATGGCTTCAAGATTCTCTATGATGTTGCGAGGAAGACATCTATCAAGATCATCTATAAGGACTACAATTTTTCCTTGTTTGGACTTTTGAATCAAATCTTCGAAGTCGCGTCTAAATTCCCTTACTGCCTGATATTTTTTATCCGAGTCATCCTTGAATATAACATCTTTAAGTACGTTCTCTGCATTATCGCTGAGTAACACTTCCTCCAATTTACCCTTGTTTTGATTGAAAAACTCCATAAGAGGCGGAATAATCAAAGAAAGTCCACCAGTTGCACTTGCAGCTACGACTGAGGCTCCTGCTGTAGCAGTCCATTTTAAAGCCCGCATCCAATTAATGGACTTCCCTAATTTTTTGAAAGCTTTTTTTAGATCATTTCCTTGGTCCTTAACTTTTTCCCAAAATCTCTCATTTGATTCAAGAGAATCTACAATACCCTGGATTAAGGCCATTTTAGCGTCATCAAAGCTTTCAAAAGCCCATCCATCAAAGTAAATTACAACACAGTCCTTGTCTTCTTCCAATTGACTTTGTAATATTTTAAGGACGCTGGACTTACCACATCCCCAATCGCCATATAGCCCTATAGTAATAGGGAGATTTTTTTCATTAGACACCACCTCACGTAAAATTGAAGCGTGAACCGTGTATCCCAATAAATCGGTAGAAGTTTCAATATCTGACCACATAATTTTCAATCTAAGGAGTTCTCAATAAAATCTGATTCAATCGTATGGATATACTTCCCATATAGTTCTTCAGGCTCTTCGGCTGTTAAAATATCGGTGTCAACGTTCCTATAGCCATTAGATTTAACCATTACATTCCGGAGTTGGTTATAGCTCCATATTTGATTCGCCATACGGGGTACAATGCCTTCTGTATATAGGTGCTCAAATGGATGATATAAACCGATCTTGATGCGAAGTGTCGGATAGTTCGGGATAGATAGACCGTCTTTTGTCTGTTTCGTGCGTGTGCCGAATGATATTCGTTCGATATCATAATAGCCATCGATGGAATTGTCGATAATGGGCAATAAATATTTAGCCTCGGATATGTCTCCACTGGGCATGTTGAGCATAACATAAGTCGCACCTTCTGCCTGGTGGTTATAAAACAACTGATAAAGTTTTGTAATATTCTTTCGTCCGTCTTCGCCCATTTCTTCCTTGCGAACAAGACACGTCAAGAATTTACCCATGCCACTAGAGCTTTCTACTGAACCTTTAGCTGCTCGCTCTGTCTCGATACGGGCTGATGGATCTTCACCCAACTTAACTGGCACGACATAGAAGTTCTCGCCAAGAGAGGCCAACAAACGATCGTTATCCTCCTTGAAATCCCTGTCAAGTGCAAGCGAGAAAAGATTCTGATTCTCGTATGGTCGGAACGTCTTGCCGAGAGTATCTTGAAAATGAGATTT
>JAAVDE010000015.1 GCA_014801955.1 Bacteroides sp. | reverse complement strand
TAACGCCAACCGCTTTTCGCTGGCGGAATATGGGCTGAGCGACCGCGCCGCCGAAATAAACCTCGCCGCCGCGCGCATTGCGCGCCGGGCCGCCGGCGATGAGCGCTACGTTGCCGGCTCGATGGGTCCGACGGGGATTTCGCTGTCGATGGGCGGCGACGTTACGTTCGACATGATGGCCGACGCCTATGCCGAGCAGGCCGCCGCACTGATTGCCGGCGGCGTTGACGTTCTGCTGGTCGAAACGGTGTTCGACACTCTCAACGCCAAGGCGGCCATTGCCGGCATCAGCCGTGCCCGTGCCGCCGCCCGACGCGACGTGCCGGTAATGATTTCGGCTACTCTGACCGACTCCGGGCGACTGCTCTGCGGCCAGACTCTCGAGGCTTTTGTCGCATCGGTGGCCCACGTTGAGCCGCTGTCGGTCGGCCTGAACTGCGGCTTCGGCGTTGAGCAGATGTTGCCGTTCGTTGAGCAACTCGCCGAGATGCCCTTCTACGTTTCGCTCCATGCCAACGCCGGCTTGCCCGACGAGCTGGGGCGCTACCGCCAGCTGCCCGACGCAATGGCCTTTACGCTGCGCCGCCTGCTGGAGCGAGGCCGGCTCAACATCGTTGGCGGTTGCTGCGGCACGACCCCCGACCATATCCGCGCAATCGCCGCAGCGGCCAGGAGCGCCCGCCCCTACTCGCCCGCGGCGCCGACCAACCGCCTGCGTCTGGCCGGCCAGGAGCTGATTCCCGCCGAGGAGTTCTATCGCGTTGGCGAGCGCTGCAACGTTGCCGGCAGCCGCAAGTTTCTGCGGCTGATTCAGGAGGGCAACATGACGGAGGCGCTCAACATTGCCGCGCAGCAGGTTGAACGCGGCGCCCATATTCTCGACATCAACATGGACGACGCCATGCTCTCGGCCGGCAGCGAAATGGAGCGCTTCGTTCGCCTGCTCGTGGCCGATCCGCGAACGGCGCCGGCGGCGCTGATGATCGATTCGTCGGACTTTGCCGTCATTGAGCGGGCGCTGAAAGTGATTCCCGGGCGCCCGATCGTTAACTCCATCAGTCTCAAAGAGGGAGAGGAGGAGTTTCTGGCCCATGCGCGCCGCCTGCGCGAACTGGGAGCCGCGGTGGTTGTCATGGCCTTCGATGAGCAAGGACAAGCAACTACCTTTGAGCGTCGCACCGAGGTTTGCCGTCGCTCCTACGAGCTTCTGGTCAGCCGGGCCGGCTTCCGGGGCGCCGACATTGTTTTCGACCCCAATGTGCTTGCCATTGCAACCGGCATCGACGACCACGCAACCTATGGCATTGACTTTTTGCGCGCCGCAGAGTGGATTGCCGCCAATCTGCCCGGCGCGCGCGTCAGCGGCGGCATCAGCAACCTGTCGTTCTCGTTCCGCGGCAACAATCCGCTGCGAAAGCTGATGCACGCGCGCTTTCTGCAGCGGGGCCGCGCAATGGGTCTGACAATGGCCATCATGAGCCCCGCCGACCCGATTGAGCCCGGCGCTAACGCCGACCCCAGCCTGCTAGCGGCCATCGATGCGGTCATCGACAATGCCACCGCCGAGGCCACTTCATCGCTGGTCAACCTCTCGGCGGCTATGGTGGCCGACGCGCCCGCCCAAGCCAAACCTGCCGCCGCCCCATCTGCCACTGCCGCTCCCGCCAAACCGACTCTCGGCAATCTGATTCTGAGCGGCAACAAGGACGGACTGCCGGAGCTGCTCAATGAGGAAATCGCAGCGTGCGGCTCGGCTATGGCGGTCGTCAACGGGCCGCTGATGGCGGCGATGAACAAAGTCGGCGAGCTCTTCGGCGCCGGCAAGATATTCCTGCCCCAGGTTGTTCGTGCAGCCGACGTTATGCGTGCCGCCGTTGACTACCTGACCCCGCTCTTCGGGGGCGACGAAACCTCGGCCAACCGCCCCAAGATGGTACTCGCAACGGTGCGCGGCGACGTTCACGACATTGGCAAAAACATCGTTGCAACGGTTATGCGCTGCGCCGGCTTCGAGGTCATTGACCTGGGGGTTATGGTGCCAGCCGACGTTATTGTTGACACCGCCCTGCGCGAGCGCGCCGACGCCATTGGCCTGAGCGGACTGATCAGCCCGTCGCTTGAGGAGATGTGCGTGGTTGCCCGCGCACTGGAAGCGCGCGGCGCCCGGATTCCGCTGTTTATTGGCGGCGCAACGACCTCCGATCTCCACACCGCCGTTAAAATCGCGCCGCTCTATTCCGCCCCGGTGGTCCACACGCTCGACGCCGCCTCGCTGCCGCCGAAAGTCATGCACATTAACGAACTGGCCGCCGAGATTCAGCGCGACCAGGAGCTCCTGCGCGCCCGCTACGAGCAGCGCGCTCCGCAGCTCGACCTCGACCGGGCGCGCCAACTCTCCGAAGCGGTCACAGCCCCCACCCCCGCGCCGAAAACCACCGGCACGTTTGACTTCCACCCCGGCCTGGCCGACCTGGAGCCGCTGATCAACTGGCGAGGCTACCTGGGCGAGCTATCCATCGTTCCCGACTTCGGCAATCCCGACGTTCAGCGCATCGTCGACGAAGCCCGCGAGGCGCTGCACCGCCTGCGCTTCAGCGTCAACGCGCGCGCAATCATTGCCCCCGCGCGCCGAACCGCGCCCGAAGAAATCACCATCGGCAACATCGCGATTCCAACTCCCCGCTCCCTGCGCCCGCAGAAAAGCTGCCCGGCGCTGGCCGACTATATCGCCCCCGAAGGCGACCATGCGGCGCTCTTTGCCGTCAGCGTCAGCGCCGACAAGACCAATGCCATAACCGACGCCGTTCTGGCCAACCGCCTGGCCGAAGCGGCAACCGCCTGGCTCCACCGCCGGGTTGCAACCGACCTCTGGGGCCTCGAAAACGGCTGCGGAATCCGCCCCGCCGTCGGCTACCCCTCGCTGCCCGACCATTCGCTCATCTTCACCCTCAATAAACTTCTCCACCTCAATGAATTAGGAATCACCCTAACGGAAACCGGAGCCATGAATCCGCTGTCGTCGACCTGCGGAATCATCATCGCCCACCCCGCCGCCCGCTACTTTGCATAGCCTCTGACTGAACCTTTTGGCCGGAAGTTTTGTTTTATTGCCATACTGAAACACATTTTAACTTTACTACTATTCTGAAATGGCAAACAAGACTATTCTCGCGCTCATGGCCTCAGCCATAGCTGCAGGCGGATTCAGCGCCGCCGCCCAGAACAACGACGTCGTTCTCACCTCCGAGACCATCTCCGTTACCGAGGTTCCCGACTGCAAAGTGCACTACTACAATTCCTGGCGCGACGGCTGGTTCATTCAGGCCGGTGCCGGCGTCAACATCGCCGCGATGGAAGGCTTCCGCTACGGCCCCGCAAAAGTCGGCGCGAACTATAACCTTGGCTTCGGTCGCTGGTTCTCGCCCTACATGGCATTCCGCATCAGCGGCAACTACGGCAACTACGTTGAAGGCATCAAGGACGGCAACCTCCACTTCCGTTCGGCTTCGGTCAATGCCGACTTCATGTGGGACATGCTCAACTCAACCTCAGGAGTGAACCCCAACCGCGTTTTCAGCATAGTACCCTTCGTTGGTATCGGCGGCACCTATAACCACCACTTCGGCAACGCAACCGACGACATCAACGTTTACAACGACGGCTACAAACGCACTACCTCCTGGGCCATCCCCGTCAGCGCCGGTATTCAGCTGCGCCTGCGCCTGAGCCGCCACGTTGACTTCTTCGTTGAAGGCCGCGCAATCTTCGCAGGCGACAACTTCAACAACATCGCCGAAGACCTCCCCATCGACCTCGCATTCCAAGGCGTTGGCGGCTTCAACATCAACATCGGCGGCAAAGACTTCAAAACCTACGACCCCTGCACCAACGCCGCCTACGTTGCCTCGCTCAATAACCAGGTCAACAACCTGCGCGACGAGCTCGCCGTTACCGCCGCTGCCCTCTCCGCAGCCGAATCGCAGCTCCCCTGCCCCGAAGTGCAGCCCGCGCCGGCTCCCGCCCCTGCTCCCGCAGCCGCTCCGATGCTGACCACCGTTCGCTTCACGCTCAACTCCGCAAAGATTACCCCCATGGAAATGGTCAACGTCTACAACGTTGCCGACTACCTCAAACAGAACCCCGACACCAAGATTACCATTACCGGCTTCGCCGATAAAGACACCGGCTCCGCCGCCTATAACCAAAAGCTCTCCGAACGCCGCGCCCAGGCCGTCTACGACGCTTTGGTCAACAACTACGGCATCTCAGCCGACCGCCTCTCCAAGTCTGCCGAAGGCTCGAGCGTCCAGCCCTACGAAACCAACAACTGGAACCGCATCGTAATCTTCAGCCAGCAATAATACTAACCCCCCTTAAAAAATTCAAGTACTATGTCAGCTATTAACGAAACCATTGCCCAACAGGCAGCCCAAGTCTCCAAAACCGCCGCTCAGGTAAGCACCGACGCCGCACGCGTTGCCGCTCAGCAGGAAGCCAAAGCCGTTGGCGACACCATTAAGGAAAAAGCCGCCGACTTCAAGGAAAAAGCATCCGATACCGTTTCCGACCTCAAGGAAAAAGCATCCGGCACCGTTTCCGACCTCCTCGGAAAAGCCGCCGACCTGGCCGACTCCCTGGCCGACAAAGCCCGAGCCGCATCCGACAAAATCGGCAAATAATCCTATAACCGTTACCCTCAAATCAGAGGGGAGGCCCGACCGGCCTCCCCTCTCGCTTATTTCGGCGAAACGTCGAGATGATAGCGCAGGCGCAGCAAAACGTAGCGCGGCAATGTGTTCTTCCACGACTCCGTGCGTCCCAGCGCATTCGAATAGGCCGAAATCACCTTTATCTGACCCAACATATCGTAGGCGTCCAAAATGAACGTCAGCCGCTGCTTTTTCCACGTCCACGACGCCGACGCATTCCAAACCACCTCATTGCTGTTCAGCGCCGGATCATCATAGCCCCGACGGGTATTCAGGCTCGCAGAAGTCGTTAACCTTATATCCGCAGGCAATCCGAACCCTAACCCGAGGTTATAGCGCAGATTTGCCAGGTCCATCGGCTGATAGCCCGCGGCGTCGCTGCTCGAGTGGTCGAAACTGCCTCTCCAGCCCACCGATATCGAATGGTGGCGGCGCCCATAACGAAATGTGAGGCTTGCCGACGGCTCTATGTGAGTCATGTTCATAAACCGGCGCGACGGTACCAGCCGGCCATCGTCGGTACCCTCAGCCACCATTTGCGGACTCCTGGTATTCATCAATTCCGCGCCGACATTATAATTCAAATTTCGGTTTCTTTTACTGAAAATATCACCGTTGCCGCGATACTCTACCGAATAATTCCGATAGCCGCTGACGTTATACATCGAGTTAACCGTCACGCCGGTTTGAGGATCATAGAAATACCCGCTCGCAACCTCTCTATCAGAAAACAGATAACTAAAGGTCAAAGTGTGATTATGATAGTGGGGCATAATCTGATTCCACCATAGTTTAACATTCGCCGAATGTCTGTAACCATTGCGAAGATTCGGGTTGCCGCGGAAAATATCAAGAGGATCACTCGTATTTGAAACATTAACCAGGTTACCCATCGAAATCAGCGACGGATTTGATTCCCACCCGAAACTAATACCGCCGCTCTTATGAACATTCTCATTTTTGATAGTAGACGACAGATTTATATTTGCTTTAATTGAAGGCAGAATATTGCTCTGAACAACCGTTGTGTCATAGTTCGGACGCGTATAGTCATAACGGCGGTCAAGAAACTCCAGCTTCGGGGCAGTAATAATATATATGCCATTGGTGCGATCGCCGTGGGTTCTCGACCATTGCAGGCGCATCCACCCGTTCAGGCGATGAGAATCCGTCAGGTAGCGCGTTTTGCGGCTATTGTCGGGGTCTATAACAGCAGATAAATCAACGTCGGGCGGCAGCTCCGCAAACCGCAGGCCAACCAGCGACGCCTTGTCGAGATTGCTGAGCAAATAGCGGTCAGAGGTGTTCAGGTCATGGTTATGAGAATACGCATAGGTCAGCATAAAGATATGCTGCTCGCGGATGTTCAGGTTATACGTCGCCGAGCCGTTACCATAGGCACGCCACGACGGCCCGACACGTCTCAGCGCATAAAAATCATAGGCCGGCTCCGAATCGCGGCCATAATTAATCGTGTTGCGGTTATAGCTGTCGCTGCGGTTATTTGAATAACTGCCGTTAACGTTTATCGTCAAATTCTGATTAACGCCATCGGCGAGTTTTGGCAGCGGAACGAGAGTTCTCGCGCCCAAACTGCCGCTCAAGCCGTTGCCCTTCGACTGGCTCAGGCTCATGTTGCGGTTGATTGCATGAATCAGCAGACTGTCGGCATTGCCCGAATACATGGCCTCAATTGCGGCAGCCGTTACGCTTCGCATATCATCATCGAAAACAGCCGACGTTGTTGAGCCGTCACTGCGGTTATGCGAATAGCTGAACTGCGGAGTCAGCGTTAGTGTTGCCTTCGGAAACTGCATATACCAATTATGCTTGGTATTGACACTAAGATTGCGTGTGAGGCTGTTGTTAAATGAATTCCTGTAGGTATTACCCCCGGTGAGATAATTGACGCTCTCGCGTCCGACAATGCTATTGACCTTATCGGTATTGACCGCCGCGTCGCCGCTGAAAGTCAGCGTGCTGGAATCGTATTGATACGACAATCCTCCCGAAATATAGCGGCTGTCGCTCGTGCCGGCCTTTCCCGGCGACCATTCGTCATATCGGTCGGGATTATCGCCCGTTGACAGATTATTAATATTGGCAAACGCCGCTATTGCAACCTTTTTTGTGAACCCGAGCGCAAACAATCGGCCCAGATAGCGGTTCGACGTGCCATAGCCGGCATCCAGATTCACCCACTTGCCGATAGAAAACTGCTGTTTGAGCACTACGTCCATAACCATCGGCTTTTGGCCGTTGGCGGAATAACCGAGAAACTTATCCTCCTTCGACGTATAATCATAGACCTTAATCTTCTTAACCGTATAAGCCCCGAGATTCTGCATTAACATGCGCGGATTGCCGTTAAACAGCTTGCGACCATCGAGCATCAGACTCTCCACCTTTCGTCCGCGGCAATAAATCTCACCGCTTCGGTTAATCGTAACTCCATCGAGCTTGCGAATCAAATCATCGAGCATCGAACCCTCGGGCAGCAGAAACGCGTCGGCATTATAGACCAGCGTGTCGCCGTCGTAATATAGTTTCACGCGCGACGCCGTAACCGTTACCTCATTTAATTTCTTCGGCTCTTTCAGCAGGGCGATTTCCCCAAGCCCAAATTCTCTACCCGATAAACCATTATGAACCGAAACAGGAATAGTTCGCGGCAAATAACCACTCGCATCAATATATATCTGATAGTCGCAACTATCAGTCGCCGGGAACTTAATATAGGTGAGTTCTTTCTCCCTCATGCCCATGATAACGTTCAGACTAAAGCCCTTAGCAATAACCGCAGAATCACCGGGCACGAATCCTAAAATTTCAAGATCCTTCACATTCCGCCCGGTAATGGAATCTACAACACTGAACGAGTATGTTACTTTCCCCTTTTCCGGCCCGAATGATATAACATTGTCGCCACTTGCATATAAACAAGCCATAAAACTACATAAAACTACCAATAATCTAAGCCTTGACATAATTTAGATGAATACAAGCGTTTATAAATTTGTTTACTGATGCCAAAGTTAAAGCAAATTTATTAATTATCCAAATTTTTTCATGAAATTTTTGAACAATCTGCGTCAAATATTGTTATTACATTGAGTCGGCTCAACTTAATGTTTAACAACAAACTATAATTCTATGAAAACATCATCGAAAATTAAAATCTTGACCAATGGTGAGATTAAAGAAAAAGGCGCAGTACATGGCACTACCAAAGCAAATCAAACATTTCGTTTACCCTGTTACGGTACAGACCAAACCGTATCCTGCAGCGGTACAGAAGCTGATGTCATTTTCGCAGAGATAGGCGATAGCGATTATCCTCATTTTTTAGTTTGTTATGATGAGGATGGCAACTCCGGCGTGAGTGATATGTGTGACCTTTCTAAAATTGATTCCGGCGATTCAGGCGATTCAGGCAATAAAGATGATTCCGGCGATTCGGGGACACAGGCAAAAAATCGGTACGACGCCTGCAAAAATAAAGCTCCCGGAACTCCATGTTCTTGGAAAGCAGAAGATGGTTTTCTTGAGCAAGGTTCTTGCGCATACGTCAGCGACATCACCAATAAAACAGCCTGCAAAACATCTTCAGATTTCGATTGGCCACCAAGGGGTTGATTTTCATCTTATCTAATACCATAAATACCAACCGAATGCCGTGGGCGCTGACTCTCCCCTCAACGTCCGCGGCATTTAACAAATTCGCTTAATATGATTCAGCTGTTCAAACGACTGTTNGACTCACAAAAAATTCCTTATACCCNGAAGGTTTTGGAACAGACNATCCGCGAGGCTCCGTATGANCCGTCGCTAATGTTCGTGAGCAANATTTTGTCGAAATATAATATTGCNCATCCCTGCGTGGAGTTTCTCAANAAGGCTGATTTCTCAGCGGAGNATTGTCCTTGCATAATNGTGTTTAACAATGNNTTCTCAATTGTTGAATCNATCACCGGCGGAGTANTTTTGCTCTACTCCCANACCAAAGGCCCAATCGAACTGCCTTTGGANGATTTTATGCGCAAATGGAACGGNATAGCAATGCTCGTTGAACCCGANAAACAATCCGGAGANCCGCATTATAATATCCGACACCGNGAAGCGCAAAAACTACGTTTGAAATCAGCGGCAATATTCAGTGCCTTCGCAATATTGGCGATTCTTGCCTTGACGGTCAACCCATTAGTTGGCAAATGGTTCTTTTGGGCAGCATTAGCCGTTAATCTGCTCGGAATCGGCGTCGCATTTTTGCTTCTGCAAAAACAACTGCACATAACCAATCGGTTTGCCGACAAACTCTGCGGAATCGCCAAGGAAAGCCATTGCGAGGACGTTACGAACTCTAATGGCGGCTCACTATTCGGATTGGTTAAACTGAGCGAGGTTGGCGGTGGATTTTTCCTGGTTAACACTCTTGGTTTGCTGTTCGCCCCAGGGGCTATTTTCTACCTTGCTTTGGTTTCGGTCTGTGTGCTGCCGTTTTCATTTTGGAGCATTTGGTATCAGAAATTNAAGGCACGCAGTTGGTGCGTGCTATGCCTGACAACTCTCGCCCTGATGTGGCTNCAGGCTATCATCTATGTCATCGGGGNCGCGTTTCAGCCNGCGATTAGCCAATGGTGGCCGGCTATTGGACTNATTGCAGCATATACTATTGCCGTTTTGCTNCTTAATAGAATAATGGATTGGCTGGATGCAAAGCGAGTTGGCAAACTGTGGCAAACAGAATATAACAGGCTCAAACTTGACGATACCGTTTTGAAAGCCTTTGAAGCTAACGCCGAACGTTTTGAAACCGATGCGGAGCATTGCAGCAGCCTCCTGTTTGGCAGCCCCGAAGCNAACGACCAAATAACGGTATTGAGCAACCCATATTGCGCACCATGCGCAACAATGCACGAAANAATCAAGTCTCTACCCGGTTCGGCTGTTAATGTTCGCTATGTGTTCGCCTTTTTTCCGTCNCGCGGAGACCGAATGAACCGCTACCTTATAGCAGCGTATCAGCAACTCGGAGCCGAGCGNACCTGGGATCTTATGACTGAATGGTATGCCGGCGGNAAAGAGAAAGNCGAAGATTTTTTCAAAGGTCTCGGNCTGAATCCTGATTCCGAAGCCGTTGACCGCGAAATGGAGAAACACGCCCGCTGGCGCAACGACGACCGTCTCCTCGGNACTCCCACCGTGATGATTAACGGTCGAGAAATTGTTTATCCCTATAATGTTGAGGACTTTATGTATGTTACCCAAGCCTGAAACCACTATGACCACAGAAGAAACTCTCGTTAACCGCCTGATTCTCCACGCCAACGACATCCAAGCCCCGGGACTACTTCATGGACAAATGGGAGCCGTACTCGTAATCGCGACTTATGCCGGTCAGCTATCCAAGCCTTATTTAGACAACGCGGCAGATTTTCTTTACAACATCGTTGTAAGCCAAATTACTAATCGGACAGATATTGATTTTGCTTCGGGGCTTGCCGGCATAAGTTGGGGCGTAGAATACCTGACACAAAACGGAATATTACCCGGCGTCGGCAACGATATTTGTTCCGACATGGACAAACAGATTATGACTCTCGACATTCGCCGCATTAATGATTTTTCNCTCGAAAGCGGNNTACTCGGACTATGGACCTGCGTCTGGGCAAGGATTCAGGGCAACCTTATGGCCGGTCTCCNACTTCCGTTCGACTCCGTTTATCTGAAGGACTGGTCCAANGTCCTCGAGCAACACGCNGACCNTTTTCCGCGCGGAGCCTACCGTCGCCTGCAAAATGCCATAAACGGTAACCTGGATTATNAGCCTCTCGACTTCAGATTATTTGTTACGCCAATGAATCAAGTCCCGGAAACTAACATGTCGCTTTCCAATGGTATAGCCGGCTATATCGCATTAAACTATTTGAAACAAAACGAGGAAANAATATGAATGTATTTTGGTTTGATGAACTCAGCAGTTCAAAAAATAACGGTATCGGAACGTATCGCAACATCCTGTTACCGCGCCTCAGCAAAAAGCCNGATATTGACCTGACTCTCATCTCGCTCAATTGTGATGTACTTGACCTCANGTTTGCCGAAAAAGATGGTTACAAGGAATTTATAGTGCCGAACATTGCCGGCGGAGAATGGCGCAATAATGGCGCTTTGATTCTTCCAGTGCTTAGGCAATACATTGAAGATAGCACCGATAATATCTTTATGCTTAACCACTCTCCCTGTAACGATTTCGCGAAAATGCTGAAAGAACTGTTTCCGCTTTCGAAAGTAACGTTTACTATCCACGACCAGGCTTGGTGCAGTACCTTGCTTGGCAGCTACGATTTGCTGCAACAAATTCTCGTTGANGGGATAAAGCCNGATGCACTCTCCACTGATGCTGTCGAATATGTTAAACAACGGGCACAACAGGACATTGAACTCTTTGAAATGGTCGATGCAGTTATCTGTCTGTCGGAAACGACCCGAAAAGTACTTGCCGAACTCTACGGCATTGCAAAGTCAAAGATTCACTTTATCCCCAACGGTTACGAATGTTCCGGCACGTCACGAATCGAAAAATCTGCTGTCAGACGGCAGCTTAGACTTCGCGATGATGAAGATGTTATGCTCTTTGTGGGTCGTCCGTCTGCCAATAAAGGCATACTTCCCATATTGCTTGCTATGACAAAACTGCTCTCCTCTCGTCCAAACCTAAAATGTGTGTTCACAGGCAGCCCNGCAGGACTGTCAAAATTTTGGCATGTCGCCGGAGAAATAGCACCTAATATAATATGTATCGGCCAGGTTCCTCACCAAGAGTTATGCAAATGGTATTCTGCTGCAGATGTAGGCATTATCGCCTCATATAGCGAACAATGCAGCTATGCAGCGCTTGAAATGATGGAGTACGGACTACCTATCGTTTCATCCGATGGTAACGGACTATGCAACATGTTTACCGACGGNGAAAACGCCTGTATTGCAAAGATTGGCAACGTTTTTGAGCCCGAACCCTACGCAGAAAATTTGGCTAAAGCCATTGAACGCACCCTAAGTTCACCGGAAGAAACCAAAAAACGCATGGCATCTACAAATCATCGGCTCCTCAGCAGCAAATACTCNACAAACTCAATGATTGACAGTTACGCGCAATTACTACAAACCATCTGACCGCACATTACAAATTACCGAATTATACGGCATAAGGTCACTCACCTAAGCCCGTGGGACGCCTAAACGCATTACAATTGTACCGACAATACGCGTTTTAGATAGNTTCGGGAGGTTACNGTCTTTTGCTGCCACAGCGCCGCTGCTCAAAAAGTAGCGGNGCGGNTTTTATGCGCGAAAATCAGGGCGGGGATTGCAAATTTCTAATTAAAGTGGTAACTTTGCGGTAGAAATTAACACATGGAATTGATTTTATGAAGAAGATTATAGCTTTTAGCTTTGTGGCGGCAATGGGCTGGCTGAGCGCCGAGGCGTGTACNAGTCTGATTGCAGCCAAGGGCGCAACGAAGGATGGCAGCGTAATGATTACTTATGCCGCTGATAGCCACACGCTTTATGGCGATATGCCGTCGGCTCCNGCCGCAGACCACCGCCCGGGCGAGATGCGCAAGATTTTTGACTGGGATTCGGGCCGCTACNTGGGCGAGATTCCGCANCCGGCGCATACTTATTCGCGCATNGGCCACGTTAANGAAAACGGCGTTGCNATGGCCGAGAGCACCTGGGGNGGCCGCGAGGAGCTGGTTGACCCNGAGGGTATTATTGACTACGGTTCGCTGATTTATATAACTNTNGAGCGCGCCCGCACGGCCCGCGAGGCGGTTAANATTATGACTGACCTGGTCGAGGAGTTCGGCTACGCGTCGGAGGGCGAATCATTTTCCATCGCCGACCCCAACGAGGCCTGGATTGTTGAGATGATCGGCAAAGGCCCCGGGCGCAAGGGCGCCGTTTGGGTAGCGCGCCGTATTCCCGACGGCTATATCAGCGGCCACGCCAATAATCCGCGCATTCATCAGTTTCCGCTCAACGAGCCTGAAACAACGATTTATTCGCCCGACGTTATCAGCTTTGCGCGCGAAAAGGGCTACTTCGACGGCAAGGATGAGGATTTCAGCTTTTCGAAGGCCTATCAGGTTTATGACTACATGGCTCTGCGCGGCTGCGACGGGCGCGTGTGGAGCTTCTTTAACCGCTATTCGCCGGCCGAGGCTGCTAAGTCGCTCGGCTGGGTAACGGAGGGCGAGGGCGAGGCGATGCCCCTGTGGGTCAAGCCCGACGAGCCGGTGAGCGTCAGCGACATGCAGTGGATGATGCGCGACCATTTCGAGGGCACTCCGATGGATATGACAAAAGACGTTGGCGCAGGCCCCTACGACGTTCCCTATCGCTGGCGCCCGATGGAGTTCACGGTCGACAGCACGGAGTATTTCCACGAACGCGCCATTGCAACGCAGCAGACGGGCTTTTCGTTCGTTGCGCAATGCGACGCCAACGCTCCGCAGGGAATGACGGCGACCCTCTGGTTCGGCACCGACGACGCCAACACGTCGTTCTACTCGCCGGTCTACGGCTCTATGACCGAGGTTCCCCACTGCTTCGCCGAGGGCAACGGCGACCTCTACACGATTAGCCGCGACGCCGCCTTCTGGGCCACCAACATGGTTGCCAACCAGGCATATAACCGCTATTCGCAGATGATTGGCGACATTCGCGAGGTTCAGGGCGACATTGAGAACCGCGCACTGAGCGTTGACCGGTCGATGCGCGAAAACGCCGAGCTGAAGGCAGCGCCCATCGACGAGCAGCGCCGGCTGCTGACCGAGGCCTCCCACGAGCTGGCCAACCGCGCAACCGAGCGCTACTTCGCGCTGAACGATTTCCTGACGGTTAAGTTCCTCGACGGCAACATTAAGAAGCAAAACGCCGACGGCTCCTTCAGCCGCACGGAAACGGGGCTGCCGGAGTCACCCGTGTTCGGCGGCTACAACGACCGCTACTTCCGCCAGATTGTTAACGAAAACGGCGACCGACTGAAGGTTCGCAAAATCAATATCAACAAATGAGAACAGACGCAGAACTCGCCGGAGTGACCCTTCTGGGCGCCGGCAAAACGCAATATCCCACCGACTATTCCGCCGAGCTGCTGGAATGGTTTCCAAACAAGCACCCCGAGAATGACTACCTGGTAACGCTTGACTGCCCGGAGTTCACGTCGCTATGCCCCAAGACCGGCCAGCCCGACTTCGGCCACATAGTCATCAACTACATTCCCGGCGAAAAGATGGTTGAGAGCAAGAGCCTGAAGCTCTATCTTTTCAGTTTTCGCAACCACGGCGATTTCCACGAAGATTGCATCAATATCATTATGAAAGACCTGATTGCGCTGATGAGCCCGCGCTACATCGAGGTGCTGGGCATGTTCACTCCGCGCGGCGGCATTTCAATCCGCCCCTACGCTCAGTGGGCCGACGCCGACCACCGGTCGCTGCTGGCCGTGCGCATGGCCGCTCAGATGAATTATCAAATCAGCAAAATCTAAAGCAACATAATAATCAACGACAGAAACAGATGGAAAAAGACTCCCTGATAGTTCTTTCGGGCGGCATGGACTCGGTTACGCTGCTCCACGACAAGATTGACCAAATAGCCCTGGCCGTTAACTTCATTTACGGCAGCAACCACAACATGCGCGAGCTGCAGTGCGCGCGCCGGCACTGCGCCGAGTTAGGCATTGAGCTGCTGGAAATCCACCTTGACTTCATGGGCGAGTATTTCCATTCGTCGCTGCTGGAGGGAGCCGACGCTATTCCCGAGGGCGACTACGAGGATGAAAACATGCGCTCGACCGTGGTTCCGTTCCGCAACGGTATCATGCTGGCAACCGCCGCCGGACTGGCCGAGAGCCGCGGACTGCGCGCCGTTATGCTGGCCAACCACAGCGGCGACCACACGGTTTATCCCGACTGCCGCCCCGAGTTCATCAAGGCTATGGGCGCTGCCATCGCCGCCGGCACCTACGAAAACATTGAGCTGCGCGCGCCCTACACTAATCTGTCGAAGGTTGACATCGCCCTGATAGGCAAGCGACTGGGCATTGACTACTCAACGACCTACAGCTGCTACAAAGGGGGCGAGAACCACTGCGGCGCCTGCGGCACCTGTCGCGAACGGCGCGAGTCACTGGCCCAGGCCGGCATCGACGACAAAACCGTTTATGAGAACTGAACGCTGCAAACAGACAAAAAAATGAAAGTGCGCATCTTCACAGACACGCACCTCCCTCATAACCAAAATTCAAGTATATAATTTTTTTATCGTTTCAGTCTATTAACGCCTCAGCTCGGGCGATTGTTTATTGCAAAGTTACGAAATTTTCGCAACGGAAGCAACAGAGCAATCCCTAAAAAGCGTTAATTCAGAATGTTAAAAACGCGTTTAGTTAAATTTATAAAAAGACCTCATCTCAGTGAACTTCGTTGACGTTATTCTGCCGCTGCCGCTGAATGCGAGCTTCACCTACTCCGTACCCGAAGGCATGGAGGGGAGCTTGCAGATCGGAACGCGCGTAGTGGTTCCGTTCGGACGACGAAAGTTCTACACGGCCATCGTTGTCAAAACCCATGCTCCGAAGCCGACAGCCTATGAGGTCAAGCCGATAGACCGGGTTTTGGACGCGCCCGGCGACCCGGTCATCATTCACCCTCAGCTGAAGTTCTGGGAGTGGATTGCGGAGTATTATCTCTGCTCGGTGGGCGACGTTATGAAAGCCGCCCTGCCGGCCGGTCTGAAGCTCGAGAGCGAAACCTTTGTTGAGCCCGCGGCCGACGCCGACGCCGCAGACCGCGAGGGGCTGAGCGAGGATGAGGCATTGATTATGCAAACCCTAGTCCACGAAGGGAAGCTCAGCGTTGGCGACCTGGTCAGGAAGTCGGGCGTCAGGGCGCGGCCCGAGCAGTTGCTCGCCGCCCTGATTGAGCGCGGGCTTGTAATGGTTTCCGAAAAACTGATGGAGCGTTATCGCGCCCGGAAGCAAACTGTCGTTTGCCTGCCGCCGGAATCGGCTGCCGCCGGCTGGCGGTCAATGGCCTTTGCAAAGGTCAGCGGCGCCGCGCGCCAGGAGCAGCTGCTGCTGACGGCGCTGCAGCTGGCCGGCAAGGACCTGGAAGTGGAGCAAAGCGTTTTGCTGGAACGGAGCGGCTGCACTCAGCCGATTCTGCGCCAGCTGGCAAACAAGGGGCTGGTCCGCATTGAGCGGCGCGAAATCAACCGCTTCGCCGCCCGCGAGGGAATGGAGCCGCAGCCGCTGCCAACCCTGTCGGCGGCTCAGCAAACGGCCCTGAACTCGATTCTCGGAACCTGGATCGAGGGTCAAAAGGCGGTTACGCTGCTTCGGGGCGTTACCTCCAGCGGAAAAACCGAGGTATATATCCACCTGATCAGCCGCATGCTCCGCCAGGGTAAGCAGGCACTGATGCTGGTTCCGGAAATTGCACTGACAACGCAGCTGACCGAGCGCCTGCAGCGGGTGTTTGGCCGCCGGGTAATCGTTTACCACAGCAAGTTCACCGACAACGAGCGCGTTGACATCTGGAAGCGGCTGCTCCACTCGGCCGAGCCGGCGGTGGTTATCGGCGCGCGGTCGTCGGTCTTTCTGCCGTTTCGCAACCTGGGGCTGGTCATCGTTGACGAAGAACACGAGCCGAGCTACAAGCAATTCGACCCGGCGCCGCGCTATAATGCACGCGACTGCGCTATCGTTCTGGCGTCGATGCATGGCGCCAAAACGCTGCTCGGCTCGGCCACTCCGGCCATAGAAACATACTTTAAGGCACAATCGGGGCGCTACGGGCTGGTTGAGCTGACCGAGCGCTACGGCGGAGTGTGTCTGCCCGAAATCGAGGTGGTCGACATGAAAAAATATTGGAAACAATATTGGCGCGACTCCCCCTTTGCGCCCGAAGTCCACGACCGCCTGCAGCAAACGGTGGCCGCCGGAAAGCAAGCCATAGTTTTCCATAACCGGCGCGGGTTTGCGCCGATGGCGCGGTGCAAGCAGTGTGCCTACATTCCGAAATGCGAGCACTGCGACGTCTCGCTGACCTACCACCGGCGCGAAGACAGGCTGATATGCCACTATTGCGGGGCGGAATACAAACTGCCGACGGTGTGTCCGGTGTGCAAAGAGCCGTCGGTCGAAATCATCGGCTACGGCACCGAAAAAATCGAAGACCTCATAGAAAAAGACCTGCCGGGCGCCCGCATTCTGCGCATGGACCTCGACACGACGCGCAACAAAGACGGCTACCTCGACATCATCAACGCCTTTTCAAGCCACAAGGCCGACATTCTCGTCGGCACGCAGATGGTCACCAAGGGCCTCGACTTCGACGGCGTCAGAGACGTTGCCGTTCTCAGCGCCGACACCCTGATTAACCTGCCCGACTTCCGCGCCTCGGAGCGCGCGTTCAACATGTTGCTGCAGGTTGCGGGCCGCGCCGGGCGCCGCGACGTTGCCGGCAAGGTTATTATCCAAACAGGCCAGCCGGACCATCCGGTTATCGGCTTCGTTAAGGCCCACGACTACGTCGGCTTCTACAACAGCGAGCTGGCCGAGCGTAAAGCCCACTTCTTTCCGCCGTTCACGCGCATGATTATCGTTTATCTGCGCCACCGCGAGGAGTCGGCCGTTCAAACCGCCGCCAACGCCTTCGCAACGCGTCTGCGCCAATATCTCGGCAACCGCGTAGCCGGGCCCGACACTCCGCCGGTCAGCCGCGTTCAGTCAATGTATATCCGCCGGCTGATGCTGAAAATCGAGTCCGGCGCATCGATGGCCAAGGTGCGCGAGGTTATGCGCGCCGTCATCGAGTCGGTCCACGGCGACGGGCTGCTGCGCGGAACCGTTGTTCACTTCGACGTTGACCCCGCATGAAAAATTTTTTTGGTAAATTGAAGCAGAAGTATTAACTTTGCTATCCATTTACACAAGAAATCACTTCAGACGACAACCTTAACCCGTATCAATGAACCTTCGTTATTTTTTCGCAACACTGACGGCAGCGGCCGCCATTGGCGCAACTGCAGCCGAGCGCAATATTCCCAACGGCTACTATTCTGGCCTCGACGGCAAGAAGAAAGAGGAGCTGAAACGCGCCGTTTATAACGCAATCAAGAGCCATAAGGAAATATCGTATGGCGACAAAACTTGGGACGCCTTCCGCAACACCGACGTGCGCAGCGACGGCATCTGGTGGGACATCTACAGCAACGAACAGCGCAAAGCCGCGAGCGGCCACAGCGGCATGAACATCGAACACGCCGTTGCCAACAGCTGGTGGGGCGGCACTAAAAACGCTGCCTACAAGGATATTAACCACCTCTACCCCTCGGACGCCAACGCAAACTCCCGCAAGAGCAACTACCCGCTGGGCGAAACCGCCAGCCCGACCTGGACCAACGGCGTCACCATCATCGGCAAGCCGAAAAACGGCCACGGCGGCCAGGGCGGCTACATCTATGAGCCCGCCGACCAATACAAGGGCGACAACGCCCGAACATATTTCTACATGGCAACCTGCTACCCCGACATCAGCTGGCGAACGGACCAGCCGTCGTGGGGCATCATGTTCGTCACACAAGACTACCCCACCCTGGTCAGCTGGGGCCAGGAACTGCTGCTGCGCTGGAACACTTCCGACCCCGTCAGCCAAAAGGAAATCGACCGCAACGAGGCAATCTATAAGGAACAGGGCAACCGCAACCCGTTTATTGACTTTCCCGAGCTGGCCGATTACATCTGGGGCTCGAAACAAAACGAAGTGTTTGACCTCAAGGCCCACCTCAACGGCGAAAGCGGCGGCGGCGACACTCCCGACCCCGGCAAGACGCCGGTCCTCGTTACTCCGCAGGCCAACGACGTTATTGACTGCGGCACGGTGACGGTTGGCGAAATGGGCTTTGCAACGCTCGTTATCAAAGGCGAAAGCCTCAGCGAAGCAACCCCGCTGTCGCTGGCCATCTACGACAACTCCTCGACCACCGACGCCGCCCTCTTCTCGGTCGACGAAGGCGCAACGACCACCGTGTCGGTTTCGGCAGCCAACTCGGCGTCGGGCGTCAGCGTTCGCGTTGAATATCGCCCCGACGGCGTCGGCTCCCACGAAACGCGCATGAGAATCCGCGGCGGCGGCCTGACCGGTAACACGTTCATTACCCTGCGCGGCACCGGCGTTGCCGCAACGACCCTGGCAGCTCCGCGCGCCCTGGCCGCCACCAACGTCGGCAACGGCAGCTACGTTGCCAACTGGGAGGACCCCAGCGGCCAGGAGGTGGACTACTACGTCGTTACCCGCACCATCTACTCGCCCGATGGCACCACCACGGTTGAAGAACAGGCCCACGGCGACGACTTTTCGCTCTACATCAGCGGCTTCAGCAGCCGCGAGAGCTATACGGTGCGCGCCGTTAAAGGCTCGTCAGTCTCAGCCGAAAGCAACTCGATAGTCGTTGACGAATCGTCGATCGCCGAAGTCGACGCCGCCATTGGCTTCGGCCTTGCCGCCGAAAACGGCGCCCTGCGCATCTTTGCAACCGAAACCATCAGCAATATAACCATCTACGAAGCCAACGGACGCACCGTTGCCTCCCTGGCCAACGTCGCCGACGGCACCGTCATAAACCTTCCGCGCGGCCTCTACATCGTTAAGGCCACCAACGCCGCCCCGCTGAAGGTCATCGTTAAATAACCCCGCAACAACCCATCCCCCGAAATACCCGACTCCCCGAGCCGGGTATTTCTGCATTTTTTTGATATTTCGCAAAAAATTCGTAACTTTGCTTCATGTTTAGCAAACGGTCTTTTATGTGGGTTGTTGGCATGGCTGCCGCGCTGTCGGGTGTGGCTGCCGATCGCCTTATTCCCCGCGGATATTATAATGCTATCGACGGAAAGTCGGAGGCGGAGCTGAAAACGGCTTTGTTTAATGTTATTAATCCTCACACGCTGATTAGCTCCTATAGCAATCTGCCGCAGTATTTTCAGGTAACGGACGTTTATCCGCAGAGTTCGCGATGGTGGGATATGTATAGCGACATTCCGCTGTATGCACCGTCGTTTCGCGGACTGAACCGCGAGCATTCGTTTCCGAAAAGCTGGTGGGGCGGGTCAACGGAGACCCCGGCCTATATTGATTTGAATCATTTGTATCCGTCGGAGGCGGCGGCCAATATGGCCAAGAGCAATTATCCGCTCGGAACGGTCGACCGCACCAAGCCGCTGAACTTCGAGAACGGGGTAACGACGGTTGGCATAGCGGTTTCGGGTCAGGGCGGCGGCGCAAACCTTGTGTTCGAGCCGGCCGATGAGTATAAGGGCGATTTTGCACGCACTTATTTTTACATGGTTACCTGCTACCAGAATCTTACGTGGAAGTATCTGTTCATGGTAGATAACAACACCTACCCGACCCTCAACAACTGGAGCCGGAAGCTCCTGCTGGAATGGAACGAACAGGACCCGGTCAGCCAAAAGGAGATTGACCGCAACGAGGCGGTTTACTCATATCAGAATAACCGCAACCCGTTTATTGACTTTCCGGAGTTGGCCGAGTATATCTGGGGCGACTACCGGGGTCAGGCGTTTGTTTTGAGCGAGCATCTCGACGGCAATTATAACCCGGGAACTCCGGAGCTCATCAACCCGTCGCAGGGGAGCGTCCTGGAGTTCGGCGAGGTTGCGCTGGGCAGCACTATGACTGCGCGCCTGCTGGTCCACGGCGAGAACCTCACGCAAGGAACGTCGCTGCGCCTGCGCATCTATGACAACGCCGAAACTAACGGCGCCGCGCATTTTGCTATCGACGGCTCGAACCAGGGCACGGTTTCGGCTTCGGTTGCCAATTCGCCGCAGGGCCAGTGGGTAACGGTCAGCTATACTCCGCGCGAGCTCGGACAGCACACCACGCGCCTCGTTATTTCCGGCGCGGGAATCGAGGGGAGCGTCGGCGTTGGTTTGCGCGGCGAGTGTCTGCCGGTGCCGGAGCTGAGCGCCCCTGTGGCCGAGGCCGCATCGAACGTTACTGCAACATCCTATACCGCCAACTGGTCGTCGCCGGCCAACGAGGTCGTTGACTACTGGGTTGTTAACCGAACGAAATATATCGGCTCGAGCGCCGAAACCGAGCAGCTGCTGGCCGAGGAGCCGTCGCTGACAATCACCGATTTCTGCGGCTCGGAGAGCTACACGGTTCAGAGCGTGCGCCTGGGTTATTATTCGCCCGAGAGCAACGCCGTTTCGGTTACTTCAGCCGGCATTTCGGCGGTTGAGACCAACGCGCAGCTGGGCATCAGCCGCCTGCCGGGCGGCCTGCTGGTGACCTGCTCGGAGCCGATTGCCGTTCTTCGCATCTTCGCGCCGTCGGGCCGGTTGATTCAAACCGTTACAGACGTTGAAAACAACAGCTTCATTGAACTGCCCGCGGGCGTTTATATCATCTCTTCACCTCAACTTGCAATTCCTCTAAAAACAATTGTCAATAATGAATAACACTCCAAAACATCTCTTCTCCGCGGCGTTGGTAGTGGCTTTAGCCGCAAGCGCCGACGCCACCGACATTAAGAATCTTCAGGCCGGCACTCTGGCCAACGCCGGAATTGACAGCACCGAAACCGCGCTGACGATTTCAGGCCGGATGAATGCCGCCGATTTCAGCTATATTCTCGATAATCTCAACGATTTGCAAAGCCTGGACCTGACGAACGTTACCATTGACGCATATTCGGGAGAGGCGCTCCCCTACACGGGGCTTACGTCGTCGCCGGCAAACACTCTGCCCGACTATGCGCTGACCGGCCTTACGCGCCTGAAAACCATTGCGCTGCCCTCATCGCTGCAGGCAATCGGCAAGGGGGCGCTCTCCGGCTCGGGCATTACGTCGCTGACCGTTCCTGCCGGGGTTGAAACCATCGGTGACTATGCGGCAATGCGCTGCGAATCACTGAGTCAGATAACTGTCGACAGCAAGGTTAAGGAGCTAGGCAACCGCGCTTTTGCATACTGCCCGAAGCTAACGACGGTCAACATATCGGCAACGTCGGCTTCGCTGCCCGAGGGCCTGTTTGAGGCTTGCACGAGCCTGAGCGAGGTTGACCTGTCGTCGCTGGTTGACTGCCGCGAAATCGGCGAGTGGGCGTTTGCTGAATGTAACGGCCTGCAAACGCTGATGCTCCCCGCGCTGACAACCGAAATCGAGAGCGGCGCACTCTATGGGGTCAACAAGGTAACGACTCTTACCCTCCCCGAGAGCGTTGACTATATAGGCAACAACGCAATGGGCGCGATGAGCGCGCTACAAACCCTCATGGTTACTGACATTCCGACTGTTCCGCAGCTGGGCGAGAACGTTTGGGCAAGCGTTGACCAAAACAAAGTTACGCTGGTAACGCCCGACGATTTGGTCGACAGCTACAGCGAGGCTCCGCAATGGAAGAACTTCAGCATCATGAGCGAAACCGACTTCAACGACTCAACGCATATTGCCGGAATCACGGTTAAGGCTCATTCAATGCAGGTTACATGCTCCGACAACGTTATCCGCATCAGCGGAGGCGACGGCAAGCTGGGCAAAATAGCCATTTTCAACGCCGCAGGCCACCGCATGGTGTCGGCCAAGGCTAACGAAAGCATAACAATTACGGTCGGCGGTTGGCCCTCAGGCGTATATCTCGTTGTTTCCGACCTGGGCGCAGCTAAAATTTCACTCTGATGGGCAAAAACAAACTCCGCAAATTCGCCGAAATGGAGCAGTTTCCACGCGTGCTCCAGGTTCCGTTCGCCAAGCTCAAAGAGGAGGGCTTCGCGATGCGTGGCCGATGGCACGACGAGTTTTTCGGCAACCGTAACCCGATAGTGCTTGAGCTGGGATGCGGACGTGGCGAATATACCGTCGGCCTTGCGCGGGAGTTCGCCGACCGCAACTTCATCGGCATCGACATCAAAGGGGCGCGCATGTGGGCCGGAGCCAAGGAGGCTCATCTGGCCGGAATGGAAAACGTTGGCTTTCTGCGCACCAACATTGAGCTGCTCGGCGAGTTTTTCGCTCCGGGCGAGGTTGCGGAGATTTGGATAACCTTTCCCGACCCGCAGATGAAAAAGGTTCGCAAGCGCCTGACGGCCACGAACTTCCTGGAAATGTATCGCACGATTCTGACCCCCGACGGCATAGTTAATCTAAAGACCGACAGCCCGTTTCTCTATGAGTACACGTCGCGCCTGGTTGACCTGAACAAGCTGCCGATCATTAAGCGAACCGACGACCTATATGGCAACCCCGAGGGAGTTGACCGCATTCTCAACATCAGAACGCACTACGAGAAGCAGTGGCTCGCCCGCGGGCTCAATATTAAGTATCTGGCATTCCGTCTGCCCGCCGAAGTCGGGCTGGAGGAGCCGGATGCGTCCGACATTGAATTTGACTCATATC
This sequence comes from Bacteroides sp., assembly GCA_014801955.1. Lineage (GTDB taxonomy): Bacteria > Bacteroidota > Bacteroidia > Bacteroidales > Muribaculaceae > UBA3263. The sequence continues at coordinate 14,785 of JAAVDE010000015.1, read as the reverse complement.
GCAGCTACGGCCGCAATTATAACGACAATGGAACAGACTCAACCGCTATATCCTAACCTCATTCTCGACGCGCTGAAAACCGTTCGCTATCCGGGCAACGGAAAGAATATCGTTGAGCTCGGCATGGTTGCCGACGATATGCGCATCGATGGCCGCAAGGTTTCGTTCACGCTGGTGTTCGACAAGCCGACCGACCCGTTTATCAAATCGGTAGTGAAGAGCGCCGAAACGGCAATTCTGACTTTTGTTGCTCCCGACGTTGACATCAAGGGCAACATCGCCGTTTCCGTTCCTCAGCCAAAGGTCGAGAAGCCCGCACCGGTATTGCCCGGAGTTAAGAACATTATCGGCATCAGCTCCGGCAAAGGAGGCGTCGGCAAAAGCACCGTGGCCGCCAATCTGGCCGTGGCCCTGGCTCGCCGCGGGTTCAAGGTAGGCCTGCTCGACGCCGACATTTTCGGGCCATCGGTTCCGAAGATGTTTGGAGTTGAAGACGAGCAGCTGTTCATGCACTCGGTCAATGGCCGCGACCTGATTATTCCGGCTGAGCGCTATGGCGTTAAAATCCTTTCAATCGGCTTTATGGTTGACCGAAACAAGCCGGTTCTATGGCGCGGTTCAATGGCGTCGAACGCCCTGAACCAGCTGATTACGCAGGCCGACTGGGGCGAACTGGACTATTTTCTGATCGACATGCCGCCGGGAACGTCCGACATTCATCTGACGCTGGTTCAGACGCTCGGTCTGACGGGAGTCGTTGTTGTTTCCACGCCCCAGGAGGTTGCTTTGGCCGATGCGCGCAAGGGCATTGCAATGTTCATGGACGAGAAGGTCAACGTTCCTGTTCTCGGCCTGGTCGAGAACATGGCCTGGTTCACTCCGCTGCGCCACCCCGACGAAAAATATTTCCTCTTTGGCCGCGAGGGCGCCAAGCGTCTGGCCGAGGAGCTCGGCGTTGAACTGCTGGGCCAGATTCCGCTGGTTGAAGACATTTGCCGTCAGGCCGACGCCGGCGAACCGATAGCGCTGGCCGATAGCATTGAGGGTATGGCGTTCGTTGACCTGTCGCAGGCGGTTGTCGCCGCCATTGACCGGCGCAATGCATCGCTTCCCCCTACTCAAAAAGTTGAAACCCACAAGTAATTAGACTAACAAAATGATAAGACTAAACGCATTCGGCCATCTTGAAAACGGCCGCCGTCGCGGCGAACTGATTGCCGCCGCCTGTGAACTCGTTAAACTCTCGCGCCGCGAGCAGGGATGTGTGGCCTACGATTTCTTCGCATCCGAAACCAATGCCGGCAACTTTATGTTTTGCGAAACATGGGCCGACGAAGTAGCTCTGGCCGCCCACGCCGAGTCGGAACACTTTATGCGCCTCGTTGCCGTGATTGAAGAAATCACCGGCCCGCTGAAGCTCGAAAAATTCACGTTCTGATGGCTCGCCCGTATCGCGACAAGCTTTCCTGGACCCGGACACTGCTGCTCTGCGCCGTGGCCGGGCTCCTGATTTATCTGCTGGTTGTGGTCTATGACCAAACGGCCAAGGCGGATGCCGCTCCTGAGCCGGTCGCCGCCGGCGTCATCCCGTCGGCCCGAGAGCTGATGGAAGTGAGCGGCGCCAATGGCATCCCCGTTGCCTACTCCCACTTCCGGGTAAATTTCAACCCGCAGCTCCATATTCCGAACCATGTTGCCTGGGAGCTCACCGCCGCCGAAACCGAAGGAGGAACCGAACGCGGCACTTTCACCTCCGACCCCGACGTTGAAGGCTGCGCGACCAAAGCCGACTATACCGGCTCGGGCTATGACCGCGGCCACATGGCTCCGGCAGCCGACATGAAGTTCAGCCCCGAAGCGATGGCGGAGTGCTTCCTGATGACCAACATCGCCCCGCAGAGCCATGCGCTCAACGGCGGCGCCTGGAAAAAGCTCGAGGAGAAATGCCGCCAATGGGCATGCGCCGACTCGGCCATCATAATTGTTTGCGGGCCGGTCTTGACGCCCGAACCGACGGAGTTTATAGGCCGCAACCGGGTTGCCGTTCCTAACGCATTCTTCAAGGTCATTCTCTCGCCCTTCGCCAACCCGCCGCGCGCCATCGGCTTCATTATGCCCAACGCACGCGTCGAGGGCGGAATGCAGGCCGCCGCAGTCAGCGTTGACAGCGTTGAGGCCATTACCGGGCTCGACTTTTTCAGCGCCCTCCCCGACTCGATTGAAGCCATCGTTGAGCAACAAAACAACTTCCACTATTGGACCACACTGAAAAAATGACCGGCACCACAACAATCTGCGCCATCTCCACTCCCCCCGGCACCGGCGGCATTGCAACCGCCCGCATTTCGGGCCCCGACGCCTTTGAAATCGTTGGTAAAATATGGCAGGGCAAAAGCCTCGACAGCCTGCCCTCGCACACCGTTCATCTCGGCACGATAGTTGACCCCGCCGACGACGACCAACCGCTCGACACGGCGGTTGCAACGCTCTTTCGCGCGCCACGCTCCTTTACCGGCGAAGACACCGTTGAACTAACCGTCCACGGCTCGCGCTGGATTCAACGCCAGCTGATTAACCTGCTCATCCGCCAGGGTGCCACCCTCGCGGAACCCGGCGAATTTACGCGTCGCGCGCTCGTTAACGGACGTCTGGACCTGGCCGAAGCGGAAGCAGTTGGCGACATGATTGCCGCCTCATCGCGCGCCGCCCAGCGCATCGCCCTCTCCCACCTGCGTGGCCACTACTCGCAAAATCTCGGCCGCCTGCGCGACCGCCTGCTCGAACTCTCCGCCCTGGTTGAACTCGAACTCGACTTTTCCGAAGAAGACGTTGAATTTGCCGACCGCCAACGCCTGCTGCAGCTCGCCCGCGAAATCCACTCAAGCGTGACCGCCCTGGCCAACTCCTTCTCAACCGGCCAAGCCCTGAAAGAAGGCATCCCCGTGGCAATCGTCGGCGCCACAAACGCCGGCAAATCAACCATTCTAAACCGCCTGCTCGGCGAAGAAAAAGCCATAGTTTCCGACATCCACGGCACCACGCGCGACATCATTGAAGACACCGTCGAAATCAACGACACCCTCTTCCGCTTCATCGACACCGCCGGCCTGCGCCTAACCTCCGACCCCATCGAAAACCTCGGCATAGACCGCTCGCTCAAAAGCGCCGCCGCAGCCGCCATCATCCTCTGGGTCATCGACCCCGCCGACCCGCGCGGCCTCGCCGACACCTGGTCACGCATCGAAAGCCAGATCACACCGCAGACCAAAATCCTCGCCGCCATCAATAAAGCCGACACCGGCGCACCGGCCCCCGCCCTACCCGACCGAATCGACGCAACGGTTACCCTCTCCGCCCTGACCGACGCCACCATCCGCCCTTTGACCGACGCCCTCAGCGCCCTGGCCCTCCCCGCCGAACTCACCCCCGACCTCACCGTTACCAACGCCCGCCACTACCAAGCCCTACTCCTTGCCGGCCAAGCCATTGAGCGCGCCATCGACGGCCTCACCGCCAACCTCCCCGGCGACCTCCTCGCCCAAGACCTCCGCGAAACCGCCGCCCACCTCGCCTCCATCACCTCCCCCATCACCACCCCCGACCTCCTCACCCACATCTTCTCCCACTTCTGCATCGGCAAGTAGGCCTATCATGCTGGAAATTAGCAATATAACACATCATCAGCATATCTATGACATCTAAGCAGTTGAGTTGCAGCGAATGTTGCGTAGATAGTTATTTTACGCTCCTATGGCGTAAATATGCTATGATTGTGTTATTTTTTTGGTACTCGTTCGGTACTTCATTTTTCCGGGTACCAAAAGTACCAACTAATTAAAATCTTAACAATGGCAGAAAAAATCAAAGAGCCGGTAAGGCTAAGGCAAAAGACACTGACTAACGGAAACGTGTCTCTCTATCTCGCAATCAACATGGGCTCGGGTCACAGAGAGTATGAGTTTCTGCGCCTCTATCTCATTCCTGAAAAGACTAAAGCTGATCGGGTGCTCAATCGAGAAACGCTTGCTTTAGCTAATTCCATTAAGGCACAACGCATAGTGGATATTCAGAATGGAGCGCATGGTTTTAAGTCTAACATCAAAGAACAAACTCATTTCTTTGAGTATTATCGGGCGCTGACTGAAAAACGCAAAAAGAAGGATAGTAAAGGAAATTTCAGTAATTGGTCTTCCTGCCTGCGTCATTTATGCAAGTATGAACCTCGCCAAAATATAACCTTTGCCGACATTACGCCGCAGTGGGTTCAAGGCTTCAAGGATTATCTTGATAATGAGGCTGAGGCTTTCGGCTGCGATAATCGCAAACGTAAGGAGAAACGTCCGTTGTCACAAAACTCGAAGCAGTCGTATTTCAACAAACTCCGTGCATGTCTACGTCAGGCTTACGAGGACGGCATCATCCGGCAGAATCCGATGCGAGGTATTCTCGGTTTCTCAACACAAGAAGGAAACCGACAGTATCTCTCGCTTGATGAAGTTAAGGCGATGGCAGCTACAGAATGTGATTATCCCGAAGTGAAACGTGCATTTCTGTTTTCATGCCTAACTGGCTTGCGTAGGAGTGATATTGAGAAGTTAACATGGGAAGAGGTCACGGTGCTTAATGGCCGCACACGCCTCGTGTTCCGTCAGAAGAAGACGGGCGGCCTGGAATATCTTGATATAACTCCGCAGGCTGCCGCTCTCATCGGAGAACGTGGTCCGGCCAAACCGACAGATAACGTATTCGGGAATCTTCTTTATCCATCGGATACCAATGACAATCTGCGCATATGGGCGTTACGCGCCGGAATAGATAAACATATTTCATTCCATTGTGGACGCCACACATTCGCAGTACTAATGCTTACCCTCGGAACGGACATATACACCGTAAGCAAGCTGCTTGGTCATCGTGAACTTAAAACCACTCAGATTTATGCCAAAATCATTGATGAGAAAAAACAAGCGGCTGTAGACAATATTCCGTCGATATTTTAAGAAAGATTCATTTATGTCACTTTGAACGACGAGGCTTGGCGGCCTCGTCGTTTTTTTGATACAAAAAATTTTGTTGTTTGGTTTTGTTGGTCGCCGTTGTCGTTGTCGTCTCGCGCGCGCATGCGCGCAACAACTACTACTATTATATAAATATTGATAAATATTTATTTTCTTTTCTTTTGTGTACTTTTTAGTGAGGAAACCCCTGGGTAGCCCCACGTTTCCTCAAACAAAACCCGGGTAAAGTTTGAGAAAACTATTTTTAACATTTCGAATTTGGAGTTTTCTCAAACAAAACCCCCATTAAGTTTGAGGAAACCCATAGGTAGCTCGAGTTTCCTCAAACAAAACTGTTTTTTACAACTTTATGTCCGATTCGGGCTTAAATCTGCGCTAATATGCTATGTATCTGACCTTTACGCACTTTTGCAAAAGTTTGAGGAAACCCCTGGGTAGCCCCCCGTTTCCTCAAACAAAACTCGGGTAAAGTTTGAGGAAACTATGGTTTTGTTTGAGGAAACGAGTTGAAAATTGGGGGCTATGACGCCAGGCTGTGGTCTAAAAGTAGACGAAAATAGATGAGGTCATTGGTCGTTTTGAGCGGCCAGTTCCGCCAGGCGCTGCTCGATGGTCGTGGTGACTTCGCCAGATAGCGACATCTCGGCTGAGACAGATTGCATCTGAGGCATGTGGTAGCGAAGCAGTCGTTCGTGGATGGCGGCGCGGTCTTTGGCGTCCATCTGCATAGTGTCGATTTCAAAGTCGGATATTACCAGTGGCTGGCCGTTGACGTCGGCAAGGCGGATGGAGTTGTAGAGGGCGCCATCCTTGTCTCTGAACTCAATGGTCCGCGGAGTACCGTCGGGATTGGTTTGCGGTCGGGGTTGAAAATAGACCGTTGACAGTGAGCGGATGTGTTCCTTCAGCGGGCTGGGTTTATTGGGAGTGCCTTTTTGTCGGCCTCCGGTTTTACGTCCTTGTGCCATGTGACTAAAAAGTTAAAGTTATCACGCAAAGGTAAGGTGTTAACTTTGCTCCATAAATATAACTTTTTAATTCTGACAGTAACATGGGTATTTTAGGCAGCGCCATTGGCGGGGCATTGGGCATCGGAGCAAGCATCTTCGGTGGCATCAGTGCTTCCAAGGCAATGAAGAAGGTCAAACAGAATATTGAGGGCCAGGCTAAGGAGAATCAGAGCTGGTATGACCAACGCATTAATGAGGACGCAACGCAGCGTGCCGATGCGCAACGGATTCTGACCATGACAAACGAGGGCATCCGCAAGCGTAATCGCCAGGCCGCCGGCACTCAGGCTGTGATGGGCGGAACCGACGAGAGCGTTGCGGCGGCCAAGGCAGCCAATAACGAAGCGCTGGCAGAGGCTACATCGCAAATCGCAGTGAATGGCGAGCGACGCAAGGACCAGGCCGAAGCGCAGTATCTGCAAACGAAATCAAACATCAACCAGCAACTGAACCAGCTCGAGCAGGCAAAGGCGCATAATGTTACTCAGGCTGCAGCCGGAGTTGCATCGGCCGGCGCCGGCATGGCAGAGATGTTCTAAGATGAATCAGTATGGAAGAAAATAATACAACAACTGCTATCGAGCCAACCGGGCAGGCGCCGCAGGCTCCTTCGCCGCAGGCTGCAACGACTTCCACTTTGGCAACGACTATTCCCGATGAGTTCAAAGGAAGCACCAACCAGGAGCTGATTGACTACCTGGAGCGCAAAATCAAGGAGAACGAACCCAAGACGAAAGAGGAGCTGGCAAAGATTGAACGCCGGCAGAAAGCCGAGGGTATTATCAGCAGCATTTCGGATGCGGTAAGGTCAGTGGCGAATCTTGCGGCAACGCATAATTATGCGCCCAACATGTTTAACCCGACCGACGGCATGACGGCCAGGGCCAAGGCTCGTTTTGAGAAAGAGAAGGCCGACCGTCAGGCCGCAGAGGATAAATGGTACAACTATGCCATTACGCGCGCCAAGCTCCGCGGCGAAGACCGGGACCGCGGCCTCCAACTCTGGCAACTCGAGCAGAAGCTGCTGCAACAGAAACTGGCAGAAGACCGCGCTGCAGAACTTCATCCGAAAAACGTAGCCATTAAGACCGCACAGCTTACCAAGGAAAACAATCTTGCTGACAAAGCCGGCTACGATGCTCAGACATCAAAGGCCGTGGCCGACTACGCACCGACACTGGAAGCGAAAAAAGGCGCGACCGAGGATGCGAAGGCTGAATCATATCGGGCACGCGCTTATGCGTCGAACGCTGCGGCTGAAGCCAGCAAATCAAATTCAAATGCCAAAGTTCATCACTTTATGGGTAAGGAATATTACTCTGATAAGGATTATTTCAAAGACGTAGTAGACGCTGCGAAGGCATATAACGACCGGCATAGGACAAAAGAAGTCTGGATGGAAAATGACGAAACCGATCCAGCTACCAACGAAAAGAAGAAAGTATGGCGTAAGAGGATGGAATACGAGGACGGATTCCAGGAAATAAAGATTGAGGATTATGTCGGCGTATACGGAGGCCGTAAGGCCAGGCGGCCCGAAGAGTTTGCCGGCGAGGTGGAACGCAGACTCAAAGAAGAAGCCGAGAATGAAAAGCGCCCGCCGAGCAGAAGAAATAACAAAGGCTGATAGTTCAGGCGCTGCAATTGAAAGTAACAAACGTATTTACCCAATCTAAATCATAAGAAATATATGGCACAGTCACCCGAAGATATTCAATGGTTATATGATAATCTGAAATCCAAAGGCTATGACATCGGTAGCAAACAAGAGTTTTCAGCATCCTTAGCAAATGAAGATGACCGCCGGTGGTATTATGATAAAGGAATCGGCATGGGCCTCGATTTAGGGTCCATGGACGATTTCAATGAGCTGTTTGCACCCCAAACAGCAGCGAAACCACAGCAAACTGCCCAACAGCAACTCCAGCAGCCTGCGCAGGTACCCGTGGCAACTCAGCCGGCGCAGCCCGAGGGGTGGAAGCCATCGCCCATGCAGCAGCAAGAGTTTCAGCGCCAGGCAGAGGCCGGCATGGATCGGCTGCGGCAGCAGGGCGAGTGGTTTACGCAGCGCATGGAGAACATGAGGAAAGCCAACAAGCCCGGTGCTTTCATGGGCGAGCGTGAGTTGAACCCCGAAACGGGTCAGACCGAGACCGCCTACTACACCACCCGCGGCGAGCGCACTACGAATCCCCTGCAGCAGCAGATGGCCAACGCTGAACATCATAAATGGTGGGAGGACAACACCGACGCAGGCCGCCGGTCGAAGGAGCAGCGGTTGCAGCAGGAGTTCGACAATCAGTTGTCGGCTTTGTGGGAGCGTCATGACACCTCCGGGGAAAACAACGCGGCTGAGCAGGCATGGGCCTCAGCTGAGGCGCGCCTGAAGGCTGCAAAAGAAAAGAACGCTCAGCAGAACTGGGATGACTATGCGGCAATGGGCGCCGCTGCCGGTCGCGAGATGAGAATGGTTACGGCTTCACGAAACCGACACGACGACCGAGTGGCGCAGCTCACGAACTTTGACCTGGACCGACTGATGAATGACTCGTGGGATAACCTCGGCGAGGATGGACAGAAAGCGCTCATCGACGACTGCTATCAGATGCTGCGCCGCCGTAATCCCAACGCCGACGAACTGGTTCTCTACAATCAGGCAAAGGATTTCGCTCGCCATCAGTCGGACCTGCGGCTCTATAATCTCGCTGTGGAAAAGAATCGCCCCAAGAATGAGTTGGCCTATCTGGCACGGAAGATTGGCGACATGAACATGCTGACCAACATCAGCAAGGGGCTGGCCGTTTCGCAGGCCAAATCTACCGGCGACATGGCGGCATACGAAGCTGCCAACGAACAATACCGCCAGGACGGCCATAAGATTCTCGACGTCGTCGGTATGGTTGCAGGCTTCGGCATGGACCCGACAACGTGGCTTGCCGGAGGAGTGGGCAGCGTCGCCACCCGCGGCGCGCTTTGGGCGGGCGGTCTGCGCCTGGCAGGCCGCGTCAGCAAGGCGGCTATGGCCGCGGGGTCGCGCGCATTTGCCAATACGCTGACCGGTCGCATCGCCGGAGGAGTTGTTGGCGGCGGAGTGAACTTCGGCACCTTTGAAGGTGTCAAGGAAATGGAGAACCAGTTTGCACATGGCGGCCATATCGCAGGTTATGACGAAGTGGGCCGGTATGTTAACGACGGCTACTCCGCATCTGCCGTTGGAGGTCAGGCTCTGCATGGTCTCGGCATGGGTGCAGCTATCGGTTGGCTCGGTCCTGTTACAGGCAACGTGTCCGACAGGTTGGTCCAAGCCACTTCCAGCACGGCAGGTAAAGTTGCAATACGTTCAGGTCTCTATGCCGGTGCTACCGTAGCCGAAGGCACCATTTTCTCCATTCCCGAATGGATCGAGGGCGAGCGCGACGGCTTCGACGTATGGACCGACAACATGACCATGATGGTCGGCTTCAAGGCCAAACACATGCTCAAAAGCGCGGGCGGCGTTCTCGGAGACCTCAAAGCGTCGTTCGACAGCCCAACCAACGGCACAAAGAACCGCCTGGACTTTGAGAGCCGTCTGCGGCAGCGCATGGACGCGCCCTCCGACGGTGGACTCGCCCTCACCAAGGATGAGAAAGCCGAGCTGCAGCATTATGGCTACGACCTGCGTGACCTCGTCAGGAGCGCCGAACACACCGGCAGCGCCGCCGATGGCGCTCTTATCGCACAGAACGCCCCCGAAATCGTCAGCCGCCTCACGGAGATGGTGAACGACCCGCGCCTGAGCGAGGCCGCGCGCGCTAAGATGTACTACTACGCCACCGGGCGTAAGCTCCCCATGTCAACCATTATGCGAGGCGAACTGCTGGAGGATGGTAACGGCGGCTTCATCGTGGAGTCGCAGGGGGCCAACGGCGTCGTCACCTCTCGCTCATTCAAGAACCGCAAAGCCGCCGACCTCGAATTGGAGCGCATCAACCGCCAGGCCGAACTCAACCGCATAGAGCTGGGTGAACGCTATCAGCAAGCAAACGACCTTGAGAACCGCATGCAGGATGCCTGCCGCACCGTAGCCGCTGAAAACGGTTGGAATATGGTAGAGGTTTATCGTACCTGCGAAGAAGCACGGCGCAACAGCCTCCGCGAAGGTGACAAGCAGTTTGACGAGGTGCAACAAAATATTCTCCGCAAGGTCGCAGACGCTTTGGGCGAGATTGAGGAGACAAGCGTAACCGATGCAATCCGAGGCCGTATCAACGAAAAGTACGGCGTAGACATTGATTCAGCCATCCGCAAGGACGCCAACCGCCGCACGCAGGCGGAGCAGACCGCAATAACAGAGTATATTGATGAACTGACTCCCGAGAGAGCAAGAGTCAACCCGGTAGAGGATGTAGCGGCAGAAGACATATCCAATCAACAACGCATTGCCAATAGAGGTTCCGATTACTCCCGCGATGAGTTTAGTGGGGAAACTGAGCCAATCGGTCGTGCGGTAATGAAATATCAGGACCGGCAGGTTGAGGTGCTGAGTGGCCGCGTTGTCATGAACGAAGATGGCACCTCGGTTGACGCGAAGCGCAGCGATGCTTCGGTTGTTATCCGCGACATTGCCACAGGCAAAGTAGAAATGATTGCGCCCGAAGCCATCCTCTCATTTGAGGATTATGGTGAAGCGCCTGCCGCGCCTCAGTCCAAATACACCGCCGGTCTAATCACCATCCGAAACGCCGACGGCACCGAAATCCGCGGTTGGCTGACCGGGGAAGTTGATGAGAACGGCAACCATGAGTATCTTATCGAGGGAGACATGCAGAGTTTTCACTATGCGTCAGACAATGAACTCGACAATATACTCATAGATTACCAGCCCGACACCAGCTCATCTCCCGAGTCGGATGGTGGACGCCCGGCCATGGAGAAACAGAGTTCCGAAAATTTGCAGAGTCAGGAAAATGATGTAAATTTGCAGCATGGAAATGGACCTGAACAAGATCATGGTGGGAGCGTTGGGCCGGAAGGATCCAATGCCGGCCTCGGAATGGCTACTGACTCAGCCCGAGGCGTGGAGGCCGATAGAGACCGAAGCGATATACGAGTGTATGAGGAGGGGCTGGGAACCTCATATAATGCACATTCAGACGATAGCGAGAGAGATCGACGCGAAGCGGAATCCGAAAGGCTGGTAAGCATTGCCCGTAAGCAAGGGCATTATCGAAGCCGTGAGGATATAGCAACCCTTGGTAAACGTCAACGTGCGCAGTCAGGCGAAAGTGACGTTTTTGTTGACCAACAGAATGGTCGCGTATATAAGGTAAAGAATCCGTATGCCAAATCCCCGATGAAGGGGAACGTACAGCCGGAGGACGCCATCTATGAACATTTAGTACACAACAAGTATTTCCCCGAAACCCGCTACCAGTTTGAGGGAATAAGCGACGACATGGGTGATGTCCGCATCATCCTGTCGCAAGGCTACGTTCCGTCAGTCGGTCAGGCTTCAAAGGAGCAGATTGAGTCCGCGCTGGCCGAAAAGGGATTATTCCCCGACGGGAAATATCGCTTCGGGAATGATGAGATTTCCGTTACAGACGTCACCGGCGACAATGCGTTGCTGGGAGCCGATGGCAAGGTTTATTTCATCGACCCGATAATTGATTTCAAAAAGCCGGTGCGAGAGATATTGAGCGATAATCAATCATCCAAGACAACACCAGCCGGCAACAATGGCGCGCAATTTATTCCTGAAAATATTCCTATTGATGAGCAAGGTCGGCAGGAATACGACAACGGCTATTCCAACGGCATTGAGATAGCACACGACCTTTCCGATGCACAACTGACGGAAAAAATCAGCCAACTCCGCAATGATGTAGAGATGCTGACGGACTTCGGCAGAGGTTGGCTCGAAGCCCATGAGTATGAACAGCAGCGCAGACAAATGGCTGCACAGCCCGCACCCGATCCCAATGCCGGTCTTGACGGTCCCCGCCATGCCTTCGACGAGGGCGCACCTGCGACACCATTGCAACGCATCCCCCGCGATGCAAAAGGAGAGCCGGTGTTTGAGTTGGCCGAAAGCCCCGAAGTGGGTTGGGATGCCCTTGTTGAGTTCAGCGAGGGTGATGTTGCCACCGCCAAAGAGATTGCCGACACCATGGCTGAGGAGAAGCGCAAAGCATACGAAAAGGCGCAGAAGCTCAAACCCAAGGGTAAGACACCGACCGAGATTCTTGCATCAAAGAAAGCCAATGCCTCCCAACTCGCACAGGCCGAAAACGAATACAACCTCTGGCAGCGCATGGCCGGAGTCGAGCAGGCACGTCAGAACGCCATCCGCTCCCAGCAGGAAGCCGAAGCTCGTAGGCTTGCCGCTGAACGCGCCGAGGCGGAGAAAGCCGAGAGAGAGGCGCGCGAAGAAGCCGCACGTCTTGAGCGTGAAGCGTTGGAGGGGATTCCCGAATGGCATATGGACACACCCGAAAATGCCCGCAAACGTGGGGCGCGCCGTTTCAGCGGACAGTTGTACGCCCGCCAAGAGCCGGTGCAAGGAGTTGTCGGTAACGAAGTAGAGGTCAAATTCTCGCAGAAGGACCTCCCCAAAGGTCGTGTTGCGGTCATCGAAGCATCGCAGTTGCAGCCGTCCCACATTCAAGGACAGCGCAACCCCTGGTTCTTTATTGATGAGGCGCAACCCAAGAACCGTGCTGAGGCTGTATCAGTGTATGCCGCCAAAGATATGGCAGAGGGTATTCGCCCGCAGGAAATCACCGGCAGTGCAACTGCATATACCGGCGCGCCCACCGTCAATGCCCGTGGTGAGGTAATCCAAGGCAACAACCGCTCTGACGCTCTCCGTTTCCTTTGGGAGAACAAACTGCCACAGCAACAGCAGACCTACAAACAATACCTACTCGACAATGCCGAGCAATTCGGCTTTGACCCGGAAGCAGTCAACGCCATGCGGCAGCCTGTCCTTGTCAACATGCTTGACGTAGACGATGCAGAAGCAATTCGTTTGGGTCAGATGACAGCACAGGACACCGAGAGCGGCGGCATTGAACGTATCAAGCCGAAAAATGTTGCGCAGAAACTCGGCGATGAGATGCGCTCCCTTGCCAACCGTCTGCTCGGTGGCGGTGATGATGATGCGTCATTCGGGCAGCTTGTAGACCACAACGGCGCAGACGTGTTAAAATGGATGAACCAAACAGGCGCAATCAGCAACACTCAGTATCAGTCAGCATTTGACAGCAAGGGAAACCTCACCGCCGAGGCAAAGAACGACCTTCAGAAGGTTCTGTATCAAGCCGTATTCAAAGGAGGCTCACAGCAATTGGAGGAGATGTTTGACAAACTCCCCGCCAAAGCTCAGCGGGCAATCCTCTCAACCGCCTTCCGCGACATGGATTCACCTTTCGCGGGCAAGATGCTCCCCGAAATCCAAGCCTCCATAATGGCATACAACCTGCTTATGAGCGACCCGGCATTTGCAGAGGCCAAGAATATGGAGCAGGTATTGAGGGCAATATCCGCTTTCAAGAGTGCGATTGCTCTTGATGATAGGTTTGAGCAGTATATGCCAGCCGATAATTTTAGTAACTTTGCACTGCAACTCGCAGGAATGTATAAAGCGAGCGACATGTCGCAAACGACAATCGCAACCTACTTCAATCAGATGTACGATCTTGCGCAGGGTAAAAAGGCGGCAACACTCTTTGAGGAGGCAGACACAACCAAATATCCGCTTGCGGAAGTCATTAAAAAAGTATTAAACATAGATTATCAACCGGCGAAGAATGGAAACAACAATGTCGCAAATGGAGGTGCTGATGTGGCTCTCCGTAATCAAGCAAGCCCAGGAGGGGAACCCCGAGGCAATGAATCACCTGCAGGCAGAAAACAAACTCCGGGAGGAGCAGAACTGTCCGAGCGTAGAGCAGGAGCTGCGGATGATAGCACAGCAGGAGGAGCAGCTGTCCAAAATAACATACCCGAAAAGAAAGAGGTAACATCTGCTAACCCTCGCACGATGCCGGACGATGAAAAAGCACGGCGAGGAGATATGCTGCGCAATGCACCCGCAATTGAGGTTGCCGTTGGTCAAATAGTTGCAACAAAAGAACTTTCTGCTCGCAAAGCAGCCGAACAATGGTGGGATGAGAATATTGCTGAACCGGCATTCTACGATACTGAGGTCGGCGAGGTTGAGATTAACAAGAACTCTGTTGAGTCCTCTCTTGCTCATAAATATGGGCAGATGAAACTCGATGCAATCACATCGTTGATTGAGGGATTTGAAAATGCCGTTTATCTCGGTACGATGCCGGACTTTACAAGACAGGAAGGAGTAAGCAATCATTTCTTCGCCTACCCAATAAACTATAACGGAAAGCGTTGCTATGTTTTCTGTCGCGCCATGCAGGATGCGAACAAGAATCGCCTGTATGTGCATGAAGTATTCGTCAGCGACAAAATAAAGAAGGGCGACACCCTTCAAACCGCAGCGTCTCAGCCTCACGGAGGTATCGCCCTTTATAGGGACATTCTTGCGAATGTTTTGCTTCTCCCCAACAGCTCTGAATGGCACTTAGCTGAACATCCATCGGATGTGCCGGACCTCCTTCCTACGCAAGGGAAAAGCGAAATTTCTGAGCGCAAAGTTACAAACTCTGCTTCAGAAAAACAAGCCGGCGCAGCAGAAAGTTCTGTGCAGGCAGCTGTGGAGGCTGCGTCTGCCGAAGTAAACTCTTCCCCTGCCGC
>JAAVDE010000014.1 GCA_014801955.1 Bacteroides sp. | reverse complement strand
TTGCTCGTTCCACTATCTGAGGCCCTGGAATTGCCCATCACTGTTGAACGAGCAAACTTGCAGAAGCCTCACGCAGAATATGTGCAAAAACACCAACTGCTGACGCTCACGCGCTCGCTGATGGTGGAATATACATATCCACAGGGCATCTACCGTTTGCTACATTCTTGACAGTGATTGAAATTTTCCAGGTTTCAGATAGTCAAGAAAGAGCGTCGAGTAAACGCTTTTCAAAATGTCTGCCGACCCTCCCGCATTGCCCTTGACCGGGCTTCTGCAGTGCGGTCTGCGAGCGCAAATTTAGTGAAAATTCTTGATTTCGCAAAAAAAGTCTTTCAAAATTAAATCTAAATGTCAGAGTCTCTGTAGAGAAAATGCCGCAAGGCGCGGGGCGTTGCGGCATTTGGGGTGGGAGGATGGCGGGTGGGGGTTAGAGGAGGATTTTTTTGCCGTCGGCGGTGATGAAGATGCCGCGGCGGGGGGTGGCTACGGGGCGGCCTTGGAGGTCGAAGTAGCGGGTGCCTTCGGTTGCGGCTTCAATGTTGGTGATGGTGTCGGTGCCGTCGGGCTTGGGCAGGTTGGTTGCGTAGTCGAAGTCGTAGTTGTCGAGTTCGGGAACCGAGGGTTCGGGAAGTTCATAGCCGTCGGGGGCGTCGACCATTTCCATGTACCAGCGCGAGGCGTTTGCCGAGGAGGTCCAGATGACTACCCGCTTGGAGCTGCTCATGTGGAGGGCGGGGTAGGAGGCGTGGCCGGGTTCGGCGGAGGCGAGCACGGAGTGGCCCGATTCGCGGCTGCTGACGGTGTATTTGCCGGCTTCGTCGGCGCTGTCGGTCATGGGAATGAGGGTTTCAACGGTGGAGGGTGTGTTGCCGATGAATTTGTTGTGCTCCTTGTTGACAAACATGAATTGGCCGTTGGCGCTGCGCGAGGTGGCGGCTGAGCGGGCTATGAAGAGAGTGTTGTCGGCCGAGCCGTCGTCGGTGGTGGTCAGGGTTGAGCCGTCGGAGGCGAGATATTGGGGTTCGGTTATGGAGGCATAAGTGCCGTCGTGGGCCGAGGTTATGCGGTAGGTAGCGCCGTCGAGCACCTGCATCAGGCCGTTGCCTTCATATTGCAGCTTGTTGGCTTTAACATAGGTTCGATAGGAGGGTGCGGCGTCGTATTCGTCGCAGGCTTCGAGGAAGAACTCTTTGGAGCGGATGGGTTGGCCGACGTATTGCGAGCCGAAGGCGTCGTTTTCGGCACGCAGCTCAAGGAGTTCGCGGGTCATTTCAATGGCTTTGGCGTTGGCGGCATCTTCCCGGAAGGAGTAGCGACCATCGGTGATTTCCTCGAGGGTGAAGTCGAGATAGGTGCCGGAAATGGCCGAGCCTTCTTCCCAGAAGAAAGCGAGCTTATTGTTGGCCTGCCAGGCCATGGTTGAGTAGACCGATGCGCCCGACGAAACGCGATAGCGGCCATCGAAGCTGGTGAAGCTCGAGGGGGAGGCGATGTCGCTGCCGCTGCGCAGGGCTTTGTAGGCGATGCTGACGTAGTTTCGTCCGCCGCCGTAGGGGAACGACTGCAGCGCCAGGTAGATTTGCTGTCCGTCGTTGTTGTCGCGCACGGGGAGAATCATGATTTCGCCGTCGCAGGCGTTGATGGAGCCGAAGCCCATGTCGGTCAACACGGCGTCCATCCATTTGCCTCGGGCGTTGGTGGCGTCGGTGTAGCGGAAAATGTTGAAGTTGCGGTTACCGGTGCGGCAGCGTCCGGCAATGAGCACCGAGCCGTCGGGGAGTTCTTCGGCTTTACATTCGTCGCCGCGGCCGGTCATTACGGGGCAAACGTCCGTTCCGCCCAGAACGTTCCACTTTTGGCCGAAGTCGTCGGAGTAGAGCACCCAGTTGCGGGTAGAGCCGCCCTGGCCGTCGTTTTGCGAGGCGATAACGGCATAGACGCGATAATATTCGCCCACCTTAATGTAGCGGCTCTGCATAATGCGGCCCGAGCCGATGAAGTGGGAGTCGATTTTGCCATATTCGGGTTCGCCGTTGAAGAGGTCGAGCAGGTCGTAGGTAACGCGCTGCGCTTCGCTCCAGGTCTGGCCGCCGTCTTCGGAATACCAGCGCACGCACTGGTTCGGCTTGTCGTAGCGGCCCTCCCAGAAGCTGACCGGGCCGCCTACGGCCATGAGCAGCAGGCGTCCGCTTTCGCGGTCGGCCACCAGGGCGGCGTCGCCGAAGGCTATGTTCCAGTTCTTGTTGGGGTCATCCTTGAAGCTCGAAAGGGCGGTTCCGTTGCCAACGCGCAGCTCCTCGGGGAAGGTGCTGACGGCGTTGCCGGCGGCGTCGCGCAGGTAGTCGGGTTCGGTCCAGGTTGCGCCGTTGTCGTCGGAGGTTACGATTTGCAGCGAGATGTTGCCGTTGAAGCCGATGTCGCCGCCGTTATGGCGATAGTCGAAGATGGCAACGAGGCGTCCGGCGTGGTCGCCCTCATAGACGCGAGCGATTGCCGGAATGCGGCGCTCAACGCCCTGGTGGGGGAAGAGCTTGATGCCGGTGCGGGTGTTGGCGGGAATCAGGCTGCGGCGAACGGTAACGTAGCAGTCGCTGAGAATCAGACCCTTGCCGTTGAGCGAGTTCTGAACGAACGATGCCATGCGAGTGTCGTCGAAGCCGGAGGCCTGGATGCGGTGATTATAGGTCGACAGGGTCGTTGCCGAGCCGCCGTTGGGGGTAACGGTGGTGGTTTGGGTGTACTCGCCGTTGGTGCGCGCCAGGAACGTGTAGGCATAAATGGCGTTGCCGGCGGCGGCGCCGAAAGTCCAGGTGAAGTTACCGTTAGAGCCGTTGGAGCCGGTTTCGAGCTGGAAGTCGCCGGCGCGGGCGGCAGAGTTGGTGGCGTTCTCGGTGCAGGTCATGTTGTTGAGGCTGCCTGAGAGAGTCACCGTTGGCTCCGCATTGGAAATCCACTGGCCCTGCCAGGCGCTGTTGTTGGTCGAGCCGTCGGTGCGCTTCATAACGCCTTCGCTGACCTTGACGGCAGCGAATTTCTCGGCAAACACGGGCGTTACGTCGGCGCCGTTAACGGTCAGCGACGTTGTGTTAACGCTCGCTCCCGCAACCGGGGCGGCAACGCCGGCGGCCTTGTTGTAAACAACGTAGCTGCTGCCCGACTTAACGGCGCAGAACAGATACTCGTCGGCAAACGCCTGCTCGCTGTTCGAGCCGGCATCGGCCAGAGTGGCGCCCGTCAGGTAGTTTTTGCCGTCCATCAGGTGATACCAGGTAGTGAACGTGTTGAAATGACCGTTAACGATATTGGTCGGCACCATCAGGCAATTCGCATCGGCTGCCGGAGCTTCGTCGACCTTCAGGGTCGGAGCCTCGGGGCTCATGGGCGACAGGGTAATGGTGAAATTATTGAAAACCACAGCATTATTCGGGCCGCTGAGCGTCAGGCTAACGGGCGTTTCCTGGTCGAGCTTTTCGTTGACGGTGGCGTTCGTACCCGGCTCTACGGTTGACTGCGAGCCGTTGTGGCTAATGGTCTTGGTGCCCGTTGCCGTTGTCGAAGCGGTAAACGAATAGTTCGAAACATACCAGCCGTCGCCCATCGACAGTGCGATGGTACACGTTTGAGCCTGGCCGGAATAAATTTGGAGCGGTCCGGAAGTCAGGTTGGCCATGTTGTTAAAGCCGAGGTCGATGACGAGCCCCGTCTTGTCGTCGTTCGATGTCCAGGTGCGGCGGAAATTACCGGAGCCGGCCAGCGTGCCGGTTGAGTAATCAACGGTAATGGTAATCGGGTCGTCGGTAGGCGCCGGAACCACTGCCGCCGCCGCGGTTAGCGGCAATAAAGCCGCTGCGAAGAAAGCTTTGGATAATGATTTCATGAATGGTATGTGTTTGGGTAAAAAATGTTTGCGGCAAAATTACAAAAAAATATCATACCTTGCAAAAATAAATTTTCAATTTACTCATAAGGTTAAAAATGTTAAATAATTTGCGTGATTGGACGCTATTCGCTAACTTTGCAAATCCCAAACATCGGGGCTGACCGGTTTTGACAGCGTGTAGAAGAGGTCAGTAAGCATGCAGAGCAACGGTGGCTGCACTCTTAAAAATCCGACACCGAAAATTCAAATGGCGAAAACAACTACGCTCTCGCTGCTTGATTGAAGTACAGTAGATCAGCTTTATCCGCGTAACAGTTACGCAGGACGAGACATCGCCCGAGAGTCCTGGACCCGAGACTCCTCGACACGGCGGTGCAGCAAAATCGGGTATAGGCGCGGCCCTGCTCCGCGGCAGCGCCGAAAACTTAGGAGCTAAGGCGTCCGGCCGGGCGTTTCGACCCAACCGGCGCACGAAAACCAACTCGAAACTAAGCATGTAGAAAGCTCGCTGATTCCGCGTTTGGACGAGGGTTCAACCCCCTCCAGCTCCACCACCATTAGCCCTAACCGCTTCATATTAGCGGTTAGGGCTTTTTCAATTGACCGATATTAGGACCGTTAACGCTGCGAGAATGTGCTGGGTCATCCTATTCTTCAAGTTGCATAAATGAACGGATAAGTTTTGAATATCCGCAATCGGATTATCTTAAAGAGATTATTGCCCTCGGCTGCGTTGCGAAGCCACAGATTTGCCACAGATGTGAGGGCGAGACGCCCTCACTCCCGGTAGGCAACCTTAAATGAAAGAGCAGTTGCGGCAGTTGAACTGTTGAATATTTGGATATGTTATACAAATGCACTATCTTTGCGCTACAAAATGGTATATCTATGAATACGACATCAGTAACAAGAAAACAGACTTCGTTTAGATTGAGTGAGAATTTGCTCCAACGTCTCCAAATAGAGGCTAAGAAACATAATCGCAGTCTCAATAATTTGGTTGAGAGTGTACTGCTCGCTTTTGTCTCAGAAAAGCCGAATAAGACTACCCTCGCTGCCATGAAGGAAGCCGAGACGTCTGACAATTTAGAGACACTCGACCTCTCCAACTTCCGCAACTTTGTGGATTCTCTATGAAGACTCTGAAGATTACCACCCAGTTTAAGAAGGATCTCAAACGCTATAAAAACCGGCCTAATGTCCTCGAGAAATTGGAGTTCATTCTTGGCTTGCTTCAAAAAGAATTGCCTATACCTGAGGAGAATAAGCCTCATCCACTGACGGGCAATTATCGCGGACATATGGAATGTCACGTAGAAAACGACACATTACTGATATGGTGGGATAAGGAATCCGACATAATCAAGTTGGTGAGATTCGGCACACATTCAGAATTGTTTTAAGCGAGGAAGGGGAGGGATAGGTTAGAGGAAGCGGCCGGTTAGGCTGGCGGGGGTGGAGGCGATGGCGGCGGGGGTGCCTGAGGCAACGATGCGGCCGCCGGAGATGCCGCCGCCGGGGCCCATGTCGATGATGTAGTCGGCGTTGCGGATAATGTCGAGGTCGTGTTCAATGACTATGACGGTGGCGCCGAGTTCGATGAGCCGCTGGAACACGTCGATGAGCTTCATGACGTCGAGCGGATGGAGGCCGATGGTGGGTTCGTCGAAAACGAATACCGCCGAGCTTTGTTCGCGTCCCATTTCGGTTGCGAGTTTCAGTCGCTGGGCTTCGCCGCCCGAGAGGCCGGGAGTGGCTTCGCCGAGGGTCAGGTAGCCGAGGCCGAGTTCGTTGAGGGTCGAGAGGCGGGAGGCAACGGTTTTGTAGGCGCCACATTCTTCAATGGCCTGCTCAACGTCCTGGTCCATCAGCTCGGGGAGCGTAACGGGGCGCGAGCCGCTGCCGTCAATTCTGACGAGCCAGGCTTTTTTGCTATAACGCGAGCCTTTACATTCGGGGCAGGGAATGTCAACGTCGGGGAGGAACTGAACGTCGAGGCTAACGGTGCCTGTGCCGTCGCAAACCGGGCAGCGCAGCGAGCCGGTGTTGTAGGAAAAATCGCCGGCCTTGAGTCCGAGGGCTTTCGCATCGGTGGAGCGGCCGAAGATTTTGCGCAGTTCGTCGTGGATATTGGCGTAGGTTGCAACCGTTGAGCGAACGTTGGCGCCAATGGGGGTGGAGTCGATCAGTTTGATGCTCTTGATGTCGGGGGCGGAGATGGCGGTCACATGGTCGGGGAGCGCGCCGCCGCCGACGGCGGCGCGGAGCGCGGGCACCAGGCTTTCGAGAACCATCGTTGTTTTGCCCGAGCCGGAAACGCCGGTAACCACGGTCAGACGCCCCTTGGGGATGCTAACCTGCAGGGGACGGACGGTGTGGATTTCGGTCGTTGTCATTTCGATTCTGCCGAGGTCAAACATGCTTTCGGCGTCGATTTCCGGGCGGATGCGCTGCTCGCTTTCGCCGGTAAGAAAGGGTGCGATACGCGAGTCGGCGTTGCGCTCAATGGAGTCGATTGAGCCTTGGGCGATGATTCTTCCGCCGTTGGCACCGGCTCCGGGGCCGAGCTCCACGAGCCAGTCGGCGTCGCGCAGAATCTGAGTGTCGTGGTCAACGAGCACGATGGAATTGCCGTCGGCAATCAAGTCGTGCATAACCGCCTTGAGGCCGTTGATGTTGGCCGGATGGAGGCCGATGGAAGGTTCGTCGAGAACGTAGAGAATGCCGGTCGTTCGGTTACGCACGACCCGGGCCAGCTGCATTCGCTGGCGCTCGCCGGTCGACAGAGTCGCCGACGCGCGGTCCAGGCTCAGATAGCCCAGCCCGAGGTCCACGAGCCGGCGCGCCGTGAGCAGAAACGACTCGCCGATGTTGGTGCCCATCTGTTGCATCTCGGCAGGCAGGGTTGCGGGCACTCCCTTGACCCACTCGATGGCGTCGGAGAGAGTTTTGGCCGTTGCCGCGTCGAGTCCGATTCCGGCGATTCGCGGGGCACGCGCCGCTTCCGACAGGCGCGTGCCGCGGCAGCACGGGCAGACCTCGCTCTTCAGGAACTTTTCAACGCGCTTCATCCCTTTTTCGTCGGTTACCTTGGCCAGGGCGTTTTCAACCGTGTAGACGGCATTATAATATGTGAAGTCCAGCTCGCCGGCGGTTTCGCTCTTCTTGGCCTTATAGAGAATGGTTTTCTTAACGGCCGGGCCGTTGAAAACGATGTCGCGCTCCTTGTCGGTCAGCTGATTGAACGGAACGTCGGTTCTGACGCCCATTGCGCGGCAAACGTCGGTCATCAGCGACCACATCAGGCTGTTCCAGGGCGCAACGGCCCCCTGGTCGATCGACAGCGATTCGTCGGGCACGAGCGTTGAGCGGTCGACGGTCATGACCACCCCCGTGCCGCCGCATTTTTCGCATGCGCCGGTGCTGTTAAACGCCAGGTCCTCGGCGCCGGGGCCAAAGAAGCGGGTGCCACACCGGCTGCAGGTCAGCTCCTTTTCGGCGGCGACGTTGAGCGACGGCTCGTGGTAGTGGCCGCAGTTGGGACACCTGTGTGAGGCCAGGCGCGAAAACATCAAGCGCAGACTGTTGAGCAGCTCGGTGCCGGTGCCGAACGTGCTCCTGACGCCGGGCACTCCCGGTCGCTGGTGGAGGGCAACGGCGGCCGGAACGTGGCTGATTTCCTCAACGTCGGCGCGGGCTGCCTGCGAGATGCGCCGGCGGGTGTAGGTCGACAGCGCTTCCAGATAGCGCCGCGATCCTTCGGCGTAGAGCACTCCAAGGGCGAGCGACGACTTGCCCGAGCCGGAAACGCCGGCGATGCCGACTATCTTTCCCAGGGGAATGTCAACGTTGATGTTCTTCAGGTTATGGACCTTTGCGCCGCGTATTTCAATCTTTTCCTGCTTCATTGCGAAAGTGGGGTGGTGGGATAGGGTGGGGTGGTAAAGCGGAGGCTGCGGCGTAGGGGTTAATTACGGCGCAGCCTTCGGGATTGGGTTTTCAGTCGGGACGATTATTTACCGCCGCGGCGCAGGGCGGGGCAGCCAGCGCGACGGATGCGGTTGATTTCAGGCATTTTGCGCTTTGCGGGAGCGTGAAATGCCGGATAGGTCGACCAGTCGGTGTCGGTGTCGGGATAGAAGTTGAGGCGAAGGGTGGTAACGCCGCCGTCTTTGCACTTGGCGTAGATGAGAATGGCGTTCCACTGCTCGGGAACCTCGTTGTTTTCATAGGTGTATTCGCCGGTGGCGTTGATTTCGCTGGTGATGTCGATTGCATCGCCGCCCATTGCGAGTTCGGGATAGGTGTAGCCCATGTTCAGGCGGTCGTCAACGGTGTTTTCGCCGAGCATGCGAACGTAGGCTTCCTCAACGTTGCTGGGCGAGATTTCGAAGTTGACCTTAACGTGGCCTTCGCTCTTTTCCTTGGAGAATACGCTGATTACCGGCACTTCTTCGTCGTTGCTGGAAGTGTAGTTAACAACATATTCAACCTGCTGCATGTTGCCGTCGAAGTCATAGGCGCGGACATACATAACGTATTCGCCCTGGTCGTAGACGGGCCAGGTGGCGTTTTCAATGCCGGGAGCGAGGTCGCCGGTGCCGCTCAGGAAATCGAGCGACCAGTTCTGGCCGAAGGTTCCCATCAGGAAGTCCATGCCATAGGCGTCGGCGTAGGCCTCCATCATCTCTTTCATGCCCCATACGGTGCGGACGTAGAGAATATCGTTGTTGCCGGTGAAGTTCAGCACGATGCCTTCGGAGTTATAGCCGGCTTCTTCAACCTTGAGGTTGAGGTCAACGGTTTCGGGAGCTTCGGTGGTCAGCTCGGTGTAGACGAACGTTTCCAGCGGCTCCTGGGTCTGGGAGTCGGCTTCCCAGGCGCAGAGATAGTATTTGGTTCCGGGAACAACGCTGAAGCGGTTGGACTCGGAGTAGTTGCTATATTGCTCGAAGTCGTTTTGGGTGAAAGTCTGGTCGCCCATGCCGAAGAAGGCGTTGGAGGCCAGAGCATACTGCATGCAGAGCAGAGCGCTCTCCTGGTCGAGGTTTTCGAGCATGTCGCCGAAGTAGTCCATAGCAACGTAGTTAACGTCGTAGTACGACAGCAGGTTGTGGGCGTAGGCAACGCTATTGTCGGCGGTGTTCACGGTGTAGGTCACGGTGTTTTTGCCAACGTTGTTGACCGTCAGCCACAGGGCCTCGTCGAGCACGTCGTCGGGCACGTTGAACGAGATATAGTCAACCTGGTCAACAGGATATTTTGCAACAACGCGGTTGCCTTTGACCAGATACATGGTTTCGGTGTTATTGTCATTGGCCGAAGCGCCCAGGGCAGCCATTGCCATAGCGGCGGCGATTACGGTATGTTTAGTCATTGCTGAAATTGGTTTTTAAGACTTACTTTTATGGAGTGAGCGGGGATTATTTCTTAATGATTTTCACTGATTGCTTGGCGGCGTTGAGAACGTAGACGCCGGCGGGCAGGTTTTTCAGGTTAACCGACGTAACGGTTCCGTTGGCAACGGCCTTGGCGGCGGTTGCGCCCTTCAGGTCAACGATGCTGACGGTTTCGCCTTCCGGGAGGCCCGAGATGTTAACGACGTCGGTAACGGCGGTGGGCCAAACGGCGATTTCGCCCGGAGCGACGAGCTCCTTGATGGCGTTCCATTCAACGCCAACGAGGATGCGGTCAATGTTGGCGTAGTCAATCGTCTCGTTTTCGCCTCCGGTGGTTTTGAGAGTCAGCGACGTTTGGCCGAGTTCAATGCGGTCAATGCTTTCCAGGGCCTCCTGGCGCTGGGTACCGTCAGTTGAAATCACGACTACCGCTTTCTTCTCCTGGGCGGATGCGCCGGCAACGCAGGCGATGCCGAGAATCAATCCGCAGAGTGCTTTAGAGTAGATTCGCTTCATAAAACTTATGTGGTTAAGATTAAATTTTACCGATTTGGAGATGCAAAGTTAGTTATTATTATGATATAAACCAAATCATTGGCATTGCGGCGAACCTTTTTTAATGGAAATATACAACTTTTAGGTATTGTTTTGCCCGTTTTTTTCGACGTAGGGGAGCCGGCGGGCTTAAATATCCCACTTTTGAGTATTGCCCGCGCAGGCCGATAGGCGTAACTTTGCAGCCAAAATCAGATTTAGACATATGAGCCACAAATTCATTCACCGATTTTTGCTTTCATCGCTGCTGGCGCTGCCCGCTTTCGTGGCGTCGGGCGCCGATGCCGACAGCACTGTCATAGCCAACGTTCAGAAAAAAATCTCGGCCTGGGAGCGCCTCCATGTTGGCGGCTACGGCGAGGTTGCCATGTCGCGCAACTTCTTTAGCGACAACTACCTCCGCTATTCCGAGCCGGAACGCTACCGCAACGCCGGCAGCCACGGACGTTTCGACCTGCCCCACGTCGTTGTTTATCTCGGCTACGACTTTGGCAAAGGCTGGTCGTTCAGCTCCGAAATCGAGTTTGAACACGGCGGCCCCGAGGCCGCGGTTGAAATCGAAACCGAAGAGGCCGGCGAATATGAAACCGAAGTTGAACGCGGCGGCGAAGTTGCCCTCGAGCAGTTCTATATTCAAAAAGAGTTCTTTCCGCAGCTGAAAGTGCGCGCGGGTATGCAGGTGGTGCCTGTCGGCGCCACCAACGCCCACCACGAGCCGAACCAGTTCTTCGGCGTGTATCGCCCCGAGGGAGAGAACACGATTATGCCCTGCACCTGGCATGAGGTTTCGGTTTCCGTCAGCGGACGTGCCGGCAAGTGGTCCTATATGGCAATGTTCCTTCCCGGCCTCGACTCCGAGCGCTTCGGCAATCAGTCGTGGATTCACGACGGCTCTGCCTCCCCCTTCGAGTTCAAAATCGCCAACTCCTATGCCTTTGCCGCGCGAGTCGACAATTATAGCGTCAAGGGGCTGCGTTTCGGCATCAGCGGCTACGTCGGCAACTCCTTCCGCAACACCCTCTATCCTACCGAATCGGCGAAAAACGACGGAATCCACGGAACCGTTTCCATCCTCTCGGCCGATTTCAAATATGACGACCACAACTGGCTGATTCGCGGCTTCGGCGACTGGGGTCACCTCTCCGACGCCGCCCATATCAGCAAGTTCAACATCTCAATGTCGAAAAAATCAACCTCCAAGCGCCAGGAGGTCGCCTCCGACGCCGTTGCCGCAGGCGTTGAGGCCGGCTATAATATTTTCGGCCTCATCCCCTCGATGAACGCGCGCGGCCAAAAGTTCTATGTTTTCGGCCGCTATGACTACTATGACTCAATGGCCCGCATGGAGAACTCAACCGCCCTGGGCTGGTGTGGGCGCCAAAAGGTGACTGCCGGCATCAACTGGTTTCCGCTCCCCCAGATTGTTGTCAAGGCCGACTATTCGCTTGGCATTCTCGACCGCAAGTATAACAACGAGCCGGCCATCAACATCGGCGTGGCCTACGTCGGCTGGTTCAAATAATCGAAAATTATAAACTGTAACACATACTTATCCAACACATGAAACTTTCAAAATTCTTTCTGCTTTCGCTTTGCGCCCTGCCGCTGGCCGGCTGCAGCGACTCCGATGAACCCAACGACGCCCTCAATGAGGCCGATGCTAAGGAACTGACGCTGAAGGCCGCCACGGAGGCTTATGTCGACAACACGGTTCTCCCCACCTATAAGGCAATGGCCGACGCCGCCATTTCCATGCGCGACCTCTGCCACGCAATGCAGACCAAGCACTCCGACGGCACTCTGACCCAAGCCGACGTCAAGGCCGCCGGCGAAGCCTGGAAGCTGGCCCGCAAGCACTGGGAGCTGAGCGAGGCGTTTCTTTTCGGCCCCGCCGCCAACCACAACATCGACCCCCACATCGACTCCTGGCCTCTCGACAAGGCAGCGATGGAAAACCTGCTCGTTCAGATCCGCAACGGCAATAGCTGGTCGCTCGAAAACAATGGCGGCTACGGCCTTATCGGCTTCCACTCTGTTGAGTTCATGCTCTTTCAGCTGAGCGCCGACGAAAACAGCTCGCTGGTTCATTCAACCGACTATACGGACGAGGAACTGGAATATCTCGTTGCCGTTGCCGACGACCTTTGCCAGCAGTGCGTCTGCCTGGAGGCCTGCTGGGCCGGCATGGAGAATATCTCCGCCGCCAAACAGGAAATTCTCGAAGAAGCCGAGCTCGACTACGGCGAAGAATATGGCTGGGAAATGAAAAACGCAGGCCGCCCCGGCTCGCGCTTCAAAACCTACCAGGAAGCTGCCGAGGAGATTATTCAGGGCTGCATCGACATTGCCGACGAGGTTGGCAACACGAAAATCGGTCGCCCCCATATCGGCTCGTCGCTCGAAGATAAGAACTACATTGAGTCGCCCTATTCGCTGAACTCCATCGAGGACTTTGCCGACAATATCCGCTCGGTGCGCAATTCCTATCTGGGCAGCCGCTCGGGCGATGCCTCTGTCAGCGACTACGTCAAGAGCGTCAATGCCGCTGCCGATGCCGAAGTGCGCCAGGCCATTGACGACGCCATCGCCGCCATTGAGCTGATTCCCGAACCGTTTGCAAAGAACGCTACCGGCGCGCTGAGCGAAGCCGCCATGAAGGCTGCCGGCGAAACCCTGGTCGACGCCCTGGAAAAGGCAATGAGCGCCGTAACCGGCCATTGATTAACCCAACCCGAAGTGAATATCGAAGATGAAGAATTGTAGTAGTAACGTTCTGTTTCGGTCGCTGCTGTTGTCGGCTCTGGCGGGCTCGCTCGCCGCATGTTCCGACGAAAAGATAGTCGACGACGAAAAGACCCAGACCGCCTCGCTGCCCCAGTGGTACTATGCCGGCGGCGAACTCGGAACCACCTA
This sequence comes from Bacteroides sp., assembly GCA_014801955.1. GTDB lineage: Bacteria > Bacteroidota > Bacteroidia > Bacteroidales > Muribaculaceae > UBA3263. Next base: position 70,630 of record JAAVDE010000014.1, on the reverse strand, counting down.
TCTCTCAACAACCAACGTTTTCGAACAGCCCGCGCCGGCCATTGACCGCCAGGGCCTCTATCAGTCGTTCAAAAACGGCGAGGCTCTCTTCGAAAAGCCGTTCATGGCCAATCAGAGCGGCGTTCGCGGCGGCCTGGGCCCGGTTTATATCCGAACCTCCTGCACCCACTGCCACCCGAACTATAGCCACGGCTCCCGCCTGCCCGAAGGCACGTTCAATACCAACGAAATCGGCAACGGCTGCCTGCTGGTTGTCTACGATCCCGCAACCGAAGGCTATGTTTCCTGGCTGGCGGGTATGCCCCAGGGCCATGCCGTAGCGCCCTTCAAGGCGCCGGTCGACGAATCGAAAATCACGGTCAAGTGGCTCAACGCCGTCGATGACTGGAACAACACCTTTGCCGACGGCGAAACCTATGAGCTGCAGTATCCCGAAGTCACCATGCCGTCGAGTGCTATCTACGTTGTTAACCAAGGCTATCAGCTCCCCGGCGACTATGCCGTCAAGCTCGAATCGACCATTGGCATTTACGGCACCGGCCTGCTCGACGCCATTACCGAGGAGGATATTCTGGCTCAATATCGCAAGGAGGAGGCCGACGGCCTGCTGCCCAACGGCTTCAACCCCGCTTTCTATGCCGCCGGCCAGTGGAAGTCGATGTATGCCAACTCTCTGCAGGGCGACGGAACCAACTATGTTCGCCGCTTCACCTATGCCCTTTCGCGCGGCCCGCTCCAGGATGCCGCCGGTGCGAACGCAATCTGGAACATCACCAACGTTACCCGCTCCGACCGCCGCTATCACTATCTCGACGCCGCCGGAACCTATGCCCTCTATTCGTCGAAAGACCCCGAGGTTCAGGCCGGCTTCGAGGACTATGTTAACCGCATAGACCCCAAGCATGAACATCCTTCCTACTGGAACGGAACTATGGAGGAACGCATCTATGCCTACCTGACCGACAAGAATCTCGACGTCGAAATGACCGACGACGAGTACACCGACCTGATGGTATGGCACCGCGGCCTGGCCGTTCCCGCCGTCAGGGATATTGACGACCCCGCCGTTAGTCGCGGCCGCGAGCTCTTTGCCGAAATCGGCTGCGACTACTGCCACCGCCCGTCGTGGACCACCGGCCCCGACAACATTGTTGACCCCGCCAAGTTCTTTGCCGGCACCGAGCTGCCCCGCTATCCGTATCAGACCATCTGGCCCTATACCGACATGGTGCAACACAAGCTCTGCATGGAAAATGACATCCGCGGCGGATGGTGCCGCACGACTCCCCTCTGGGGCCGCGGCCTGCACCGCAAGGTTACCGGCAGCGCAACCGCCGACCGTCTCCACGACTGCCGCGCGCGCACAACGATGGAGGCAATCATGTGGCACGGCTTCTCGGACCGCAGCGACGCCCGCTATTCGGTTGAGCAGTTCCGCAAGCTGCCCAAGGCCGACCGCGACGCCGTTATCAAGTTCGTTGACGCAATATAAAGCCTGCTTCCGGCGTTACTTACACGGTAGCGTCAACCTCCACCCACTCCCTGCACTCCGAAAATGAAGCATCAACCGTTCACCCTTCTACTGCATATTGCCCTGGCCATTATCCTGGCCGGGGCTTTTGTGACCCATTTCTTCGGCATTCAGGGCACCCTGGCCCTGCAAACCGAAATGCCGCCGGTTTCATATTTCGAAAAGAGCTCCGGCCCCGGCCACGGCAAGTTTCCCTTCTCCGTCGGGCTCGACAGCGTTGAAATCGTCTACTATCCGGCAACCACCACGCCGATGGACTTCCGCAGCGTTATCAACATCGACGGCCACCGCGTCGCCGTTTCCATGAATCGCGTCGGCGAATATGACGGCTGGCGCTTCTATCAGTCGGGAATCGGCGCCGACAGNTCCGTGTTCTCAGTCAGCCGCGACCCCTGGGGCACCGCCATAACCTATNTGGGCTATGCCCTGCTGGGCATTGCGATGGTCGGCTTCTTCTTTCAGCGGCGAACCCCCTGGCGCGCGCTGCTCCGAAGCTACCGCAAGGGGGCNGCGGCCCTGGCTNTCCTTTTGTTGGCCGCCGGGTCGGCTCANGCNCAGCCAACCATGCAAAAGCCGCTGGCCGCCAACTTCGGCAAAGTGCTCGTTTACTGGAACGACCGCGTCTGNCCGATGCAGACGCTGGCGCGCGACGTAACGGCGTCGCTCTACGANGGCTCAACCTCCTATCGCGGCCTGACNCCGGAGCAGGTTCTGTCCGGCTGGCTNTTCTACTACGACCAATGGCGCGCCGACTACTTCCGCTCCAACCCCGACCTGGAGTCCGTAACGGTCTATCCGACCACCAAAGCCGAGAAAAAAGCCGCCGAAAAGCTCGCCCTGGTCGAATGGCTCGGAACCGGCGAGATTTTCAAAATCTACCCCTATATCGCCGTTGACGGCCACATGGAATGGCTCTCCCTGACCGGCAAGCGCCCCTCGGGCATGGAGCTGGACCAGTGGGTGTTCATGCAAACCGCCATGCCCCGCATNAAATCCCTGCTCATGGACGGCAAAAACGTTCAGGCCAACGACGAACTCCNTGAACTCATGGAGGGCCAGCGACGCTATGCCGCCGGCGTTGAACTGCCNTCGCCCGCCAAAATCAACGCCGAGCGNCTNTATAACCGCGCCGTGCGCCCCGCCCTCGGCGGCATCCTGGCCATCTGCGCCGGACTGGCAACCCTGATTCTGTCGCTGCTCCGCCCCTCGGCGCTGCTCCGCCGCCTCAGCCTCGCCGTTGCCTTGCTGCTGACCCTCTACGTTGCCTCAACGATGGGCCTGCTCTGGTGGATCAGCGGCCACGTTCCCCTCTCCAACGGCCCCGAAACCATGCTCTTCATGGCCCTGGTTGCCCTGACCGGCGCCTGCTTCTGCGGCAACCCGACCCTGCGCGGCGGCCTGCTGATAGTCGGCGCCATGTCGCTCTTCGTAACCGCTATGGGCGGCCACACTCCCCGCATCGGCGCCATGATGCCCGTNCTGGCCAGCCCGCTGCTCTCCATCCATGTCATGGTCGTTATGATTTCCTACGCCATCTTCNTGCTGATTGCCATACTCTCCGCCGCCGGCCTGCTCTCGCGCTCCGACCGGCTCTGCCACCGCTTCGCNNTCCTNAACCGCATAATGCTCCTGCCCGCCGTGTTTCTGCTCGGCGCCGGCATCTTCATCGGCGCCGTGTGGGCNAACCAGACCTGGGGCCGCTACTGGGGCTGGGACCCCAAAGAAACCTGCGCCCTGGTCATGTGGCTCGTCTACGCCCTTCCCCTCCACCGTCGGGGCCGCCTCCTCGCCCCCCTGCGCCGCGACCGCCCCCTCCACGCCTACCTCCTCTGCGCCATCCTAACCGTCCTCTTCACCTACTTCGGCGCCAACTACCTCCTCTCCGGCCTCCACTCCTACGCATAACAACCCCGCCCACCTCAATAATCAGAGATGGGCGGGGAGAGTTGGGGCGGGTTAGAGTTGGCGGAGGAGGTTGAGGTATTTGTCGGCGCCGGGGAAGGAGAGTTGTTTGTGGATCAGGTTGTGGTCGCGGTCGAAGAAGAAGTAGCATGGAATGCCGTTGAAGCCTTGGGATTCAACGTAGTTGCCGGCGGTTTGGGTTGAGAGGCGGAGGTGTTCGCCGCCGATTCTGGGGGCGAGTTGGTCGAAGGTGTCGTTGTCAGACGAGGTGTCGCTGACGTAGAGGAATACTATTCCGTCGGCTTCGGGTTGTTTGCGCAGCGATTCGGTTTCTTTGTGGGCGCGCAGGCATGGTGAGCACCATGTATTCCAAAAGTCAACGACTACCGGCCGGCCGGGATAGTTGGCGTCGATGAAGCTTTTGAGGTCGAAGGCTGTTTCGGCAGTCAGGTCGTGGATTTTCAGGCGGTCTTTGAGCTGCGCTTCGAGTTTTGAGTTTGCGTTGAGAAGAATTTGACCGAGGTCGTCGCCGCTGTAGCCTGCCGAAATGTTGCGTATCTGCGCCGGAGTAAATGGCTTGTTGTCGTCGAGCTGCATGCGATATGATGCTGCCGACAGCAGTCGAACCATGTTGTCGGGAACGTTGGTTATTACCTGCCCGAGTTTTTCTTTTGCCTGCGCCTGCCATTGATCGACGGGAGTATTCCCTATGGGCTCGATTTTAATGGGGAAATACTGTAATATGTTCTTTAGGATATGAAAAGGCGGATAANATGGCAGGAAGTCAGTCAGATTGCTGAAATCAATCCGGTTNAGAAAGTCATAGTATTCCAGCGGCGGCATTTCGCGGTTTCCTTCGGGAGCCCAGTTGCTTCTTATCTTGTCGTAGCGAAGATACTCCACTCCGTAGATAAAGGTGGAGAGATTTTTGAGAAAGGTTTGGAGCTGTTTGCCGTGGAGCAGCTCCTTTGNGCGTTCTTTGTTGATTATCGGCAGGTAAACCTCGTCGTTTTGGCGCAGGACCTCNCGCCAGGCCGAATCGCCTGCGGCATAAACTTTTTGGGGGTCGGTTATTCCGTGGATAATCACGGGATTTTCAGGGTTATAAGAAATGATGTCCATAAATTCCTGATTCACAAAGGCTGCTACGTTTCTCTGCTCCGAATTATCCATCGGATAGGAGTTGAAGCCGGCGGGGTTGGATGGCTCGATGGTTANGCTGTCGCCGANAAAGGTTCCGTTGAGAGTCAGCGTGTCGCCCTGAATCAGGTCCACGAAACCGAGAGCGTAGGCATAGCCGATATTGTCGGCAATTTTCAATAGGGCTGTGGTCTTAGAGGTTTGAACCGGCAGGTCTATCCGATATGTTCCATCGCCCGAATCGAAGAGGTCCTGGTCGGGCATATCGATAGGGTCTCCGAGCAGCTCATTCCATCCGATAAAAATCCACATTTTTTCAGCCGGGGGCACGTCGCCATGAAATTTGATTTTCAGAGATGCCGTTCCGAGTTTGATTTCGTTAGGCTCAACCTCGTTGGCGNAAAGTTGCGGGGTGATGACTGATGCAGTAAGCAGGGCCGCCAAGCCAAGAATCAGGCGAGAGCGGAGTTTGCTAAATGTTTCCATGGCGAATAGTTACAAAAAATGTNATTAATCAAAAAATATTAACGAAAATAAAAAAACGGTAGTGGACTTTTGTTGAAAAAAATAGTGTTAAAGANGACTGAGNTCGCTAAATGTTTCNATGGCGCAAAGTTACGCAAAAAAAATGNNATTAATCAAAACAATATTAACGAAAATNACACCGATAGNGAACTTTTGTTGGAAAAATNATGTTTATAAACCATATTTACTAACAAAATTTACTAACAGNATGATTTAATATGACAGCGAATATTCTAAGGCAGTACTTAATAGAATTAGGAGTGCCACANACAAATCAATATATAGAAGATTGTTGCCGTAAACAGCCGTATCGAGATTCTCTATTCAGTATATCTGAATTGTTGGACTTGTACAATGTTAAGAATGTAGTTGTCAGATTCAANGATAAAGATGCGTTATTTCATANGCACTGCCCGATGCTTGTATCATTGCAGTGGCAATATGTNATAGTGACTCATNTAGNAGATGATGTCGTTGAAATTGTTAATGCTCANGGAAAACGTCAGGAATTGAGTATGGATTTATTTNTGCGAAATTGGGATGGGGTAGCAATAATTTCTGAGNCGGACTCAANCTCAATNGAACCCAATCTAAGACAAAATGTAAAAAGAACNAGAATAGCCAATATTAAAAAGATAGGAGCTATTATTGGTNTCATTATCGTTATGGCATATGGATTTNTCGCAAATTTATGTGCCCAANGTATATGGATGACTNCCTTATTTATCATCAANTGCGTTGGATTATATCTGTCGTTTTTATTGGTTCAAGAGGAATTGAATATTCCNAATAAAGTNACGGAGAAACTATGCGGAATAGTTAAAAATTCAGATTGCAGGCAGGTTGCAAATTCTGAAGGTTCGATGATATTCGGNATNGTAAAACTCAGTTATGTAGGTTTTTCATTCTTTTGTGTTAATATCGCATGCTTATTGTTNGCNCCNGGACTGGTTAGTGCTCTTGCTGTGTATGCAATTGGTGTGTTACCGTTNTCATTGTGGAGTATTTGGTATCANAAATTCAGAGTAAAGTCGTGGTGTACTTTATGCTTATGTACGCTTGTAATTATGTGGAGCCAGGCAATAATATACGCTTGTTTTGTTAAATGGAATACAATATTTGATGGCTGGTATATGTTGATGATAGTGGGTGCAATATATCTTCTCGCAGTATTATTTACTGAGTATGTTGTTGAACACTTAAAGGATAGACAACAAAAATATATGTGGGAGTATAATTTTACGCATTTGAAATCTCAGCCGAAAGTTGTCAAGGCACTGATGTCGAAACAACCCATAGTAGATACGTCAGAACAAGGATGTTCTTCCTTGTTATTTGGTAATCCTAAAGCTAACACTCGAATTACAGTATTTAGTAATCCATATTGCAACCCTTGCGGAATGATTCACCAAATAGTAAAGACGTATCCTGGTCAAGATGTGTGTGTTCAATACGTCTTAACATATTTCTCACTTGAGAGAAGCCGTATAAATAAGTTTATAATATCGGCATATTTTAAGCTGGGAGCAGAAAAAACGTGGAAACTGCTTAGCCAATGGTATGACAATGGAAAAGCTCAAGGAGAATCATTTTTTAAGGAGATGAATCTAAATATTTCAGATCCGAACGTGGAGAGTGAGTTTAATAAGCATTTAGATTGGTCTGCACGCACCCGATTTCAAGGTACGCCAACGGTTATTATTAATGGTAGAGAGCTAACGGGTCCTTACACTGTCGAAGATTATCGTTTATTTAATGACTTATGAAACAAATTGTCTACAATGATAGCCAAAAAGAGTTGATGACAACTCTAATTTTGCATTCAAATGATAATCCTAATGCAATAGGATTATTGACGGGGCAAACCGGTATTGTGTTAACTATTGCGAATTACGCCAGACAATATGATAGTCCTATGTTAGAAGATGTCGCCGATTTTCTCATGAGTAATGTCACAGATAAAATATCAAAATTCACCGAATGTGGATTTTCAACCGGTCTGTGTGGAATTGGCTGGGGAATTGAATATCTAATTCAACGTGGGATTATGGATGGTAACACAAACGAACTCCTGGGGGAGATTGATAACCGAATAATGCAATTAAATCTACGTTATATAGACGATGTTTCTCTAAATACCGGAATCCTTGGTATTTGGCATTATGTGTGGGCCCGCATACAAGGAAATTTGCTCAACGGCAATACGTTACCATTTACGGATTCGTATTTGGTAGAACTGAGAGAACTTATGGAGGAATGCCCTATGAATTTTCCAGAAGGTGCGGAGCACAGGTTGATAAATGCTTTGAACGGCGTTTTGGTAAAGGACGAGTTAAGAGTTTCAGAATTTATTCGTGAAATTACCCTGCCGACAACAAAACTGGGCTTATCAGGCGGCATTGCCGGATATATTATGCAAAATTATATTTCAAATCCATGAATACACGCTTATTTTTTATTGATGAATGGAATAGCTCAAGATACAATGGAATTGGTACATTTCGAAATACATTGTTGAGAGGTTTGTATAAATCATATGAATCCGTAACTCTGATTTCACTTAATTCAGACTGCGAGAAGATTATGATTGACCAGAAATATTACGGACAAGAATTTAGAATTCCGTATATTGCCCAAGGGCAGTGGCGTTATAATGGAGTTTTAATAGTATCGTCATTGCGTATGCTTATTGATGATGATTCTAATAATATTTTTATTGTGAATCATTCACCTTCATCGGCGTTTATTACTGAGATGAGGCGTCAATTCCCCCACTCGAAATTTATATTTGTTATTCATAATCAAGGTTGGTGTACCCAACTTTTAGGGGATAGCAGATTGTTACGGAGAATAATTAAGGATGCAACGGATATTAAAGCCGGAAATTCCATTATAGAGTATTTTAGGGAAGAGCAACAAATTTATTCGTTAGTCGATGCTGTCGTGTGTCTTTCAATGTCAACATATAAGATTGTTCAAAATGTGTATAATATACCATCAGAAAAGTGTCATTTAATAGTAAATGGCATCCCTCGGGTGAGAACGAAAATAGTTGAGAGAGAAAGTATTCGCAGACAGTTAGGCATTCGACCAAATGAAAAAATTATCATATTTGCAGGTCGACCAACTCAAGCTAAAGGGTTTAATATCCTGTTAGGAGCTATAAAGAATCTTATTAAAAACACTGAGAACGTGCGATGTGTAGTGGCTGGTAGTATATCAGGCGTTGCAGAATTTGAACCTGAACTTGCATCGATTGCGTCCGATTTGATTTTTACAGGACATTTATCCGCTAAAGATTTGAAAAAATGGTATGTAGCATCTGATATAGGCGTGATTCCGTCGTATTCAGAACAATGTAGTTATTCGGCACTTGAGATGATGAGAATGGGCCTTATAATAGTGGCCTCTGATGGGAATGGTATATGTGATATGTTCTCTAATTATAAAAATGCCTTCGTTTATAAAATCGCCGAAAGCAGTAACGTATCAGCAAGAAATTTAAGCCATGCTATAACAGAGGCAATGATGGCTCCTCGAGAAATGACCGAGTCAATGATTGAGTTTAACCATCATTTGATAAATACGCGTTTTTCTCTTGCCGCTATGTATGATAATTATCGTAGATTGTTTTCGTATTTGCAAAATATGTGAAATTATCTGATATATTGTAATTTAGTGAACTATTCTGAGAAATAGATGTTTATATTGTATATACATTTTTAATTAAATGATGTTATGAAAAAAATCAACAAGATTAGTTTGTCCGGGGTAGAGTACCTTAGCGAACAAGAAGCACAGAAGTATGTGGCAGACAGCCATGGTAGTGAAATTATCGTAGACAGATTGCATGCTTCTTCAAGAAGTGGCACAGATTCCGGGGATTCCGGTGACTCCGGTGATAGTGGAAACTCCGGTAGCTCAGGTTCGGGAGATTCCGGATTAAAGAATGTTACGGTAATGGCTGAGTGTAAGGGTGTCGGAGAAGGAGGTGCTTGTGTTACTCAGGGTAAAAAAGGAACTTGCGAATTTCGGAAGGTGGAGTATGACGTTTTTCCTGTAAATGGACATAAAGTTGCGTTAATGTGCGTTGGGCGTGACATAGCCTCTTCTGGTGAAGTTCTTACGGAAAGAGAATACGCCTGCGTTGGTAAAAGTCATGGCGATCCATGTACTATTTCTTCAATTTCAGGAACGAGCACACAATACCGTTGCTACTATGACAAGTTCAGTCTGGGACCTGGTATTCTTACATGCCGACAGGCAGATTATAAATAAAACATTTGTACACAATGATTATATGAGTTGAACAAGGAATATAACTGAATAAATAGTCTATTAGCAATGGCTTAGAGAATTATTGACATTATCTAAGCTGTTGCTATTGTATTAATCTATATTCTTTTAGCAGTGTGAGTTCATAGGTGTAGTTAAATGGAGCCCTACATTTACCGCGGATATGATGGCGGGACGACCTCTCTCCCGGTGGGTAATCTTAAATGAGCGGGTGGCGGGCGGGTTAGGGGAGGGTGATGGAGAAAGTGGTCAGGGGGGGAGTGGTTTGGAGCGAGAAGCGGGCGGAGTGTTTGTTGAGGATTTCAGCAACGAGGAGGAGGCCGAGCCCGTGGCCGTCGGGTTTGGTCGTGTAGAGGGCGGAGAAGAGGTTGTCGGCGGAGTCGGCGGTGAGGCCGGGGCCGTTGTCGATGACCAGCAGGGTATGGCCTTCGGCGCGGAGCGTTACGGTGCCTCCTCGCGAGGCGCTTTCGGCAGCGTTTTTAACGATGTTGACCAGCGCCTGCTGCATCAGCACCGAGTCCATGCGAACCGGGGCGGCGTTGGTGAGGTCGGTTTCGAGCCTCGCGCCGCAGGCGGAGCAGATGCTTTCCAGAATCGGGAGCGCCGAGAGAATCAGTTCCATGAAGTCGGTCAGGCAGAGAATCGGCTCCGGCACCTTGACCACCTCGGCGAAGCGGCGCACGAAGCCGGTCAGCTCGGCCGAGCGGGTCAGGCAGGCATTGACCGGCTCCAGGAGGTTGGCGCCGCGGGGGTGGTCGGCCAGGATGGTTCGGATGGTCGACATGGTTGAGATGATGGCGGCCATGGAGTTATTGACTTCGTGGGCCATTGTTCGGATAACGCGGGCGAAAGCCTGCTTTTCGGCGGCGCGCACTTCGTCGGTGAGGCGCTCGATGAGCATGAACGGATGGTGCCAGCCGCGGTCCATGAAGTGGAGGCGCGAGCAGCGAAACACTTCGCTGTTGGCCAGTCGAACGGTTCGCACCTCGTCGCGACCCAGGCGGCGGAGCGCCAGAGCCAGCGGCGAGGTCAGGGCGCTGAGCGGCTGCGCGCCGGCGCCGGTTGCGAGCATTTCGCAGGCGGCGCCGTTGAGCTGGCAGATGTTGTCGTTATCGTCGAGAATGATAACACCCATCGGCGAGGCGTCGATCAGCAGATCGAGAAACTCGTTTTGCTCGCGGATTTGCAGATTCTGGCGATGCAGGCAGGCCATCATTGAGTTAAACATGTCAACGACCCGGTCGGCGTCGGGCTGGCCCACTTTGCGCAGGCGGCTCGAAAAGTCTTGTTCGCGCAGCAGTTCCAGGCCCGTTGCAATGACCCTCATCGGGCGAAAGAGCATTCGGTAAACGAGAATCAGCAACGCCGTTTCCGGCAGCAGGCAGCAAACGGCAATCTCGGGCCGCTGCGTTGCGAGGCCGAGAACCACCGTTGGCGCGATGACTGCCAGGCAGAGGAGCAGGAAGTAGACTTTGGACTTCATAGGAGGTCGATGCCGAACTTTTCGATGCGGCGATAGAGCGCCTGGCGCGAAATTCCGAGGCGGGCGGCGGCGCGGGTGATGTTGCCGCCGCAGGCCGCCAGCGCCTCTTCGACCAGCGCGCGCTCGTTGGCGCCGATGGTTGCGGCGGCGTCGTTGGTCGCGGGGCGCATTACCGGGCTGTCGGCCAGGGCAGTCCGCAGCTCCTTTTCGCCGATTTCGGCGCCGAACATAAGAATCGTTCGCTCAACCAGGTTTTTCAGCTCGCGAATGTTGCCCGGAAAGCGGAGCGAGCGCAGCAGCTCCATTGCCGCCGGCGAGAACTCGGCCTGCCCGCGGGCAAAATGGCGCACCAGCGGCTCAATGTCGTCGACGCGCTCGCGCAGCGGCGGCAACGTTATGGTTATCAGGTTCAGGCGATAGAAGAGGTCCTCGCGGAAAGTGCCGTCAACGACCATTTGTGGCAGCGGGGCATTGGTGGCCGAAACGACGCGGACGTCAACGCGGACGGGAGTGCTGCTGCCGAGCGGCTCAAAGCTATGCTCCTGCAAAACGCGCAGCAGCTTGACCTGGCAGCCGGCATCGACGTCGCCTATCTCGTCGAGAAAAATCGTGCCGCGATGGGCGGTTTCGAATCGTCCCTTCCGGTCGGCAACGGCGCCGGTGAACGCCCCCTTGCGGTGGCCGAACATCTCGCTCTCGAACAGGTCGCGCGAAATGCCGCCCAGGTTCACCTTCACGAACGGCTGCGTCGCGCGCGGCGAGTTGCGGTGAATGGTTTCGGCAATCAGCTCCTTGCCGGTTCCGTTCTCGCCCATGATCAGCACCGACGCATTGGTGGCGGCCACGCGGCGAACAACGTCGAGCACGCGGCGCATCGGCCGGCTGTTGCCGATAATCAGCGAGCGGTCAAAGCCGTCGCTTTCGGGCGCGTCCGCGCGGTCGTCGCCGCCGGGCGCGGAGGCCAGCGACGCCACCAGTTCCAGCAGCGCGGCGTTGCTCCAGGGCTTAGCGATGAAATCCGATGCGCCGGCCTTCATGCCCTCAACCGCCAGGGGGATGCTCCCCCATGCGGTCATCAGCACTACCGGCACCTCGGGGCGGAAAATCCGAATCTGGCGCAGCAGCGTCAGACCCTCGTTGCCCGAGGTTGCACGACTGAAATTCATGTCGAGCAAAATCAGCGACGGCTCCGCGGCCCTGACCGCCGCCATTGCCTCGGCCGGATTGGCGGCGAGCGTAACGGCGTAGCCCTCATGCTCGAGAATCAGCATGAGCGAGGTTCGGATTGCAAGGTCGTCGTCGACAACAAGGATGGTCTTTTTCATATTGGTAGATGCAAAGTTACGTTTTTTTTCGAATCAATGCAAGCGTTTGCCGATAATGCGGTCAAAGTCAGCGTCGATCGGCGAGTCGGCAACGAAATCCCATAGCGCCAGCGAGCGAATCTGATAGTAGTAGTACCAGTAGGCGAAGAGGGCGTTATAGTAGTTGGTGTGCTGATGGTCGCGTGCGGTTTGCGAGTCGTTGAGGTCGAGGGTCGAGATGCGACCGATCATAAAGGTTTGGATATTCGTTTGGTAGCGGCGGTCGGCAATAGTGTCGGCAACGGCGGCGATCTCCACCTGGCGCTGCTGGTTGTTGAACCGCTCGACAAGAACAAACAGATTCTGGCGAAAGTCGGTGGCCTCCTTGCGCAGGGTGTTTTCAACCACCTCGCGGTTGCTTTCGGCAACCTTTACCCTTCCACGGCGCTTGCCCCAGTCGAGCAGGGGGATGCTCAGCCCGATTTCAACCACCTGATTGTCGCGCAGCGGCGAATAGGCGTCGGCGGGCCGGTCGCCGACGCCGGTGAGGCCCACCTGGGCGTAGACCGACACCGAGCGCTGATTGCCGCGCGCAACGGCAACGTTATAGTCCGCCTCCAGCTGGCGCCGGCGCTGATTGTAGGCGAACCGGTTGTTTTCCAGCGCCTTTTCCAGCACCCGCCCATAGGCCAGGTCAATATGCGGCAACCGCTCCGGCACCTGGGGCACTATCTCCTCGCCTGCATCGTCGATGCCCAGAAACGAAGTCAGCTGAAAGTGGCTTGCCGTTCGGCCCGTTTCGGCCTCGGTCAGCGCCGCCCGCGAGTTCAGAACGTTCAGCCGCAGCTGCAGCAGGTCGTTTTCGCTGATGGTGCCCATCGAGCGCTTTGCCTGCGCGACCTCATAGAGCTTTTCGTCGTTGGCCAGGTTCTGGCGCGCGATGTTGAGGTTCTCGTTGGCCAAAACCAGGTTGAAAAAATAGTTTATGGCCTCCAGGGCAACGTTTTCCGTGGCCGACAGAAACTGCGCCTTTGCCTCGCGATAGCGCACCGGCTCGATGCGGCGGTCCCACTTAACGGTGTTGGCCGCGAAGAGCGGCTGATTGAGCGTCACGGCAACCGGCACCGACATGAAGCGCGAATAGGCGCCGCGCCCCAGCTGGCGCAGCCAGTCATAGGAGGTTTGAACGGCGATGGAGCCGCCGGTTAGCCAAACGTTTTGCCTGACGGTCAGCGAGCCGCTGAGCTCCAGGTTGCTCGAGCGCACGAAGTTATAGGTTCCGTCGGCGTTCTGGTAGGACGAATAGCGCTTGGAATAGGAAGGCACCGTTGCATTGAAATTCACCTCAGGCAGCAGGTCGGCCCGATAGCTGCGATATTGCCAGTAGGAGGCGCGCAGCTCGTTGAGCGCAACGGCGGCGTCAACACTGTTGACCCGCGCCAGGGCGATGGCTTCGTCGAGCGTCATCGGGCGCGTGGCTGCCGCTCCCGCGCCGAAGGCGGGGAGCAGCAGCGCCGACATAATGAGCAGCTTCTTAATCATTCGGAGCGGAGAGCTAAGGCCGGGGCGAGTTTCATTGCGCGGCGGGCCGGATAGTAGATGCCCGCAACGATTATCAGCGCCAGCAGTGCGAAGCAAATCAGCGGAATAACAACAATCTGATGCATGAAATTAAAGGTCAGCGATGAACCGAACTCGGCCGACAGGCGGATGTAGCCCTTGCTGATCAGCAGCCATTCGCAAAGAATGGCCGGAGGGGTCACGATGCAGAGAATCAGCAGGCCTTCGCCGATGAGGCGGCGGAAAATGCTGCCGTTTGTGGCGCCGAAAACCTTCAGCACGGCAATGTCCGACACGCGCATCTGCGTGCGATACCAAAAGATGCCGAGCATTCCGAGGAAAATATTGACCAGCAGGAATATGACGCCCAAAAGATAGTTGCGGTTATTGATTGTCCATGACATTTGAGCGCTGCGGCGCAGGTCGCTCAGGCACTCCACCTTCAATATGAAGTAGGGGCCGACGCGGAGTTGGCTTTCGCTGTCGTTCATAATGTCGTCGATAAACGCCTGCGAATCCATTTCCGGCTTCAGGCGCACGCTGATTTCAGTGGCCCGAGGGGTGGCGACGGGCACCATCATGTCCCACGCCGTTGGTTCGCAATACTCCAGCCGGGTGTAGTCGAAACGCTTCATCGGCTCGGTAACGGCGGCGAGCTTATGGTCGGGATAGCCATTGAGATCAAAGGTTTCGCCAATGTGGTCCACCGTGTTGATCGTTTGGCCATTCGAGGAGAGCAGCCCGGGAGTGGCGCCGAAAATATTGGTGCCCGGCAGGAGGATTTCGGCCAGTTGGTCGGGAGTTTCGCCTCGCACGCCCCTGATTCGGTAAACCTTGAAAAAGTCGGGCTGCACCCAGCGGCGAATCGCGTTGCCGGTGCTATAGATGGGTGCAATCGAGTCGTCTTGCCAAACGTTGACGTTGTTCGTTGAGCCGCAATAGGGCGCTGCGAATCTCGACAGCGCTGCATATTCCACCTCCGGGCGGCGGCGGATGCGTTCGAGCAGCTCGGCCATATTCTCATAGTCAGGGCGCTCCGATTCCATGCCGGGAATACGGGCGGGAGTGATTTTATAGACGTGGCTGATGTCGTGGCCGCGCGGCTCGTTGAGAATCGAAACGTAGTCGACGATGCGGTCAACGCAGAACCAAAGAACAATGCTGACCAGCAGCAGTTCCAGGGCGAGCCAAAGGTTTGAGCGCCATTCATTGCGCATTTGGGTCAGTAGCTTTTTCATGATTTATGGATTTGGCCTGTTATGGCGTTAACAATATTGGTGCGCGATGCGCGCCAGGATGAAATGCCCGAGCTGAGCAGGTTGAGAATGAAGCACGACAGCAGGGCCACGCCAAACGTGCTCCAATGGAGCAGGGCGGCGGGCGAAACGGTCATTACCGGCGCAACGCCTTGGAAATCGTTTGACGAAATGAACTCCGAGCCGAAGATCAGGGCCGTTGCGAAGGCCAGGGCCAGGCCGATGGCGCCGGCCAGAACCGTGACCACCAGGTTTTCGGCAAACACCGAGCGCATTATCGAGCCGCGGGTAGCGCCGAAAGCGCGGCGAAGGCCGATTTCGGCGTAGCGGCTGCGCATGCGGCTGCGGGTCATTTCGGCCAGGTTGATGGCGGGCACGAGCAGAAGCACCAGGTAGGTCAGCAGCCGGCTGCGGCGCGCGCCTTTGACGTCGGGTTCGCAGTTGGCCCACAATTCTTCGCAGGTTTCGGTCCATTGGTCGTAGGGGCGGTTGAAGAGCGTTACCTCGTGGCCGTCGATATGCTTCATGCGTTCCGCAAACTCGGCTCTGACCTTATCCTTACCGGCGGCGTCGGGGGCCAGCATCGTAACGGAGTAGTCGCCGACATAGGCGTCCGAGTCCCACGAAGCATAGGAGGTTATCGGAGTCCAGACTTCGGCGTAGGCCTTGGTTGCCAGCGGGGTAACGTCTTTAACAACGCCGGCAACCGTGTATTCGCGGTAGTCAACGGTCAGCGGGCGGCCAACAACGTCGACCGAGCCGAACAGTTGGCGCGCAACCGACTCGGAGATAACGGCCCGACAAAGGCCGGCTTCGAGGTCGGCTTCGTCGTAGGGCGCGCCGGCAATGAACGTGAAGTCAAAAACTTTCCAGAAGTTATGGTCAGTGCGGCGGCCATAGACGTTGCGCAACTTGCCGGTCGACGGAACCGACACCGGTCCGGTCGACGGAAAGCCTTCGTAGGCGGTTACGATTTCGGCCGAGGTCATCGGGTAGAGGAAGTTGCGCACGAAGGGATAGCTGTAGCAGGCGTTCCATTGGCCATCGGGCAGCTGGATTGAAAGGTAGGAGGCATGGAGCGAGCGGTCGCGGTTGCTTTCGGGGGCAAACGGCTCGACCATGACAGATTGAATCATAACGACCATCATTATCAGATAGATGGCCAGGGCGGTGCCAATCACGCTGACGGCACCGAGCACCGGCTGGCGGCGCAGGTCGCAGATTGCTGAACGGATTAGTTTAATCATAGCTGACGGGGTGGGGGAGATGTAGCGGGCGGGTTATTTAATCTGACGGCCATCGAAGAAACGGACAATGCGGTCGGTTTGGCGCGCCTGCTCTTCGTTGTGGGTAACCATAACGATGGTTCGGCCATCCTCGCGGTTGAGGCGATGGAGCAGCTCCATGACTTCGGCGCCCATGTGGGAGTCGAGATTGCCGGTCGGTTCGTCGGCAAGGATAATGTCGGGGTTGCCGGCGATTGCGCGGGCGATTGCCACGCGCTGACACTGGCCGCCCGACAGCTGCGAAGGCATGTGGTTCAGGCGGTGCGACAGCCCGACGCGCTCCAGAACCTCGCGTGCGCGGGCTTTGCGCTCCGAAGCGCTCATGTTGCGGTAAATCAGCGGAATCTCAACGTTGTCGATAACGTTGAGCGAGTTAATCAGATGGAAACTCTGGAAAACGAAGCCGAGCTTTTGGTTGCGGAAGGCCGAGAGCTTTTTGTCGCTCAGGGTCAGGGCGTCGGTTCCGGCGATTTCTATGTGGCCGGAGGTCGGAGTGTCGAGCAGGCCGATGATGTTGAGCAGCGTTGACTTGCCGCAGCCCGACGGACCCATGATGCTGACGAACTCGCCGGCATTGATGGTCAGGTTAACGTTGTCGAGCGCCTGTGTTTGGATTTCGTCGGTGTAGTATATCTTATTGATTTCCGACAGTTTGATTATTGCCATGATAGGTAAGGAAAAATGTGATTATGATGTTGATTATTTTAGTTTCAGACTTTTTTGGTTCTTATAGGGGGTCATGTCGGAGATAACGACCCTCTCGCCCGGTTCGATGCCCGAAAGAACCTCGACGAACTCATAGTTCGACTGACCCAGGATTACTTCGCGCCGCTCCAATGAAGAGCCGTCGGCGCTGACAACGAACATCGGGTAGCTGCCCGGCCCGGTTGAGTAATAGGGACCGTTTGGCAGGCGCACGGCGTCGTCGATAATGTTGGTCTTGACGTAGACGTCGGCCCTGACGCCGGAGCGGAGCGCCGGGTGGGAATCATTGTCGGGCCGAACGGTGAAGGCGATGACGCCGCTGCTGCTAACGGGCGAGAGGTCGGAAATGACGCCGTCGATAACCTGCTTGCCGATTTTTATTGCAACCCGCGAGCCGGCGGCAATGCGGTCGGCATAGTTATCGGCAATGTCGCAGTCGATTTTATAGTGGTCGAGCTCGCTGACCACCGCAACCTGCGCCCCGGCACTCACCTGGCGGCCGATTTCGGAACTGATCTGGGTCAACACGGCGCGTCGCGGCGCCAGGATGCGCGCATCGGTCAGCGTGCGTCCCGCTTCGGCTACCTTGCGCGAAAAAATCTCCAGGTCAACCTCCTTCAGGCGCATGTCGGCGCTGCTGATAGCGCGGGCGTCGGCCAGGGCGCTGCGCATCTGCTCCAGCTCCAGGCGGGCGGTTTCCCAGGCGTAGCGGGCGCGGCGAACGTTGTCGCCCGTGCCCGAGCCGATGCTGTCGAGCTGCTGCTCGTTGCGCAACTCCATAGCCAGGCTGTTAACGCTCATTTCCTTTACTTTCAGTCGCATTTCCTGTTCGCGCAGGGCCGACTCGGAGTTGATGCGCGCCTGCTCCAGCTGCAGCTCCTTCATTCGCTTTTCGTCGACCATCTGGTCATATTGCGTCTGAGCCGACGTTAGGTCGAGCTGCAGAATCGGCTCGCCCTCCTCGACCATGTCGCCCATCTTTTTGTAGACGGTCAGAATCCTGGCTGAAATCGGTGAAGTTATGATTTCTTCGAGTCCGGGACTGACGCGCCCTGACGAATTGACGGTCGTTTCGATAGTTCCCGAATCGGTCACGCCGGTTTGCAGCTCTGCGAGCCTGACGCTCGACCGCGACATATTCACTGCCACCGCCGCCACCGCCACTATGGCAGCGCCGATGAGGCCGATGCGCGCCGCGCGCCGCATGCGCCGTTTTTTTCTCTCGTTTGTCGGTATTGCTTTATCCATTATGAATTTTTGTTGGTTTACGCCAAAATAAAAGCAATAACCATGCCAAACTCATAACGAACTGATAATCAGCACTTGTACATCCCGCAAAGTGTCCGCCATCGGACACTCCACCCCCCCTTCGGACAGTGTTTTTTTTGGGGGGAGAGCGAGAAAAAGGAGTGTTTCGAGGTGAAACACTCCTTTTCAGTACCCGGACCCGGGCTCGAACCGGGATGGGTTGCCCCACCGGTGTTTGAGACCGTCGCGTCTACCGATTCCGCCATCCGGGCGTTATTATGGCTGCAAAGTTAGTGATTTTTTTCGAGATTTCCAAATGTTGCGGAAAAGTTGTCGAAGTCGTGTTTGAAAACGAGACCGACGCCCTGGGTTGTCAGGGCGGTTTTAACGTAGAGGTTGCGGTCGTTGAAGTGGTTATAGGCTTTCAGGCGCCAGTTGCCCTGGCGCGTCAGCAGGTATTCGATGTCGAAGTCGCCAATGAACTGGTTGGAGTTCAGTGCTTTGTCGCGATAGCCGAAATTGCCGTTGAGCAGCAGGCGGTTATTGAGCAAGGTCGAGGAGAGGGCAACGTCTACTTCAACGTCTGAGAAGTCGCCGTTGTCGGTGCGGAGGCTTGGGGCGACGGAGATTTTGTCGCTCAGCTGGCCGAGCATGTTGCTCAGCTGGGAGGAGATGGTTCCGGAGGCTACCGACATCAGGTCGTTGCCCTTGGTGGCGGTCATGTAGTCGGGGGTGTAGAAGCGGTTAAGGGCGAGCAGGTAGATTATCTGGCGGTTCATCATCTCGTCGGTCGAAACGATGGATTTCACCTTGCGTTTAACGTCGGAGGTAAGCGTCGGAAAGTCGAGGTCGAACGAAATCTGCGGCTCTTCGAGCTGGCCGTTGACGTTGAGAACGGCATAGACCGGCACGTTCGTGCGCTGCACCTCCTTGTCGTTCAGAAACGATTCGTCGAGGTCGCTCAGGTTCGCGTTGACCTGATAGTTGGCCGAGATGTTGAGGCGGGCGTTCATCGGGTCGCCGGAGAAGGCTATTTCCGAGCCGGGGCGAATCTGGAAGTTTTTCAGAATAATGTCCTGGAGCGAGAAATTATAGTCGCCTTTCTCAATGCGGTAGTCGCCATAGAGGCGGAACTCATCGGTTTGCGAGCCGTAGACCAGGCCGATGTGGCCGGCGCCGGTGCCGGTAATCTTGTCGCCGGCGTCGGGGTCCATGACCAGGGTCATGCGGGCGTCGGGGGTGACGTCGACCTGCATGTCGAAGTTGAAATTGGTAGCGTCGGCCAGCTGGGCGGCCTTTGCAACGCGGGCGCGCATCTGTTCGTCGAGCTCGGGCGAGCCGGGGCGGGTCGTTGAGTCGACCGGGGCGCGCGGCGTTGCGTCGCGGAAGGTCAGGAAGGTATATTCCGCCGCATTGGCCGCATCGGAAATAACGAACGTGAAGTCGCTGCCGGGGGCCGTTCGGGCATTGGCCGAGATGGTAACGAGGCCGGGAACGCCGTTGATTTCAACCGTTCCGTTGGCGTGGACGGTGCCATACCAGAAGTCCTCATCCGACGTTGGAACAGTGTTGAGCACCAACATGTTGTTCATATCGTCGACGCGGAACTTGAAAAATGCCTCGAGGAAGTGGCGGTGTGTCAGCGCGCCCGACAGTTTGGCGGAGTGGCCCTCGGGGTCGGTAACGGTTATGCCGGTCAGGTCAATGATTCCGGGGCGGATGTGAACGGAGTCGTTTGCCGAATAGGTAACGTTCGTGAAGCCCACGGTAAGGCCGAAGTCTTCGGCTACAAGGTCGCCCTCGAGGTCAACATGCTTGAAGTCGCCGAAAAGATGTGCGCGCCCCGAGGCGGTGCCGCTGATGGCCGATGCCCAGGCCTTGGTGAAGGTGTGGATAAAGCTGACGGGAGTGTGGTTGGCAAGGAAAATGAAGTCGAGAGTCGAAGTCAGCGGGTAGATTTTGCCGTCGACCGTTGTTGTTGAGCCGCTGATGGCGCTGTTGGCAACGTCGGCGTGGATTTCAATGCCGCGGGTTTCGTTGTTCCACCGCGAGCGAATCGAGGCGTCGCCCATAACGCAGTTGCCGTAGCTGAAGTTGCGAACAAACAGGCCGTTGGTGTGCAGGACAGGTTCGGCCGACAGCACGCCGGTTGCGATGACCGTGCCGGTTGCGTCGCCGCCGAATCGCACCGACGGATTCATGCGCAGGGTTTCGAAAATGTAGTCAACGTTAACGTTGTCGAGCCCTACGGTCAGGCGGTCGTCGGCGAGCGACGACACCACGCCGTTGATCGTCAGCTCCTGGCCCGGACGCGAAATGCCGAACCCGTGGATGATGGTCGACTTGCCGCGACAGCCGACGTAGGCCGGCTCCAGCTCCCAGTCAACGCCGCCGATGGTCAGGATTCCGGGGCGGATGTTGAGGTCCAAGCCGCCGGGCAGCGGCATGAAGTCGAGCACCATGTCGGCGGCGAAGCTCCGGGCGTCATCGTTGGAGAACGAGATGTTAATGCAACCGGGGCCGTTGGTCAGAGTGCCGTCGACGTTGAACGTCATGTCGCCGAACTTGGAGGGCATCACCGTGTGGAGGGCGAGCTTCGACGTGGCGCCGAGCGTCGCCTCCAGGCGCGAGTGGGAAATCAGCGAGTTCCCCTTGCTGATATAGGGGGCGGAGAGCGATGCGCGCCCGCGGTTGCGGGTTTCGGAAAACTCGCCGGTGAGCGACACCGGGTAGAGCAGCTCCATCGGAGAGTTGATGAAGCGCAGCAGCGGTGCGTCGTCGTGGACCGTGGCGGCGAAAGTGAAGTCGTTGGGGCGGAGAGAGTCGGTTGGCTGTGGCTCGAAATATTGAGGCAGCGAGGCGGCGAGCATGTTGCGGGCGGCGGCCCCGATGGTTTTCAGGTTAATGGAGCCGGAGGCACTGACGTCGATGAGGTCAGAGGAGAGTGCGATGCTCTGTTTATCGCCGCGGAAGTCAGACTGCAGAACTATCGGCTCCTCGCGCAGGCCGGAGCCGTCGGCGGCAATGAATGTCAGGTCAGTAACGGTCAGCTGTCCGGTCGGCTCGGTGAGCTCCGGGCCTTGGAACCGACCGTGAATGTTGGCGGAGGCCGTGTGGCCGGCATATTTGGGCAAAATGCCGAAAACCGCCGGGCTCAGCGAGTCAACGTCGGCAACGACCGAGGCGCTGACGGCGCCCGGAGTCAGGTCGAGGTCAATGGCGGCGGTTGCGGCGACTGCCGAGTCGCCCAGGGAGAGCGCCGCCGTGTAGGCCCGGCCCTTGAAGGCGCCGGTGGCGTCGATGTTGCGGAAGGAGTGGCCGCGCCAGTCGAGCCGGTCAATGGTCAGCGCCGCGCGGCCTGCGGTGTGGGTCAGGTCAACGGTGGCTTCGAAATCGGCCATGCCCAGCTCCTTGCCAGGGGCGATGAGCGCCAGATTCAGCGCCCGGGAGCCGGCCGATGCGCGCAGGCGCCTGGCAACCAGCGAGGCGTCAACGTTGATAGTGCCCGCAGCCGAAGTCAGCCTGCCGCGCAGAGTTGCGTCGGCGGGTTTGTGCCAGCCGGCACTGCCAACGAACGATATGCTGCCGAGTGACTCCAGCAGCCGCGAAACTTCGGGCTTGACCGGGGAGAAGAGCCCTATGGTGCGCGCCAGTTCGCTGCCGTTCACTCCCAACTCAAGCCTCGGGGCGTCGGCACGCAGGCGCGAGGCGCGCGAGCGCGCGTGGACATAGAGAGCCCGCGAAGGAGCGTTCAGCTCGAGGCTCTCAACGTTGAGCGAGTCGCGCAGCAGCTTCACTTTGGCCTGCACCATCAGCGGCGAGGCCACTTCGGCGAGCTGCGGAACTATCGGCGCGGCGTCGGCCGGACATAGCATTGACCCGGCCAGCAGCCTGACGTCGCCTATCTCGTCGCCGCGAAGGTTCAGGGCCATCGGAGCGAAGCGCAGTTCGGAGTCGTTGAGCCGCAGAGTCAGGCCGTCGATTCGCAGCAGCGAGTCTTTCAGGCTAACGTTTGCCGCCAGCCGGCGGATGTGCAGCCCGGAGCTTTCGGCTATGGCGAAGCGCTTGAGACTAACGGCGATGTTGCCGTTAGAGATTCTCGGCGCCGTCAGGTCGGCGTTGAAGCCGGTCAGTTGCAGGTGGTTGGGGTCGAAGCCGCTTTTGCGCGGAGCGGAGTCAACGTTGTAGCTGCCGCGACCCGAGCGAACAACGACGGTGTGTACCGCCAGGTCAAACGCCGAGGGCGGTTTTGAGCCGTCGCCCTTGAGCTTGGTGATTATCGGCTGAACGTTGAGCGGCGCCGACGCCGAATCGCGGCGCAGCCTGACGTCGGGATTCATCAGCTCAACGTCGGTTACGACCAGCCGCCGCCTCAGCAGCAGGTTGCGAACGCTGACGCCGGCATTGAGTTCGCGGGCGGTCAGCAGGGTGTCGCCGCCGGCGGTGATGGCAATGTTGCTCAGCTCAACGCGGTTGAGCGGCAACACGCGCAGATGGCCTATCGTCACTTCGGCGTCGAGCAATCCGCTGAGCTGCTCCGCGGTCAGGGCGCGGAGTTTTTCGTGGACCGGTTCGATCCAGAGCAATATGTATAATAACGTCGGTATCCCCACTGAAAGACACAGCAGGGATACGACGATTGTTCGGATTATTCGGTAGAGTTGCCTCACAGACCTTTGCCGTGGCAGGCTTTATACTTCTTGCCGCTGCCGCAGGGACAGGGGTCATTGCGGCCAACGCGCGGAGCGGCCTTCACCGGGGTCGGCGAGGGGCGTTCGCCCTGTTGGGCGCTTGCGGCCTGGCGCTGGGCATCGGCGCCTTCGTAGGCTTCGGCCTTGGAGGCGTTATAGCGCGAGTAGTCGGTTTTCTGGGCGGTTGCGCGCTGAACCTCGGGCTGCTGCGGGCGCGGCTGTTCGGCTGCGGGCGCTTCGGCCTCCGATTCGCTCGATTCGGTCGAGGCGGGAGCCGGAGCGGCGGGCGGAGCCTGGCGAACGTAGATTTGGCCGCGCATGAGGGCTGCGGTGGCCTTGTCGTTGAGGTTCTTGAGCATGCCTTCGAACAGGTGGAACGACTCAACCTTGTAGATTACCAGCGGGTCCTTCTGTTCGTAGGTTGCGTTCTGAACGCTGTGGCGCAGCTCGTCGAGCTCGCGCAGGTGTTCTTTCCAGAGTTCGTCGATGCATGCGAGCATCAGCAGCTTGTGCCATTCGGTAACGATGTTCTTGCAGTCGGAGTTATAGCTTTCCTCAACGTTGATAATCAGGCGATACAGGCGTTTGCCGTCGGTGATGGGCACCTGAATGATGCTCTTGTAGTTCTGATTTTCATAGAGGTCGGCAATAACGGGGCGGGCAACTTCAACGATGCGTTCGCTCTTGCGGCTCAGGGTTGCCATTGCGGCGTCGTAGAGAGCCTGAACGGCGTCTTCTTTCGACAGGTTGCGATATTCCTGCTCGGTGAAGGGCGCATCGATGGTCATCAGCTTCATCAGCTCCATGTTGAGGTCCTCATAGTCGCCGGCCTGGTTGGGGTTGTGGGTTTCGATGAGGTTTTCAACAACGTCGTAGATCATGTTGGAAATATCGATGCCGATGCGTTCGCCTTTCAGGGCGTGCTGGCGGCGCGAGTAGATGTAGGTGCGCTGCTTGTTCATAACGTCGTCATACTCGAGCAGACGCTTGCGGATGCCGAAGTTATTTTCCTCAACGCGCTTCTGGGCCTTTTCAATCGACTTGTTGACCATCGGGCTCTCAAGCATTTCGTCTTCGGCGAAGCCGAGGCGGTCGAGGGCTTTCATAACGGAGTCTGAGGCGAACATGCGCATCAGGTTATCCTCGAAGCTGACGAAGAACACCGACGTGCCGGGGTCGCCCTGACGGCCTGCGCGGCCACGCAGCTGGCGGTCAACGCGGCGGCTTTCGTGGCGCTCGGTGCCGATGATGGCCAAACCGCCCGCTTCCTTGACTTCGGCGGGGAGCTTGATGTCGGTGCCGCGGCCTGCCATGTTGGTTGCGATGGTAACCGTTCCCTTGCGGCCTGCCTGGGCAACGATGTCGGCTTCCTTCTGGTGGAGCTTGGCGTTGAGAACGTTGTGGGGAATCTTGCGCATGGTCAGCTGGCGGCTGAGGTTTTCGGAAATGTCGACCGAGGTAGTGCCGACCAGAACCGGGCGGCCCTGGGCCACCAGGTCTTCGATTTCCTTGATAACGGCGGCGTATTTCGCTTTTTTGGTGCGATAAACGCGGTCGTTCATGTCGAGGCGGGCAATGGGGCGGTTGGTGGGGATGCTGACAACGTCGAGCTTGTAGATGTCCCAGAACTCGCCGGCTTCGGTTTCAGCCGTGCCGGTCATGCCGGCCAGCTTGTGGTACATGCGGAAGTAGTTCTGCAGCGTAATCGTTGCAAACGTCTGCGTAGCGGCCTCGACCTTAACGCCCTCCTTGGCTTCGATTGCCTGGTGGAGGCCGTCGGAGTAGCGTCGGCCTTCCATTATGCGGCCTGTCTGTTCGTCAACGATTTTGATTTTGTTGTCGTCGATAACGTATTCCTCGTCTTTGTTGAAGAGGGTGTAGGCCTTCAGCAGCTGGTTAACCGTGTGGACGCGTTCGGCCTTAACGGCATATTCCTGGAGCAGTCGGTCTTTTTCTTCGGCGCGCTTGGCCGGGTCGTCGATGTTTTCGAGGGCTGAGAGCTGGGCGGCAATGTCGGGGAGCACGAAGAACGTGGGGTCGGAGATGTTGCCGGTCAAAACGTCGTAGCCCTTGTCGGTCAGGTCAACCTGGCGGGTCTTTTCGTCGACCTTATAGTAGAGCGGCTCAACCGCCTTGGGCATTTCGCGGGCATTGTCCTGGAGGTAGTAGCCTTCGGTTTTGAGCAGCAGGGCCTTCATGCCCTCCTGGCTCAGGAACTTGATCAGCGGCTGATATTTCGGGCCGGCGAGATAGGCGCGATAGAGGGCCAGGGCACCGTCGCGGCGGGTGTCGGCGTCGTCGGAGGCGATTTTTTCGCGCGCCTCGCTCATCAGTTTGATCTGGAGTTTGCGCTGGGCGTCAACAACGTTCTGGACGTTATATTTATACTCGTTGAAATACTGGTCGTCGCCCTTGGGCACGGGGCCGGAAATGATCAGCGGCGTACGGGCGTCGTCGATAAGCACCGAGTCAACCTCGTCGACGATAGCGTAGTAGTGCTTGCGCTGAACCATGTCGTCGGGCGTCATTGCCATGTTGTCGCGCAGGTAGTCGAAGCCGAACTCGTTGTTGGTGCCGAAGGTGATGTCGCAGTTGTAGGCGGCGCGGCGTTCGGGAGTGTTGGGCTGGTGCTTGTCGATGCAGTCAACCGTTGAGCCGTGGAACATGTAGAGCGGGCCCATCCATTCGCTGTCGCGCTTGGAGAGGTAGTCGTTGACCGTTACTACGTGGACGCCGCGGCCCGACAGCGAGCGCAGGAACACCGGCAGCGTTGCAACGAGGGTTTTACCTTCGCCGGTTGCCATTTCGGCGATTTTGCCCTGGTGGAGAACGATGCCGCCGATGAGCTGAACGTCGTAGTGGACCATGTCCCAGGTGATTTCATTGCCGCCGGCGAGCCAGTGGTTCTTATAGATTGCTTTGCCTTCGGGGGTTATGCTGACAAAGTCGCGGCCCTGGGCTGCCAGGTCGCGGTCGAGCTGCGTTGCTTCGACTTCAACGTCGCCTTTGGCGAAGCGTGCGGCGGTTTCGCGCAGAGTTGCGAACACGATGGGCAGGTTTTCGTTGAGCTTGTCCTCGATGGCGTCGAGGCTCTTCTTTTCGTGTTCGTCGATTTCGTCCCAGAGGGGCTGACGCTGGTCAAAGGGGAGCGATTCGAGTTTTTCGCGCAGCTCTTTGATGGCGGTTTCGTGGGGTTCGACGGCGGCGCGGATTTCGGCGCGCACGTCGTTGATTTTCTGACGCAGCTGGTCGGCGGTCAGAGCCTCCATTTCCGGACGGAGGGCATTTATTTTCTTTACAATTGGCTGGATTTCGCGCAGGTCGCGTTGCGACTTGTTGCCGAAAATCTTGCTGAGAAAAGCGTTAATGTTCATTTATTTATATAGGAGTCTTTTTTATTATTCAAACTTGGGGGCGGGAAAGAGTTCGCTGAGCGGGGGCTGGGCCGCGGCGTTGGGCGAGCGGATGCGAAGAACGCGCGCAACGGTCGGCGCAATGCGTCGGGCGTCGACCATCGAGGTCAGGCGCGCCGACTGAAGGTGCTCGGGCGCATAGATTATTACCGGGGCCACCGCGGCGCCGGAGCGAACGGTCGTGCGCACCGGATTGTGGGGCTCGGTGAAGTCGTCGACAACCACCCAGCCGGGAATCACCTCGACGTAAACGTCGGGGGCGGCGGCAACAACCGTGTTGCGGCGCTGCGATGCCGGGCGGCGGCCTTCGAGAATGTCGTCGATAGTGTAGGCGTTGGCAACGCCGGTCATGCGCATCAGGAACTTGGCGGCGTCGTCGCGCAGGTCCTCGATGTTTATGTTTTGCTCGTCGATGAGCTTATGGTTCAGATAGAATGATCCGCGGTCATAGTCGGTTACCCATTCGCCATTGCCGTGGCGGGCAATGAGATACATGTTGAGCAGCGAAAGGGCCTTGCGGGCCGAAAATTCGCCGGTGTTGAGCTGCCACTTGGGGTCGTCGGCCTCGGTCGAGGCGGGCGCGGGCGTTCCGGCCAGCAGAACCATCGTTGGCCCGGCGGCTTCGGCGGCGCGCAGCAGGCGCGCCAGCTCGCGGTCGAGCTTCAGGTAGGCGTCCATCGTTTCCAGGCGGGCGCCGGTGTCGGAGCTGCCGCTGAAGGGGGCAACCGTGTAGCCCACCGACAGCATGTCCATTGCGTCGCGCGCACCCAGTTGCATCGTGCGGATATATTCCTCGGCCAGGTCGGTGACCTCGCGGTTAACCGGCGCGGCGCCCTTCAGGTCGCGAAACTTATTCTGGCCGCTGAATGTGTGGTGGAACGGGTAGTAGCGCTTGTGGGCCGGCAGGGCGGGGTAGGCCGAAACGTCGAGGCTCGGCGACCAGCCGATGGTGTCGATGCGGGCCGACAGCGGCTGCGAGAAGTTGCGGGCGGAAACCGCCGTTGGCACTTCGAGATAGTAGGTCGTTGTTGCCCACTGGCCGTTGGCGTCGTTGATCCAGAAGGCTGAGTTGCCGGCGTGGCCGGCCATGATGATGGCGCGCGCCGCATCGGGAGCCAGGGCGTGGGCATAGCTCGCGCCGCCGCCGTCGATTCTGATTTCGTCGGCCAGGGTCGAAACGCGCAGCGCCGCCGGCGAGAGGGTTTCGGTCGTGTAGTTGCCGATTTTCGACGGGTCGGACAGCGTTGGCAGCTGCATTTTGCGCTCGGTGCTGTAGGTCGAGGCGGTTGCAATGCCGTTGACTGCCGGCTCGGCGCCGGTATAGAGAATCGCAACCGCTCCGGCGGCGTCGATTCCGCTGCCATATTCGACCTGGTCGAGAGTAACACCTCCGGCCATCAGCTTGTTGAAGCCGTCGGGGCCGAAATAGCTGCCGAGCAGCTCGAGGTAGTCGGAACGCAGGCCGTCAACAATAATGCTCAGAACCAGCTGCGGACGCTGCTTGACGTTGGGGTGCGCGTCGGCCGCCCAGCCCTGAACCAGGGTGAGCAGCGTGGCGGCCAGGGCGAGCGTAGGGCCGCTGATCAGGTGTTGCTTTTTAATGCGTTTCGACATTTCACTATGTTGGCCGCGCTGCGAACCGCGTCGGCGGCGATGAGAGGCCAGAAGGCCGCGTTCATGGCGCGCCCCAGGGCGGGAGCTGCAACGGCTAATACTATCAAGAGTGCAAAGTTAGCAAAAAAATACCACATTTCTACCTTTTTTGCACTTTTTATCCACGGCAAAATCGCACCGAGAGCACAAAACGGGTTCAACCAAAGCAGCAGCAGGTTGGGCGACGAGGCTTCGTGGGTTGACACGAACACCAGAAATGCAATGACGATGCCTGCCAGGGCGGCCACCGAGAAGTAGATGGTGTCGAATATCCGGCCTTTGCGCAACAGGCTGACCAGCAGCGCGAGCGCTAAGACCAGCAGACCGATGAAGAGTGGAGTCGGGTGGCGGTCGCTTTGCGGCGGACGCTGCGTGCCGTAGGTGCGCGTTTCGCCAACGAGGTCGGTCGCGGCCAGCTGCTCCATCAGCTCGACCGGCGCAAACGCCGCCTCGCGCCGTGAAATCGGGCGGTCAATGCCGCGGCCGAGCGCAAGGTCGATTCCAAATTGATACCAGGGGTAGTCAGCGTGGTAACGCTCCATCTCGGCGCGGAAGGTGGTGTTGGCAGGCTCGTCGGAGAGCAGTCGGCGCCCGGTTGCCTGCTCGAGGATTGCCAGCGGGCGCGTTGCGCAATTGTCGAGCACATAGTTATAGCGATACACCCTCTGAGAGGGCTGCAAGTTGCGCGACACCAGGTCGATAACCGCCTGAGTCTGAACCGAGTCCAGGTCGAGCACCTGCTCAACGACCTGGCGGCCTTCGGCTTCGTAGGCGCTGAGGAAAAACTCGGTCGGGTAGCCCCAACATTCATAGTCGGTTTGACCGCTGACGAAGCGATAAACGAAGTTCGGCGAGTTGAAGTCAAACACTCCCCAGTTAACAACCATGTCGCGCCCGTCGGACTGCCGGATGCGCAGCCCGGAGTGGCCTTCGAGCTGATAGATTTCGGTGCCGGGCAGCGCCGTTAGCAGGCTAACGACCGTTTCGGCGCGGCCAAGCAACGCGAACGCGGCGACTATTGCAGTGACAATTACGCGGTTCATGCTCGAAATCAGGGATTAACGGCCTTGAGCTCAAGGGCAAGCGACGTCCAGGGGCGACCCAGCGAACGCGAAACGTTGAGTCCGGCATTGCGCAGAATGCGACCGCTGACGATCTTGCCGTCGAGGTTGCTCGGGCGTTCGGGGTTGGCCGGCGTCAGGTCGCGGATGAGATAATACTTGTCGGGGTCAACGCCGTCGAGGCGAATCTTGGGAACCTGCTGGTTGTGGAGGTAATCGGTGCGATATGCAAAGACTGCCGCATGGTCCTTGTTGTCGTCGACATACATCAGTGCGGCTACTGCGCCCTTGTCGTAGGGCGAGATGAGGCGATACTGGTTGCCGAGCTGAACAACGGGGCGAATATCTTTGTAGGCCGCGATGGCGCGCTTCGAGAACTCGAGCTCCTCGGGGGTCATGTTCTTGGGCTGGATTTCCATGCCGAGGCGACCGCTCATGGCAACGTCGAAGCGGAACTTGATGGGCACGACGCGGCCGGTCTGATGGTTGGGGCTGGCCGAAACGTGCGATGCCTGGGCAACGGCGGGATAGAAATGGCTGTCGCCCCACTGAATGAACAGGCGCTGGTAGGCGTCGGTGTTGTCGGAGGTCCAGAACTCGTCGAACCAGGGGAGCAGGCCGTAGTCGGCGCGTCCGCCGCCCGAAGCGCAGAGCTGAATGGCAACGTCGGGATATTTGGCTCTGATTCTGTCGAGAACCTTTTGGAGCCCTTGGTGGTAGCGGACGTAGATTTCGCTCTGCTCATCCTTGGGCAGATAGGGGGAGCCGTAGTTCATGATGTCGGCGTTGCAGTCCCATTTGATATAGGCGATTTCGGGGTTTTCGGTCAGCAGATTGTCGGTTATGCTGAAAACATAGTCCTGAACCGCGGGGTTACACAGGTCGAGCACAACCTGGGTGCCGCCGCGACCCTGCGACAGCGGTCGGTTGCCCTGGCTCAGCACCCAGTCGGGGTGCTTCTCAAAGAGCTCGCTGGTTGTGTTGGCCATTTCCGGCTCAATCCAGATGCCGAACTTGATGCCATGCTTTTTGGCGGCCTCGGTCAGGCCTTTGATGCCTTCGGGGAGCTTACGGGTGTTGACCATCCAGTCGCCGAGGCTCGACTTGTCGGTGTCGCGCGGATATTTATCGCCGAACCAGCCGTCGTCCATAACGAAGAGCTCGCCGCCCAGCGCGGCAATGTCGCCCATCATCTGGTCCATGACCTCCTGGTTAACGTTCATGTAAACGCCCTCCCAGGAGTTCAGCAAAATGTCGTGGAGCCGGTCGCCGTGGGCCATGCCATACTTTCTGCCCCATTTGTGGAACGCGCGGCTGACTCCGCCTTTGCCCTCGGTGGAATAGGTCATCGCAAACTCGGGGGTCACGAACGTTTGGCCCGGCTTGAGCGCGATTTCCGAAGTTTCTTCATTAATGCCGCTGATGACGTCGATGCTGTTGTTGTCAACGTTGATTTTCGTTTTGTAGTTACCGCTCCAGAGCAGGTTGCCGCCAAACACCTCGCCTTTATTCTCCGAAGGTTGGCCGTCGATGGAAATCATGAAGCCGGGATTCGTGCCGAAAGCGTTGCGCAGGCCCGCCTTGTCGGCCAGCACCGCCTGGCCGTTGGGCAGGCGCTCCTCGCTCATCCAGCTTTCCGAGCCCCAGGCGCCGTGGAATTGCGTCAGCCAGTTGTCGGCGCGGGTAACAGGCATGCAGGCGCTGGCAAACGTCAGCAGTTCGATGCTGCCCTTCTTGCCGGTGTTGGTCAGCTCCATCCAGGTCGAGAAAACGTCGGTGTCCTTATAGGAACGGAAATATTGTTTGACAACCAGCGGATAGACCTTATCGCGGAACGTCAGCTCCAGGAGCTCGCCCTTATCGTCGGAGTGGCGGTTGAGCGACTCCATTGCCAGGTCGAGACTCATATTGCCGTCGGGGAACTTAACGGCCAGAGCCTTTTCGCCATAGGAGTGCAGTCCGAAAGCCGGAATAGTGTTGCCCGTATAATTTGAATTGATTCCGAAGAATCCGGCAATATCCTTGTCTTGAATCTTCGGGCCGAAATACTGATAATAAGCTGCTGCGCCATCGTTGGTCGTCACAACCAGCGATGAATTGTCGGAACTCAGAACGTGAGTCCTGTTTGACTGGCCAAACGCGCTGCCCGACAAAAGAGCCGCAACTGCCAGAGCCAATAAAGTCTTTTTCATGATTAATCGGTCAATGATTGAGTGCTAAAAAATCGTAGCTTGAAATTCATCTGCAAAATTAAGCCATTTTCTCAGAAATAACAAATATCTCCAACAAAATCGGCGCACCCCCCGGTTGCCGGAACGATTAGAAGCGGGCGCCGATGATGATTTGGGCTTGCTCGGAGGACATTAGGAAGGAGTAGCCGGAGTTGAAGAGGAAGGAGAGGTTGGCGCGGATGTTGGCGTTGGCAAAGAAGGCCCGGTGGTTGTAGGTGAAGCCCATGCGGCCGTCGATGGTCGTTGAGATGAGTTCCGACAGGCGTTTGGTCTGATGTTGGGTGAGGGAGCGGCGGTAGCCCACGCCGGGGAGAACTGTTATGTTAAACAGCCAGTTATGGGGCATAACGCCGTTGAAGGCATAGCCGGCCTGGGCTTCGATGTTGTGGAAGCGAAATTGGTTCAGCAGTGGGAGGCCCTGTGGTTTGTATTCCAAAACGGAGGCGGGGAGGTCGGTGAAGTCGATCTGCACGAACTGGCGCGAATAGCGGGCACCGACCAGCCAGGTGCCGGCGCTCCGTTTCTGGTATTTGGAGAAGCAGTAGGCGGCCGCCTGGGAGTAGTGGTTATGGTTCAGGAAGTAGTAGCCGTTGATGGAAAAGGTGTTGCGGCGGGTGTTGTCGAGGGGGATGTGGATTCTCGCCCCGCCGTTGTAGGTTCCGAAATATCGGAGATAGGTGTTGCCTTCGAGTTTCTGGTTCAGGAGCTCAACGGCGAAGCGGGCGCAGGTAAAGGAGAAGGTAAAGGTTGAGCGCGGGGCGTCGTTGAAGTTGGTCAGCTTGTTCATGTTCCAGGTGTAGCCGATGCTGACGGCCATGAAGTTGAGATGCACGCCGAGGTCGTAGCCAACGTTGGAGCGCATGATGACGCCGTTGAAATCCGAGGTGCCCGGAAGGGTGTTGAACAGGTAGCCGTAGCTCTGCATGGAGCCGAGGGCGTCGACCGTGATTTTCCAGTTTTTGCCGGTTGAAACGACATAGTTCGGATCGTAGGAGTTGAACACGCGGTCGCCCCAGTTATAGACCTTGCGACAGAAGTTAGGAAAGCGCGGGTAGCGGATTCGGGGGTCGTTGATGTGGAAGCCGGTCTGCCAGAGCTGTTGCACCCAGTTGCCCGAAAGCGGGCGCAGAGAGTCGGGCGTGGCAACGGCTTCGTCGTCGGACTCAAACGGGTCGAGGTCAATGTCGAAGTCAACGTCGGGCGCGGCAACGGCTCCGAACGCGGTTAGCAGCAGGGTCAGCAGCAGTGTCAGTAGCTGTTTCATCTGATAATGGTCAGGGCTTTTTCCAGAAAGTCGGGGTCGTTGTGGTCGAGCCAGTGAATGGTGTGGCCGCGGCGTTCCATGCCGCGGAACCATGTCATCTGACGTTTGGCAAACTGATGTATGGCGGTTTCGAGAGCCGAGGTCATTTCGTTGAGCGTCAGTTGGCCGGTTGCGTAGAGGGTCAGGAATTTATATTCCAGGCCGTAATATATAAGGTCGTCGGGGGCGATGCCCGAAGCGAGCAGCTGCCTGACTTCGTCGACCATTCCGGCATTGAGGCGCATGCGCAGGCGCTCGGAAATTCTGCGGCGGCGCTCGTCGCGGTCGATGTTGAGGGCGATTATGCGCGCCGGCCTGGGATGAGGCTCGGCGCTGGTGGCAGCCTCGGGGTGGTCGTTATAGTAGGTCTGGATTTCGATTGCGCGGATGGCGCGGGCGGCGGTGTCGACGTCGGTCGTGTTATGGAGCGCCTTCATCGAGGCGAGGATTTCGGTCAGCTCCTCGAGGGTTCGCCCGCGCAGCGAGGCGCGGAGCTCTGGATTTTCGGGCACCGGGGGGAGGCGCAGGCCGTTAACGAGCGACTCGACGTAGAGCCCCGTGCCGCCGCAAACTATCGGGCGGGCGCCGCGCGCGCTGATGTCGTCGATAGCGGCGTTGGCGTCGCGCAGATATTCAAAGAGGTTATATTTCGCGCCGGCCGGGCAGATGTCGATCATGTGGTAGGGCGTCGAGCCATATTCGTCGAGATCCTTGCCGGTTCCTAGGTCCATTGAGCGATAGACCTGACGGGAGTCGGCCGACACTATTTCGGCCGGCTCCAGCGCGCGGGCCAGTTCAACGGCGCGGCGCGTCTTGCCGCAGGCCGTCGGCCCGGTTATGACAATCAGCGGCTTACTTTCCGAGGTTGGCATTGAAGAATTCAAGCATGCGGGCATACACCAGGGCGCGGGTGTTGCAGCCATTGATTGAATGGTTCATGTTGGGGAAGAGGAGCATCTGGGGCATGCGGTTTGCCGAGAGCAGGCGCGCGATGAGCTCCATCGTGTTGGAAAGGTGAACGTTATCGTCGGCAGTGCCGTGCATCAGCAGCAGCGGGCAGTTGAACGAGCTGATGCGGTTGATGGGGGCGGAAACGTCGTAGCCCTCGGCGTTGGCCGCGGGGGTTGACATATAGCGCTCGGCATAGATGGTGTCGTAGTAGCGCCAGGAGGTTACCGGGGCAACGGCCACAGCGGCGGCATAGGGCGCGCCCGACGAGGCGGCCATCAGCGATTCATAGCCACCGAAGCTCCAGCCGTAGATGCCGATGCGGTCGGCGGCGGCCCAGGACTGGCTCCGGAGATAGGAGAGCAGGGCGTTTTGCGACTGCGTTTCGTAGTAGCCGAGGTTTTTGTAGACGCACTGTTCGAACTCGCGTCCGCGTCCGCCCGTGCCGAGTCCGTCGACGCAGGCAACGACGTAGCCCTGTTGGGCAAAATACTGGGGCCAGTCAATTTGCCAGCGGTTGGTGACTTCTTGCGAGCCGGGGCCGCTGTATTGGCTCATGATGACGGGATATTTCTTCGACGGGTTGAAGTCGGCTGGCTTAACGAGATAGGCGTTAAATTCGCGGCCATTGGCGCTGAAGGTAAAGAACTCGCGCTTGGGAGCCGAGGCGAAGCGGGCGGCGGCGTCGGCGTTGGTTTCGAGGGTGCGCAGGGTTTTCTCCTTTGCGGAGCCAACGAGCGAAAAGACCGGCACGGTGGTTGCCGACGAGTGCGACAGAACGTAGTAGGCACCGCCGGGAGCGAACGTTGCCGATGCCCAGCCGGAGGCGGGGGTAACGGTTTCGGCCGTTTTCTTGCGCGGGTTAACCTTGGTTATCACGCGGTTAATGGCGCCATTGGCTGTTGACTGATAGTAGTAGGCGCCTTCGGGCGAGTAGCCGTAGAAGGCCGTTACGTCGAACTCGCCGGAGGTCAGGGCGCCGAGCTCGTTGCCGTTGTAGGCCAGTCGATAGAGGTGGCTCCAGCCGGTGCGGTCCGAGAAAATGACCATTTCGTTGTCCAGATACGTTACCGATTCATAGGCCTCGGGGCGCACCCAGGTTTCGCTCTTTTCCTGGTGGATTTGCGTCGCAACCGTTGAGCGCGGGTTAACGCTATAAAAGTCCAGGCGGTTCTGCTCGCGGTTGAGGGTCAGAACAATGAGCTGAGCCGACGTCGGGCCGAAATGAATACGCGGAATGTATTCAATATCGGTTGCGGGGAGGTCGAGCTGCTTGGTTTTGCGGGTTTCAACGTCGTAAGAATGGAGGGTAACCTTCGAGTTGGGCTCGCCGGCAACGGGGTATTTATAGGTGTATTCGCCGGTGTAGAGCGCGAACTGCTTTTTCGGGTCGCATGCGCCTTCATATTCGGTGAATGAAAACGCGGGCACGCGGCTTTCGTCATATTTCAGATAGCAGAGCATCGAATTGTCTGGCGCCCATTCCATCGAGCGGTTGGTCGTGAACTCCTCTTCATAGACCCAGTCGGGAATACCGTTGATGATGGAGTTGAATTGGCCGTCGGTCGTAACGGCGACTTCCGAACCGTAGTCAACCTTGTGGATATAAATATTATTGTCGGCGGCCATGAAAGCGACCATGCGACCGTCGGGGCTGACGACGGGCGACTGCTGGAAGGGGTGGGCGGTCGAAAGAGGCTTCAGCGTGTTGCGACGAATGTCGAAGATGAAATATTCGGCGCGGAACGTGCGGCGATAAATCTGCTGCTTGTCCTTATAGACCAGCAGCAGCGAGCCGTCGGGGCTGACGCTGTAGTCGCTGATTCGGTCGAGCTTGCGGTCGCCGCGGGTTTTGCTGACGTCGAGAATCGTTGCAATCGCCTTGCCGGAGGCAATATCGTAGCGCTCAATGGTTTTGCCGTCGGCGCTGAGCTTCAGGTAGGTCTGGCCGTCGGGCATGAAGTTTAGGGCAGCCGAGGCGGTTGAATTGTTGGGATAAACGTATGCTTCCAGGGCCTGAATGTCGACTTTGGCCGAGGCCGCGAATGACGAAACCGCCAGCAGGGCGGCGCATATGATATGTTTCATTATCGGTTAAAATAGCGTTAGTTGCAAATCTGAATCGGGAGTGGGAGCGTGTTTTGGCGGCTGATAGCCGAACTCCGGGTCGGAGGGCTGGGGAGTGTGGCCTGCGGGCACGCCGCCGGGCAGCAGCCAGTCAATGCTGTCGATGTCGGCTGAGGCGTCGTTTTCGGGGTCATAGGCGCGGGCTTTGGGCCGACGGGTGCTCCGGCGGCGTTTTGGCTTTTCGGGCTGGGGCTCGCCTTCCGCCTCGCGGCGTTTGCTCAGCGAGTCGGCAATGGCCGCAGCGGTTTCCAGCTCGGCGATCTTATCGTTGAGCGAGCTGATTTCCTCGCTTTGGGCGGAGATTTCCTCGCTTTTCGCTGATAATTCCTTGTTTTTGGCAGAGAGTTCCTCGTCTTTGGCGGAGAGCTCTTGATTTTTGGCGGAGATTTCCTCGTCCTTGGCGGAGAGTTCTTGATTTTTGGCGGTCAGCTCATCGTTTTGGGCCTTGAGTTGCTCGCGCAGGGCGGCGAGGTCCTCGCGCAGGGCTGCGGCATCGCCGTCGGTCACTTCGGCCACCCTCATCTTGTTCATCAGCGAAGCAATCGTTAGCTTATGTTGCTCGATTTCCGAGGCGAGTTCTTCGATTTTTGCCTCGAGGTCACGGTTGCGGTCGCTCAGGGCGCGGCGCTGGCGTTGCTCCGACAGCAGGGCGGCCTTCTGCTCCTCGCGCTTGCCGCTGACCTCCTTGCGCTGGGCCCGCAGCTCCTCGAGCTCGGCCTGCATCTTCGAGCGGTCGCCGGTAAGCTCGCTAACCGCCTTTACGCGCAGCGTTTCCGCAAAGTCGGCCAGCGGTTGGCCAAGCTGCTCGGCCAGAAACTCGCGCTGGGCTTCCGGGTTGATACATTGCGCAACCATCGGCGGCAACTGGGCGTTGACAACCGAAGCGATTGCGTCGAGCAACTCGGCGGGAATATCGGCAGACGTGACAGCCGGAGCCGGAGCATCGGCTGCGGGCTTCTCTATGGTTTTCGGCTCTGGGGCCGTGCGTTCGAAATCGTCGAAATCAACGTCGGTCGGAGTGTCGGAACTGCCGAACATGCTACGCAAAAATCGGGGTATTGCCATTGTGATGAAGATTTTAAGCCACAAAGTTACAAAAAAATTCGCCAACCGCGAAAAGTTTTCTTCATTAATTAGGAAAACGCACCATATTCTTTGTGATATTTTAGGAAAATGCACCTATTTTGCATATAAAAATCTAAGAAAACGCACCTTTTTCGGAAATTATTATTAAATTTGCAGTCCTAAAACCGTGTTATTATGCTTTATAGAAAAATCTCAGAACAAATTAGAAAATACCTTTTGTCGAACTCCGACAGAATGATGATGGTTGACGGTGCGCGCCAGATAGGCAAATCGTTTATTATCCGATGGGTAGGGGAGCAGATGTTTCCTAACTTTATTGAAATAAACATGGAAGAGGACCGTTTGGGCGATCGCATTTTTGCCGATGCTCGAACAACGAGCGATTTCTATATGGCTCTGAGTGTCGTTGCAGGCGACAAGATGAAAGACAAGGAGAATACTTTGGTATTCATCGACGAGATTCAAGCCTATGACCATTTGCTGACCCTGGTTAAGTTTCTGATGAAAGAAGGGCGTTTTACCTATATAGCCAGCGGCTCTCTGCTTGGTATCACGTTGAAAAACACCCAGTCGGTTCCTATTGGCAGCTTGGATGTACGGCATATGTATCCAATGGATTTTGAGGAGTTTTTATATGCCAATGGTGTTGGTCGGCAGGCTATCGATGCAATGCGAGAGAATTTTATTGCTCGCAAAAGTTTGTCTGACGCTTTGCATGGAAAAATGTCTGACCTATTCCGAAAGTATCTGATTGTCGGCGGATTGCCGAAGGCGGTCCAAACCTTTGTTGATACCCGCAATATCGCTGAAATCAGGTCAATTCAGAACGAAGTTCACGACCTGTATGAAATCGACTGCACTAAATATGAACAGGAACATGGCTCGAAACTGAAAATACGCAGGATATATGAAATGATACCTTCCTCGCTCGAAAATAAGAAGAAAAGAGTTGTCATTAAAGATGTGGAAGATAAATCGTGGAAGCGTAGCAGTGACTATCTTGATGAATTTGAGTATCTTATATCGGCCGGAGTATCGCTTGAAGTCAAAGCTGTCAGCAAGCCCTCATATCCGCTTGTTGAGAACAGCGGGAAGAATCTTTTGAAACTTTATTTGAATGATGTCGGGCTCCTGTCGTCTATTTATTATCACAATAATATCAGGGCAATAATGACCGATGTCAGGAGCATAAATCTCGGGGCGGTTTATGAAACAGTGGTTGCGCAGGAGTTAAAGGCTCACGGTTATGGGCTCTATTACTACGACAATAAGAAAAACGGGGAAGTGGATTTTCTTATCGACGATGCCGATAGTCTGTCCAATATTCCGATTGAAGTAAAGTCCGGACGTGATTATTCGATTCACAGTTCGTTGACGCGTTTTATGAGCAATGCGGACTATAATATAAAGCAGGCCTTTGTTTTGTCAAACGAGCAGCAAGTGTACACGAAAGAAGACGGGATTACATATCTTCCCGTCTACTACGTCATGTTCTTCAACAATGAATCTAACGTGGTTGAAGAGTTTATGGATTAGCTGTTGGTGGGGGAGAGGTCGGGGCGGATGAAGTGGGTGGGGGTCCAGGGTTCGCGCTGCGGGAAGGGGGTGGGGGAGGCGGCGATGGCATTGAGCAGCCAGGCCATGTTGGCGGCGAGGTTGCGCAGGGTCTGGAGGCCTTCGGCGTCGAGGAGCACGTCGCCCGGTCGGCGGCCATAGGCAATGGTCCAATACTGGGAGTTGGGCATCGGCATTCCCATTATCTGGAAGTATTTGTTGAGGCGGTCAAAGGTCGTTGTTGCGCCTCCTCGGCGGGCAATGGCAACCGACGCGGCGGGTTTGCCGCGCAGCAGCGGGCCGCACGAATAGAACACGCGGTCGAGCAGGGCGCAGAGGCTTCCGGCCGGGCCGGCATAGTAGGTCGGCGAGCCGATAACGATGGCGTCGGCGTTAGAGATGGCCAGGCGGGTGCGCTCGTAGAGCTCGTCGGTAAACACGCACCGGCCCAGCTCCATACATTTGTAGCAGCCGATGCAGCCCTGAACGGGCTTGTTGCCGATCCAGAGGGTTTCGGTTTCCAAACCGTTGGCTTCGAGATTTTGAGCAAGGTAGTTGAGGGCGTCGGCGGTGTTGCCGTTGGAGTGGGGACTCCCGTTGATGAGCAGTACTTTCATGGGTTATGAGCGGAAAAATGTTTCAGCAAAGTTAAGGAATTTTTGGGAAATTCAGAAAGGTTTCTTAAATTTGTGGGCGAAAAGTAAACTCACTAATAATAAAAGATGAGCTATAGTATTCTTGACCTGCTGTGTCTGCTCGGCGCAGTTTGCCTGTTTCTCTACGGCATGAAGGTAATGAGCGAGGGCCTCCAAAAAGTTGCAGGAGAGCGCCTTCGCAATATTTTGTCGGTAATGACCAGCAACCGTTTCAGCGGAATGGTTACCGGCATAGGGCTCACTGCTCTGCTGCAATCATCTTCTGCCTCCACGGTTATGGTTGTCAGCTTCGTGAATTCCGGATTGATGACCCTGTCGCAAGCCATGGCGGTAATATTTGGCGCCAACGTTGGCACTACGTTCACCTACTGGGTTATCTCCATGTTTGGATTCAAGATTGACATGTCGACCTTCATGCTTCCTCTGATAGGAGTTGCCGTTCCGCTGATGTTCTCATCGTCGAGCCGCAATAAGAGCCTGGGCGAATTCTTCATTGGTTTTGCCTTCCTGTTTATGGGCCTGGATATGATTTCGACCTATGTTCCCGACCTGCAGGCCAATCCCGAAATGTTTGCTTTCCTGCAGCAGTACACCCATAGCGGCTTCGGTTCAGTGCTCATTTTTGCTTTGGTCGGCTGCTTGCTGACAATGGTTATTCAATCCTCAGCCGCAACGTTTGCCATTGCATTGATTATGTGTGCCAAAGGTTGGGTTACTTTCGACTTGGCCTGCGCATTGGTGCTTGGCGCGAACCTCGGAACGTGTATCACCCCCGTGCTTGCCTCGCTCAGCGGTAACGTCGGCGCCAAGCGAACCGCCTTGGGCCATGTGCTTTTCAACGTGTTGGGCCTGATTTGGATGCTGCCGTTGTTCTTCCCGTTCGTTCACATGATTGAATGGCTTATAGGCCGAATGGGCCAAAGCGACCCCACGCAGCTCTACTATTATGTAACGCATATTGCCGAAACCGAGCCTGATGTTTATAACCATCTGTTTGACAACTCATTGCCTGCGGGCCACCACGTCGTTAAGCAGATTGCTGCCATGCAGGTAGCAGTGAGCTTTGGCATGTCGCTGTTCCAGACAGTTTATAAGCTCATCAACGGCTCCATTATGATCTGGTTTACCGGCCTCTATGTTAAAGTGGTTGAATACGTTATCCCCTCGAAGAATCACGACGAAGAATTTTCGCTCAAATATATCGGCTCCAACCGCGTCAGCGCTTCCGAGCTCAATATCGTTCAGGTTGAGAAGGAAGTGGCCGTCTTTGCCCAGCGCGTTGACCGAATGCTCGGCATGGACCAGGAGCTGCTCCATATGAACGCCAAAACCAAGGATTTCAACCAACTCTTCTCGCGGCTCGGCAAGTATGAGGATATTTCCGACCGCATGGAACGCGAAATTGCCGACTTCCTGAACCGCACGGCCCAGGGTCGCCTGTCGAACGACGGCAAGCGTCGCGTTTCGGCCCTGTTCAACATCAACTCCGAAATCGAGTCGATCGGCGACAGCTGCAATAACTTCGGCCGCGTGCTTTCGCGCAAGCAGGAAGTCAACGTTCACTTCTCAGACCTGATCAAAGACAATATCGACTCGATGTTCGTTTTGGTTTCCGAGGCTATGAACGGAATGATCAACATGCTGGAAAATATTGAGAACGTTCGCGAGGAGCAACTGCTCAACGCCTATAATAAAGAACGCGAAATCAACAATCTGCGCAATCAGCTGCGCGCCAAGAACGTTGAAAACATAAATAACGGTCTCTATGACTATCAGGCCGGCATATTCTTTATGGATGCCGTTTCCGACCTGGAAAAAGTCGGCGACTATATCATCAATGTCGTTGACACCATCCGCGATTCAATGACCAAGCACACAATCTGATAATAAAACAACGCAATGAAAAAGTATCTTATAGCACCGGCGATTCTGCTCGCCGCTTTATCCGCTTCGGCCGAAACCCTTTCGCCCGCTGCCGCACTGGCCCGCGCCGCCGAAGAACTTCCTGCAACCGCATCGGCTGCCCGCCGCATTGCCGCCGCCTCGGCTACCGTTGCCGCCGAACCTCTGATGACTATCGCCAAGGATAGCCGCAATCCCGAACTCTATGTGTTTGCCGCCGGCGACGGCCTCGTTGTTGCCTCGGCTGAGTCCGAAGCACCCGCCCTGCTCGGCTACTCTGACTTCTATGCTCCCGAGGCCGACATGCCTCCGGCAATGCAATGGCTGCTCAATTCCTATGCTGCCGAAATTCAGGCTCTGCGCCGGGGCGATGTTATCGAAACGGCAACCACCTCGTCGCGCGCCGATTTCGAACCGATTGAACCGCTCTGCTCAACCAAGTGGAACCAGGGCACGCCCTATAATGACCTCTGCCCGAAGATTGGCAGCAAACTGACCTATACCGGCTGCGTTGCAACGGCTATGGCCCAGGTGCTGAAAGTTATGGAATATCCCGAAAAGTGCTCGGGAGGCATGTATAACTACTACTGGGAGAACGGCAAGCAGGCCCTGTCGAAGAACTTCGACAACGTTACCCTCGACTGGAAAAACATGGCCAATACCTACACGGCCAGCTCCGGCTCGACCAAGCGCAGAGCCGTTGCCAACCTGATGGCGGCAGTCGGCTATGCGTCCGACATGAACTATGGCACCGACGCCTCCGGCGCCCACGGCCTCTATGCCTGCGCCGGCCTTATCCGCAATTTCGACTATGACTACACGCTGCAGTATCTGCGCCGCGACTGGTTCTCGTGGGCCGACTGGGAAGCTATTATCTACGGCGAAATCGCCAAGGGTATTCCCGTTTACTACGACGGCGTCAACACCAAAGAACAGGTTGGCCATGCCTTCGTTGTCGACGGCTATAACGCCAACGGCTTCTTCCATCTCAACTGGGGTTGGGGCGGCAGCCTCGACGGCTACTTCCTGCTGACGGCTCTCGACCCCAGCGGTCAGCAAGGTATCGGCGGCTCGAGCGGCGGCTACAGCGACCAGGCCGGCGCCCTGATCGGCCTCGAAAAGGGTCGCACAATGACCGACGCGACCGCCCCGCTGACTTTCGCATCGTCGGGCGACCTGACGATTAATAAATCGTCGACTATCGTTTTCGGCTCGGCTTTCACTGTGTCGTTCTCGCCCACCGGAGGCATTTACAACTATTCGCCTTTCACCGTGCCCTCCGTTGAATACGTCCTGAAGCTCACCTCGGGCGACGATGTTTACTACACCGCCCCGGCAGCCAGCGGTAGCACCAAACCCTACTATGGCGTTTCGGGCTTCAGCACCAGCGTTGCTCGCGGCATTCCTACGGGCAGCTACACCGTTACGTTGGCCGTTCATAACCCGACGACCGACGCTTACTATGACGTTTACGGCGAGCAGACCTACGTTTGGCGTAAAACCGCCGTCGTTACCAATGCTTCGGTTAAGTTTACAGACTACCAGGAACCGTCGGACGCCATTGCTGAAATCGAGGCAGGCGATGCTCCCGTTGAATACTTTGACCTCGGGGGACGCAGCGTTGTCAATCCCGCTTCCGGCCTCTACATCCGCCGCCAAGGCTCAAATACTCAAACCATCTATATCCGATAATTCATGAAGAAAGCTATAATGCTTGCGGTAGCCGCGATGGCTGCCTTCACAGCCTCGGCCGAGCTGCTGGCTCCGGCCCGTGCTCTTGACCGTGCGCTCGAGCAGCTGCCGGCAACTTCCGCCGCACGCCATGCGCTGCGCGCCGCCGCTCTCTCGGCCGAACCGATGATGACCGTGGCTTCCCGCTCCACCGAAGCGGAACTCTATGTGTTTTCCAACTCCGGCTCGCTGATGATTGTCAGCGCCGACAGTGAAACCCCCGCTCTGCTCGGCTATTCAACCGACTATACTCCCGGCGCTCCTCTGCCTCCGTCGCTTGAGGCGCTGATGCAGACCTATGCGACCGAAATCGCCGCCACCCGCGCCGGGGCGGTGGTAATGGCTCCCGCAGGCTCGCGCGCCGATTTCGCGCCGATCGAGCCTCTTTGCAAAACCGCCTGGAACCAGGATGCGCCCTACAACGACCTTGCGCCGATGCTGGGCACTACGCGAACCTATACCGGCTGCGTGGCAACCGCAATGGCCCAGGTAATGAAGGTTCATAACTATCCGCCCAAAGGCTCCGGCGGCACCTTCTCATACTATTGGCAGGCCGGCGGCAAGACTCTCAGTCTGAACTACGATAACATCACGTTCGAGTGGGATAACATGCTCAACTCCTATAACGGCACTCGCGACCCGGCAGTGAACCGCAACGCCGTTGCAACGCTGATGCAGGCCGTTGGCTACGCCGCCCAGATGGGCTATAATACCGACGGCTCCGGCGCTATCAGCCTCAACATGGCCATCGGCCTCGTTCGCAACTTCGACTACGATGCGTCGCTCCACTTCCGCATGCGCGAATGGTTCTCGCTGACCGACTGGAACAGCATGGTTTACAACGAACTCGCCCAGGGCCGCCCCGTTTACTACGACGGCCACACCATTGACAACGCCGGCCACGCCTTCGTTGTCGACGGCTATCGCTCCGACGGCTATTTCCACCTCAACTGGGGCTGGGGCGGCATTAGCAACGGCTACTTCCTGCTGAGCGCCCTCGACCCCGA
This sequence comes from Bacteroides sp., assembly GCA_014801955.1. Taxonomy (GTDB): domain Bacteria; phylum Bacteroidota; class Bacteroidia; order Bacteroidales; family Muribaculaceae; genus UBA3263. The sequence continues at coordinate 27,031 of JAAVDE010000014.1, read as the reverse complement.
AGCCCAGGGCATCGGCGGCTCCACCAGCGGCTTTGACCTCGGCCAGAGTGCATTTTTCGGCGTTGTGCCCAACAAGGGCACCGAACCTGCAATGGCTCCGCTGAACTTCTTCAGCCAGGGCGCGTTTGCGGTGACTACCTCGTCGGTTGCCCTCGGAGGCCGCGCCAAATTCAGCTACGCTGCCTATAATTGCGGCAACTTCAGCGTCAGCGGCGTTTCGCCTGCCGTTTGCTACACCTCCGTTGCCGACGGCTCCAAAACCTGGATGCGCTCAACAACCGTTTCCGGCTCGCTCGCCGTTTATAACGGCGTTCAGTTCGCGCAGATGGACACTCCCTCCGACCTGGCCGAAGGCGACTACATACTGACCCCCGGCGTTTACAGCACCGTTATCGGCGAGTATTTCCCGGTTTACGCTCCCCTCTACATGGGTCAGAGCGTTGCCGCAACCGTCAGCGATGGCCGAATCAAGTTCAACGGAACGCAGATGCCTTCGATTTGGGCTACATCAATCGACGTTCCCGACGAAATCGTTACCAACCGCAAGTTCCAGGCCAATGTTACTATCGAAGACCGCACCGACGTTCCCTATATCGGCAAGGTTGCCCTTTGCATCTACGACCCCGGAAAGTCGATCAAGCGCGCAACGCTGACCACCTTCGTCGCCAATGTTGACGGCAACTCTTCGGTTGAGATTTCCGTGCCTGCCACTATGGCCAACGCCGCCATCCCCGAAGGCGCCTATGACCTCTATCTCATAACGGCCGACAATAACACGCGCATTTCCGATGCCATTCCCGTCAATATCGTTGTTCCCGCCGACCTCGGCCTGCTGACCGCCTCGAATCTCAAGCTGGTCGATGCAACCCCGGACAACCTTGAGTTTACGGTTGACGTTGCCGCCAGCTCCGGCAACTGGAAAGGCACCCTCTGGCTCGAAATCCATAACCGCGGCGACTACACTTCCTATATCAAGCGTTTCCCCGCCAACGTTGAGATTCAGTCGGGCAAGTCAACTACGCTGACCCTCGGCGGCGAGTTCCCCGAAGGCATTCCCGGAATGTCGTATACCGCATATATCTACTATACCCGCGAAGGCGTTGAGATGGAGGCTAACGGTCGCCAGCGAATGACCTTCAAGCTCGAGGAAAACGACGCAATCGATGAAGTGGAGGCCGCCGACGACGAAAACGTGCAGCTCTATGACTTGACAGGCCGCAAGGTGACCAACCCCCGTCGCGGTGCAATCTATATCACTAACACAGGTAAAAAGCTCGTATATTAATGAAAAAGCTCGGTCTTTTTTTAGCCGCTTCGTTTGTGGGGCTCGGCGTGCATGGCGAGATTCTGACTCCCGGCGAGGCGCTGCAGCGCATTGGCAACAATAATAGCGGTGCGCGTCGTATCGCCGCCCGCCTGGCGATTCCCGACCCGACCATGACGCTTCTGAGCGATGGTCAGCTGCCGCAACTCTATGTGTTCACGCCGTTGGATGGCGGCCTGCTGCTCCTCAGCGCCGAATCCGAGGCTCCCGCGGTGCTCGGCTACTCAGAGACCTTTACCTGCGCAGGGTCGGTGGCGGACAATCTGCCGCCGGCACTGATGGATATGATTGATGGCTACGCGATTGAAATCGACGCAATCCGTGCCGGGCAGGCCGTTGGCGCCCCGTCGCGGGCCGACGGCAACGATTTCGCCCCGGTGGAGCCGATTTGCGCAACCCTCTGGGACCAGGGCGCTCCCTATAATGAAACCTTGCCGCTCTATAACGGCAAGGCGCCCTATACCGGCTGCACTGCTACCGCCGCCGCTCAGGTGCTCAAGGCTTATGAGTATCCGGCAAAATGCAGCGGCGGAACCAACAGCTACAGCTGGAACAACACAACCATCAGCCTGAACTTCGACGACGTTACCCTCGATTGGGATAATATGCTCGACAAGTATAACGGCAACAAGGACCCGGAGGTGAACCGCCTGGCCGTTGCCAATCTGATGAAAGCGTGTGGCATCGCATGCAACACTAACTTTACGACGACTGCTTCCGGCGCCGCCGCTGCAGCCGTCGCCGCCGGGCTCATCAATTATTTCGATTATGACTACACGGCCATTTATCTGCTCCGCTCCTGGTTCAACCTGTCGAAGTGGCAGAAAATGGTCTATGACGAAGTCGCAGCCGGCTACCCGATTCTCTATAACGGCTTCAATCAGAAGGGGGGCGGCCATGCTTTCGTTGTTGACGGCTACAAGGCCAACGGCTACTTCCACCTGAACTGGGGCTGGAGCGGAACGAGCAACGGCTACTTCCTGCTGACCGCGCTCGACCCGCAGACTCAGGGCACCGGCGGTTCCAACGCTGCCTATAATCTCGACCAGGGCGCTATTTTCAACGTGCGCCCCGGAAAGACGACTCCCGCCTCCGAAATTCCGCTCTATTTCTTCGGCACCGGCTCCTTCAAACCCACCCAGACCCTGGCCAAGCTCGGCGACGCGGTTACGTTTATCTATGCCGATGCCAACGGAAATTCCTCGTTTATCTATAACCGCGCATGTCGCACGGTCAGCAACGTTCGCTCGGCCATTAAGTTCACCGCTGCCGACGGCACCGAATACCACGGCCATTGCCCCTTCCCCCAGTATCCGACAATCGGCTACCTCAGCGGCATGGTTGCCGGGCCGGTGACCATCCCCGCCAATCTCCCCGAAGGCACCTACGTTTGCTCGCCCGAGGTATGGAGCGCCGACTACGACAAGTATTATCCGATTTATTACCCCATGAGCAATTCCTTCACGTTTGAAGCCACCGTTGCCGGCGGTCAGGTCAGCTTTGGGGCGCAAATCGTGCCGTCGGTTACGCTCAAGGGGCTCGACGTTCCCAAGGAAATCCGCACCAACGAGCCTTTCTACGTCAAGGGCGAAATATCGAACACCACCGACTCTGACTTCGAAGGCCCCCTCTGCCTTGGCCTCTATGATTCGGGCAAAACCATTCGCAAAGCCAACATCGGCGAGGTCTGCGGTCGCGTTGAATCGGGCAAAAGCGTTGAATTTGACAGCAAAGTGACCCTCACGGTCGGAACCATCGTTTCCGGCACCTACGACCTGGCCTTCTTCGATTCCAAATCGAACAAAATCATGTCGGACCCGTTCCCGGTTCAGCTCATTGCTCCCGACGATGCCGCCGCAATCCGCGCGTCGAAGCTGACGTGCGTTGACCCCTGGAAAGAGAACCTGGAGTTTTCGCTCACCGTAACCGCCAGCGAGGGCAACTTCAACGGCCAGATTTTCATTGAAATCCGCAAAAAAGGCGACTCCGTGGCGGTTGACCGCTTCCAGAGCGCACCGCTGAAAATTGCTGAAAAAGATTCGCAGTCAATAACCGTTTGCGATGAGTTCAAGGATGGCGTCGTTGGCGAGCAATACACGGCCTACGTTTTCTACACCCGCGCCGGCCAGCTCGTTGAAGCCCCGGGCAATCAGCGCTGCTCGTTCACCCTTTCGGACGAAGCGTCGATTAGCGAAGTAGCCGCCGACCTGAATGGCCAAAGCGCTATCTACGACCTCAGCGGCCGCCGGGTCGCTCGCCCGGTCAAGGGTAATATCTACATAGTAAACAATCGGAAAATCAAGTTCTAAGCAACTGTGAAATCTGTTCTTATAGTCGGCGCCGGCGGTTTTATTGGCGGCTTCATTGCCCGGAAGGCTCTCGAAGCGGGCTTCGAAACGACCGTTGGCGTGCGCGCTTCGACCTCGCGCCGCTATTTGTCAGATCCGCGGCTCCACTTCCTCGAGTTTGACTACGACGACCCCGCGCAGGTTGCCCGAACCCTGGCCGAGGCTCCTTCCGGCCCCTGGACCTACATTATCTATAACCTCGGGGCAACCAAGTGCGCGAACTTTCCCGACTTCAACCGCATCAACTTTCAGTATCTGCGAACCTTTGGCACGGCGCTGAAAGAAGTTGACCGAGTGCCGGAAAAGTTTCTCTATGTCAGCTCCCTGTCGGCCATCGGCCCCGGCGACGAAACCGGCTATGAGCCGATTTCCGAGCAGATGACGCCGCGGCCAAACACCCGCTACGGCCTGTCGAAAGTCAAGGCCGAACAGTGGCTCGAAACCCTCAGCGGCCTCCCCTGGATAATTTTCCGCCCCACCGGCGTCTATGGTCCCCACGAGCAGGATTACCTGATGATGATTAAGAGCATCGACCGCCATTTCGACTTTGGAGTCGGAATGCGCAAGCAGCTGCTCACGTTTATCTATGTCGAGGACCTCGTGCAGGCAATGTTCATGGCTCTGGAGCGCGCGCCGATTCATCGCCGCTACAACATCAGCGAGCCGCGCAGCTACACTCAAAAGGAATTTCGCCGGATCGTTTGCCGCGAGCTGGGCCGCAGCGCCGTAGTTCCGCTGCGCATGCCCCTGTGGGTTGTTAAACCCGTCTGCTGGGTTGCGCAGAAGGTTGCGCTCTTCAGCGGCAAGGCCTCGACCCTCAATCTCGACAAATACAACATTCTGCGCCAGCGCAACTGGCAGTGTACAACCGACGCCGCCACCCGCGACTTCGGTTTCACCGCCCCCACATCCCTGGCCGAGGGCATTCGCCGCACCGTTGCTGCCTACCGCCGCCGGGACTAACCCTTCAATGGCCGGTCAGCGGCATTTGCCGCAGTTGCTGCAACCGTTGCAGATTGGCCGGCTGCCGCAGTCCTGGCATGTCGGTCGAAACTGCGGGCGATAGAGCGCTTCGGGTTCGATTTCGAAGCCGAGCGGGTCGGTCAGCCTGAATCGCGGCTCGCGCCCCGGGTGGTTGACGCCGGCCTTGAAGGCCATTTGTGACTGCAGGCGCTTGTCGGGCAAATGGTAGGTGCGCCCGTCCTTAATGAAGCAGGTGCCGGTTTCAATGAAGCAGAACTTAACGTCGTGGCGCCGGCATTGGGCCGAGAGCGACTTAACCCAGTCGAAGTTGCAGGGGCGTGCGCCGTCGTAGTTCTCGCCGCCGGCAATAACTTGCTCAATGGCGCCCGAAGCCAGATAGCGGTCAACGTCGAGCTCGCCGATAAAGGGTGCCGCCATGAAGCCTTTGTGGCGAAACGGTAGGTCGAGCAATATCGGCAGCCGTCGGTCTGCCATCTGCTGATTTTCGCAGGTAACATTCATCCAAATGTTCTCCCATCCCTCGCCCCAGCCCGGAGGCAGGGCGGCGGCCACCCGCTCCGGCCTTTTGGTCAGCAGAAAGAACTTAACGTCGGGTCGCTGGCGCATCAGCTCCCACGCCTCCTGTCGCCAGCCGTCGGCCTCGGCGACGAAGAAATCCGACGTCATGCAAACGCGAATCAGCTCCCCGCTCTTAATCTTATAGGCTCCCGAGCGCTCCTTTTGCAGCGGATAGTTGAACGACCGGGTGCGATAAACCCCGTCGCTCTCCCTGTTGCGCAGGCGGTCGAGAAAAAACATGTAGCAGTGCTGGCAGCCGGGACTGACCTTTGTGCATCCGTGCCAGGGATTCCAAATATCATGCATTTTGTTATCGAATAGCTGTTACGTTCTCATGATTAGCCTTGAGAAGTTCTGCAAAGTTACTGATTATATCCGATATGTCGAACACTTGATTGAAACGTCGGGTCCGAACTGCATATTAAATTGCGTTAAAAGGGATGGGGCCAAGTGTTGGATTTCGTTAAGTTTTCGGGCCGAGATTCGGAATGGAGCGCCAAGGATTTGCGAAATTGAAAAAATGTAGTTAACTTTGCACCAAACAAGAGGCTCCTTAGTTCAACGGATAGAATAGAGGTTTCCTAAACCTTAGATTGGGGTTCGATTCCCCAAGGGGCTACCTTAATCAGCATAATGAAGATAGCAGCTTTGATATCGGGCGGAGTTGATAGCGCCGTGGCCGTACACCGTTTGGTTGAGCAGGGCCATGACGTTCACCTTTTCTATATCCGCATCGGTTTGGACAACGGCGAGGGCGACTGCTCGGCCGAGGAGGATATTGAAATGTGTGAGTTCATAGCCGCGCGCTATGGTTTGCCGTTCGATGTTGTTTCGCTCCACGAAGAGTATTGGGAATCGGTGATGGGCTACGCGCTCGAAACCGTGCGCAAGGGCTTGACGCCGAACCCCGACATTATGTGTAACCGCGTTATCAAGTTCGGATATTTCGACGAACGCTGGGGCCATGAGTTCGACAAAACGGCCACCGGCCACTATGCCCGAACCCTCGTTGGCGTCGACGGCCTGACCTACCTGGCAACGGCGCCCGACCCGGTCAAGGACCAGACCGACTTCCTGGCGCGCATAACCTACAAGCAGCTCGACCACGCAATGTTTCCCATCGGCGACCTGCCCAAGAGCATGGTTCGCAAACTTGCCATCGAGGCCAATCTGCCCAACGCGTTCCGCCGCGACAGCCAGGGCATTTGCTTTTTGGGCAACATTAACTATAACGACTTTATCCGCCGCCACCTGGGCGAGCGCCCCGGCCCGATTATCGAGCTCGAAACCGGTCGCAAACTCGGCGAGCACCGCGGCTTCTGGTTCCACACCATCGGCCAGCGCAAGGGGCTGGGCCTGAGCGGCGGCCCCTGGTATGTTGTTCGCAAAAACGTTGCCGACAACGCTATCTACGTCAGCCGCGGCTACGACACCGAAAAGCAATATGGCCGCGAAATCGTTCTCGACGAAATGCACTGGATTACGCGCGACCCCGAGCTGACCGAGATTACCTTCAAGAACCGCCACATGCCGGAGTTCCTGCCCGGCACCTTGGTGCGCGAAGAGGGTGGCCGCTTCCGTATTCTCAGCGAACAGAAGGTTCAGGGCATCGCCCCGGGGCAGTTTGCCGTTATCTATGACCGCAACCATGAAATCTGCTACGGCTCGGCCGTTATTACCCTATAACGCATAAGAGATTATGAACACTAACCGCGTTAGACTGAAAGTGCTTGGCATGAGTACCGGCGAGATTACTCCCGGAGCCTACGCGCTGATTCTCGCCGAGGTCAACGGTCCGGTGCGCATTCCGGTGGTAATCGCCGAGGCCGAGGCCCGTTCGATAGCCGCGCGGATGGAACATATAACCCTGCCGCGTCCGCGCATCCACGACCTTTTCTCCTCCTTTGCCCATGCCTTCGGCATTGCGATGGTCGAGATGTTTATCTACAAGTTCGAAGACGGTATTTTCCACTCCGAGATAACTTTTACCGACGGCGAGCGCCGAGTGAGTTTCGATGCGCGCACGTCTGACGCCGTTGCCATCGCCATGCGCACCGGCGCTCCGATCTACACCACCCCCGAGGTGCTCCACGAGTGTGGCTTCGTTATGCAGGAAGAGCCTGCCGAAGCCGTTGAGCCCGAAGTTCCCCGCGAGCCGACCGTCGAAGAGCTCGAAAAGCTGCGCGACGAAGCCGTTGCCGCCGAAAACTACGAGGAGGCCTCGCGTTTAACCGAAATCATAAACCAAAAGAAATCACAATGAATAATTCAACACTGAAACTGCGCCTGTCGCTGCTGAACTTCATGGAGTTCGCCATTTGGGGCGCATATCTGACCTCGCTGGGTAACTTTCTTTTCAAGGCCGGGCTTGGTGCGCAAATCGGCTGGTTTTATGCCGTTCAGGGCATAGTCTCGATATTCATGCCGTCGATTATCGGCTATATCGCCGACCGCAAGGTGCCGGCCCAGAAAATGCTGAGCCTCTGCCAGCTCATCGGCGGCCTGTTCATGGGCGCCGCCGGCTTCTATTGCATGGGTGCCGAAACCATTCAGTTCGCCCCGCTCTTCACGCTCTACACTATTTCGGTTGCCTTCTTCATGCCGAGCATCGGTTTGAATAACTCGGTGGCTTTCAATGCCCTGACAAAGGCCGGCGAAGACACCGTCTCGGCCTTCCCGCCCATCCGAATCTGGGGCACCATCGGCTTCATCTGCTCAATGCTGTTCGTTAACTATGCCGGCCCGGTCGGTTCCAAGTTCCAGACCAGCTACTATCAGCTCTTCACCTCGGCCTTCCTGAGCCTACTGATGGCCGCCTACGCGCTGACCATGCCCGCCTGCCCGACCAGCAAGTCGTCGAAGCCCGCGACTCTGATTGATATTCTCGGCCTGCGCTCCTTCACTCTCTTTAAGGACCGTAAAATGGCCATCTTCTTTATTTTCAGCATGCTCCTTGGCGTTTCGCTGCAAATCACCAACGGCTACGCCAACCCGTTCATAACCTCGTTTGAAAACATCCCCGAATTTGCCGATGCCTGGGCCGCCAAGAACGCCAACGCGCTGATTTCCCTGTCGCAGGTTTCGGAAACCCTCTGCATCCTGCTGATTCCCTTCTGCCTCAAGCGCTTTGGAATCAAGGGCGTTATGCTGATGTCGATGGTCGCCTGGGTTTTGCGCTTCGGCCTTTTCGGTGCCGGCAATCCGGAGCTGACCGGCGGCCTGTGGATGTTTGTTTTGAGCTGCATCGTTTATGGCGTAGCCTTCGACTTCTTCAATGTTTCCGGCGGCCTGTATGTCGACAAAGTCGCTTCCGCCGAAAACCGCAGTTCCGCCCAGGGTCTGTTCATGACCATGACCAACGGCCTCGGTGCAACGTTCGGCACTATCGGCGCCATGCTGATTGTCAACCACTATGTTGTTGACGGCGATGCGCCTGCGACCCAGCTCGAAGGCTGGCGCTCATGCTGGTATATCTTCGCGGGCTATGCTGCGGTCGTTGCCGTGCTTTTTGCCCTGATTTTCAGAGATAACTCCAAGGGTAACGCCCAGGTTTCTGAAGCCGACGCCGACCCCGCAGGCATGGTTGAGGAATGATTCAGTTCTACGCGCCCGACATTGCCACCGACCCGGTGCTCCCCGAGGGGGAGTCGCTCCATTGCGTTAAGGTTCTGCGAATGCAGCCCGGCGAGGCCGTTGAGGTTATCGACGGCAAGGGGCGCGCATATAGCTGCACCCTGATGAGCGCTCACCATAAGCACGCCCTTTTGCGGGTTGACAGCAGCGTTGAGCGCCCTCTGCCCTGGAGCTACCGGCTGACGGTTGCCGTTGCGCCGACCAAGCACCTCGACCGCATGGAGTGGCTGGTTGAAAAGCTGACCGAAGTCGGCGTCAACGAGTTCATTCCCGCCCTCTGCGACCGCTCCGAGCGGCGAGAACTGAAAACCGAACGCCTGGAAAAAATCGCCGTGTCGGCAATGAAGCAGTCGCTCAAGGCGGTTATGCCCGCCATCAGGCCAATGACCCCGCTGCGCCGCATAATCGAGGAATGTACGTCGGCCGCGCGCTTTATCTGCTACTGCGACCGCGAAACCGACCGCCGCGTTCTTGCCCGCGAAATCGCCCCCAACACCGACACCACCATTCTCATCGGACCCGAAGGCGACTTCTCGCCTGCCGAAGTGGAGCTGGCGCTGGCCCGCGGCTTCGTGGCCGTTACGCTCGGCGACAACCGCTTGCGAACCGAAACCGCCGCCCTGTTTGCGGCATCAACCGTTCACGTTATCAACCAATTGAAATAATGTCAGCTACTTTTGACTATCTGTTCAACTCTCTGACCAAGAACTTCTTTCTCCTCGCCGGCCCCTGTGTTATCGAAGGCGAGCAAATGGCGCTCGACATTGCCGGCGCGATTGCCCCGGTATGTCGCGAACTCAACATTCCCTATGTTTTCAAGGGAAGCTACCGAAAGGCCAACCGCTCCCGACTCGACTCCTTCACCGGCATCGGCGACCTGGAGGCCCTCAACATTCTCCGCAAGGTAGGCCGCGAGTTTAACATCCCCGTCGTTACCGACATCCACACCGCCGCCGAAGCCGCAATGGCAGCCGAGTTTGTTGACATCCTGCAAATTCCCGCATTTCTCTGTCGGCAGACCGACCTGCTCGTCGCCGCTGCCGAAACCGGCAAGGTCGTGAACATCAAAAAAGGTCAGTTCCTCTCGCCCGAGTCGATGCGCTTCGCGGCCGATAAGGTGCGCCAGGCCGGCAATGACCAAGTCATGCTGACCGAACGCGGCACCACCTTCGGCTACCAGGACCTCATTGTTGACTACCGCGGCATTCCCGCCATGCGCGAGTTCGCGCCGGTGGTTCTCGACTGCACCCACTCGCTGCAGCAGCCCAACCAGACCGCCGGTGTTACCGGCGGACGCCCCGAACTGATTGAAACCATTGCGCGCTGCGGCATTGCTGCCGGCGCCGACGGCCTTTTCCTTGAAACTCATCCGACTCCCCAGACCGCCAAGAGCGACGGCGCAAACATGTTGCGCCTCGATTTGCTCCCCGGCCTGCTGGAGCGCCTGACCGCCATCCGCCAGGTAATTAACTCACTGTGATTCCCCCCTTCCCTCCCCATGAAATTGAAAGCTCTGATTTTTGCCATTTTAGGCGGCACCCTCTGCTCCGTCGCCGCTCCGCAGTCGCCCGACGTTACCGCCGAGGTCATGAAGGTCTATGACCAGATGATGCGCGAGAACTATAAGGACTACGAAACGCTTTTTCGCCGCGCCAACGCCTATTACAATACCGGCGACTACCTCAAGGCGCTCGATGATCTCGACCGCGCGGTTAAATACTGCCCGTCGACCGACACCGAGTCGCTCTTCGCCATCCATGCCCTGCGCGGCGAGTGTTACTACTGCCTGAAGCGCTATGCGATGGCCCTGCCCGAGCTGACCAAGGCGCTCACCTATGAGCCCACCTCCACGTCGCTGCTCGAACTGCGCGGCTTAACGGCCTACGAGCTCGGAAAATACGACGACGCCAAAGATGACTTCACCAAAATCCAGCGCATTCAGCCGCGAAGCCAGGAAGCACTGTTTGGCCTCGCGCTGGTTGCCGCCAAGCAGAGCAACATCGGCTTGGCCACCGACTATATGGACCAGGCCGTTGCCATCACTCCCAACCGCAGCGGAGTCTTTGTTCAGCGCGCCGAGGTTAAGAAGCTCATCGGCGACTATAACGGCGCGGTCGACGACCTGCTGCTGGCAATGGCAACCGACGGCAACGACCCCGAGGCCCTGCCGGCTCTGGTGCGCCTGGCCGACAGCAACTATTCAGCCGTGGTTGCCGGCCTGACCGGTGCAATACGCCGCGCGCCGCGCAATCCGCTGTTCTACTACCTGCGCGCCTCAATCGCCGCCGCTCATTTCCACTATCAGGCCGCCATCGCCGACTTCAAGTATATCATCGACAACAATCTCTATGACTATTCCGGCCTGTTCTGCTCGCTGGCCGAATGTTACTATGCTCTCGGCCAGTTCGAAAAGGCGCTCGACAATTCCGAGCAGGCCCTGGCGTCGGCCGACATGCAGGCCGATGACCTCTGCCACTATTCCACGGTGAGAGCGCTGATTCAGCGTGCGATGGGTCAGAACGACAAGGCTTTGGCCTCCATTGACCGCGCGCTTGACTATAATGAAAACGACATTGACGCCCAGGTTGCCCGCGCGCTGATTCTCATCGACAAGAAAGAATACGACAAGGCTTCGGCGCAGCTCGGCGAGCTGACCATGACCAATCCGTTCGAGCCGATGCCCTACCTGCTGCGCGCCTGGATTGCAAATGACTTCACCAAACAGCCCGATGCCGCCAAAGGCTTCTATCAGCGCGTAATCGACCTGGAGCTGGACCATAGCGAGTTGGTTGGCTCTTATCTCGGCTTCGCTCAGCTCTTCACCGGTCAGACTCCGAAGGCCGTTAGCTGGATGGACGCTATTTTGGCCGAGCCTGACTATGACGGCAAGAACCACTATTTCGGCGCATGCTTCTATGCCTGGGCCGGTCGCCCCGACAAGGCTCTGGAGTGCGTTGAAGCCGCCCTGCGTGCCGGCTATGCCAATCTCTATGACTGGAAATATCGCAATGACGCGCGCATCAACGTTGCCCCGCTGCGCGACGATGCCCGCTTTCAGGCGCTGCTGACGCAATATCAGTCGATTTTCTGAACCGATGATGAGCGCTTCTCTCCTCCGCAGGCTATTGGCGGCAGTGCTGCTCGCGCTGTCGGTCAGCGCGTCGGGTGCCGACAAACATGATTTTCGCGGCGCCTGGATTCAGACCATCTATCAGGGCTACGACAAGCGCTCGACCGAAGAAAACCAAGCATATCTGCTCGGCTTGCTCGATAATCTCTATCAGTCAGGCATCAATGCCGTGTTCTTCCAGGTCAGACCGCGCGCCGATGCTCTGTATAAGAGCGACATCGAGCCCTGGAGCCGCTTCCTGACCGGCACCGTCGGCCAAGCTCCAGACCCGTATTGGGATCCGCTGGAGTTTATGGTTCGCGAGGCCCACGCCCGCGGAATGGAACTCCATGCATGGCTGAACCCCTATCGCGCGCCGACGGTCGAGGAATATACTTCGCTTCCCGCCAACGACCTGCTGCTGACGGAGCCGAACCGCTTCGTGCGCTACGACAAGGGCTACTACTTCGACCCGTCGATGCAGGCCAACCGCGACCTGATTTGTCGCATCGTTGCCGACATTGCCGAGCGCTATAACGTTGACGGCATTCATTTCGACGACTATTTCTATCCCTATCCCGTCAAGGGCAAGGAGTTTCCCGACGCCAAGGCCCACGCCGCCTCGCGCACCCGCCTTTCGCGCGCCGCCTGGCGCCGCCAAAACGTTGACAAGCTGATTGAACAGGTCAGCCACACTCTCGACTCCGTGCGCCCCGGAATCCGCTTCGGCATCAGCCCGTTCGGAATCTGGCGTAACCAAAAGCAAGACCCCCGCGGCAGCCGCACCAACGGCCTGTCGAACTTCGATGACCTCTATGCCGACGTGCCGCTCTGGGCCGAAAAAGGGTGGATCGACTATCAGATTCCCCAGCTCTACTGGCAAATGGACCATCGCGTTGCCCCCTATCGCGAGTTGGCTCCCTGGTGGTGCCGCAACTCTCGCGGACGCCACGTCTATATCGGTCAGGACGCCGAAAATATCTCGAAGTTCGACGAACTCGACCAAAAGCTCGAAATGGCCGCCGGCGTCCACGGCAACTGCTGGTGGTATGCGGCCTCGCTTCCCTGCCTGGCCGACCGGCTGAAGGGCGGCGCTTATAAAACCCCCGCGCTCGTTCCCGGCTATCCGTGGAAAAAAGTCGAGCCGGTCAAGGCGCCGTCGGGCCTCCGCAACCGCTCCGGCCTGCTGAAATGGCATGGCGATCCGGCGGCTGCCAAGTGGGTTGTTTATTGCTTCGATTCGCCCGATAATGTTAATCTTGAAAACCCTGAGGCCATTGTTGCCGTTACATATAAAACCGCCTATTTGCCCGGCCGCCCCGGCTGGTATGTTGTCACGGCTCTTGATCGCGCCAACGGTGAATCGGCGCCAAGCACACCAGTTCAAGTGAAATGAAAAAAATCTTTATCCCCCTGATAGCAGGCGTGGCGCTGGTCGCCGGCGCCGAAACGCGCAGCTCCAAGGCCGACATTTCGCGCGGAATCGACATTTTTTCGTCGGTTTTCCGCGAAGTGCAGCTCAACTACGTTGACACTCTCGATGCCAAAAAGGCAATCAACACCGCCATTACCTACATGCTCGATGAAATCGACCCCTACACGGAATATTATTCCAGCGACGACACCGAGGACCTGGCGCAGCTTTCAACCGGCGAGTATGGCGGCGTCGGGTCGGTTATCAATAAGGCCCGCGACGGTCGGGTGCGTTTTTCCGAGCCGTATGAAAACACTCCATCCTGGCGCGCGGGTGCCCGCGCGGGCGACGTGATTCTGCAAATCGACACGGTTAAGATAACTCCGGATTTCACGGTTGCGCGCGTCAGCGAACTGCTGCGCGGAACCGCCGGCACGACCATCAACGTGACCGTTTCGCGCCCCTACGACCCCGATTCAATCAAGGTGCTGACCATTGAGCGCGACAAGATTCACAACCCCGAAGTGCCCTACTACGGCACCGTCGGCCCCGACGGAAAGGTGGGCTACATTATTCTGAACTCCTTTACTGAAAAGGCTCCGCAGGCCGTCGGCGAGGCTCTGGCCGACCTTCAGAGCCGCGGAATAACCTCGCTGGTGCTCGACCTGCAAAGCAACCCGGGCGGTTTGCTCGAAAGCGCGGTCGAAATCGTCGGGCTGTTTGTCGACAAGGGTACTGAAGTCGTTCGCACCCGTGGCCGCGACCCGCGCAACGAACGAATCTACAAAACCACGCGCAAGCCCGTTGCCCCCGACCTGCCCCTGGCCGTGCTTATCAACGGCGGCTCGGCCAGCTCGGCCGAAATCGTTGCCGGCTCGCTCCAGGACCTCGACCGCGCCGTTATCGTTGGCCAGCGCTCGTTTGGCAAAGGGTTGGTGCAGTCGTCGCGTCCGCTCCCCTACGATGGCGCCGTTAAGCTGACCGTTGCGAAATACTATATTCCTTCGGGTCGTCTGATTCAGGCCATCGACTATTCGCGCCGCAACCCCGACGGCTCCGTAGCCCGCACGCCCGATTCGCTCACCACTGTTTATCCGACCCTTCATGGCCGCCAGGTGCGCGACGGCGGCGGCATCACCCCCGACCTCCGGGTCGAGCCCATAAAGTCAAACCGCCTGCTCTACACCGTTCAGTCCGGCGGCTGGGATATTGATTTCGCCAACCTGTTCGCGTCGCGCAACCCCGAAATCGGCGACCCCGAAAAATTCGTCGTAACCGACTCGGTTTTCGCTGAGTTCAAGGCGTTTATCAATCCCGATGAGTTCAAATACGACAAGGCTTACGAGGCCTACATGAAAACATTGCGCGAGAGCCTCGAGAGCGAAGGCTATCTGACCGATACGGTCAGCAACTACATTACCGGCCTGGAGCAGCTGCTGCGTCGCGACCTGGGCGAGGACCTCGACCATAACCGCCGCGAGCTGAACTATTTGCTGATTGATGCCATAGTGCCTCGCTATGGCTTCCGTCGCGCCGCCCTGGCCGCCGAACTCCCCTATAACGATGCACTGACGCGCGCAGTCGAGCTCTTCAGCGACCCCGAAGCCTATAAAGCCATTCTCGCCCCGCAGAAATGATTGACATTCCGGTTGACAAAGCGCGCCAGAAGGCGCTGCGTGCGGCGCTGAGCGACTCGCGCCGGGTGAGCGTCTATGGTCTGGCCGGCTCGGCCACTGCCGTTATGCTGTCGGAAACCGGCCGCAAGAGGCCGATGGTCGTGGTTGCCGATTCGCTCGACGATGCCGGCTATCTCTATCATGACCTTTGCAGACTTTGTGGCGACGACGCGGTTGCGATTCTGCCGAGCGGCTACAAACGCCATATAAAATACGGCCAGCCCGACCCTCCGCAACAGATTCTGCGCAATGAGGCAACGGCGGCGCTCTATGCCAAGTCGGGCTCGCTCCGCTTCCTCGTAACCTACCCTGAGGCGCTGGCCGAGAAGGTCGCATCGCCAACGGCGGTTACGGCCCACACGCTCCATATTGCCGTCGGCTCGAAGCTGAATCTGACCGAAACCGAAAAGTGGCTGCGTGGCAACGGCTTCAAGCAGGAAGACTACGTTTATGAGCCGGGACATTTTGCCGTTCGCGGTTCTATTCTTGATATTTACGGCTATTCCAGCGAGCTGCCGTTTCGCATTGACCTTTTCGGCGAGGATGTTGACTCAATCAGGCAGTTCAACATTGAAACGCAGTTGAGCGAACAGAAAATGGAGGCTATCGAGGTGGCCGCCAACGTCGGCGGCGGAACCGAGGGCGGGTCGCTGCTCGACTATCTCGACCCGGCAACCGTTATTGCCGTGCGCGACGACGCGACGTCGCTGGCGGCCCGCGTGGCTGCCGTGGCAGCCGAAAAGTTTTCGCTCTCGGCTGCCGAGGCCGACGAGGGTGATGCCGACGCGATGCGCAATGTCGTTGACCCCGAGGCGTTTGCTGCCGTGCTCGCCGAAATGCGGACTCTGGTTTACTCCGAGGCCGACCACGCGGCGCCCGGAATTGCGGCGGCGCTTAACTTCGACTGCTCGCCTCAGGGCATATATCATAAGAATTTCGACCTTATAAGCTCCGAGCTCTCGCGCCTTACCGCCGAGGGTTACAAGGTCTATATCCTTTCAGACTCGGAGAAGCAACACGAACGCCTGCGCGCAATTTTCAGTGAACGTGGCGACAGGTTCTCGTTCACTCCCGTTATCGGCACGCTCCATGCCGGCTATGTTGACCACCGGACGCGCGCATGCGTATTTACTGACCACCAGATTTTTGACCGTTTCCATAAGTATTCGCTCAAGAGCGAACGCGCGCGGTCGGGCAAGCTGGCGCTGTCGCTCAAGGAGCTGTCGAGCATCGAACCGGGCGACTATATCGTTCATGCCGATCATGGCGTAGGCCGCTTTGCCGGCCTGGTGCGCACCGCCGGAATCAACGGGCGGATGCAGGAAATGATCAAGCTGACGTATCTGAATAACGACACTATCTTCGTTTCGCTCCACTCGCTCCACAAGCTCAGCAAGTATCGCGGCAAGGATGGCGCCGAGCCGCGCATTTCAAAGCTCGGCTCCGGCGCGTGGAACAAGCTCAAGGAGCGCACCAAGAGCAAACTAAAGGATATTGCCCGCGACCTGATTTCGCTCTATTCGCGCCGCCGGCAGGAGCAGGGCTTCCAATTCCCGCCCGACGATTATCTGCAACATGAGCTGGAGGCGAGCTTCCTCTATGAGGACACGCCCGACCAGCTCAGCGCAACGCAGGCCGTTAAGGCCGACATGGAGTCGCCGCGCCCGATGGACCGCCTGGTCTGCGGCGACGTAGGCTTCGGCAAAACGGAAATTGCCATGCGCGCGGCCTTCAAGGCGGCAACGGCCGGGAAGCAGACCGCCGTTCTGGTGCCCACGACCGTGTTGGCCTATCAGCACTACCGCACTTTCAGCGAGCGATTCAAGGACTTCCCGGTAACGGTTGACTATCTGACGCGCGCCCGCACGCCCAAGCAGGTCAAGGATATTCTCGACCGTCTGGCCTCGGGTAAGCTCGACATTGTTATCGGCACTCATAAGCTCATCGGCAAAACGGTTAAGTTCCATGACCTCGGTCTGCTGATTATCGACGAGGAGCAGAAGTTCGGCGTTGCCGTCAAGGAGAAGCTGAAGGAGCTGAAAGTCAACGTTGACACTCTGACAATGAGTGCCACTCCGATTCCGCGCACTCTGCAGTTCTCGCTGATGGGTGCCCGCGACCTGAGCGCAATAACGACTCCGCCGCCGAACCGCCGCCCGATAGCCACCCAGGTGCTGTCGATGACCGACGAGCTGCTGGCCGAGGCTATTAACTTTGAGCTCAGCCGCGGCGGCCAGGTGTTTATTATCAACAACCGAATCGAGGGGCTCTATGATTTGGAAAACACGGTTCGACGCCTGGTTCCGGACGCGCGCACCGTCGTGGCCCACGGTCAGATGCCCCCCGAGCGCCTCGAAAAGGCGATTCTCGACTTCACCGCGCGCGACTATGATATTCTGCTGGCGACGACCATTGTTGAGTCGGGCATCGACATGCCTAACGTTAACACGATGATTATCTACAACGCCCAGAACTTCGGCCTCAGCGAGCTCCACCAGCTGCGAGGACGCGTTGGCCGCTCGTCGCGCAAGGCGTTTTGCTATCTGGCCGTGCCGGCAGGCGCCCAGGTGTCGGCGGTTGCCCGTCGGCGTCTCCAGGCAATTGAAAGTTTCTCGGACCTCGGCAGCGGTATTCATATCGCAATGCAGGACCTCGACATCCGAGGCGCCGGCAACCTGCTCGGCGCCGAGCAGAGCGGCTTTATTGCCGACCTTGGCTATGAAACCTACCAGCGTATTCTCCAGGAAGCCGTTACGGAGCTGCGGACCGAAGAGTTTGCCGATACTTTTGCCGACCAGACTGACGGCGCTGACTCCGAGTTCGTTGCCGACTGCACGATTGAGTCCGACATGGAGCTGCTGCTGCCTGCCGATTATGTTCCGCAGGATCGCGAGCGCATAGCCCTCTATCAGGAGCTCGACGGCATTAACCGCGAACTGGACCTGCGCGCATTTGCCGACCGTTTGCGCGACCGCTTCGGCAAAATTCCGCCCGAGGCGGCTGAGTTGCTGCGAGTGCCGCGACTGCGGCGGTTGGCGCGTCGCCTGGGCATCGAAAAAGTGTCGCTCAAGCAAGGCAAGATGTATCTCTACTTCGTTGGCGAGCAGAACGTGGCCTACTACCAGAGCCCTATGTTCGGCCGCATCATCAACTACGTCGCCGCTAACCCCGCGCGCTGTCGTTTCCGTCAGGGCGACGTTAAGCGCTCCATCGTCATCTCCGACGTCCCGACCGTTGAAGCCGCCACCGGCGTCCTCGCCTCAATCCTCGAATAGCAAACGTCGTTAGCCGAAAAGCTCGGAGTGGCTACCAACTCTGACGAGTTTGACGATATTTGCAGCCTCGTCTATCCAAACGAGGAGAAAGTCGCCGCCGATATGGCACTCCATGCAGCCGGCATAATCGCCCAGCAGCATATGGGCGCGGTATTTGGCGGGGATGGTTTCGCCGGTTCTGAGGTATAGATTGATAAATTCAAACAGCTCGCGAAGTTTTTTCGGCTGATTGGCAAATTTTTTCAGGTCTTTTTTGAATTGTTTGCCACTCTTGATTTCTTTCATTTCAGCTCTAATGATTGCATGAACGAGTCGAAGCTATCCATGCTGACTGTCGTCAGGTTTGAATCATCCTGCGCCTCGGCGATTGCTTTGCGGGTCAATTCGTTTGGAGTGTTATAGGCGATTTCCATCAAAATGGTTTCCACATAGTTGTTGAGGCTGCGGTTATTTCGGGCGGCCAACTGTTTGAGTTTGTCAACGAGTTCTTCGCGGAGGCGGAACATTGTCGGTTTTCTGTTTACTGTTGCTTCCATAGTGCTATCATTTAGATTGCAAATATACATAGATGTTGTTACTTGAACAAATTTTTTAACAAAAAAGTTGTGCACGGTTGACGTTCGATGGTAGAACGTGCAACCGTGCACACTGCTTTTTTTGTCGGGGGGATTAGCGGGGGCCGGGACCGCCGGGGCCGCCTCCGGGACGGAAGCCGCCGGGACCACCGGGGCCGCCGCGCATGAAGTCGTCGTCGTTGGAGCGCGCGGGGTTCTTGCCGCCGGCGAAGGTCGAGAATTTGTAGGTGAAGGTCATCATGACGTAGCGACCCAAAACGAGGTTCTGCACGTCGGATATGGCCTGGGCGGTTTCGGAGCGGGTGATGCTCTTGACCTGATTGAGCAGGTCGCGACCTTCGATTGCGATGGTTGCGTTTTTGCCGCGCAGGAACATGTAGCTGAGCGAGGCGTTGAGCATCCACTGCTGCGAGTCGTAGCCGGCGGAGTAGCCGGTGGAGTTGGAGTAGGTCAGGTCAGAGGAGAGAACGAGGCCGAAGGGTGTGTAGTAGGTGCCGTTAAACGATGCGCCGTAGGTATGTATCGTTGAGTTTGAGTTGCGCTGGTTGGTGTAGGAGGTCAGCGCAACGTCGTAGCGCGGGCGCAGTTCCAGTTCGAGGTTGTTGGGGCGGAATGCGATTGCGAAGCTCTCGCCGATTTGGGTGCGGTTGGAGCGCGAGCTGATGCCGTCGGTGAAGCCTACGGTCTGGCGGTAGTTGAAGTGGAGGTTGTTGTTGAAAGTCCAGACCTTATTGGGGAGCGGACGGGAGAAGATGGAGAATGCGCCGAAGTTCCAGTTGCCGTTAACGTTTTCGTATGTAGTGGTGCGGGCGCCGGTTTGGCGGTCGGTAGTAACGTTGGTTGCGATGGCGTTTTGGGTAAACGATGCGAAGCCCATTACCATTACGGACTGCTGGTTGTCGGAGTTGAAGGTCTGGAAGCGCACGCGCAGGTTGTGGTTGAACGAGGGGTTCAGGTCCGGGTTACCGATAACGATGTTCATCGGGTTCGAGTAGTCGGCAACCGGCTGCAACTGGGTCATCGAGGGTTGCGATGAGCGACCGTTATAGAAGGCGTTAAGGGTGGTTTGCCGGCTGAACTTATAGCGGAAGCGCATGAAGGGCGCGTAGTTCCATACCCAGCGCGTCGGAATAGTTTTGGCTTCGTTGGTCAGGTTGGTTGACCGGCTCATCTGCGGGTTGAACGAAAGGCCAACGTTCAGGTTGAGTTTCGAAGTTACCTTGCGGTAGCCGATGCGCAGCTGCTGGTTGAAGTAGGCGTTGCGGAAGGAGTTGCTCAGCGAGTCGCTCAGAGTCAGGTCATCGAGGCCTGCCAGACGGTCGTCGAAGCCCCAGCGGCTCCAGTCATACTCGCGCCAGGAGGGGAGGGCACCTGCCGGAGCCGGATACGGGTCGTTGTAAACGGTCTTGTCGGCGTTGTTCCAGCGGTAGCTCATCATGTAGGCAACCTCCATGAAGTTGCCGCGGGCAACGTTGCCAAGCGGTTCGGTCCAGCTCAATCGACCGTTAACGCTGTTGTTCCAGGTGTGGTTATGGATTTCCTGGTAGTCCTCATAGAGCGAATCGTTGAAGAGCCAGTAGGCGTTGCGGCTCCAGTTGCGTTCGTCTTCGTGAGTGTTGCTGAACGAGTAGTTGCCGCTGATTGAGAATGAGCGGCCGGGGTGGGAGGCAACCTTGTGGTTATAGATCAGACGGCCATCGAAATTGTAGCTTTTGCCGTCGGAGCTGTTGAGTGTGCGCGAGTTGGTTGTCGGATCGGTGACCTCGCGGCGGTAGTTGACGCCAAACGAGCTGCTTTCGCTGTTATTGAAATTCAGCGAAAAGTTCGGGCGGAAATCAAAGGTGTTGAACGAGTCCGGCTCCCATTTCAGGCGCAGGTTGGCGTTGATGTTGTGGCCGCGGTCGCGGGTGTCGCTCTCGCTGTCGTCAAAGGTGTTTTCGCCGTCGTTGAAAATATTGCGGGTATGAGAGCGGCGCCAGTTGTGGCGGTCGTTGTGGGAATACATGATGTTGCCGCCATAGCGCAATTTAGTTGTGCCGAGGTTGAAGTTAACGCCGAGGCTCTGGGTTGTGTTGATGCCGGTGTTTCCTCCGAAGCGGCGGAAGCGCTGGCCGTTGTTGTCGGTGAATCCCTCGTCGTTAACGTTGTTGGCATTACCCAGAATTGTTATAGAGTTCTTGCCGAACATGCCGTTAACAATGAACGAGCCTTTATACTTTCCGGCGTCGACCGTGCCGTCGCCGTCGATTCCGAGACCATAGCCGCCGGCAACTGTGCCATACCAGCCTTTATTGCGGCCCTCTTTAACGGTCAGGTTAATAACGGTTTCGTCTTCGCCGTCGTCAACACCCGTCATGCGCGCCAGGTCGCTCTTGCGGGTGATTACTTGTGCGGACTTGATCATGTCAACAGGAATGTTTTTCGACGCAACCTTGGGGTCGTCGCTGAAGAACTCTTCGCCGTCAATGAGAATCTTCTTAACCGTTTCGCCCTGAGCCTTGATGGAGCCGTCGCTTTCGACCTCGACGCCTGGCAGGCGTTTGAGCAGGTCGCTGACAACTGCGTTCGGCGGGGTGGTGTAGCTGGAAGCGTTATATTCAATCGTGTCTTCCATCACCTTTACGGGCGTTGCAACGCCGATAGCGACTGCCTCCTTCAGCAGAATCGACGATTCGGTCAGGCGAAGCGTGTCGGCCGTAACGGTTTTGGCGTCCGAGCCTACGCGGAGGTTTGCGTCGGCCTGGTTATAACCTATGTAGATTGCGCGCAGAATGTAGCGTCCGCGCCCGATGTCGGGAATCGAAAAATGGCCGTTGATGTCGGTGGCTGCCGCGCCGACAAATGTTGAATCGGCATTGGCCCTGATGAGCTTGACCGTTGCCTGGGGCAATGGTTCACCGCTCAGGTCAGTAACCACGCCTTTCACTACTGCGGCCGAAGCGCCGAGCGCTCCGACCGTCAGCAGTGCAATCACATTAATAAATCGTTTTAGCATGAAGGGATGAATAGTTGTTCGAATTAGTTCTTGTTACTACTCCTATGACTCCCTCCGCGCCCCAAGGTTTAATCCTCCCCCAAAATTTTTTTGACGGCGGCGGTCGTAGGCATAGACTTTCGTAACTGCTGAGATTGGTTCTATTGATTTAGAAGAGTGAAGCTTTCGCGAGTATTTTCTATTTCGCGCTTCAGCTCATCTTCGGTCGGCATAATGAGTTTATACTGCGGCGAGAAAACTCCTATGTCATTCCGGTTGCCAAGTGTGTAGCGGACTATGGCGTCATTTTTCTCGGAACATAGTATAATGCCGACCGTGGGATTATCATGTTCTGTGCAGACGTCCATATTGTAGTAGTTGACATAAAGTTGCATCTGGCCGATGTCGGCATAGTCCGGGCTGTGCATTTTCAGGTCGATTATAACGTAGCAACGTGCGGGAATGTTATAAAAAACCAAGTCAGGATAGAAGTGTTGACCATCGATAGTTATGCGCTTTTGTCTACCTAAAAACGCAAATCCTCTGCCCAACTCAAGCATGAATTGTTCGAGATGGGCGATAATTGCCTTTTCCAGTTCTGATTCTTGAAGTGCCGCATCGGGTTTGACGTCGAGAAATTCAAGAATGAATGGGTCATGGACCAGAGCCAGCGGGTCGTATTTTTCGGGAGAGATGGGTAGGTTCGCTCTTAATAGTGCGTCGGTGTCTGCTTGGTCACGTTGGGCCGAAAGCAGTCGTTCATAGTGCTGAGTGGCTATTTGCCGTTCGAGTTCCCTGACGCTCCACGCTCCTTTTATGGCCTCATCGGCGTAATATGCCCTGGCTTTTGGGTCTGATACTTTAATCAGATGGCGAATGTGTGACCAACTCAATTTGTGGCACACTGTGTCACAAATCGGAAACGACAAATAAAATTGTCTCATTCTGCGCAGGTTCGACGAGTCGAAGCCTTTGCCGAACTCCTTGGTTAGTCGCCCGGCAAGTTCGTCAAGCAGCTTGTTGCCATAGGTTGCCTTGCTTTGGCCGCCCTGAGCTTCAATGATTAGTTTCCCAACGGTCCAATAGGCCTGAACCATTNCCGTGTTAACAGCAACGATGGCATTNTNCCGTGCCGAGTCAAGTATATTTTTGATGTCGGAATATAGTTGGTCACACAAACCGTCGGACAAAATCGGAGTCAAGGTTCTTGGGGAGCTGGATTGGCGTTAAAGCATTTTTTTGACGGCGGCGGTGTCGGCGGCGGCGTCCCAGGGGGTCATGGGGAGGCGNCGCAGGTCAACGGCGCGNGCNCCGGGAATGATTGCNGCTTTGAGTTCGGATAGGGTGGGGGGACGTTTCAGAGCCTGNTATTCGGCGTAGGTCCAGCGCGTGAAGCGTGAGTTTTCGCTGATTCCGCGTTGGTCGAGCAGCCAGCCGTCGCCNAGAGCTATCGGTTCCTGGCCAACAACGTCGGACGGGCCGGGAAAGCTGGTGATTTCGCCGGTTTCGGGCGAAACGGTGACGGGCACGTTGAGCGCCGACGCGTCGCCGCTCATTTTATAAACTATCGCTTTGGGCAGGGCGTTAACCGGGGCGCCGGGGGCAATTGCGGCGGCAACGGCGGTGCTTTCAACCGCCGGTTTCGGCGACGAGCAGCCGGCGGCAACGCCGCAGAGGGCGGCGCAAAGGGTCAGTTCGGTCAGTTTCATTGTTCAACGGTCATTTCTCCCGCAAGCGGGTAAACTAAATATTGCTTGACCTCCTCGGCCGAGAGTCCTACGCCGAAAAGATACATTAACTTGGTAATGGCGGCCTCGGCGGTCATGTCGTAGCCGCTGACAACTCCCGCCGATTCCAGCAGGCTGGCTCCCAGGTAGCGCTTGGAGTGAACGCCNCCGTTAACGCATTGCGTAACGTTGAGAATAACCAGTCCGCGGTCGCAGGCGGCCTTGATGGTNTTGATGAACCAGGGCTCGGTCGGGCCGTTGCCGGCGCCGAAGGTTTTCAGAACNATGCCGCGAACGTTGGGGGTGTTGAGCAGATGGGTCAGCGTTGCTTCGTCGATTCCCGGATGGAGGTCGAGAAACATAACTTTCGGGTCCATTTTGCAGCGCACCTGAAGGGGNCGCTTGGAGCGATGGCCCATCAGCGCGTCGGGATTGTAGTGTATGCCGAGNCCGATTTTTGCCAGNGGCGGNTAGTTGTTGCTCTTGAAGGCGTTGAAGTTGTCGGCGCTCATTTTCGTTGAGCGATTGCCGCGCCAGAGGTAGTTTTCAAACAGAATGGCGACCTCCTGAACTATGGGCAGGTCGTTTTCGCTGCGAGCGGCGGCAATCTGGAGGGCCGTTATGAGGTTTTCTTCGCCGTCGGTGCGCACTTCGCCGATGGGGAGCTGCGAGCCGGTAATGATAACCGGCTTGTGGAGGTTTTCGAGCATGAAGGAGAGCGCCGAGGCGGTGTAGGCCATCGTGTCGGTGCCGTGAAGAACAACGAAACCATCGTATTCCTCATAGTGACGCTCGATATGTCGGGCGATGTCACACCAGTGCTGCGGGTTCATGTCGCTGGANTCCAGCGGATTGGCAAACTGGATGTTGTCGATGATGTAATCGAGCATCTTAACCTTCGGAACGTTGTCGATCAGGTGGTCGAAGTTAAACGGTTCCAGAGCCCCGGTTGCCTGATTTTCAATCATGCCGATTGTGCCACCGGTGTATATTATGAGGATTCGTGGTTTCATTGTTGATTATGGTTTAGGGCGTTAGCCAACTTTCGAGCCGGGGGCAACCGGGCCTGTCGGGCCGATAACCGTCAGCGAGCCGTCGCTGCTGACNGCGCTGAGAATCATGCCGCAGCTTTCAACTCCCTTGAGNTTGCGGGCGGGNAGATTGGCAATGTAGCAGACCTGTTTGCCAACCAGGTCGGCCGGGTCATAGAATTTTGCGATACCGCTGACGATGGTTCGCGGCTCGCCGGTGCCGTCGTCGATTTTGAATTGCAGAAGTTTGTCGGCTTTGGGCACTTTTGCACATTCCAGAACCGTGCCGACGCGAATGTCGCANTTGTCAAACAGCTCGATGTCAACGTTTTCGCGAATCGGTTCCGGCTTCCATGCNGCCTTTGCGTTTTCTTCCTTGGCGGTCTGGAGCTTGTTGAGCTGGGCGGCGATGGCTTCGTCGTCGATTTTTTCAAACAGCAGTTCGGGCTCGCCCAGNTGNGTGCCGGCGGCAACCAGGTCGCGGCGGCCCACCATGNCCCAGCTCAGCNGGCTCAGGCCGAGAATCTTCGACAGTTTGGCCGACATGAACGGCAGGAACGGCTCGAAGGCAACGGCCAGGTTGCCGGCAATCTGCAGCGCGGTGTTCAGAACCGTTGCAACGCGCTCGGGGTCGGTTTTCCAAACCTTCCAGGGCTCGGTTTCCTGGAGATATTTGTTGCCGACGCGCGCCATGTTCATCGCCTCTTTCAGGGCGTCGCGGAAGTGGAACGTGTCGAGCAGCTCNGTCATTTTTTCCTTCAGGTCCGAAATCTCGGTCAGNGCGTCGTTGTCTATCGGCTCCAGGGCGCCAACGGCGGGAACGATGCCGTTGAAATACTTGCCGGTCAAAACAACCACGCGGTTNACGAAGTTGCCCAGAATGGCAACCAGCTCGCTNTTGTTGCGCGCCTGGAAGTCGGCCCAGGTGAAGTCGTTATCTTTGGTTTCGGGAGCGTTGGCCGTCAGAACGTAGCGCAAAACGTCTTGCTTGCCCGGGAACTCGCGCAGGTATTCGTGGAGCCANACTGCCCAGTTGCGCGACGTTGAAATCTTGTCGCCCTCCAGGTTCAGNAACTCGTTGGCCGGAACGTTGTCGGGCAGCTGGAAGCCGTCGCCATAGGCGCTGAGCATTGCGGGGAACACGATGCAGTGAAAAACAATGTTGTCCTTGCCGATAAAGTTCAAAATGCGCGTTTCCGGGTCCTTCCACCAGGTTTCCCAGCTATCGGGAAGCAGCTCTTTGGTGTTGGANATATANCCGATGGGGGCGTCGAACCAAACGTAGAGAACCTTGCCGTCGGCGCCTTCGACCGGAACGGGAACGCCCCAGTCCAGGTCGCGGCTAACGGCGCGCGGCTGCAGCCCCATGTCGAGCCATGACTTGCACTGGCCGTAAACGTTGCTGCGCCATTCCTTGTGTTCGTCGAGAATCCAGTGGCTCAGTTTCTCCTGCCATTTGTCGAGCGGCAGATACCAGTGGAACGTCTCGCGCATAACCGGAGTGGTGTCGGTCAGAGCGCTGCGCGGGTTAATCAGCTCGGTGGGCGAAAGCGACGTGCCGCATTTCTCGCACTGGTCGCCATAGGCCTTGGGGTTATGGCAGTGGGGGCACTCGCCCGTAACGTAGCGGTCGGCCAGGAACTGCTGAGCCTTTTCGTCATAAAGCTGCATTGAGCTCTTTTCAACGAACTCGCCCTTATCGTAGAGATGACGGAAAAATTCCGATGCCGTTTCGGAGTGGATGTCGCTTGTTGTTCGCGAATAGATGTCGAACGAGATGCCGAGCTCCTCCATCGACTCCTTAATAATAGAGTGGTAGCGGTCAACGATGTCTTGCGGCGTAACGCCTTCGCGTTTGGCCTTGATAGTGATGGGAACGCCATGCTCGTCGCTGCCGCCGATCATGATTACCTCCTCGCCTTTTAGGCGCAGATAGCGTGTATAAATATCAGCCGGAACATAAACGCCTGCCAGGTGGCCGATGTGAACGGGGCCGTTGGCATAGGGGAGCGCCGTTGTTACCAGCGTGCGCTTAAACTGCTTTTTGCTTTCCATTATATATAATATGAAACAATTGCTTTTGGTTACATTATAAACTTCCCGCAAACTTACGAAAAAAATCCATGCCCCGCAAATTTTTTTTGTGCGGGAGCGGGCGCCGACGCGGCGCCCGCCTCCAAAAATTAGCCAAATTAGTCTAATTAGACCAATAGGCCCAATAAGCCCAATAAGCCCAAAAATCGCGAGGCGCGCCGTAGAATTAATGTTAAAGAAAGTTAAACTCAAAAACTTTTTTGCTTGCATAATTGTTTGATGGAATGGTCTTTGCCGAAAATATGCTGTACAACATAAAAATTTTGCGAAAGAAAAGATTTGCATATGTCAAAAAGTCGTCGTAACTTT
>JAAVDE010000013.1 GCA_014801955.1 Bacteroides sp. | reverse complement strand
ATTCGTGCAAAATGGTTGTTGATTAATCGTATTGATAGATTATCTATTTGATACAATCTTTATCAATAAAGTCATCAAGAAGATAAATCAAACATGTTATCAGGACACGACTCCAATCACAACGAAGACACCTTCGATACTTCAATCTTTCAAGGTTCTTCGCCAATCTGCGCTATACGCAGTCAGCAAATTATCATGCGGGATTATGGAATCCAAATTCCGCATGATGAACTTGTTGACTATTCTGCTGAACAAGGGTGGTATGACGAAAATGGGACTTGCAAGTCGGCGATAGGCAACTTGTTGTCCATTTGCGGTATTGGAGTTCATACAAGTGAAGATAACAATATCTATGACTTGGTAAAGGAATTGCAAGCAGGACATCGCGTGATTGTCGGTGTCGATTCTCACGAACTTTGGTCGGAACCGGGTTCGGAGGAATGGGAATTCTACAACAGTCATGATCATGCAGACCATGCTCTTATCGTAGCCGGACTTAGAATAGACCCGAGCCATCCTGAAGATAATACAGTGATTTTGACAGATCCAGGTCAAGGTAATATCTATATCGAATATCCAATGGAGCATTTTGTAGAGGCTTGGCGGGATGCAAATTTCTATATGATGGCTACTGACGAACCTGCTCCATATCAATATAACGAGGAAACGCATATGATGGAATTATCAAATTTCGCAACTGATTATACAGTTGCACAATTCCCATTTAATAACGAGTTTTCCTCATTATATGATTTTGAGGATGCTTATGGGTACGAACCATATTATGCAGAAGGTCATCTTGATTACATTACCGAAGATATTTCATACGAGGACTTTATGGAACACTGGGAAGATTCAGACTATGACTCCTTAAACGAAATGTTTGGTGTAAACTACGAAATTGATATAGATGATTCATTCCCCGATGAAGACTTTGTTTAATACTAAATATTACACTCTATGGAAGAAGAATTTGAAATGAACGAAGACCAACAGGAAGAAATAGTTGAAGACGTTGTTTCAACCGATGCTTCAACGACAACTACTATCGTGATGGACGAAATTTCTCCGCTTGCACTCACTTCTGACGAATCTCCTTATGTAGCGACAGGCGAGACGACATCGTATGTTGGTGATGAGGAATCAACCCCCCGAAATTCTGACGAAGAAGAATCTTCAGAAGACAAACTGGGTTCGATGGATTGTCGGTCTGAATGCAAATATAATACTGGTAACCGTTCAAAATATGCTAATTACGGATATTCCGATTAAGGCTTATGGAAGAATTTGAATTTGATCATGTAAGCGAAGCTGCCGAAATGCCAACCTATGAGGATTTGGTAAATGTCGGTTATGGAGAGGATGCAGCACACGAGATACTTGAAAAGTATCCCGAGGATGCACAACGCCTCTATGATGTGATGGAGGCGTCTAATCAAATCGAGGCTGAATGTGAAGCACTGATTGCAGACAATGAAGCGTTTCTTCTCAGTCATAATTTCTTTGACTCAGACATATGCTTTTCTTCATCTTATAAAGGTGACGAAAGTAATGTAGATGATTCCCATGAGACATCTTCTACTACACAAGGTAAAGAAATATCGTTCGGATCGTGTGATTGCCGTTCAGAATGCAAGTATAATACCGGCGCTTCTTACAAATATGCGGATTACGGGTACTCCGGCTAAAATATGCGTATTGTAACTCGAAGCGGACGAAAATACAATTATTCTCCCGTGACAAATAAAATCACGTTATGGGAGAATAATAGTTTGTGTGAGGATATGTCCATCGTATCATATACAGAAACAATGGACTATTCATATGATAAGCTCTCAATGTTTACCATTGAGATTACGCAGCAATGTAATCTTAGATGTAAATACTGTATTTATTCCGGGAAATATGAAAAGCGGCGGCCTCATAATGAACAGTCATTTCCTTCTGATGCCATACCTTCACTTATTAACTTTATCGCTTCGCATGCTGACAAATCAGCTCCTGTTATAACCATATGTTTTTATGGCGGAGAAGCACTTCTTCAAAAAGATAAAATCCAAAAGATTATCGCCGAATTAGATTCGTTAAATTTTACTTTTGAATTTACAATTTCTTCCAATGGAGTTCTTCTCAGTGAAGAAACTATTGACTGGATTTGTTCAGAGCCAAACTTAAAAGTCACTATAACAATTGATGGCGATAAATTAATTCATGACGCAAACAGAATCTTTCCTTCAGGCAAAGGATCGTTTGATGTTGTAATGAAAAACCTTAGGAGGTTTAAGGAAAGATATCCGCGTGAATACGAAGACCGGGTGCAATTCTTATCAACAGTTGAGAGCATAACATACCTCCCCGAGTTATCAACCTTTTGGGCTCAACATCCGCTTCTTGCATCTCATCGACCGATTCATATTTCCACAATATTACCAAACTTTTCAAAAGGAATTTTATCTAATCCAGCATCTCAATTGAGAAAACAGTTGGCCATATACGATATGGCTATGGTTTCATATTTGAGAGGTGAGGAAAATATTATGACAGATGAAATGAATCGTATGATAGGTATTATTGAGCATCGAGAGTTCTTTGAACTGCATAATAAACAAAAATTTATTACATGTTGTCATAGTCCGTACTCATGTTTTATCACCTCAACAGGTCAACTTTATGTTTGTGAAAAATTCAATTCTGAAAATTCTGTTGGCAATCTTGACTGTGGGTTTGACATTACAGCACTAAAAAAGATAAATACAATATTCACTAAGCGCAAAAACTCTCATTGTTCAACATGTTGGGCAAAAAGGTTGTGTCGGATTTGTGCAACCAACGTGAATCACTCAATATCTGAATTTGAGTTTTTCTGTAATCGTGAACGTCAGAAAATTCAACTCGCACTAAAGTATTATTGCGAGATTCAAGAGTATAAGCATAAAACAAACTAAGCATATGGAATTATTCGATTTTGCTAATGAAGCATATAAAAATTACAAATTACAAACAGGTAATTACAGAAAGACAGACATAATTTGTCCTAAGTGTGGTACATCCCAATTATATATGATGGATGGTCTCATGTACAAAACTGGTTACTGTCCTGCGTGTCATTTTAATCTTGAAGATGAGATTCGTAAAAATGGAGGTGGTCCAAGTGCCCCCTCAACAGGTATGTTGATATATTAAATTATTCTAATTACAATAATTGCTTCATGGTCCTAAACGTTGAAGCGATTTTTTTAAGATAGAATGTTGAGTTTTTTGTATCTATAATAGTACTTGACAAATTAAGATGCTGTTATGGAACAAAAGCAACTATTAAAGATTAATTCGTGGTTTGCGGGCCGGGTGGTGGTTCGCAAACTGAGCACGCGGCATGATGGTGTGCGGGAGGTGTATCTGACTAAATGGCAGGAGGGTGTGTCGGAGAAGCTTGGGATTCTGACTGTGTTCAACCTCAAATCGAAGCGATATGAGGTCGACGGGGCTGCGCGGAAGCGTGTGCCGGATTTTATCGAGGAAGTCAAGTTTCTGCGGAACCGTCAGTCGGATAGGTATTTCCCAAGGGTGATTGATTGCGGAATCGAGAGGGTAGGGACCGTACGGCTCGGCTGGATGTTGCAACATAATATAGATGCCAATAGCCTGACGAAGGAGATCAAACTTCAGCGGGGGTTGTGTATGTCTGATGTCGTCAAGGTCATGGATGTGCTCTTTTCGGCTGTTGATGAACTTACGCGTTTTACTCGTGGTGGTGGCCATTATAATATTACTACTGACAATATTCTGCTGGACTACGATGGCAATGACCTGAAGGGTGTTTATCTTATCGGATTGTCGGATATGGGAACGTCATATAATGGCTTGGCTCCCTTCACCGACGGGCCGCGCGACACGCGTTTTCGTGCGCCTGAGACCATTAATGGAGTATTTAATTCCCGCACCGATATTTATGCTCTTGGAATGGTGCTGACTATGATGATTTCCGGAGATGTCGGTGAGGATGAAATCGATAATACCGACTCGTGGGTCTCAGCGTTTTCTCCGGTGGAGTTCCGCCAACAGTTCATGAAACGAAGCCGAGACACTCTTTCGGCAGCGCAGCGGCTGATTCTTGAAAAAGCAACTGACGTGAACCCGAACAATCGGTTTCAGACGGTTGACCGTTTCCGTACTTTTGTCAACAAATTGGCCAAGGGCAGTATGTCGACGCAGACTCATGTGGAGAGGGCCGCGACTTTGGCGGCAGGCACGGGAAGGCCATCGGCCGGAGGGCTTGACGAAGTCGCCGGAATGTCGGAGTTGAAAGCACTGTTCCGGCGGGATTTCATCAGGATTGTACGCAATCCTAAGGTTGCGCAGGCTTACGGCATAAAGCCGAGCAACTGCACGCTGCTCTATGGACCGCAAGGATGCGGCAAGACTTTCATTGCCGAGAAAGCGGCTCAGGAGTCAGGATTGAAATATAAGGTTGTAAACCCTTCGGAGCTTGGCTCTATCTATATACATGGTTCTCAGCAAAAGATAGCTGAATTGTTTGATGAGGCTGAGAAGAAAGGACCGATGATTCTCATCTTCGATGAGTTTGATGCCATCGTGCCCAAACGTGAAGCCGACCGCAACGGTAATCAGGCTAACGAGGTTAATGAGATGTTGACACAGTTAAATAACTGTGCATCAAGAGGAATATATGTGCTCGCGACTACTAATCGGCCCGGGCTTTTAGATCCCGCTATCATGCGCAAAGGTCGCGTCGACAGGATGGTCTATGTATCTCTGCCTGACAAAGAGGCGCGCAAGGAGCTGTTCAGACTTGAAATAGAGAAGCGCCCCTTTGTAGAGATTGACTATGAGGAGCTTGCTGCGGTAACTGAAAATTTTACCTGCAGCGACATTTCCTATATTGTTGAAGAGTCGGCACGACTTTGTTTTGAAGAGACTCTTGACCGTGGACTCGACGACCCTTTGCCACTCTCAATGAACCGCATGATGGAGGTAATAAAGGTTACCCGGTCGTCGGTCTCCGAGCAGCAACGCAGAGAATATCTCGAACTCAAAGATGAAATGGAGAACAGACAATCGGCCGGCAACAGAAATAAAGTAGGATTTATTCTCTGACGAGATAGATAGCAGAGCAATTTTATATCAATATAACAAAAGGCGGTGAATCCCGCCCTATAAGAACAACTTAATTCAACAGATATGATAAAAGAAAACGTATTGAAAGCGCTTAGCGCACTCGGGTTTATTCCCGAAGAGATTGAAGAGTTCGGTTACAGGTTCGATTATGAGGACCTGATAGTACTTTACGCAATTGATGACGAAGAAACCAAGTGCATCACCCTTAAAGCCCCGAACGTGTTTGACATCACCGATGACAACCGTGTTGCCGCGCTGGAGGCTATGGCGAAACTCTGCGATAAGGTGAAGTATGTTCAACCGCATATTGCGTTCGGAAATAAAGTATGGCTGACCTATCAGCATTATCTTGGCGATAACGAGGTTACACCCGAACTCATCGAGCATATGATCAGAGCTCTGGCCTACTCAACAATTACAATCCATAACATCTTAAACGGTAACGACAATGATGACTAAACATCTTATCAAACAGGTCCTTGAAAAATGGGGATTCCCCATTATTCAAGAGCATGAAAGCAGCCTTGTGTTCAGGTATCAGATGAGCTACATACAGGCCAATTGTTTAGGTGACGAAGATGAGAATGCCGTGGCTCTCACTCTGACCGGAATCTTCACGGCTGACAATGATAAGAAAATGATGCTTGGCTTGCGGACCTGCAATGAAGTTAATTGTTATCTTATTCAGGTTAAACTCTACATCGATTCCGACGCCGATTTGGTTATCGCCTCGGAGTTTTTCTATCAGACGGAAGATGACATGGAGTATCTCCTCAACATGTCGTTGCGGTCTATAATCGCAGCAAAGAAACGTTTTAGTCAGAAATACGATGAGTTTGAAGAAGAAGCGAAACTTATTTCGGAACTTGAACAAGAATAGCAGGTTATGAAAAGTAGAATCACTTTCAGGGTGTGGCTGTCAGTCTTCTTCGGAGGAATATGGCAGTTTATATGCAACATATTCTCGTGGAAGAACAAGACCCCGTTTTGGCGTGTAATCGGGGCAACAATCACTGTCTGCATACTTGCGTTTACATGTATGTTAGCTTATGCGTTCTACGATGAATTATGCGGAAGTAGCCATCGCTATGGTGACTATTATGCGACCACAGTTCTCGGCACCGACTTTTATTTCTACAATGATGGTCCCGGAAAGAGCTATATCGCTGAACGTGAAACGAAGAAGAAAATCCATAAGGGGCTTGACTGGATTGCACGGTCGGAAGATGGAGATAGTCTCGTTGTTTTTGCCAAAGACGGTAAACGCGGATTCCTGAGCCGTCGGACAGCGAATATCATCATTCCTGCCAAGTATGATGCCGCTTGGTGCTTCAACGATGGAGTGGCCGGTGTTTGTGAAAGAGACAGCGTATTCTTCATTGACCATTCCGGCAATCCGATTTACAACCGCAAGTTCAAGCGTGAGAAAAATCACAACTATACCTATCACGGAAATTACTTTGTCAATAAAGTTGGCGACAAGTTCGGTCTTGTTGACCGGTTTGGCAATGATGCTACCCCGATAATCTACGAAGATCTGTTTGCAATGGCCAACAATATGTGGGCTATGAAATACAACGGTAAGATGGGGGTTATCAACCCTAAAGGAGTCATAATCGTCCCCAATGAATATGTGGGAGTTGAGATATATCCCGAAGGCGGTATAGTCGTGATATTGGCTGACAACTCAAAGAAGAGGCTTGATTATGATGGCAATGTAACCGATGATTTCGTCTATGACTATACCTATACGCTGGAGTATTTTTCCGACGACTTTGACAAAGATGGCAACCGAATTAGAAAACCTGCAAATCTGTGGTCTTACAGTTGTGATGGCCATTATGGTCTGATTGACAAGAATGGCCGACCGATTACCCCTCCCCTCTATTATTCAATCGAAGCGTTCTCGGCCGATCTGTTTGAGTGTCAGATTGATGAGGGCGGCGAACGTTTAATAATCAACTCCAAAGGACAAAAAGTTAACTAAAAGCTTTATAACAATGAAACAAAGAGTATTCAATCTGATTATTCTCGATGAGAGCGGCTCAATGTGCAGCATCGAGAAACAGGCAATCGACGGAGTGAACGAAACCGTTCAGACAATCCGTGCGGCCCAAAAGAAACACGAGGATCAGGAGCATTTCCTGACGCTCGTATCCTTCAACTCTAATTCGGTCAAGACGATATATGATAACGTAGAGGCTGAGAAAGTTGAAGAATTGACCGGCAGGCAGTATCGGCCTTCCTGCCGCACTCCGCTTTACGACGCAATGGGCGACGCGCTTACTCGAGTGAGCAAGAATGTGGCTGAGAATGACGCGGTTCTTGTTACGGTGATAACCGATGGTTACGAAAACGCCTCTCGTGAATATAGCGGCAAGGCGATAAAAAGTCTTGTTGAGTCCCTCAAAAGCAAGGGCTGGTTGTTTACCTATATCGGAGCGAATCAGGATGTTGAAGCTGTAGCAGCCTCAATCTCAATAACCAATACCCTCTCATTTTCAGCCGATGCAGAAGGCACTGCGGCTATGTTTGCCCGCGAGCGGCAGGCAAGAAATCGCTGGACCGATCGGCTCGCGAGCAAAATCGCTCCGTCGATTATGGCCGATGACTACTTTGACGACGTAGACGATAAATGACATTCTTCCCTCTCCACCACGGTAAAAAAATGAATCAGACTTAATCTGATACTCAACCCACACCACTAACTTTGTAGTCTGAATGGTAATTATGCCATTCAGACTACTTCTAACCCGTAGATTATGGAAACGACTATCATACAACACCACAAATCGGTTGACTTCGAGTCTTTATTTGAAAAGATCAGGTCTCAGTGTAGAGGACTTGACTATCAAGACTGTTTGACTTTTCTGCACGCCGACGGTGAGAAACATTCATTCATTGGAGAAGCTGAATGTAAAGGACGTGTTGAAAACGCCCTCAGGAATGCCATCGCTTCCGACGAGTCTGTTGAAATAATCAACCGGGCTTCAAATGTGATGGTTACGGTAATCCGTTCTTGCGATGCAGATTGCCCACTCACAATGGAAGAGATGCAGTGCATCAACGAATTTATTACCGGTTTTTCAGATAACTGCGACGTGGTTTTGAGACTTGCGGAAGATTCCACTCTCGGGAATGCCGTGAAGGTAGTTGTGCTTGCAAATGTCAACCCATAGTTAAAGATGAAGAAATCTCAGATGGTAAAGAAAAAGAAGATAGTGTTTTTCACCGGAGCCGGGATGAGCCGTGAGAGTGGTTTGCCAACTTTTCGCGGCGAAGGTGGTGTGTGGCACGATATTGACTATGAGAAGGTGGCCACCTTGAAGTCCTGGTATGGACGGCAGCGTAAAGACGTAAAAGCTCGCCGACAGGCCATGCTGGACTTTTTCAACCCTTTACGCCGAGCCATACTGGAACATGAACCTAATGACGGACACCGGATTATCGCCGCTCTTGAAAATGATTTTGACGTGACGGTCATTACCCAGAACGGTGATGACTATCATGAACGCGCAGGCTCATCAAAAATCATATATCTTCATGGTGAGGCGCTGAAGAATGCCTCTTCGGCCAATCCTTCATTGTCTTATGTCATTGATAGGGAAAATCCCAACATCCATTTGGGCGACAAGGCTCCGGACGGTTCACAGCTAAGGCCATATGTTATTTACTTTGACGAGGACATAGACGGAAATCTTTGGCGAGAGGCCGTGAGGGCTACGAAAGAAGCGGACTGGTTTGTTGTTGTTGGCTCAACGATGCTCGTTTATCCTGCGGCTTCATTGCTCGCTGCCATACCTGACTCATGCCATATGGTCGTTATCGACCCGGAGGAAGTCTCGCTGCCTGAAGAATGTTATCACGGCTATACATATATTCCCGAAGGCGCAAGCAAAGGATTGTTTGACTTTGCAGAAATGCTGGCCGACTATGAACATAGAAAACTTAAACTGAACAAAACCGATAAAGAAACTTATTGAGATGAAAATATATCATGGATTATTCAGTGAATGTGGCCCCCGATACAAGAACGAGGATTATATCGCGGTAAGAGAGATGCCGGAGCATGGGCGGTCTGTGTATGTACTTTGTGATGGCATGGGAGGCCACAACTTAGGGGCGGTCGCCAGTAAGCTCGTGGCAGAGGGCATTTGCGACTATTGGACGAAGAATCCAAGGCTCAAGGAGAGCGAGAAGAAAATCACTGATGCCTGCGATGAGACAATGATTGCCTTTAACAACAAATCCCACGGGGAGATGGGCACAACTATGGCAATGGCCGCTATTGAGGGCAACAAGGCGTTGCTGGCTCATTGTGGCGACAGCAGAATCTACGTTATCCGCAATCATGAAATCATTTACCAGTCCACGGATCATGTTGCATTGACTCCGGAGGGATGGCCAATCATCACAAGAGCCTTCTTCACCGGACGTAACAGTTATACTCCGGATATTAAAGAAATTGAGGTGGAGATTGGCGATATGATATTCATCTGTTCAGACGGAGTCTACGGAAATGGCAAATGGAGTGCTCTGAAAGCTACGCTCGAAGGAAAGGATGTTTATTCATATCTCCTTAGTTCTGTTGAGAAAATAGCATCCGATAAGGCTCACGACAATTATTCCGCTATTCTTATCCGTATCTGTAGAGATGAGCCAGCGGGCAAGACCGATACATACACCAAATCCGATTAGAATCAGTGACTAACTTGATATGTTATGCCATAACGGAGGAGACGATTTGACATTGTACATTCATCGGAGAAGAAGCTTTGACGGCTACTCGGTTCCGCTGGCAGCTCAATGTACATCAAAATATTTTTCTTTTTGAGATAGATAAGGCTCGGTTTTATCATCTATTGCTATATATCGAACTCACGTTAGTTAAAAACAAATTTTTAATAAACTTATGAAAATAAACATTTCCTTCTCGGAACTCCGGGAATACATCAAAGCACACTACAGTAAGGAACTGACTTTCACAAAAGTTTCAGAACAGGAAGTCTGTGTGTCTTATACTCAGAATCTGTTTTTCCACTCCGTAAATATACCGTTAAATATCAAAATTCATGACGTTAAAGCAGACAACGTCTCCGTCATCTATGATGGCCGTTTCGGTATTGATATGATTATTGCTGGCGTGCTCTCATTCCTCAGAGCCAAAGTCCCTCAAATAAACGACGCTCTTATATCAGAAGATGGACACCGCATACGGATTGAATTCGCCAAACTGCCAACGACAGCTCAATTAGTGGAAGCAATCAGTTTTCAGCGTATCATTGTTGTTGACGATGGACTTGAAATAACAGCCTCCCTGAAATGAAATATTAATATTATGGCAATACTGAATCTTGACTACAACGCTCTTTGGGAGAGCATCTGCAGCTGGAGTCGCACGGCCGGTCGCGCAGCAACACGCCCTGTACTTCTGATGTGGTATGTGATGCGAAGCAAGGAAACGCCCGGAAAAGACAAGTGGGCCATCTTCGGCTCTCTTGCTTACCTCATTCTTCCAATTGACATTCTCGATGCCAAGCGTCTGCCCATTATCGGCTGGCTCGACGAGGTAGCCTCTCTCGCCGTCCTCGTTCGGAAAATGTCGAAATATATAACTCCCGAAATGGAAGCCGAGGCCGATGAGCAGCTCGATAAATGGTTCCCAGAATACACCGAGTATGAAATGATATGAGTGTAGATAATCCTATATTTCAATAGAATTTAGTAACTTTGATAACTTAAAAACAACCATTATCATGCAGAACGACTACAACCGAATCATTCAGGAGCGTGCCGACCACGTTTTTGAGGTCATGGCTAAGCGTGTATCGTCTGAGGATATGCTCCGAATCCGTAGCGCATTTGAACTGGCCCGGGAAGCACATGCGCCTCAGAAGCGCAAAACCGGTGAACCGTATATTTTACATCCCATCGCAGTGGCGAATATCGCTGCGGAGGAGCTCATGCTCGGAGCGAATCCGGTCATTGCATGTTTTTTGCATGATGTGGTTGAGGATACGCCTTACACCATCGGCGATATCCGCGACCGCTTCGGCGATGATGTGGCTTTCCTTGTGCGGGTGGTGACCAAGAAACCTACTTGCGACTACGAACTGTCCAAGCAGCTCGACAATTACCGCCAGCTGCTCAACTCAATGCAGTATGACATCCGCGCCATACTCGTAAAGCTCGCTGATCGCTTGCACAATATGCGCACGCTGGCTTCTATGAAGCCTGAGAAGCAGATGAAGATTGCCGGTGAAACTGACTATTTCTATGCTCCACTTGCCAACCGTCTCGGACTCTATAACGTCAAGACCGAGTTGGAGAACCTGTCGTTTCGTTTCCGATGCCCTGATGAGTATGAGGAGATTTCCTCGCTCATCGCTCGCCATGTTGAGGCGAACAAGGAGAATCTTGAAACCTTCCGCAGTCAGATTGAAGAGACGCTTGCAGAAGCTGGCATCAAGGCCCGTGTTTATGTCGATTATCGCCGACCGTTCAGTCTGTGGCGAAAGATGAAAAAGTATGGAGATGACTTCAACCATCTGAAATACCGTCACTTTGTTGAGGTGGTTTTTGATGAGACGCAGACCATATTCAGCGAGAAAGAGATGGCGATGAAGATTTACTGCATCTTGACTGACCGTTTCAAGGAGAAACATTGCAGCATGAGCAACTACATCGACGCTCCCAAAGAGAACGGCTATCAGAGCATCCATGTGAAACTTCTTCCCGATTTCGGTCGCTGGCAGGAGGTTCATATCAGCAGCGAGGCCATGATTCGTCAGTCGCAATTAGGATGTTTGGTTGAGCGAACTGAGAGTAACATTCAGATGTGGATTGAGAAGTTCCGCAAGGTTCTGCACGACACGATTAGTGGCTCAAAACATGATGACCGCTACATGGAGGACATTATTACTGCCTTCTATAATGATGACATACAGGTTTTCACGCCTACCGGCAAGAAAATTATCCTCCCTCAGAGCGCTACGGTAATAGACTTCGCCTATGAGGTTCATACCGATCTTGGCGACCATGCCAAGTATGCCCGCATCAACAGCCGTCTGGAACCGGTCAACACAACTCTGCGGCGCGGCGACGTGGTGGAGGTTTTCACCGATAAGGATTCTCATCCCGAACAAGACTGGCATAGTTTTGCCCATACGTTCAAAGCTCGCAAAGCAATCCGCCGTTATCTGGAGTCAATCCCCCAAAGCGCTTACTGCCGATGCTCAATCTGTAATCCTATCCCCGGAGAAGAGGTGATCGGCATATGCAATCCTTACGACCCGGAAATCATCACGGTTCACAAACGCGACTGTTCTCATGCCATAAGCATGGCATCCTCCTATGGAGATGATGTCGTGTCGGTAGACTACAAGGCCGATGAGACCCTCTATCCGTTGACGTTGAAAGTGAGAGCCGTTGACCGAAGCCATCTCTTTGTTGACCTCGTGGACTGTATCACCAACACGTTCCATCTTTCGATGGAGTCGTTCAACACCAAGACAGACCGTAACATCGTAGTCTGCAAAATCCGCTTCGGCGTTCACTCATACGTCGAACTCAAAACCATTATCAACCATATCTCCGTAATCGACGGTGTTGACGAAGTGCGACGCATCGATGAAGATGATGAACTCTGGTATTAAGTTGTATATGAGGCAAAACATAGTTGTTTTTACAGGAGCCGGTATCAGTAAGGAAAGTGGACTTTCCACATTTCGTGATAGCAGCGGCATTTGGTCTAAATATGATCATGATATGGTGGCTACACCTCAAGGTTTTGAGGCAGATCCAGAGACTGCGCTGATGTTTTACAATTATATGAGAGCTGCTGTTGCAAATGCAGTTCCCAATCATGCCCATATTGTTTTGGCTCAATTAGAAAAAGAACATAATGTTACGGTTATAACCCAAAATGTTGATGACTTGAATGAGAGAGCAGGCAGTCGAAACTGGATCCTGAGCGAATATTGGGTATTTTCGGAATTGACGATGATGTTGTTAACTGCAAGGATGAATGTCTTGCTCACACCTATGACATTTGCTATTTCAAAGGTGGCCACAGACTGAATAAGGATGCAGTTCAAAAAGTCATCATTCCCGCAATTCTTCAGATGATCATAAACGAAAAGCAATCATGAAAAGGAAGTTATATATAGACATCGATGGTGTATTGATAACAACGAAGAATCCGGTTGCCCCATCAGGGATTGACCGTTTTATTCAGTTTATCACATCCAACTTTGACTGTTATTGGCTTACCACGCACTGTAAAGGTGAATCGACGCATTGTCTGGATAGAGGCTATAAATTTAGATGAACCATTAGTTTGGTTTGATGACTATGTTTTCTCGGTGGAAAAGAAAATACTTGAACAAGCAGGTAAAATAGATCCACTTATTCCGATTGATCTTTGCCGGGAGAATGAATTGAACCGTATAATAAGTATATTGAAAGACAAGTTATTAATGTGGTAATAAATGACAAGATATGAGCATATTAGATTTAGACAAGTTACTTGAACTTCCAATATCGGATATATATCCTGCCTATAATGGAGTAAGAGGAAGAACTATGTCTTCACAAAATCAGTTCTTATGGCAACGGATAAAGGAAGCCGGAGTGAAGATGATTATTGATCTTCGTGAAGGAGGATCTGATACCCATATAGTTGACAAGTGCAATCAGTATTGTATAGATTATTTTAATTATCCTGTTGATAATAATATTGATGCGATACGAAGAATGATTCGGTTGTTTCCTGAATTTTGTCAGAGGATTGATGACGGAGGTTTCTATATATCGTGTGCAATGGGACTTCATAGAACAGACATAGCCTTATGCTGCTATTGGGTGTTTTACGGCGCAGATAACGGTATAGAACCTCCTGTAATAAGAGGATACCGTAAAGAAGATGGTCATAATACGTCAAAGATTATGCGTGTCCTGAATGCTATATACAAAGAATTTGAGCGTATTAATGGCAACGCGCCATTCCCGCTTGAAATCCTGAAAGAGCGAAAGAAGGTAATTGAGCAGCAGTGTAGAGAACCTAAACCTGAAAACGCCTAATTGGAAACATAATGACAAGACACATAAAAAATGGACATTAGTGAGTTAATATTATAGCGATGAAGATACTTTTCATTTGTACCGGCAATGCGAGCCGCTCGGCTGCTGCCGAAGTTGTGTTGAAAAAGATGCTTGCCGACAACGATATTGACGGCATTG
The DNA here is from genome assembly GCA_014801955.1 of Bacteroides sp. Classification (GTDB taxonomy): domain Bacteria; phylum Bacteroidota; class Bacteroidia; order Bacteroidales; family Muribaculaceae; genus UBA3263. The sequence goes on along the minus strand of JAAVDE010000013.1, from coordinate 27,115 downwards.
AAGTCGCTTCCTGCGGAACGAAAGTGCCTGATGGGCTCGACCGCGAGGAAGTGATGTGTCGTATCGCCGCTGAACATGGCTATCAAATGGGTGGCAAAGCCATACTCATGAACGAGGAACTCCTCAATTCAGCCGATTTGATAATCGTGATGACCGAACATCATCGCAACGAAGTGACCCGTCTGCTGAAATATGACCACTGGAACCGGATTGTCCGATTCAACGATTACTGCTTCGGTGAACCTAACGACCTCCCGGATCCTCACTATCAGACCGAATACGTCTACCGCACATGCTTCGCCACTATTAAGCGAGGGTGTGCTGAAATCATCAAAAATCTTCAGTAATGACAGCAGAACAATTACAAGATAAATGCCGAGGCTCTCTCATAGGGGGTGCTGTCGGCGACGCACTCGGCTATGAGGTCGAGTTTATGGGCCTTCAGGACATACTTAAACGGTTTGGTGATAAGGGTATTCGCGATTATGTTCTTGACAGAAACGGCGTTGCCGAGTTCTCCGATGATACCCAGATGTCACTGTTCACTGCCGAAGGTCTGTTGACGGCCATTGCCGACGGGAAAGTGTATGAGAAGGATATTTTGCCGTATATAACTACGGCATATGAGCATTGGTACTATACACAATGCCGTCCTCCGTTGAAGATGTCAAAGAGCTGGCTTTCTCACCTCAAAACACTTTGGGCGCGCCGTGCGCCGGGAATGACGTGTATGTCGGCCTTGCAGTCTATATCCATGCGCAACAGTGCTCCGGTGGTGAATAATTCCAAGGGGTGCGGTGGTGTGATGCGTGTTGCTCCAATCGGCATATTTTCGGCGGCACACCCTAAGACGCTCGATCTTGAACACGCCTGCTACCTTGCCGGATATGCTGCCGACATAACTCATAAACATCCGCTCAGCACATATTCGTCAATGGCTCTCGCCATGATTGTGGCTGACTGCATTGCCTATGACAAAGTAGACCGTGAGAAGTTCCGGTTCATTGTGATTAACCGAGTGTTCAAACTGCTTGGACTTTATTTCAAAAATGACAAGCATCTCGCAGAACTGAACGAACTAACATGCCATGCGCTTGCCCTTGCCGAATCGGAAAAGTCAGACACAGAAGCAATCCGAGAACTCGGAGAAGGCTGGGTTGCGGAAGAGACGCTGGCGATTGCTGTTTTCTCGGTGATGCGCTACATTGATGATTTTGAAAAATGCATATGTTGTGCCGTCAACCACGACGGCGACAGTGATTCTACCGGCGCCGTGGCCGGCAACATCATCGGTGCAATTCTCGGCTATTCTGCGATCCCTAAGAAATACATCGCGGATCTGGAACTGCATGACGTAATTCTTTCCGTAGCCGATGACCTCGGTGGATTCTCATCGGAGGAGCAGATTATGGAACGATATGTAAATCATAAACCTTTAAGCGTTAACCCTTCAGATTTATTATAATATGGAATATACATCAGAAGTGATCAATGAGCTGAAGGCAAACGAAGTGTTTGTCTTCGGCAGTAATCTCGCCGGACTTCATGGCGGAGGGGCGGCCCGAGCTGCACTGCGTAAATTCGGAGCAGTATGGGGGCAAGGCGTAGGATTGCAAGGACAATCCTATGCCATCCCAACCATGCAGGGCGGAGTCGAAACCATCAAGCCATACGTTGACGAATTTATAGAGTTTGCCAAGGAACACCCTGAATTGAAATTCTATGTAACGCGCATCGGCTGCGGCATAGCCGGATTCAAGGATGAGGAGATGGCTCCATTATTCTCAGGGGCATTAGGAGTTGACAATATTGTTCTTCCCAAGTCATTTGCCGATATCATTGCTCAATAGGCCATAGCCCCCCAATAAATTTTATCTCTTATATTATATATATAAATTAGTCCTGGATTGATATATTCCCGGGGCTTTTCCCTTCTTTTATATTGTGAGTTCGATTTCAGAAATCACGTTAAATGACATAAGCTCTATAACGATGAACAGACTTTATTCACTAATCATCATGGCAGTTGCAATCTTCTCTACTGCCCATGCTCAAACTCAACCGGCAATTACTTGCGAAGATACCGAAGAATCCGTTGAAGTGGCCGTTCCTGACACGCTAAAGTTTCCTCGGTTTAACAGCGAATGGCTCGACTCCATACCGTATCTTATGGAAAACGTCCGAAATCATGAGCCGTGGGCTTATGAGGCGCTTGCAGAGTGTTACCGATATGGCAAAGGCGTGGATAAATGCATAGCCAATGCCATGATATACTATGATGAAAGTAAGGCAAGAACCGCAAGGGTTTTGGCAGAAAAAGCGTATGAGTCGGACCCGACCGATGAACTTGGCTTTATGAATCACCTCATCGAAGAGCTTGATAAGCACCTGATGACGATTGACGAGGCAGTCTCATTGATTGATCAGTATCCGGCACCGCTTCCCAATTGGGCTGTGAGGATGCGGTTAATCTTTGATAATCATGATGCAGATGATATTGATGGTTATGTGAAAGCGTTGGTGGATTGGGATAATGACTCAGGTGACGAGCTGGCAGCATCCGTCGCAGCCCTAAGGGTTTTGAGGCCGGACAAACCCACGATAGCCGCAGTGTCTCCAACGTCGGAGGCTTTAAGAAACCTAACTTTAGCCGCCAAGAAGATTCCACTGCTGTTTAATGTAACAGCAGATATATATTGGTCGTTATATCAGGATTATCCCAATGATGAACAGGCTAAACAGGCTATGAAAAATGCCTTTGAGCTGTATCATAAGGCATATATCCACGGCCTATTGCAAACGAGAGGAGCGGTTGAGGTACTGGATTATCGCGATAACAATCAACTATATGAAGGTTTCCCTTTCACAAAGGAGGAGATGGATAATCTTGACCGATTTTATTCAAAGGAATATCGTGATTACTTTAAGACACCGCGCACTATTGAAGAATGTGTGATTGAGGTTGTGGATTATGATAGTGAACCGGAAGTACTTGAATCAGCGGTCTACGAGTAATATGAAAAGGTATCTATATAGCAAAAATATGCTCATTGCCGATCTGGTGATTGTTAGCCTTTGGGCGCTATTCGCATGGCATTTTACATGGGGAGGAATTGTCCCTCCGACTATGATTGTGTTGCGGATAGCCCTTTCGTTCTTGATGTACAGAAAGAGCCGCTGGGCATTCTGCAATGCATTGCTTTATGCAGCTATGTATATAGGCATTGTGTTCAACATGCCCCACAACGACTTGGCATTCAATCCAATCATCAAAATAGCCTATGTGTTTTGTTGCCTTATCGGTTATTCTGATTGGGCAGTTAAGGCGTTTGGCGGCAGCAGTGACAAGTCAATTGAAACTGCCCTCTATACTTTTTGGGGATTATACGTTGCATGGCTCATCATAATACCCATAATCTGCACTTGGAATCAGAAAAGTATATTGCCGGTTTTGAAGCGCAAGAAGAAAATATGGTGGTATATCGGAGGAGTATTGACATTCACAATATTTCTTTATTTTGCAGATAAGAAAATCATGATTTTTGCGGGAGGGTTGCTTATGTCGTTCACCCCGGTTGTTTGTCGGCTTATCTATGGCCGGATTAGGCCGTCGATTCTGCAATCGTTGTTGCACGACGAGATTCTGATGCGGTATCTCGCTGTTCTGTCAGTCTTGTTTGGCGCAGCTATCATAGGCTTATATGATGTCGTCGGGATCAAACCTGTTGCGGCGTTCTTCTTCCCGATTATTCTTTACGTCGTTGCATTACGAATTAGCAAATCAAAGCGTATCGCAACGATGCCCGCGCTTATGTTCGGGCTCGCCGGATTTCTTCAGATTCAAGTGTATAACCAGTTCCACTATACGGTAATATTTCTANTAACTGCNGCCGGAGCTTTATCATCTGTCGCNGCTATCTTTTCATATCGTCAANGTCATTCTATTCTATCGTCTATATTCCTGCTCNTAGCTTCCACCTTTGTATTGCCGCTTTTTCTTCTCGGTTATAATCCATATGCGGCCATTGATGTAAACGAAGTTACAACGTTGGGTGAACAACTTAATGGATTGTATCAATTCCAAAAAAATGGCAAACTGGGATTACGCGACAGATATGGTGTTGTGGTTCANGCAAANTACGACAGATACGAACTTCTCGGTAAAGAACATAGAGAGCGNGNTTATATGGTGGTTTACAACGACGTATGGTTTTGGAATGACTATGCCATAGAAAATATCTACGACTTGAAAAACAGAATGTTTATTCTTCCGGATAACAAACCGGACGGTTTACATCATATCCGGAAGATTCATGATGCGGTGTACGCGATATTTGATCGTGAGGACAAGCGAGTTTATACTCTTTGTCTTTCANAAGGTTATGGATGTGATTCGGACCANAATATACGTCTGATTGTTTCTGACAGTGAAGANCGAGCTACTGTTANGTTGCCGAATGACTTGTCTGATATGACTATAACTAACTCAGACGATGGAATGATTACATTATACACTTATGATACAGGTTATGGCGGAACGAGTCNGGAATTTTCTACATACATTCAGTATGAATCGAACGGACAGATAGTTACNGATTATCTGAATCCGTTTTCGGATAGCGATTACGTCTGTTATTCAGACATAAANNAGGATGGNATGGAAGCATATGACGGAGCGTTTATAAGAGTTGTGGCGCAAATTCCGCTCTCGGAAACTGAAACGGGATATATCATAGACGCGTATTCGAAGNCCTCNAGCAGTGAAGGATGTAGCGCAGCCTGTCTGCTCAAATTTGAGGATGGCAAACTGAAAAAATTACCNTTTGTTTCCAAATATGGTGCTTTCAGTAACTCAGTCCAACGTGACTACTACATTCCCGACTGGTATTNTACCACCGACGGNCTTGGATGGGANTGGGTGATGAGCTTTGACAACGAGAGCCGGACNTTGTATGTTCCCGAAGAAGGTGAAATGGTAATGACTGACCGCTATGACCTATATCAATACAGCGAGGGAAAGATGCGCTATGTTGGAAATGACGCNGGATTCTGGTTGCATCCGTCNGTGCGGAACATTGCTTATCTTAGCGGGATTTACCAAACGGATACGCAACTTATCCGGATTGATAAGACCCTGGATAACGTTTATCGCTATGCCGCATGGACAAAGCCTAAACCAATGTCGGCANAGCCTGACCTTATTNTTTATGAAGACAGAACGGAGAACGTTGAGAATGCCCTGGTTTTTAAGAACGGGGATTACACTTACATCGTGCCTGAATATCGCCGTGGTCAAGGCGATGACTTCGGAAAGGTGATAATCAAATACAAAGGCCNGGTAATACAAGAATCTGAANTTTAATCCGAAAAATCGAATTGCTGAAATATCCGACCCAATTCCCACTGCCTATTGTCAAACCAAGCGGTTATGACAAACTCAAAAGAACTATACCAGATACTTTCCGNCGGCCGATTTTGGTATTGTTAGAGGGTTGAACCGACGCAATTGGCGCGGCGAATGGTCCATTCGGGGATCATAGGGNGGAGAGGAGGGCGAGGAGGGTGGGGAAGGTGTGGTGGGCTTCGGGGGTGACGGTGGCGGCGGGGAGGGTGGTTGTCAGGGCCCAGACTTCGCAGCCGGCGGCGCGGCCGGCACGGATGCCCTGGAGGGAGTCTTCAACAACGACGCANTCGGCCGGTTTTTTGCCTAATTTGGTNGCGGCGAGCAGGTAGCCTTCGGGGTCGGGTTTTCCGCGGCTGACCATCGAGCCGTTGATAACGGTTGCGAAGCGGGCCAGGAAGTCGGGGTATTGGCGNCTGAGCTGGTCCATTTTTTCNGGGTTGGACGAGGTTACGAGGGCNGCGGGAATGTTGAGCGNGGCGAGCCGGTCGAGCAGGTCNAGNGNGCCGTCGAACATGGGGTATTCCAGGTGGCTGTCGAAGTCGAGGATGCGCGCCATGATGTCGTCGCGTTCCTCGGGTTTGAACAGCTGCATGATGCTGTCGAGGTTCGTGCCTTTGATTGCGCGGGCAAAGTTGGGTATGCCGGTGGGGTAGAGGGCTTCGGTTTTTTCCCAGAAGCCGGTGTAGAGTCCTTCGGAGTCGATNAGAACTCCGTCGAGGTCAAAGAGGATTGCGTCAGGCCTTGTGTTCATTGTTTTCCCAGATATATAGGCGGTCGGANAGTCTAACTTTTTCAGGTACCTTGATTGCGAATACCTGGCCTTTGGAGGCCGAGGATGCGGGNCCGCTGTCGAGGTGGATTTCTTCGATGGTGGTTATGATGGCGCCGGTTGTCGGGCCGATGATNACGGCTTCGTCGCCGATTTTNACTTCGCCGGCTTCAAGCAGAAATTCGCCAACGCCGAGGCGCGAGAAGTATTTGGTGCAGCGGGCNGCATAGCGTTTGGTGCGGGTGGCNGAGGAGCCNTAGCGNCCGCTCCATTCGCCGAGTCGCTGGCCGAGGTAGTAGCCGTCCCAGAAGCCGCGGTTGAAGATGCGTTCCAGGCGTTTGTTCCATTGGTCGACGCGTTGGGCGTTGAATTCGTTGTTGCAGATGGCGTCGATGGCTTCGCTGTAGCAGCCAACGGCTTCGGCAACGTATTCCGGGCCGCGGGCTCTGCCTTCGATTTTCAGAACGCGCACNCCGGCNTCAACCATGCGGTCGAGGAAGTGGATGGTCTTGAGGTCTTTGGGCGACATTATGTATTGGTCGTCGATGTTGAGCTGGTCGCCGGTTTCGCGGTCGGTAACGGTGTAGCCCCGGCGGCAGATCTGGGCGCAGCTGCCGCGGTTGGCCGAGGTGTTGCGCTCGTGGAGGCTGAGGTAGCATTTGCCNGACACGGCCATGCACAGGGCGCCGTGNCAGAACATTTCGATTTTNAGCGGTTGGCCGGCAGGGCCGGTTATGTTTTCGGNGATGATGGCGTCGTAGATTGCGCGNACCTGGTCGAGGTTCAGCTCGCGGGCCAGCACGATGGTGTCGGCCCAGGCAGCATAGAAGCGGGCGGTTTCAATGTTGGAGATGTTGGCCTGGGTTGANATGTGGACCTCCACGTTGCGGCTGCGCGCATAGGTTATGGCGGCGATGTCGGCGGCGATGATGGCCGATATTCCGGCGNCGGCGGCGGCGTCGATAATCGAGCGCATTACGGGCAGGTCGGCGTCATACATGATGGTGTTGACCGTCAGGTAGGTTTTGACNCCGGCGGCGGAACATTCGGCGGCGATGGCCGACAGGTCGTCGATGGTGAAGTTNACTGCCGCGCGCGAGCGCATGTTCAGTCCCTGGATGCCGAAATAAACCGCGTCGGCGCCGGCATGGATTGCCGCCCGCAACGACTCCCAGGAGCCAACGGGCGCCATGATTTCAAAATCACTTCGTTGCATTTGTTTTCGGATTATTGTAGCCGATAATATTTATGTCGCCCGAGAGTTTATATTTCTTGCCGTCGGCGCCGAGAGCGCGGATAACGTAGAAATANACTCCCGCCGGAGCCGTTTTGCCGCCGATTTTGCCGTTCCAGCCCTGNGCCGGGTCGGTCAGATGGGCCAGNTGGCGACCNGTGCGGTCAAAAATGTGGCAGTCAAATTCAATAATGCTCTTGTAGGCCACCTTCCATTCGTCGTTGACCCCCTCGGAGGCTCCGGGCGAAAAGGCGTTAGGGCATTTCAGCATTGATTCACCGATGCTGACGGTGTAGGTTTCGCTTTCGCCCTCGCACGAGGCTGCGGCGTTGGCTGTCAGCAGGCGAACATAGGTCGTTCCCTGCTCGCGGAAGGTGTGGGTGAACTCCAGGTCGGAATAGCGCAGAAAAGTCTGGTTAAATTCCGGGTCGCGCGCCAGTTCCCATTCGTGGTATAGGGCACCGTCGGTCACTGCCGCCGTGAAAGTTATTTCCGCCGGCCCGGAACCGCCAAGAGGCGAATCGTCCTTGACCTCGTTCGCGTTGGAGCGCGATTCTTGCGTTGCGCGCGTTTGCGACTCAATGGCCGTTGGCTCATAGGTCGGAGAGGTTATTTCCTTGTCGCGGCCCCAGATGCGCGCAAAGCGATCGCCGCTCAGAGTGAAATCCGTTTGGCAATAGGCCGGCTGACAATGGATGTGGGCCGAGAGCGAGGCGAGAGTTTCCGTGCGCTCGACCTGGCGGTAGCTGAAGCTATCTTCGTCGAACTCCAGGGTTTGGTACGTTAGGGTAAACTCGCGGTTCACTTCGGCCGGCTGGCCGGTTATGCCGAAATAGGTAATTGCGTCGCCCGCGCCTGAAAAGTCGAGCCAGGTGGTTGAGCAGTCGGTTTGGTCGGAGAGGGTCAGCGACGTCATAACAGGCTCATAGGCTGAGTAGTCAACAATCCAGAAGCAGTTGGTCGTAGAGCCGTCGGTCACTATATAGCCCATATTGCCTTCGGGGCGGGAAAGGGTGCTGACGGAGCCGCTCTGGGTCGATTCTACCGGTTCGGCATAGCCGCCGCCCAGAGATGAGTAGCGCTGCCAGCTGATCGGGGAGCCGGTGGGCGATTCGTAGCTGACGCGAACGCCGTCGAGGCTGCTGAGAACATAAACATTCTGCAGGCCGGTCGATGCCGGCGGCTCAACAGCAACGGCCTGAAGCACGTTGCCTCTGAACGTCAGTTCGGCGGCGGGGCAGGGGAGGATTGACAGCAGGACAAAGGCGAGCGCGGCAAAGGCGGCGCGGAGGGTCAGCGGCGACATGGCCATGAGTCGGGGAAACGCGAGGCAAACCCGCTGATTTTGTCGGCGGCTGCGCGGGCGTCCTCGGGCGAGGAGCCTTCGGCGGCATAAACGCGATAGCGGCCACCGCTGTTGAGAATCTTGAGCCCCGGGCCATTTGCCTGAATAAATTCCTTGGCTTTCTCGATTGTGGGGAGCGAAGCAACAACAACGACGTAGGGCTTCGCCGGCTCAATCGCCGGCAGTGGCTGCGGGGCAGGTTTTTCAACCTGAATCATGCTGCCGGCAGGAGCCATTGCCATGTTGAGCTCCAGGTCTTTCGGCTCTTCAAGGAGTTCGATGGGTTCGGGCTCGGGAGCAGTGAACATCGGAGCTGCCAGCGAGGCATGCTGAGCGGTTGCAATGTCGATTGGGGTTGAGAGCGCAAAGCCGAGAATGCAGAGAATAACCGCTGCAGCGGCAACGCGCATCCAGCGCAGACGCAGCGGCAGGCGCACGACTGCCACGGCCTTTTCGTGCGCGGTGTCGGCGGGGCGAACAACTTCGAAAGCCGGGGCTGTCCGAGCCACTTTCAGGGCCGGAGGGGTCAGCGTCCATGATGCGGCGGGCTGGAATTCCAGGCGACCGCCGGAGCGGCGGTGGAGCATGCCGATGCGGGGCAGGTTAACCGAGCCTTCGTTGCGCAGGCGACGCTGAATCAGGTCGCTTTCGGCGGCAACGCGTTCGCGGGCCTGCTCAAATGAAATTTTCATGCGGCGGCTGACCGACGATGCCAAAAGGCCGTCGTCGTGGACCATCATTGGGTTGAACGACAACTCGCGACGCGGCGGAACCATCAGTCCGTCGCGCAGTTCGGCCTCGTGGCGAGTGGCCACGAAAGCACCAACGCCCGGAATGATTACGCAGTCATTTCGGCGTAAGAGCGTGGTTATGTGCAAACTAACGTTGTCGTTCATTTAATGATCGGTTCAGTGATGGACTGCAAAGTTACATATTTTTTCAGAAACGCCAAAATACTAATTGTTAAAATTCTTCGGCGGCGTCGGAGCGACCATGCTCCGGTGCTCTGAAAGCTCGGTGGCGGCTTGTTAAATTGTGTTTCATGCAGAGCGGGTTCTATTATGCAGATATGTAGGAAGTTGCGTAATTATAAATTTATTTAATAATTGTTTAATTAGTTGTGGGGGCGGGATGTTTTGTCTACATTTGCCGGCGAAACATACCATTCATTGCATTAGTGCTATTAACCCTAAAACCAAATTGATAGATAGTATGGATATTCGAATTATGGTGAAACAGCCGGTTCTGCTGTTTCAATTGGCCGTCGCTGCGGCGTTCAGCACTGCTTGTGGAAGCGCGACCGGTTCGCGCGACAACACGATTAATATCGCCGCCGATACCTCGACAAAGTTAGGGCTCGCCGATGTTACCGAGGTCATTGGCTTCACGACAATCTGCTCGCCGGACTCTTGTCTGATTGAGCATGTCACTAAGGCGGTCCGTATTCCCGGAGGATATGCTTTGTTGAACCACTCAAAGGAGCATCCTGTCGTTGCTTACTCCGATTCCGGGAAGTTTATGTGCTCGTTTGGCCGCATTGGTAATGGCCCCGGAGAGTACACCTATGTGGAAGATATTGCTCTGAGTCCCCGGGGCGACAGCCTGCTGGTTTCCACCTGGACTTCTGAGGTTTATTCCTACGCATTAGACGGCACCTTCGGCCGTAGTGTCATAGTTGATGACAGCATCGGATTCTGTAAAGTTGCGACTAATTCCAACGGCATTGCGTTGTTTTCGCCGAACCTGGTAGAAGGGTTTAATTCTTTATCATTATACTCTCCGCAGGGGAAGAAGAAATTCTCGGGTCTGCCAAGTTCAGGTCATTTCAGCTACCCGTTCTTTTGCAGGTTGCCAATCGATAATGAATTTGTTTATGCGCTTGACTGGTATGAAAACATACTGTATCAGATAACCACTTCGGGCGATAGCGTCAGCAACAGCTGGACTATTAATATGCCTAATAGAGTAGCGTCCCGTAATTTCCCCGATGTTGATGTGTTCTTGAGTAACTGGTCAGAAGTTGATTACATCATTGATTGGTCTGTTGCCAACGGGCGGTTCGTTGCCGTTTGTTTCTATGACAAAATCCCGCGCTACATTGAGTATGATTTAGAGCGCAACGAGATGGTTCGGCAAGGTTCGTATGTGAATTGCCTGCCGGACTTTACGCCCGCCGGCGACGACGGTTATTTTATTACGATTATAAGGGATGATAACTATAAGTGGATCGAGGAGAGCCTGCCCGAAGGTGTTGAACTGCCGCCGTTTGACAGCGAGGCCACGGATGCGATTCTAATGCTGTGGCGGCTGAAAACAAAGGAGTGACCGAGTCAGGAGTTTGATTTCAGCAAGTCGCCGACCAGGTAGTTGCTGCCACCGATAAAGATGGTGCTGACGGGGAGGCGTCGGGCCCGGTCGAGAGCCTCGGCAACGGTCTCGGCGGTTTCCCCCTTCAGGCCGCGGGCATTGGCCATTGCCTGAAGGTCGGCGGCCGGGAGAGCGCGGTTGGTCGTCGGGGCGCAGAAAATATAGTCGGCGTCGGCGGGCATCTTGGCCAGAATGGCGTCGACGTCTTTGTCGGCCGCGAAGCCGCAGATTATTGCCAGAGGTCGGGCCATGCGGCGCAACTCGTCGGCGAGATATTCCCAGGCGCCGGGGTTATGGCCGGTGTCGTAGAAAATGCGCTGCGGCGCGGATTCGAGCAGCGTCATGCGGCCCCGCAGGCCGGTAAGCTCCTCAACCTGCTCGAAACCGCGCCGAATGGCGTCGGCGCTGACCGGGGGCAGGTGGTGCAATGTTGCCAGCACAGTTGCGGCATTGCGGGGCTGGAAGGCGCCGCGCAGGGCGCCGTGGATATTGAGAGCGGGGTAGAGCCAGGTGCCGTCGGGCAGCTCTCGAGCCTCGATGGGCTCAACAAATTCGATTGGTGAGCCAACTTCTGCAGCCTTTCGGGTAAACACGGCGCGCACGTCGGGGTCAGGAGCATAGCCAACAACGACCGGCACCCCCGGCTTGATGATGCCGGCCTTTTCGGCGGCGATAGCGGCGGGAGTGTCGCCCAGCAGGCCCGTGTGGTCGAGCGAAATATTGGTTATTACGCTGACCAGCGGGGTAATGACGTTGGTGGAATCGAGGCGTCCGCCGAGGCCCACTTCGATAATAGCAATGTCGGTTTCCTGCATGGCGAACCATTCGAACGCAAGGGCGGTTGTCAGTTCGAAAAACGACGGATGAAGCTCCGAGCCCAGTTGCCGCCAGCGCTCAACGAAGTCAACAACGGCATGCTGCGGAATCATTTGGCCGTCAACGCGAATGCGTTCGCGGAAGTCGACCAGGTGGGGCGACGTGTAGAGCCCGACTTTGAGTCCCGCGGCCTGGAGGATGGCGGCGAGGGTAGAGGCCGTTGAGCCCTTGCCGTTGGTGCCGGCAACATGGACGCAGCGCAGCCGGCGCTGGGGGTTGCCGAACAGCGCGCAAAGTCGGCTGATGGTTTCGAGGCCCGGTTTATAGGCCGAGGCGCCGTCGCGCTCGAAAACGGCAGTTTGGCTGAACAGCCAGTCAATGGTTTCGGAATAGGTCATCAGTAGATCAGAAAACCGATAAGTCCGGCTGCGCAGATAACGATAATCGGGTGGATTTTAGCAAAATAGGTGGCGGCGAAAGCGGCGGCGCATATAAGAATACTCTTAACGACGTCGGGCGTTTGGGTGCCGAAATTGTCGCCGTTCATCAGCAGCAGGGCCGCCGACGCGATGAGTCCGATAGTCACCGGGCGCAGACCTTTGAAAATGCCTTGAACAACGAGGCTGTCTTTGTGGCGACTGATAAGATGCGACGTGTAGAGCACCAGCAGGTAGCTGGGCAACACTACCGCCAGGGTGCATAGCACCGAGCCGAGCAGGCCCCACAGCGGCGACGAAAATTCGGGGTGATTGAGCCCGGGAGCCATGTAGCCTATATAGGTTGCGGAGTTGATTCCGATAGGGCCGGGAGTCATTTGCGAAATGGCTACTATGTCGGTGAAGGCGGTTGAAGTGAGCCAGCCGTTGCCAACTATTTCACGTTCAATCAGCGTTAGCATGGCGTAGCCGCCGCCGAAGCCGAAGATGCCTATTTTCAGGTAGGACCAAATGAGTTTCAGGTAAATCATTGCTTTTGCTCCTCTTTTTTACCATAGAACCACCAGCCGCCGGCGATTCCGAGAACAATATAGAGAATAGGGTTTGAAAGAACGGGAATCTTGCTCCAGATGAGCAGGGCGGCGCCGATGGGGATGATTGCCGTTTTCCAGGTAATTCCGGCGCGCTTCCAGTTGGTTACCAGGGGCGCCAGAATCAGCGCCACGACTGCCGGGCGGATTCCGCGGAAAATGGCGGCGAGCGTCGGATTGTTTTTAATCATGTCGGGCGTCAGGAAAATTGCGATGGCCAGGATTATCAGAAACGACGGCAGGATAGTTCCGAGGGCGGAAACGATGGTTCCACGCGTTCCGGCGATTTTGTCGCCGACGGCCACTGAAATATTAACTGCCAGAATGCCGGGCATGCTTTGCGCAACGGCCAGCTGGTCCATGAACTCCTCGCGGGAGAGCCAGCCGTGTTTGTCAACGATTTCACGCTCCATGATGGCAATCATCGCCCAGCCGCCACCGAAAGTGAAGGCTCCGATTTTTGCAAAAGTCAGAAACAGAGAGCGATAAACGTGAGGTTCTTTAGCTTTTACTTCCATAACGCCTGCAAAGTTACAAATTTTTTGCGTACCTTTGCACAAATGGAACAAGAACTTATCATACCACAAACAGAATACGACCTATTGCTCTCCCGAATAGACAACGTTTGGCGGAGCGCAAGAGCTAATGCCGCGTCGGCAGTGAACAGCCAATTGATAGACGCTAACTGGAATATGGGTCGTTATATAGTAGAGTTTGAGCTTAAAGGCAATCATCGTGCGGAATATGGCAAGCAGTTGTTGTTGAAGCTATCGCGTGATCTCACGGCTTCGAGAGGCAAAGGGTTCAGCCGTTCGAATCTAACGTATATGAAAAAGCTATATCTTGCTTTTCCAAAATGTGAAACATTGTCTCACAAATTGACATGGAGCCATTATTTTGAACTGTTGAAATGCGATGACCCTTTGGAGTTTAAGTTTTATTTCAACGAAGCTGTTGCGCAGAAATGGAAAGTACGCGAACTCAAGCGCCAAATTAAATCGTCACTTTTTCAGAGGTTGGCTCTCAGTACTGATAAAGAAGGCGTGTTAGCGCTTGCGCAGCATGGCCGGCAGATATTAACGCCCGAGGACATCCTACATGACCCGTATGTGCTTGAATTTACAGGTTTACCTCAACAGAAACGTTACAAGGAAAGTGAACTCGAGAAAGCTTTGAAAGAGAATATGGAGCATTTTCTCCTGGAACTTGGCAGGGGCTTTGCGTTTATTGGACGTCAATATAATATCCCCATAGGTTCCAGAAATTTCAAAGTCGATATGGTGTTTTATCATTGCATATTGAAATGCTATGTGCTCATTGATTTGAAACGTGACGAAATCGAACACTACGACATTGGGCAGATGAATCTTTATCTAAACTATTTTCAGTCAGAAGTCTGTATGCCTGACGATAATCCACCTATAGGGATTGTTTTGGGCGCGAAGCATGACCGAATATTGATGGAATATGCTCTTCAGGGAATAACGAATCAGCTATTCGTTGCGCGCTACCAGTTATATCTGCCAAAGAAAGAGGAATTGCAGGCCGAACTGGATAAAATCCTTAATAATGCAGATAGATGATTATGAGTGTCAGAAGGTTTTTGTCAGCACTGGTGCTGTCGGTTGCCTTTGCGGCTGCGGGGGAGGTGTTTTATTTTGCGGGGAGGGAGGCGGAGGTGCCTCAGGGAGAGGTTGTTGCGGTGGAGGTCAGGGCCGGTGCTGGGAACGGACGCGGCGGCAGCTGGCAGATAGCGTGGCCCGGTGCAACGGTTCGGCTCTCGTTTAGCGTCGACAGGTTTGTTGACGGCATTGACCGGCCCGGAGCACTGCTCGAGGTCAACGGCGAAAAGTTTGAGTGCTCGCGCGGCGTTGCAACGTCTGGCGACCCCAATACGGTTGCAATCGAGTGGAAATCAGACTCTGTGGCAACCATCCTCGTTGGCGAACGCAACGTTTTCGAGGTTGCTTCAACTGAGCTGCCAAAACCTGCCGGAAAGGTTGAGATCAGCGGGCTTTCGCGGCCGTTTGACCTCGTAGATTTCATTATTGAAACCGATTCGGACTCGTTTGGCCGGCTTGAGTCGGGGCTCGACGACGAGGCGATAGCTTCGGGTCGGCGCTGGAGCTACCTCGACCGCGAGGCGGACCCTAAAACGGCGGTTATGGGAGGCCAATATGTTCTGGCCCAGGTCGGTTTGGAGCTGATCTACGTTGAGGGTGCAATGACGAATCCCGCGTCGTGGAAAACGGGTATGACCAAGGGGCGACTGAAGCCTACGGGCTTCGACGGCTACTATCGGCTGCAGTGGTTCGACGCCACGGGACGCGAACTGTCGGGCGAAAATTATGCCGAAGTCAATGATGACCTCGGCATTATGAAGTTGACGTTTCCGGCGCTTGGCGCGTCGGTCAGGTTTCACGACTGACGCTGAGCCAGGCTGGCACTGATTCCGGTGAACCAGTCGCGGTCGGTCGGCGAAATGTTTGCTTCAACGAGAGCTTCGGCCGCCAGAGTAGTGTAGCGGTCCATGAGCTCATGGATGCGCGCCGGCAGGTTCAGGCTGCTGTAAACGGCTTTGACCGCCTCAATCTTTGCCTGCGAGCGTTCGCCGCCGAGCAGCGGCATGATTGCGTCGGGCGCTTCATTGATGGCCGTTATGAGCAGCCAGGTCTTTTTGTCGTTGAGAATGTCGCCCCCGGGCACCTTGCCGAAGGTTTCAACCGTTCCGAACGAGTCGAGATAATCGTCGCGCAGCTGGAACGCCATGCCGATATTTTCGGCCCAGCGGCTCAGGGCGTTGCGGGTCTGGTCCGATGCGTGGCCCATGATGGCGCCCGCTTCGCAGGCTGCTGATAGAAGCACTGCGGTTTTCAGGCGAATCATTTCCAGATACTCGTCGACCGACACGTCGGCGCGCGCCTCGAAATCCATGTCCATCTGTTGGCCTTCATAGATTTTTATGGCCGTTGAGTTGAACAGGTCGAGCAGCTGGCGCAGGTGGTCGTCCGGGCAGCGTGCAATCAGCTGCGTTGCGAGGGTCAGCATCGTGTCGCCGCTGAGAATCGCCGTTGCCTCGTTCCATTTAACGTGGACAGTCGGGCGGTTTCGACGCGTTTCGGCGCGATCCATAACGTCGTCGTGGAGCAGCGTGAAATTATGGAACATTTCAATGCCCCAGGCCTGGCTGACGGCCTCTTCGGGGTCAACCCCGCAGGCTTCGCAGCTTGCCAGACACAGCAGCGGACGAATGCGCTTGCCACCGGCGTCGAGGCTGTAGCGAATCGGGTCATACAGTCCCGGAAGCACATCGGGCAGGCCCAGGTTACCCTTGGCCTGCTCGAGTAGATGCTGGAGTTCTCCGGTGTCGATCATCGGCCCTGGTTTGCGGCTTCGGCTTCGGCCTGCTTGATCATCTGCTCGTTGGCCGAGATGAAGATTTCAACGCGGCGGTTCTGAGCGCGGCCTTCGGCGGTTTCGTTGCTGGCAATGTAGTTCTGCATGGGCAGGCCTTCGGCGGTCAGGCGCGAAGCGGCGATGCCGCAGTTGAGCAGATAGGCCTTCACGGCGTCGGCGCGACCGGTTGCAACCTTCTGGTTCGCAGCCAGGGAGCCGACGTTGTCGGTGTAACCATAGATTTGAACGTTGGTTTCGGGGTTCTGCTGCAGGGTTGCGGCGAACTGGCTGAGGTCGGTGCGTGCGCCGGCGCTCAGGGTGGTGCCGTTGGTGGGGAAGAGGATGCCGCCGTCGAAGGTTACGCGGATAGCCTTCAGGCCGTTCTGGTCGGTTGTTTCCTCAACCTTGGCGTTTTCGATTTCGCGAAGCTTCTTGGCCTGGTCGTCCATCTTTTTGCCGATGAGCATGCCGGCGCCGGAGCCTACGGCTGCGCCGATAGCTGCGCCGATGCCGGCACCCTTGCCGCCGCCGATGAGCGCGCCGATGCCGGCGCCTACGCCCGCACCTGCACCGCCGCCGATGGCTGCGCCTTTGCCGAGGTTAGTCATGGAGCCGCAGCTCGAAAGAAGCAGGGCGCCGCTGACGCCTGCGATACTCAGAATTCTGGTTACGTGTTTCATTTCGTTGAATGTTAATTATAGATTTAGTTTCGATGCAAAGTTACAAATTTTCAGTCTAAACAACAAGAGCCATAAAAAAGTTGCTCCGGCGGGTGCCGATTTTGGCGGCGCCGCCTCGGGTCAGCGAATTGTTGCCAGGCCGCCCTTGGAGGTTTCTTTATAGATCGACGGGAGGTCGTGGCCGGTCTGCTTCATTACTTCAACGATTCGGTCGAAAGTAACGGAGTGGCGGCCGTCGGAAAACGCCGAGTAGAGGTTGGCGTCGAGGGCGCGGGCGGCGGCGTAGGCGTTGCGCTCGATGCAGGGAATCTGAACGAGGCCACACACCGGGTCGCACGTCAGCCCCAGGTGGTGTTCCAGGCCCATTTCCGCCGAATATTCGACCTGGCGCGGAGTGCCGCCAAAGAGCTGCGACGCGGCGGCGGCAGCCATTGCGCAGGCAACGCCAACTTCGCCCTGGCAGCCCACTTCGGCGCCGGAAACCGAGGCGTTGTGTTTAACAACGTTGCCGAACAGGCCGGCAGTTGCCAGTGCGCGCAGAATGCGCTGCTCGCTGAAGCCCTTGGAGGTGTGGAGATGATACAGCACTGCGGGGAGCACGCCGCACGAGCCGCAGGTCGGGGCGGTTACAATTTTGCCGCCCGCGGCGTTTTCCTCGCTGACGCCCAGGGCGTAGGCATAGACCAGGCCGCGCGATTTCAGCGATGCGTTATAGCCGGAGGCGTGCATGTAGTAGCTCGTGGCCTTGCGGGCAACGCCGAGTCCGCCGGGCAGCACGCCCTCGTTTTCAATGCCGCGCTCAACGGCGTTTTTCATCGTTTCCCAAACCTTTGCGAGATAGTCCCATATCGACGGGTCTTCGCATCGGTCAACGTATTCCCAGAAGGCGTGGCCGGTCGAGTCGCACCATTTCAGAATCTCGCCGATGGTCGTCATGTCGTAGACCGGCTCGGAGGTTTTGCGCGACTCGCCTTCGTTAACAACGTCGCCGCCGCCAACAGAATATTGCGTGATTTCGCCAATAACGGCGCCGTCGGCGTTCAGCGCGCGGAAGCGCATGCCGTTGGGGTGGAAGGGAAGAAACACCTCGGGTTCCCAAACGATTTCGACCGGGGCGATGGGCGTCAGAACGTCTTCAATCGCCTTGTCGGTCAGGTGGCCTTTGCCGGTGGCGGCCAGCGAGCCATAGAGCGTTACCTCGAACTTAGCCGCGCCCGGAAAGCGCTTGCCAAAGGATTTGGCGGCATTGCGCGGGCCCATCGTGTGGGACGAGCTGGGACCGTAGCCGATTTTATATAGTTGTCTGATGGATTCCATAATATTATTTAGCGTTATTGATTGATGATTCAGTTATTACATGGCACCGGCAGTTGGCGCAGTCGAACTGCAGGCGCAGCGGTGCCGCCAGGTTGGGCGAGCTGAGGGTCAGAGGCTCGGCCAGGGTGCGCCCGGCGGGAGTTTTCAGGCAGGCACCCATCTCGCGGCGCAGGCAGTAGCGCGTGGTCATGACGCGGTGTTGGCCGGGGGTGGGCAGGGAGGTTTCCCAGGCGGGCTCTATGGGGCCGCTGACGCCGTGGTCGCGATAGACCTTTTCGGCCAGCGAGTTGGCAACGTTGGCATGGAAGTCGAGCGAGTTACCTTCGGGCCATTGGGCGTCGGGGTTCTCGCTCAGGCGCAGCGGGCGCTCGAAGCGACATCGGCGCGAGGCATCGAGGGCGGCAACGAACTCGCGGCGCAGTCCGGTCAGAACCGAGGCCGGAATGAACTCATCGCCCAGGCGGTCGGTCAGTTCTTCGAGGCGATAGGGGGTGTCGCCGAGTTTGGCGATTACGCGTTTGCGCGCCTCGGCCTGGGGCGTTTTGGCCGGTTCGGCCTTGGCGAACACGATGCTTGCGGCGGCTCCGTCCGGCTGTTCCAGCAGGATTGAGTCGCCGACGCGCCGCAGCGTGAGCTTCAGCGGAATGAAACGCACGGCGGCTGTTGCCGGGGTCAGCGAATCAACGAACGCCTTGTCGAAACTGCGGTGGAGCCGCAGGCCCGGTTTCAGGGCGCCGACGACTTCGGCGGTCAGAATCGTTGACGGGGGTTCGAAGCGGTTAACGCGGAAGCCTACCGTGCCTGCGGGGCTTACGAACGCCAGGCCGTCGCCATTGGCCAGCGGAGCTGCGAGGTCTTTGACCGTCAGGCGCTTGCCTCGAACCGAAACCACGGTTGCAATCTCCGGGCCGAGGCTCTTGGGCGAGTCGAACGATGCGAGAGTCGAGGTCGCGGGGTTGGCGGTCGTCAGGAAATGGCGGGTGAAACCGCGGTTGAAGCTGCGCTCGGGGTCGGGAGTGAACGTGCGCTCAACGACTCCCGACGATGTTCGGGCAACGCCCAGGCGGCGCAGTTCGCGGTCGTAGGCGCTCACAATGTTTTTAACATAGGCCTCGTCTTTGAGTCGGCCTTCGATTTTCAGCGATGAAATGCCGGCATCGATTAAATCGCCGAGCACGTCGAGGCGGTTCAGGTCGCGGAGCGAGAGCAGATGTTTGCCCGCCATTACGACCTTTCCGTTGCCGTCGGTCAGGTCGAAGGGGAGACGACAGATTTGGGCACATTCGCCGCGGTTGGCCGAACGGCCTCCGTTGAGCAGCGAAGCGCGGCAGTCGCCGGAGTAGCTGACACACAGCGCGCCATGAACGAATCCTTCGAGCGGAACTTTAACCGCCCGGCGCATTTGGCTGATTTCGTCGAGCGTCAGCTCGCGGGGCAAAACGAGTTGCGAAAAGCCGAGCGACTCATAGAAGCGGGCCTTTTCGGGCGTTCGTATGTCGCACTGGGTCGAGGCGTGGAGCGCAATCGGCGGCAGATTCATGCGCAGCAGCGACAAATCCTGGACTATCAGCGCATCGACGCCGGCAGCATAGAGCTCGCCGATGAGGCGCTCAACCGCGCGCAGCTCCGATTCGTAGACCAGAGTGTTGACCGTAACGTAGACGCGCGCGTCGAAGCGGTGGGCGTAGTCGCATACTCCGGCAATGTCGGCAACGGAATTACCGGCGGCGGCGCGGGCGCCGTGGGTCGACGCACCGATATAAACGGCGTCGGCCCCATTATTGATGGCGGCAATGGCGGTTGACGCATTGCGGGCCGGAGCCAGCAGCTCAATCGAATATTTCGGGGTTTGCAACATAGATGGAGTCGATTTGCTCGTCGAGGGCGTTATAGAGCTTTTGAATATCTTTCAGTGGAATGGAGGGCGCGGGCCGGGGGAGCGCCGGGACTGACCTTTTGGCCTTGGGGTCGGTTTCGATTACGCACCCCGACGAATGGTAGGCGTTCTTCCAGTAGCTTTCGGCCAGGGAGCTTTCCATCACTCCGCGCGACGACGAGGCGTGAATCATTCGGTTGTCGCCAACGTAGAGCCCGACGTGGTTTACCCGGCGCGAGTTCTTCGAAGTGGTGAAAAACACCAGGTCGCCGGGCTTCATTTTGTCGAATCTGACGGGGCGGGCCACTTCGTGTTGCATCGCGCTGGAGCGGGGGAGCCTAAGGTCATAGACTTCGTTGAAAATCTGCATTATCATGCCGGAGCAGTCGGTGCCCTTGCGCTTGGTCGAGCCGCCGTAGGCATAGGGGGTGCCGATCCATGAGCGGGCTTCGGCAATGAGTTGCTTGAGCTGCTTGTCGGTCGACGGCACGACCTTGACCGTCGCAGTGGTTGCCGACGGGGTTTTGGACCCGGTGACGACGGTTGCCTTTTTCGACGAACATGACGCCGCGGCCAGGGCGGCCCCCAGCAGGAAAATCAGTGACAGGCGTTTCATTCTCACCATCCTCCGCTTGCTCCTCCGCCGGCAGTGAAGCCGCCGCCGAAACTGCCGCCGCCGAAGCCTCCGCCGCCGGAACCTCCGCGGCCTCCCGAGGTAATGATTATCGGGGCGACTTTCGGCAGGGTTTTATATTCGTCATCTTCGTGGCCGCAGTTTAGGCATTGGCGGGTGATTACGCGAGTGCCGGTGCGGAAGTTGGTTGGCTGAACCGTTGTGCGGTCGCTGACAACGCGCATTGTGCGCGCATGGCAAACGGGGCAGACCGTATAGGCCGACGCCCGCTGAACGTAGGGGATAATCTCCGTAGTGCCGTCGGTTGGGCATTGCCAAACGTCGTAGTCAACGGCGCCGATCTGCTCTTCAATATCCTGGGCGCGGGTAAGGAAGTCGTTGTCGCGTTGCTCGTCGATGAGATTCATGCGTCCGGCGCAGGTCGGGCAAAGGTGTTTGCCCCGGCGAAGATTGTGGCGCCACAGAGCCAGGGGAATGAACGCGACCAGCGCCATGCCCAGCGTCAGGAACGACGCGAACATGTAGGTAGCGTAGAGTTTGTTGGCTTCGAGATATTTCTGATAGCGCGTTGCCTTTCTGACCGAAATGTAGGCGCCGAGCAGGTAAATCACTGCAATCAGCGAAATTATGCCGCAAATTCCCAGGTAGAGGTTACACAGGATTTCGCCGTCGTTATCGCCTGCGTCGGCATTGTTGGCGTATTTGCTCATTATTTCGGCGCGGGCTTCGGGCTCGGAAAGGATGCCTGCAATGTCGGCCAGGGCGCCGAGAGTTCCGGTGTCGTAGTCGTTGGCGCGGAAGTTCGGAATCATGTTCGCGCGGATAATCGAGCCGCAGAGGCCGTCGGGGAGCAGGCCTTCAACGCCCGTTCCGGTTCGGATAACGGCGCGGCGGCGGTCCTTGGCAACGAGAACGAGAACGCCGTTGTTGGTGTCTTTTTTACCGATTTTCCAGGAGCGGAAAAGGTCGGTTGCGAAATCGTCGGGCTCGTCGGTGATGTCGTCAACAACGACGCATGCCACTTCGGCCGACGTTTCGCGCATCAGCTTTTGCAGCAGGGCATTGGCCTGCGCCTCGGCCTGGGGCGACAGAATGCCGTCGGGGTTGCTGACAAAGCGGGTGCTGTCGGCCAAATGAACGTTGGGAACCGATTCGACCGAGTAGGTTGCCGCTGCGGCCGCAAAGGCGATTACGGCGGCGGTCACGACTGTTAAAAATCTGCGCATCATCATACTGCCGGGAGAGTTTGGCCGTTCAAACGGCGGTAAAGGTCAAGGGCGTAAACGTCGGTCATGGAGGCGACGTGGTCGACCGCGGCCTGCACTTTGGTGAACAGGTCGGGCGAGTGAACGTCGTATTGCTCGGGCACTTTGCTGAGCAGCAGACGCGAATAGTTCAGCTCGGGGTAGCGAACGGCGTGGACCAGCTTCTCCATCAGGAACGTTATGATCCGGTTGCCGGCGAGTTCGATGTCAACAACGTCGGGCGAACTGTAGATTTTATTCCAAGAAACGCGGTTGCACGCCTCGTAGGCAGCGCGTTCGGCGGGCCTTATGCAGCCGAGTAGCGACCCTTGGAAAGTGCCGTCGAGAATCTGCTCCTCATTGGCCAGAAACGCTTCGGCGCAGCAGTCGACCAGGCGGCCGATTACGCACGACCTCATGTAGCCGACCTGCTCGTTCGGGTCGGCGATGGTTGCCATGACCTCCAGCTTGTGGTCGCGTTCGTTGCCGGAAAAGAAGTTGAGCATCAGGTTGATGGTTTCCTCGTGGGTCAGAATTTTCAGCTTGTGGGCATCCTCGAGGTCCATGACTTCGTAGCAAATATCGTCGGCCGCCTCGACCAGATAGACCAGCGGGTGGCGCGCATAGCTCATCATGCCGTTAGGGGCGGGCAGGCGCTTGATTCCGAGTTCGGTGGCGATGCGTTCGTAGTCTTGCTTCTCGGTGCAGAAAAATCCGAACTTGTTTGGCTTCAGGGCCAGGGAGCTTTCGTAGGGGTACTTGACTATCGACGCCAGCATCGAGTAGGTCATTGCAAAGCCGCCGGGTCGGCGCCC
This sequence comes from Bacteroides sp., assembly GCA_014801955.1. Lineage (GTDB taxonomy): Bacteria > Bacteroidota > Bacteroidia > Bacteroidales > Muribaculaceae > UBA3263. The sequence continues at coordinate 4,191 of JAAVDE010000013.1, read as the reverse complement.
GTTGAACCGGTGGGTCAGCTGGCGAAAGGAGTTGGCGTTGCCCTCGAAGTTAATCAGGTCGCTCCATTGCGCGGGCGTCAGCTCCGCTTGCAGCTCCGCGCCGGGGCCTTCGGAAAAGAAGGTTGAAATGGCCTTTTCGCCGCTATGGCCAAAGGGGGGATTGCCCAGGTCGTGGGCCAGGCAGGCGGCGGCAACGATGTCGGGCACGTTGAGGAGCTTTTCAACCCAGGGCTCGGCCTGGTATTTCCGGCGCAAAACGTTGATTACCTCGCGGGCCAGCGACCGGCCTACGCAGGCAACCTCAATGCTATGGGTCAGTCGGTTGTGGACGAAAATTGAGCCGGGCAGCGGAAAAACCTGCGTTTTGTTCTGGAGGCGGCGAAAGGGCGACGAAAAGACCAGGCGGTCATAGTCGCGCTGAAAGTCCGAGCGCGTTTCGCCCGGGCGGTTATGATAGTCCTCGAGTCCGAGGCGTTTGTCGGATATTAGTTTTTGCCAGAGCATATGTATAGGGGGTAGAGAGCGGCGATTTTAATTTTAGTGGTGGAGACGGCGCTGTTCCTTCGACAGGCGTTCGCCGGCATAGATGCCGACAATGGTAACCACGCAGCCTATGCAGGAAATTACCGAGGTGTGTTGCTGAAGAATCAGATAGCCGAAAATCAGAGTAACGATCGGCTGAACATAGAGGTAGTTGCCGGCCTTGACGGCGCCGATGCGGCGAATAACCCACGCCCAAATCAGAAACGCCAGCGACGAAGCGAACACCGACAGCACCAGCAGATTAATCCAAACCTGCGGCAGGGTGAAGGTTGCGAGCGTTATTTTCGAGGGCTCGAGCAGCAGGAAGGGAACCGCGGTCAGAAGCCCGTAGAAGAACGTTTTGCGGGTAACGACAATGGCCGAATAGAAGGCCTGGAGGTTGCGCAGCAGAATCGCATAAACGCTCCAGCAAACCGCGGCGAGCAGGCTGAGGGCGTCGCCCAGAAGGCCATGTTCGGCGGCAGAGGCCGTTTCGCCTTCGGCGGAGGAACTGCCGAGAATTACCATCGCAACACCGGCCATTGCAACGACCGAGCCTATGACGAATCCGCGCGAGGGCTTGTCGTCTTTATACAGCATCATGACCAGCAGGGCATTGATGAGCGGCGACGTTGCCGTTATCAGCGAAACGTTGGTAACGGAAGTGTAGAGCAGCGCGGCGTTTTCGGCAACGAAATAGAGCGAGCCGCCGCAGATTCCGCATAGCAGAAACTGCAGTTCATGGCGCCAGTTGATTGCGAGTAAATTCTTGAAACTGAACGCCAAAAGCAGCAAGTAGGCAATGACGCAGCGGAAAACGTAGACCTGAACCGGGGTGAAGCCGTTGTCTAACAACACCTTGGTGTTGATAAACGAAAGGCCCCACGCCGCAACTGCGATTGCAGCGGCGACGTGGACCCAGATATTGTGGATTTGTTTGGAGTTACTGATAGCTCGCGCCATAAATTTACGGTTTTACGGCGCAAATTTACGAAATTTCCTTAGAAAATGGAAATTTTATAGGCGTTAATGAAGTGTTGACCCGCCTGAAGCGAATTAATATGGCGACGCTCGGCGAGTTCGCCGGTGAATCCTACCGTGTCGCAGCTGCCGGCCCAGGGTTCGATGGCAACGAAGGGGCAGTCGGGGTGTTGGGCCGTCGGTGCCCAGAGCGACAGAACCGGCATGTGGAAATCCACGGCCAGGAAGGGCACGCGTTCCGACGACAGCAGCGTGCAGCGGCTGATGTTGGCGGATTCAATGACGTAGGTGTCGATGTCGAAGGTTTTGGCAGTTATCGGCATCATTCCCTCCGCGTCGAGCTGAAGGCGGTGGGGGTGTTTGTCGTCGACGCATCCCTTTTCGGTCGGAATCAGATATTCGATGGGCTCGTCGGTTTCGAAGCTGAAATAGCCGCGCACCTCCTCGGAGGGGTCGAAGTCGGGCAGGAAGAACGCCGGGTGGGCGCCGATTGCGAAAAACATTTCTTTGTCGCCTTCGTTGCGCACCATCCATTCCACCTCTATGGCCGATTCGCCCAGGCGATAGGTAACGAAGAGGAAGAAGGGGAAGGGATAGACCTTCAGCGTTTCGTCGGTCGAGTGGATGCCCAGGGTTACTTCGGTTTCGGTTTGCTTAACGACGGAAAACTCCATTGTGCGCGCAAAACCGTGTTTTTCAAACGAATATGTTTGACCTTCGTAGCGATACGTTCCTTCCCAGAAGCTGCCGGTGTTGGGGAAGAGCAGCGGCGATTGGCCGTTCCAGTATCTGGCGTCGCCCTGCCAGAGATATTGCCGGCCGTTTTTGGTCAGGCTGACCAGCTCGGCGCCGAGTGTTTTAATGGTGGCCGTCATCGGGCCGTGTTTAAGGATTATTTCAGACATAGATGGTTATGAGTTTTGAGGATTAAGTTGGGAGTGCAGGGCTTTTGCGGCGCGGCGTCCGTCGCCCATTGCGAGGATAACGGTTGCACCGCCGCGAACAATGTCGCCGCCGGCATAGAGGTTCGGAAGCGACGATTGCAGCGACTCGCCGTTGACGGCAATGGTGCCGCGCGTGGTAACGTCGAGGCCGTCGATAGCCGCCGGAATAATCGGGTTGGGCGACACGCCGATGCTTACGATTACCAGGTCAACGGGGATTTCAACGATGGCGCCTTCGACCGGGCGGGGCGAGCGGCGGCCGTCGGAGTCGGGCTCGCCGAGCTCCATGCGTTGCAGGCGCATTGCGCGAACGCGTCCGTGGTCGTCGCCAACGTATTCGATCGGGTTATGGAGCGTCAGGAACTCGACTCCTTCTTCGCGCGCATGTTTGACCTCCTCGACGCGGGCGGGCATTTCGGCGTCGCTGCGCCGGTAAACGACCATTACCTTCTCGGCGCCCATGCGGCGGGCCGTACGGCAGGAGTCCATCGCAGTGTTGCCGCCGCCGATGATGGCAACGGTTTTTGGCCGGGGAACCGGCGTTGCATATCCGGGAGTGCCTGCGTGCATGAGATTTATGCGGGTGAGGTATTCGTTGCTCGACATTATGTTAACCAGATTCTCGCCCGGAATGTTCATGAAGCGGGGCAGGCCGGCACCGCTGGCAACGAACAGCGCCTTGAAGCCCATTTCGAGCAGTTGGTCGTAGGAGAGGGTTTTGCCGATAACGGTGTTGGTTTCGAAGCGCACTCCGAGGTCGCGCAGGGCGTTGATTTCTTTTTCAACAATGGAGTTGGGCAGTCGGAATTCGGGAATACCATAGATTAAAACGCCGCCAACCGCATGGAGCGCCTCAAAAACCGTTACCTCATAGCCGAGCGAGGCCATTGCGCCGGCAAACGACAGGCCGGCGGGGCCGCTGCCCGCAACCGCAACTTTAATGCCGTTCGATTCGGGGCGCGCGGCGGTCGGGGCCGAAGCATTGTCGGCAGCGAAGCGTTCGAGATAGCCGATGGCGACCGGCTCTTTTTTCATGCGGTTATAGATGCACTTGCTTTCGCATTGCTTTTCCTGGGGGCACACGCGGCCACAAACGGCCGGCAGCGCCGACGTTTTGCGCAGTTCAACCAGCGCTTGGTCAAAGTTGCGCCGCTCGATGTTTTTTATAAAGCCGGGAATATTGATGTTGACCGGGCAGCCGCTGACACACTGCGGGTCCGGGCAGTCCAGGCAGCGGGTAGCCTCCAGAACCGCCTGCTCGCGGCTGAGACCCTGGTTTACCTCGTGGTTCAGGGTGGTTACTCGATAGGAGGGGTCGAGTTCCGGCATTTTGACGCGCGGAATTGCGGTGCGCTCTTTGGGCAACATTGCGGCGCGCAGCTCGGTGCGCCATTTTGAATCGCGGGAGTTCATGGGCGTAGGCGGTTAATCATTTCATCGAAATCAACTTTGTGGGCATCGAATTCGGGGCCGTCGATGCAAACGAAACGGTTGCGGCCGTCAACGCTGACGCGACAGGCGCCACACATGCCGGTGCCGTCGACCATTATGGTGTTGAGCGACGCAATGGTCGGAATGTCATATTTTTTCGTGAGCAAGCTGACGAACTTCATCATGACGGCCGGGCCGATGGTAACGACCTCGTTGACCGGCTCGCGTTGCAAAACCATTTCCAGACCGTTGGTAACGAGGCCTTTGTTGCCATAGGAGCCGTCGTCGGTCATGATGATGATCTCGTCGGAGT
>JAAVDE010000012.1 GCA_014801955.1 Bacteroides sp. | reverse complement strand
GTAATAAAAACTGACCTGACTTCCATAAGATCTCGGTTAAAATTTATACGCCTCTCTTGGCTTTTTTAAGATAAATTTTCCACTCTCTTATTTGGCCACTGCAAACTTAGAGCTTTTTTTTGTAAATCAATCATCCCAAATCAGGGGAGTCTACGGGGGCAATCTATCATTTATGTCCAACAAATTCATTCCATTATCGTTTCTGGCGTGTTTGCTGCTTCCATCTTGCGGTTGTATGAAGAATAGCTATACCCCGGATTCAGTGGCGTCGCAGACTATCGGATTTATTGACTCATGTGTTGTCAAAGCCCTATCTGACAGTATCTGCAACATAATCACAAATGCCGACAGTATCACTATCGCCCGGCTCAAAGTAAAAGGCGATACAATAAGTGAAACAGACCGTAAGAGACTTAATACTTACGAAAGTACGCTTGTCAACTACATTGTAACGACTCCGGGATATTATCAGACCAACGTTCCCGTATATGGATTGTTTTTCCCTCAGATTGAGGTCTCCTACAAACATAAGGAGGAAGCAATCTCAATGCGCTATGACCTTAGCCTAAAAAAATGGTACGCTTATAATAACAGCGGGTCTGAATTATGTGGATTTGATATAAGCGACAGCAGCATGCTGCGTTTTTCATCGATTATTTTCCCTAACGATACATTACTTGAAACCCTCTTAACACTTCCTTCAAAATGAAAAAGATTCTTGCGTTACTATTATTATTCCTGGTTCCGACACTAGTGCCGGCGCAGACTATTCATTGGCTCACGTTTATAGACACTACTGACAATAGGCCAGATGGTGTTGGTGAAATCGACAAGAACGTTAGAAAAGTTCTATATGACAGGATCGTAAATATCGTAAATGCGGCAGTCAGAGAAAAAGGCTATTCGGCAAATATCCTTGACGTTTATGGTGCAGTCCATTCGCCACAGAAATGCAAAGAACTAGTAATGTCTCTCGCGCCCAAGCCCGATGATATTATCGTATTCTATTATGTGGGTCACGGAACGCATGGCGCGCCGGGAGGTGAACCTTGGCCGATGATGTGTATGGCTCAAGATAATCCGTCACTGTTTATTCCTTTGAAGTGGGTACACGACCAGCTCAAATCGAAGAATGCACGTTTGACTGTAACAATCGGAATGTGCTGTAATGATTTCGCGGATATTCCGCGGCTTAGTAGCCCTACTTTCTCTACCAACTACGGAAGCCCGTCTCTTAGCGAACGTGAAATCATAGGTCTTCAAAAACTATTTTTGAATTATAGAGGCGACGTGCTTATCACGTCGGCTTCACCCGGAGAAAGCTCCGGATGCGTTGGAACACCACTTGGCGGTATGGATACTTTTACATGGTGTTTTTTTAACGAACTAAAAAACAACTCTAACGACAGCAATCCAACATGGCAAGAGTTTACTGACGATCTGAAAGCAAGTGTCACCTATACGTCACATACCTATTCAAGAACCCATCACACGCCGGTTACTGCTGTGAATGTCAGCTCCGCAAGTGCCCCGGCTAAGAAGCCGCAGACCCCGGTTTCCGTCAATCAGCCACAGTCGCAGCAAACTGCAGTATCAGAAGACCAAAAAATGATAAATCAGCTTGGTGTTGCATTGGATATCGCATTGAATCGTGATCTTTCACGTTCGGAACGAGGCTCACAGATTGACAAAATCAATGAAATATTTACGAGTGATGCTGAGGTAAAAATCATGAGCCAGGACGGAGCATTTATCCTTGACTGCATTCCGGCTTCGAGTTATTTCAGGAGGCTTATAATCAATGAATCTTTAATTAAAGTAGCTCCCACCGAGATTCATAAAAAAGGTAGCCGCATAAGCGGACTAAAAGTAAAGGAAACCTATAAAGAGTAAGTTATGAAAAAAATTCTGCAATCAATCATTATAGCAACCATTATAATAATAGTAGACCCGCAAAACTGCCGAAGTCAGGGCCTTGATGTTACTCCGGATATGGTGGAAGAAATGGTCACTCGAGGCAAACAATATGTTTATAGTCTCAATAAAAACATAGCTTATATGGCAAATAAAAATAACAGTCTTGCGGACCGTGAGTTTACCAGAACATCTGCGCTTGCAATGTTCATAGGTGATGGTTATGGTTATGAGTGGAACGGGCGTGTGAGCGATGGTGTGATAACCGAAACTACATCAGTTCGTAATCCAACGCCGCGCAGACAGTTGACCCACAAGTATTATTCTCGGTTAATCAATATGAATTATCCTCAAATCGAGATTAATTCGACTCAGTTGCATCAGATGAAAGCCAGCGACCTTAAAAAGGTTGGCGAAGGCAAGTATGAGGTTTCAATCTGCTACGAGCAGGAATTTCGAGCAACAAGCGATGGCGGATGGCAACTCTATGGCGACCGAACAACCAAAAAGGTTAAGGTCCTGATTGAGATTCGTGAAGGCGTTGATGGAAAACGGTTAATTATCAGGCTTGGCGACACAATGGCTTTAGAAACGAGCAGATTATGAAGAAAATCCAAATAGTTAAACCACTGCTGCTCATCGCAGCAGTGGTACTATCTGCCTTTAACGGATATTCTCAGATGAGTTTGCGTTCTGATGGTATTGATAATTTGAATTTTCAATATCAGATCAGCAGTATTGATGAATTTATTGGCCGATTCAATGATGCCGTCAAAAATCCGCAGGCAGAGTCAGCACTCGGTGGCTTGTTTGACATTAAGAGAATCGCAGATAATCAGGAGATACTCGTGGATTCCGCAACGAATTTCATAATGAAAATGTCAGACAGTCAAGTTAAGCTTGATTTTACCGACAAGGATTGGTTCGCACTCGTTGAGTGTGTCGGTTCTATGCAAGGCAAGGAAGTGTCGTTTAATCTATATCTCACGGTTGAATCATTGGATAACGGCGTTACCAGGTGGGTTATATCCCATGCCGATGGGCAACTGTTTGAATTGCTTCCGGGCGACCAAAGCGGTCATCTGTCAATATCCCCGACGGACCACGAGTTAAACTTCACGAGTCTGGTTGAGATAACGAATAAGCAGAAAAGAGAAATTTCGCAGCTATTGGCGGTAACAAATCCTCTGAATCAGTCATCAGTTTTCTGCACCTTGGTTTATTACGGACTTTTGAAACTCACCCGGATAAAGGATATAACATTTCAGTTCTATCAGGTGCCGGACTATGTGTTTAGTGTCCGAAATTTCCCACGGGAAGATAGCAATGCCGGCTGGCTCATCAGCGACTGGAAAAAGACAAGCGCTTCGGACAAAAAGGCAATCTTCTCATGTCTCAGGCCGCGTCCGGACTTGAGGCCGCAGTCAGAAGATAATCGTGAAGACGTCTTCCGCCCTATCCCAATGGACGCGGACTCTGCAATTGCTGTTGTCAGGAATTTTGTTACTGACATCAATTCTTATTATAATACTCGCAATCCGTTGATACTTGAAAAAATCCGTCAAACGATTTCCGGGGTCTATCTTTTCACTGCCGATGGATGTAAGATTCTTTCAGTAGCATCACTTGACCCGCCGCTTGGAAGCACTCATTGGCAGCTTTTACTCAAGGGAATATTCAGCCCCGATTTCAAAGGCCGAAGCTGTCGGGTAAATTATCTGCGCGTTGAAGACGATAGTAATCTGACGCAAAGGGGGAGATTTACCGTTGTGAGCGGTGAGCTGATTGTTGATGGACTCCAAAATTTAACGGAGCCGGTGCTATTTTATCTTCATGGTGATAAGATAGCAGGTATTCGCCCTAAAAATTTGATTAAATAAACCACATAACGATTAACACTAATATGGTAGAGCATATAAAACATGTATTTTTCTGTCTGCTGTTTTTATCGGGAGGTATATTCCCGACAAAAGGCGAAGAACCGGCAGTTGAGGTGGTTAATGAATTTGCAACTCATTTGAAAAATTGGTCTGGTCATTCCAATAATGTTAAAGCAGGCTCGTCTGACTATTCACCGAGGATTCGTCTCAACGGCTTACTTGATGAAAGTAAATTCTGTCTTGACACAAAGCAGGTTACGGCGTTAGCCAAGAAGTATCGTGTGCCTACGTCAAAATTATATGATAGGAAGATTTTCGATGATATACTTGTGGATGCAATCGGTGACGGAACTGATGCGTATATATCAGACATCAAATATGTTCCATTCAACGAACGAGATCCACGTTATCCCGAATATCCAAGCGTTTCTTGTATCTTTCATATTTCCGGAATTTACCCTCAGGTGGAAAATTGTGCCTTTGTTTTGTCTCCTGGAGATAATAAAATATTAAAAATTACCCCTTATACTATGCAGTATAATAAAAAGACAGGTCGACGCCAAATGAAAGTCAATCTTAAAGGGTTAGTAAACAATGAGCATGAACTTGTTTGGGGTCTTGGCTACAATTACAGCAAATGTTATCCCGTCGGGTTTGGTGCTCAGTTGATATGGGATTTTTTGATTGCTGGGGTTGAACTCGGCTATGCACCGCGACATCCTAATATCAGTCCGTACACTACCTTGCGTAGCGATATAAAAGATCTATGTAATTATGAGATAAGTTCCGGAACATATTTCCCAAAAGAATATTTGACAGTTTCATTGGGCTATGTTTTCAAATATGTTGCTGTCAGCTATGGTTTCGGTAGTGCTATATTGTCGGGTGATTTTGTCACTGATTATATGTCAACAAGGAGCTACTCAGATGGTTCATTACAATATGTACAATATCAAACGACGCAGAAGGACCAAAAAGAAAAATTCTTGATGCGACCTAATATCCGCGGGATTATTCCTTGCGGGAATGGCTACGAAATAACTTTGTCGTTGAGCTATTTGTGGGTGCCTGCATATAAGCAGATGAACTCATTCGATTTCGGTATAGGTTTTAATTTTCCATATAATAACTAATCGCATAGTAATAGGTTAATCATGAAAAACTATATAAAGTTTATTGTTGTCATTTTCACTTGTGGTCTATTCCTTAGTAGTTGTCAATCAGACAGCCAAGACCCGGCATTTGTTCTGACGGATGCAAACTTTAGTGAATATGTTCCTGATGTTCCTGCGTATTGGATTGGACAATTCTCGGGTGGGTCCGGTGGATCCGGAGCTAATAAACAGACGTGGATAGAATTTGATGCTGAATTAATACCGTTATTTAACCCTACGTTTTGGGGAATAAAGATCGACAAGGTTGTGTTCTTTTTTGATGGTAAAGAAATCTCTTCGCTTTCAAATGCGCCGTATAAGGTCAAGTATTCGGTAACCAATCCGTCTCATGGAAATCATACTCTTATGGCAGAGATTCATGTGTCGGGTAAGACTCTGAGTCCTCATATTATGAGCGTTCGTGAAACTCTCTACAATCAATACTGATGTGCTTTTTGGCTCATTAGGATGAACTGAAATATGAATCGGTAACAATTAACGTTACTGATTCATATTTTTATATTCCACTGGAGAGTGTCGGCGAGGGGTTAGTGGGAGTTGCGGGGGTGGTGGAGGAGGATTTCGCGGCGGAGTTGGGAGCGGTCGAGGTGGATGTAGATTTGGGTGGTTGAGATGCTTTCGTGGCCGAGCATCTGCTGGATGGCGCGGAGGTTGGCGCCGCCTTCGAGCAGGTGGGAGGCGAAGGAGTGGCGGAGGGTGTGGGGCGATACTTCGGTCGCTATGCCGGCTTGGGAGGCGAGGTGTTTGACTATGTCGAATACGCGCATGCGGGTTATGCGGCGGCCTGTTCGGGGGGCGAGGAAGACGTAGTTTTCTTCGCCGTCGGCGATTTTTCCGTCGGCTCTTTGGGCAAGCCAGTCGCTGAGGGCGTCGGCCGTTACCTGGCCCAGGGGCACGAGTCGCTCTTTGGAGCCTTTGCCAACGACCGAGAGGTAGCCTTCGGGGAGATTGAGGCGCCCGATTTCGAGGTTTATGGCTTCGCTGACGCGGAGTCCGCAGCCGTAGAGGGTTTCTATGAGGGCGCGGTCGCGCAGGGCCTGAGGCGAGGCGGAATCGATGGCGTCGATCATGGCGTCGATTTCGTCGACGCTGAGGACTGAGGGGAGGTGGAGGCCCAGACGCGGGGGTTCGAGAAGGAGGGCGGGGTTGGTTTCGAGGTAGTTTTCGGCAACGAGGTAGCGGAAGAGGGCGCGGATGCCGCTGACGAGGCGGCGCAGGGAGCGCGGGGCGAGGCCGAGGTCGACCATGGCTACCATGAAGGAATGGAGGGTATCGACGTTGGCCGAGTCGGGTGAGATGCCTTCGTTTTGGAGGAATTCGAGCAGGCGGGATGCGTCGCGCACATAGGCCTGGCGGGAGTTGTCGGCGCTGCCGGCTTCGAGGAGCAGGTAGGCCGAGAAGCCGTCGATGATTTTGCGGGGGTCGGAGGGGATGGTCCTCACCGGGGGTAGTTGAGGTTTTCGGGCGCGGGGTTGCTGAGCACTTCGGCCAGGTAGCGGGCGGCGAGGGCGCGGGCGCCGGGGAGGTTGTTGAACGAGTAGTTGCCGCAGTCGCGGGCGGTGGCGCCGGGGATTTCGCCGCTGAAGGTTGCGATGAAGTCGAAGGTTCGGCGCATCAGGTCGAGGATGTCGGCGCTTTCGAGCCGGTCCTGGAGAATGAGGTAGGAGCCGGTGCAGCAGCCCATAGGACCCCAGTAAACGACGCGGTCGCGCCATTGGGGGTCGTTGCGCAGAAAGGTTGCGGCGAGGTGTTCGATGGTGTGGAGCGCGGCGGGGTCGGCTGCGGGTTCGCGGTTGGGGCGCGTCAGGCGGATGTCGAAGGTGGTGAGTTCGTCGCCCCGGGGGGTAACGTCGCGGCGGCTGACGAAGATTCCGCGTTCGAGGCGGTTATGGTCGATTTGGAATGAGGGGATTTTTTCCATCTCAGGCGATTTGGTTGAGCAGTTGGCTAACGATGGCGAAGGCTTCGCGGGGGGCGGCTTCCCAGAAGGAGTCGTATTGCGCGCCGTTGTCGGCAACTTCGCCGGGGGTGTCGGAGATTACGCGCAGGCAGAGGAAGTCAACTCCTTTGCGCCAGCAGGTCTGGGCAATGGCGGCGCTTTCCATGTCAACGCCAACGGCGTCGGGATAGAGGCCGAGGACGTGGTCAACGGTTTCGCGGCGGTCAACGAAGATGTCGCCCGAGGCAACGACGCCGAATTTCACAATCGGGTTTTCGCTCAGCGCGGGCAGGGCGAGCAGGGCTTCGGGGGCGGGGAATAGCTCGGGGCAGCCGGCGGCCTGGCCCGGGGTGGTTCCGGGGCCGCACCAGACGTCGTGGTAGCCAACGCCGGTTGCGGCAACGACGTTGAGCACCTTTGCCGCTCCGCCGGTTCCGCCGGCAACGCCGGTGTTGATTATCAGCTCGGGCGCGAAGAGTTCGATTAGGGCCCGGGCGCCGAGGGCGGCGTTGACCTTTCCGATGCCGCATTTGGTTGCGCAAACGCTGTGGCGGCCGATGTGGCCTGTGGTGAAGGTGTAGCCGTCGGCTTCAATGTTTTCGGGGTTTTCAATCAGGGGCAGGAGCAGTTGCAGCTCCTTGTCCATTGCAACTATGATTCCGATTTTCATTTTGGAGTGTTGGCTGGCGGGGTCAGCGTTTGAGGGTTAGGGTCATTGCGGGGACTTCGGCGTTGTAGGTGATTTCGCCGTTGACCGACGACAGGGTCGAAGCATAGTGGGGAATGCAGGCGGGTTCGTCGGCGGGCGTTGCGCCGGGAGCGGCAACGATGAACTGACATTCTTCGGGGCTTACGACGACGCGCACCGTTATCTTGCCGCTGTTGATGGATTTGACCATGTTGTAGATGCAGCTGAGCAGCAGCAGCTGAACGCGGCGGGGGTCGGTCGTTATCGAGGGGTCGCCGGCGGCGGGGGAAACGCTGATTTTGATTCGCGAGTCGAGCTGCGGTTCGATGGTCTCGGCGGCTATGGTTGCAATCTGGTTTGGATTGGCGGGGATGTTGTTGGCGACTATGGGTTTGGATTCGTTGAGGGCAAATTCCTGCATGTCGGCGGTGACGGCCTGGATGGTTCGGGTGTTGCTCTCAATGATTTCAACGAAGTGGCTGATGTAGTCGCTGACCTCCTTGTCGGGCACTTCGTCGGCTATCATCCGGGCGTAGTTGATGATGGAGGATAGCGGCGTGGAGAGCTCGTGGGAGATGTAGGTCATCATTTGCGTCTTTTCCGATTCGCGGCGGTTTGATTCGGCGAGCTTCGTTGTCAGGCGTTCGATTTTTTGCCGTTGGGCTTCGATGGTTTCCTCGAGCGCGGTTTTGTTGTAGGCGGCGCGATGGCGGAGACGGTTTTCTCGCACCTGCAGCGCAATCAGCAGTGCAACGACAAACAGCAGACCGTAGATGCCAAGTGTCAGCCAAGTGTTGGTCTGGCGTTCGTTAGCGAAGCGTTCGGAGATTTGCTGGCGACGCAGGGCGTTAACGTCGTAGAGCAGCTGGAGTTCGTGGATTCGCTGGCTGGTTTTGAACTTCATGAACTCTTCCAGAACCGATGAGTTGCGCACTTCGGCGTTGCGCTTGGTTTCGAGGTCGCCGGCTTTTTCAGCGGCGTCGATGAGCATTCGGGTATAGAAGCGGCGTTCGTAGATATGCTGGGCCGAGTCGGATAGCAGCTTAATGAGGGGAATCGCTTCGGCATAGCGTTCCTGGCGCATCAGAATGCCAACTTTGGCGATTGGGAAAGCATGGTAGTATTCGGCGATTTCCTTGTTGCGCGCTATCAGGGCGTTGATAGTGTCAACGGTCTCGTTGAACTCCTTGTCGGTTATGATTTCCTGGTTCTGGAGCATACGGGCCAGGCGTAGGTAGCGCGAAACGTCGTAGTTTCTGAACTTGCGGCCTTTTTCCTGATAGATTTGTTGGAGCTGGTTGTTGTTTATCAGCTGGTTGCGGTCGGCGCGTATGCTCTTGACGTATTCGTCGTTATGACGGTAGGCAACGGCAGCGAAGTTGTTGAACTGCGAGCGGAGATAGCGGTTTGGCAGCTGGGGCAGGGTTTTCAGGGCTTCGTCGAGAGCGTCGAGATATTGCGAGAGCAGTTCGCCGCGGCTTTGGGGGTAGAGGACCGATACCAGGGCAAACAGTCGCGACACGCGTTCGTGGGGCGATATGTTGTCGGGCATATCGGCCACCGACTTCATGAGTTGGCGCGTGTAGTTATCGCGTTCCTCCTCGGTCGTGAACTCGTCGGCCGTTGCGCGCATTGCGCGCAGAAAAATCTTTGTTTGGCGTTTGTCTTCCGACTCGGGGATTATTTCGATTTTGTCCATCGCGTCCTCAATGAGCTCGGGGTCATGGAAACCGGCGCCGTAGACTGCCATGTTGCGAAACATGTCGAGCTGCGCCTCGTAGTCTTTGTTGCGTTCGGCAATCCGCTGAATCATCAGCATAATGTCTTTGCGCTTGCGGGGCAACACCGTATCGAGAAGGTCGTAGAGAATCGGCAGTGAGTCGTTCTGAGATCTTGCGATTTTGAGTTCGCGCATGAGAGAGTCGACGGGTGATGTTTCACTCGCGCGCAAGTTAACGGCTGCCAACACGCAGACCGTTAGCAAGATAAGTACTTTTCTGAATTTCATGATGAAACTGATTGGTAACAACTTCGCCACAAAGTTAGCAACTTTTTTGATTCATCCCCAATTATTTAACATAATTTAGGAAATTAATTTGTAACATTAGGGGCGAAGCCGTGATTTCAATCTTTATCCGCTTCACGATTCCGATAGTGTTCCTTTGCAATTAAAATTGCTCGTTGAAGTTTTTCGGACAGTAGCTTTTTGTCGGGCAATTTAGTATAGTATTGAGCTACTTTAATCGGCGAATCCTCGTCGAGCATCAGGTATTCAATGTGTTCGGTGTTGCCCTCGGAGCAGAGAATAAGGCCTATGGGCGATGCTTCTCCTTCCTTGCGGTCGTGGCGGTTAAGGTAGCGCAGGTAAAGTAGCATCTGACCTTCGTAGGCGGGCTTGAATTTTCCGAGTTTCAAATCAATTGCCACCAGCCGGCGCAGTCCCCGGTGGTAAAACAGCAAGTCCAGCCGGTAGTCTACTCCGTCGACCGGAATTCGTTTCTGGCGGTCAACAAATGCGAAATCCGAACCGAATTCTTTGAGAAAGGCTTGAATCTGATTGAGAATGGCGGATTCCAGGTCGTTTTCGCTGAATACTTCGGGCATCCCGAGCATGTCGAGAAAGTAGCTGCTGCGAAACACCATGTCGGGCTGCAGCTCATTTTGTTCCTTCGACTTTTTGAGCTCGGCTTTTATGATTTCATCCGGTTTGCGGCTTATGGCGGTTCGCTCATATAGTTGCGAGTCTATTTTTTCGTCGAGTGTTCGTGTTGACCACTGTTCGAGTCTGCACATTTCCATGTAGAACTGGCGCGCGAGACTGTTGTTGACCGCCATTAGTGAGCGAAGATGAGTCCAGCTTAATTGTGTACGCACCGCGTACATGATTTCTTCTTCGGAAAAAGTGTACGCGGCGCGTACGCAATGTTGGAGCTTCTGGTAGCCCCAACCGGCTCCGAAGCGGGTTTTCAGCTGTTTTGACAACCGCTTCAGAATCTCTTCGCCATATCCCGCGCGCTTATTGAACAAAACATCTTCCTTGATGCGCTTTCCGACGTGCCAGTTCATCAGCGATGCTTCTGAATTGACGAATGTTGCAACCCTGTAGCGTGTCTGCTCAATGATGTTGCAAATATCGTCGTAGAGATGGTTTTCGAGTTTATTATCTGTTATTTGGGTCATGGCAAAGTGAATTTAGCGCAAAGGTACACAAAAATTCGGAGATTTTTGCTTAAATTTGCGGGTATGATTAGCAATTTCGGATTTAAGGATGCGCTGGACGTTCTGTTGGTCGCAGCGCTGTTGTTCTGGCTTTATAAGCTGATGAAGCAGTCGGGTACCCGCAATCTGTTTATCGGGGTGCTGGCGTTTATCGGCGTTTGGCTGCTGACGTCGGAGATTCTCGGCATGCGTCTGACCGGCACTATCCTGGATAAGTTCATGAGCATCGGGCTGCTGGTGCTGGTGATTCTTTTTCAGGAGCAGATTCGGCGTTTTCTCGAGGAGATAGGTTCGAATCAGCGCTGGCGCGGTCTGCGCCGCCTGTTCCAGCGCAAGCTGGAGGGAAAGAGCGCCGAGGCCGACGAAATGGAGAAGGCCCATCGCTGGGTTATGCCAATCGTTTATGCTTGCATGAACATGGCGCGTTCGCGAACCGGCGCGCTGATCGTCATTGAGCAGAATATCAGCCTGACGGCTTATGAAAAGACGGGCGACATGATTGATGCGCGCCTCAATTCGCGCTTGCTGGAGAATATCTTTTTCAAAAATTCGCCGCTCCACGACGGTGCGACCATCATTGCCCGCGGGCGCATTGCATCGGCCGGGTGCATCCTGCCGGTGAGCCACGACAGCTCGATTCCGCGCTCGCTGGGCCTGCGCCACCGCTCTGCGCTGGGCATTGCGCAGGCAACCGACGCGGTTGCCATAGTTGTCAGCGAGGAGACGGGCGGCATCAGCATCGCCCATCAGGGCAAGCTGTCGACCCACGTCAGCACTGCCGAACTGGAGCGCCGGCTGACCCATCTTTCAATGGAATAATCCCTCCTCTCCCCTACCCTATCCCTTTTGTTTATGAGCTATTTAGATGAACTCAACGACGCCCAGCGCGCCGCCGTTACCTATTGCAGCGGCCCGGAGCTGGTGATTGCCGGTGCCGGCTCGGGCAAGACCCGCGTGCTGACGTATAAGATAATGCACTTGCTGATTGACCTGAAGATGGAGCCCTGGCGCATCATGGCTCTGACCTTCACCAATAAGGCGGCCAACGAGATGCGCAGCCGAATCGAGCAGATGGTGGGACCGAAAACGGCTTCACGCCTCTGGATGGGCACTTTCCACTCGATTTTTCGCCGCATCTTGAACAGCCATGCCGACCGACTGGGCTTCAAGCCGGGGTTCAGCATCTACGACACTCAGGATTCCAAGGCGCTGGTAAAGGCGATTCTGAAGGATATGGACCTGGACGACAAGATTTATAAGCCGTCGGCGGTTCTCGGGGCGATTTCTGCCGCGAAAAATTCGCTGATTTCGCCTGCGCAGTATAAGATGAGCCGCGAAATCATCGATGCCGACAAGCGCGCGCGCCGCCCGTTGCTCTATGCGGTCTATGAAGCGTATTGCCGCCGCTGCTTTGTCAGCAACGCAATGGACTTCGACGATCTGTTGTATTTCACCAACGTTCTGTTTCGCGACAATCCGGATATTCTTCATCACTATCAGGAGTTTTTCAGCTATGTTCTGGTCGATGAGTATCAGGACACTAATTTTGCGCAGCACCTGATAGTTCAGATGCTCACCCGCGAGAGCGGGAATCTCTGCGTTGTCGGCGACGACGCGCAGAGCATCTATTCCTTCCGCGGCGCCAATATTGACAACATTCTGAATCTGCAGCGCCACTACCCTACCCTGCGCATCTTCAAGCTGGAGCAGAACTACCGCTCGACGCAGACCATCACCAACGCCGCCAATTCGCTGATTGCGAAAAACACGGAGCAGATCCGCAAGAACGTTTTTTCGCGCAACGACGTCGGCGCCCCCATCGAGCTGGTCAAGGCCTACAGTGACTTCGAGGAGGGCTACCTGGTTGCCAACCGCATTGCCGCGCGCCGCGCCGAGGCCCACGATTCGTTTGAGGACTACGCGATTCTTTATCGAACCAACGCCCAGAGCCGCGTTCTGGAGGAGTCGCTGCGCAAGCGCAATATACCGTATCGCATCTATGGCGGCCTGTCGTTCTACCAGCGCCAGGAGGTTAAGGACGCCCTGGCCTATTTCCGCCTGAGCCTCAACGTTGACGACGACGAGGCGCTGCGCCGCGCAATCAACACTCCCTCGCGCGGCATTGGCCAAACGACCATGCAGCGCCTGGGGCGCGCGGCGCTCGACGGCGGAGTGAGCCTCTGGAGCGTTATCTGCGACCCCGAGACCTACCCTGCCGGCCTGGGGGCGGCGGCGCTGAAGAAGCTCGCTGCCTTCCGCGAGCTCATCGAGGGGTTTGCCGACATGAACCTGCGCGGGCTGTCGGCCTTCGAGGTTGCCGAGAAAATCATTGCCCGCTCGGGGCTGATGGCCCAGTATCTGACCGACCATGCGCCCGAAACTGTTGCGCGCCGCGAGAACCTCGAGGAGCTGGTCAGCGCCGTTCGCGAGTTCGTTGAGGAGCGCTTGGAGGAGGGGTCGACCGATATTTCGCTGGCCGACTTCCTGGGCATGGCGTCGCTGGCAACCGACCAGGACCGCAAGGACGACGACATGCAGGCCTCGGAGCGCGTTACGCTGATGACGGCCCATGCGGCCAAGGGGCTGGAGTTCAACAACGTGTTCGTTGTTGGCGTTGAAGAGGAGCTGTTTCCGTCGTCGATGGCGATGGGTTCGCTGCGCGAGGTCGAGGAGGAGCGCCGCCTGCTCTACGTTGCGATTACGCGCGCCAAGCAGTTCTGCATGCTCAGCTACGCGCAGTCGCGCTTCCGCAACGGCGCAACCGTCATGCCCCAGCCATCGCGTTTTCTGAAAGACATTGCCACCGACTATCTGCGCAACTCGGTCGGCGGCTCGGTCGAGGAGGTGCCCGTAAGGCCTCAGATGCGCCCGCTCGACTCATTCCGCCCCTACTCCCCGCCGCAGCAGCGATCGGCCCGCAGAGAGCCGGAAATCGACGTTAGCGAGGGCATGGTTATCGAACACCTGAAGTTCGGACGCGGCGTTATTGCCGAGGTTGACCGCTCGATGGACGATACGCGCATCGTTGTTGACTTCGAGCGCGAGGGGCGCAAAACCCTTTTGCTGAAATATGCGCGCTTCACGGTTGTTTGACTCGCGCCGACTGACTGACGAAAATAAAAAAGCCCGCCGATTGGCGGGCTTTTTCTATTGAAAGGGGATGGGAGGGTGATTACTTAACGTAGACTTTGGTGTTGTTGCGAACGTAGATGCCGGGAACGGTCGGACGGGCAACGCGCTGGCCGCGGATGTTGTAGTAAACCGCATCGGCTTCGCTGTCGGAGCTGATTTCAGAAATGGCGCCGGGGTCCTTGCCGTCGTCGACGAGTTCGATGCTGATGGTGCCGTAGCCTTCGTTCCAGGCGCCGTTGTAGACCTTGCTGAACGCAACGAAGATTTCGCCCAGGTCGATGATGTTATCGTTCATGGTGCCGCACGTTCCGAATTCCTTTGCAAGTTCTCCGTAGCCGCTCTGTTCGTAGTATTCGGCATCGTTGGTGATATAGATTTCGCCCATATCGTCGTCGCCTACGCCGGTGTTGGAGGGAATTACCTTAACATAGTCGGGGTCGGTGGCGTCGATGTAGAGATAGTGGTTGTGCATCAGGTGGCCGAGCGAGTAGTCGTGTTCGCGATAAACGTTGGCGATGCGATACATTCCGGGTTCGTCGTCCTTCTCCTCGAAGTTGCAGGTCAGTTCGGCGTCTTCATAGCCGAAGGCGGGGAAGAGGCACGATTCGGTAACCTTGGCTTCCTTAACGTAGTGCCAGCCGATGAAGTCGAAGTTGTTGAAGTGGTAAACGGTTTTGGCGCGACGAACGTTGCCGTTGGCGTCGAGAGCTTCAACCAGGGTAGTGTTGCCACCAACGGGGTTGTTAACGGTGTGGCTGATGGCTTCAGCAACCGACAGGTCAACGTTGACCGGTTCGCCTTCAACGTCGTCGGCAAAGATATAGTGGCCGGCAACGGTGGTTGTCTGAATCGAAGCGATGCCGCTGCCAACGGTTTCGAAGTTGATGGTAGCCTTGCCGTTGTCGCCGCAGAGCGAAGAAGCGGTTACCAGCTGGTAGTCCTTGACTTCATGGCCGGGGAGAACGATCATCAGGATGCCTTCGGTGTTGGTGGGATCGTAGGCTTCGCCTTCGTAATATTCAGTAAACGAGCGTGCGGGGAAGAAGATTTCGCCGTCAACGAACTTGCCGTAGGTGCCTTCGCCATCATAGTCTTCGCAGCTTTCGGCGCAGTTCTGGCGCAGGTCATAGTCGCCGAAGGGAGTGAACGGGCCTTCGATGAACACCTTTTCGGGGTCGGTAGCGTTAACCAGGAAGTAGTTGGAATCGTCGGCGTCGTCGAGATTTTCAGCGCCTTCGGTTTCAGAGGCATAGGGGAGAACGCGGTAGAGACCGGGGGTAGTGGTGTTTTCTTCGATGTTTACGGTCCAAGAGTTGTTAACACCCTCAAACAGAACATACCAGTCGGTGAAGAAGCCGTCAACCCAGGTGCCTTCGCCGAGCGACTTCCACTCTTCGATCGGAGTCGGTTCTGCGATGGTGTCGATGGTGAGGGTCAGAGATGCGGTGTAGTTTGCGGTATTGGGGGAGTTATTGAACGAAGCGAGTGCGGGCACGTTGATTTTGCCGTCGGCAAAAGTGCCGAAATAAGAGTCGGGAACGGTTTCAAAGTTTGCAGTGCCGGCATAGAGTCCGGGGAAAGAGTAACCATAGGCTGAACCGAAGCCGGGAACGCTTACGCCCAGGGGCGAGAGCTCAACATAGACTTTGTCGGGGTCGGTAGCGTTAACGTAGATGTAGTGTTTATGGGCAGGGGAGTGGTCGGCAACGGGGAACTTCTTCGAATGTTGAGCGTAGGGAGCTTCGAAGCGGAAGCGGCCGGGGGTAATGGTGCTTTCTTCGAGAACTACTTCGAAATCTTCTGCGTCAATGTCGCTGAAGATGCCGGCGAGGAATCCTTCGGTAAAGGTTGCCTTAACGTTGGGAACCACTTCCCAGGTAACCACGTCCCAGTCCATAGTCTGTTCGGCGTCGACAAGCTGATAGGTGTTGGCAGTGGCAACGATATCGCCGTTGGCGTCCAGACCAACAATCATGATGGAGTAGATGCCGCCTTCAGTGGGAGTTTCAATGGTGAAAGAGTCGCCGATGGTGACTTCGGTGCCGTTGGCGGCAACAATCTGGGCGTTGGTGCCATATGCGGTTTCGTACTTGCCGGGCAGAACTACTGCCTTGAGGGATGCGATGTCGGCTCCCACGGTCAGGTTAACGGTGGTTTCAGCTGCGGGCGAGCAGATGTCGGTTGTGGTAGCTTTCAGGGTGTAGTCCTTAATAACAGCGCCGGGGAGGGCGATTTTGAAGCCGCTTTTGTTAACGACGTACCAAGTGCCGTTGTTATAGTAGGCGAAAGATGCTGCCGGGAAGGTGATAACCTTGTCCTCCAGGGTGCCGTAGACGCTGCTTTGGAAGTTATTCTCCTTGTTAATGCCGCAGAAGGTGCGCAGGCCGAAGGGGGCGAAGCTACCGTCGGTATATACCTTTGTGGGGTCGGTTGCGTTAACGATTACTTCGGTAGAGGAGTCAACCTTACCCAGTAGTTGGGCAATGGGGTTACCTGCAACGGCATAGGGTTTCATGCGGTAAACGCCGGGCGTCTGGTCGCATTCTTCGATTTCAACCGACCAGTGCTGACCTTCGTCGATGTCGGAGAAAATGGTCAGGAGGCCTTCGTACCATTCGCCGGTGCCGATGGACGTCCAGGTTGTTGAGTCGTCATTCTTGGCCAGGCCTTCGAGGTCAAATGTATCATAAGAACCAATGGCCGAGTCTACATTGTAGGCCTTGGCATCGGCGATGTTGGCAACATCCCAAGCAAGCCAGTCGAGGCCGTGGTCGGCGGGAATGTCGAACGATTGGGTTTCTTCGTTGAAGGTAACGGAGTAGGTAGTGTGGTTAATGGTGCCGTTCCAAATGAAAGGCATGAATGAAATTGCGTGGTTGGTGTTTGCGCCAACGTAGTAGTTAACGAACGACATAACGCCGGTTTCTTCGTCAAACAGCGCCATGATGTCGGAAACGAGGTAGTCGTCGTTACTGATAATGGCAACGCCGTCTTCAACCGTCATTTCAACTTGAACGGGAACAGAGCTTTGCGATTGGGTATTATAGTACCATTCGCCGGCAGTCAGGGTGTAGGTGCCGTCGTATTTCGAACCGGTGCCGTCGGCCTTGCGGGGCGCTTTTGCTATGCGCTGCAGCGAAGTGCCCTGAAGGCGGGTCTGCTGAGTGCGGTTCTTTGTCGGCAGGGCTTCGGCGATCGACTGCTGCGGTTCGGCTATGCGAATGTTGATGCCGCCGGGCAGGGGCGATACCACCTCTGTTGCAGCTCGGGGAGTGAGTTGCGCGGGTGCTTTGCTCACCGGGATTGCTGCGGATGCTGCGACGGCGACTGCGGCCGAGAGCATGATGGAGTACAATCTTTTCATGTTAAGTGTTAAATAAATTGTGAATTAAATAGGATTATGGCGGCAAAAGTACAAAAATTATTTCGGTTTACCAACGTTTTGAGCAATTTGTGTGCATTTTGTTACTTTTTTACCATAAAAAAGTTAGCGGCAGGCCCGATTTGGGCGCTGCCGCTTTGAAAAATGGGGTTATTTTTCGGTGTGTCAGGTTCTTTTGCGGGAACCTCGGCGAAATTATTCGTCTTCTTCGATTGAAAACTCTTCGTCGGCGGGAGAGTCGGTGTCGGCCGGGGCGGAGTCGGCGTCGGCTGCGGGGGCAGAGTCGGCGCTCGCGCCGGCGCGTTTGAACTTGGGAGCTCGCGAGGCGCGCTTCTTGTCGGGGTTCTCGCGGAGGGCTTCCATGATTTTTGCTTCGAGTTCGTCGGCGAGTTCGGGATTGTCGGCGATGACGGATTTTGCGGCGTCGCGTCCCTGGGCGAGTTTTCCGCCGTCGTAGCTGAACCATGAGCCGGACTTTTGGATGATGTCGAAGTCAACGGCCATGTCGAGGATTTCTCCTGAGCGGGAAATGCCTTGGCCGAACATGATGTCGAACTCGGCGCGTTTGAACGGGGGTGCCACCTTGTTTTTAACTACCTTGCAAACAGCGAGGCGGCCAATGGGCTCGTCGCCGTTTTTAATGGTGGTCGTCGGGCGGATTTCGATGCGCACCGAGGAGTAGAACTTCAGCGCGTTGCCGCCGGTCGTTGTTTCGGCGGGGCCGAACATGGCGCCGATTTTCGCGCGGAGCTGGTTAATGAAAATGCAGCAGGTTTTGGTTCGGGAAATCGCGCCGGTCAGTTTTCGCAGGGCCTGGCTCATCAGTCGGGCCTGGAGGCCTACCTGGCGGTCGCCCATGTCGCCGTCGATTTCGCTTTTGGGGGTCAGTGCGGCAACGGAGTCGATAACCAGAATGTCGATGGCCGCCGAGCGAATGAGCTGTTCGGCGATTTCGAGGGCCTGCTCGCCGTTGTCGGGCTGAGAAATGTAGAGAGAGTCGATGTCGACCCCGAGGGCTTTTGCGTAGTAGGGGTCAAAGGCGTGCTCGGCGTCAATGATTGCAGCGATGCCGCCGGCCTTTTGGGCCTGGGCAATGGCGTGGATAGCAAGGGTAGTTTTGCCGGACGATTCGGGGCCGTAGATTTCGATCACGCGGCCACGCGGATATCCGCCTACGCCCAGGGCCATGTTGAGGCCGATGGAGCCGGTAGGTATCACGTCGACTTTCTCAACCACTTCGTCGCCCATCTTCATGATGGCACCGCGGCCGTAGCTTTTTTCAATCTTGCCCATAGCTTGTTTGAGGGCTTCGAGTTTGGCTGCTTTGGGATCGGCAGCGGCACCGGCGGGGGTGATTTTTTTTGCCATAGTTAGTTGGAATTAGTGATTAGTAGTTTATAATTAGTAATGTGGGTTGGTAACCACGAGTGCAAAGTTACGAATTTTTGCGGGCAAACACGTTGCCCGGGTCGGTTAAATTGCGTTAACGGGCGCGATAATTGCGTCGGCGCCCGGGGTGGGGCAGGGGGTTGCGATTCGTTGCTCAACGCCTTTTGCGCGGGCCAGGGCAATGATTTCGGCTGCCTGCTCGGCCGGGAGGTCGAGAACGAAGAAGTCAACGTCGAGCGGCGCGAGGTTCATGATTTCGAAGAGCGAGGCCACCCGGCAGCCGATAATGGCGTGGGGGCCGAGGAGTTCGCGCACTTCGGCGGCGGGGGTGTCGGCGGGGCCGAGAATAACGCCGTGGATGAGAGTTTCGAGAACGCGCCGGTGGTCGGACTGCAGGGTCAGAATGACGTTTGCATTGCGCGCCTCGGGGATTATGGCGTCGAGGTCGGCGGGGTCGGTCAGATGGAGCCAGCGGGCGCCGGAGCCGAGGGCCTGTTGCGCCTGGGCGAGGTTGGAGATGGTTGTAATCATTGGCGGAGCCTTTGGGGAGTGGGGTAGATGGGTTAGTGTCGGTTGGGGAAAAGGCCTCTGCCCGGGAGGGGGCGGAGGCCTTTCGGATTATTGATTTCAGGGGTCAGGTTCAGGCTTTCTTCTTCGAGTCGGTCAGATAGGCCACGGGAGCGGCGATGTAGATGGTGGCGAGGGTGCCGATTACTACGCCGGAAATCATGGCGAAGGTGAATGCGCGGATGGCTTCACCGCCGAGAATGAAGATGCAGAGCAGAACGAGCAGGGTTGATGCGGAGGTCATTACCGTGCGGCCCAGGGTAGAGTTGATCGACTTGTTGATGAGTTCGAAGAAGTTCTGTTTGGGATAGAGGGTAATGTTTTCGCGCACGCGGTCGAACACGACCACAGTGTCGTTAATCTGATAACCGATAACGGTCAGGATAGCGGCAATGAAGGTCTGGTCGATTTCCATCGAGAAGGGCACGAGGCCATAGAAGAAGCTGTAGAAGCCGATGATGCAGAATGCGGTGAAGGCAACTGCGGCAAGGGCGCCGAGCGAGAAGGCAACGTTGCGGAAGCGGATGAGGATGTAGAGGAACATTGCGATGAGGGCGAGGGTCACGGCAATGTAGGCGTCTTTCTTCATGTCGTCGGCAACGGAGGGACCAACTTTCTGCGAGGAGATGAGGCCGAATTCGGTGTTGGCGGTCGAGAACTGTTCGGGGGTGATGCCGTTCATTTCGGGGGCAAGACCGTTGAAGAGCAGGCCAACGATTTCCGATTCAACTTCGGGCGAGGAGTCTTTGATTTTGTAGTTGGTCGAAACGCGCACCTGGTTTTTGTTTTCGATGGTGATAACGGAAACGGATGCGTCGGGGAAGAGGGGCTGCAGGTCGGCCTGAATCTTGGAGGCTTCAACGGGGTGGTCGAATTTAACGACGTAGTTGCGACCGCCGGAGAAGTCGATGCCCTGGTTGAGACCGCGCAGGCAGAGCGAGCAGATGATTGCAACGATTACGACGCCGGCAATGGTGAACGACATTTTGCGGGTGCCGAGGAAGTTATATTTGGCGTTGGCAAAGAGATTAGCCGAGAGCTTGGTCGAGAAGGTGAGGTTCTGGAATGCTTTATTCTTGGCGCCGAGGATGAATACCAGACGGGTCAGGTAAACGGCGGTGAAGAACGAGCAGCAGAGGCCGATGATAAGGGTTGTTGCGAAGCCCTTGATGGGGCCGGTGCCGAACAGCAGCAGGATAATGCCGGTGATAATCGAGGTCAGGTTGGAGTCGAAGATTGCGGAGAAGGCGTTGGAGTAGCCGTCGGCAATTGCGGTGCGGGCGTTCTTGCCGGCGCGGAGTTCTTCCTTGGCGCGTTCGAAGATGAGCACGTTGGCGTCAACTGCCATGCCGAGAGCCAGCACGATACCGGCGATACCCGAGAGGGTCAGAACGGCCTGGAACGAGGCGAGGATGCCGAAGGTGAAGAAGATGTTGAGCACGAGGCCGAGGTTGGCAACGAGGCCGGGGATGAGGCCATACATGGCGCACATGAAAATCATCAGCAGCACCAGGGCAACGACGAACGACATGATGCCGTCCTTGATGGCCTGGGCGCCGAGCGACGGGCCAACGACCATGTCGGAGATAATGCTTACGCGGGCGGTCATCTTACCGGATTTCAACACGTTTGCAAGGTCTTGTGCTTCCTGAACGGTGAAGTCGCCGGTGATTTCAGAGGAGCCGCCTTCAATAACGGTGTTGATAACGGGGTAGGAGTAAACAACGTCGTCGAGCACGATGGCTACGGGCTTGCCAACGTTGGCGCGGGTAACTGCAGCCCACTGGCGTGCACCTTCGGGGTTCATGCGCATGTTAACGGTCTGGCCGCGCATGGCGTCGAAGTCGGTCGAGGCGTCAACGATGTTGTCGCCGTTCATTCGGGGGCGCTGTTCGTGGGTTTCGGGGTCAATGTCGGTGCGGAGAGCAACGAGCGAGTAGATGTCTTTCTGACCGCCAACGTTTTCGGGCTTCACGGCCTTGTTGGACCATGCGAGCTTGAGATTGTTGGGCAGGGCGGCGCGCACTTCGGGAGAGCGGAAAATTGCGTTGATGGTTTCTTTGTCCTTAGCGCGGGCATAGCCGATCAGCGGCGAGTTGTACTGGCTGGGAGCGAGCAGCGATTTAAGGGTGTCGTTGTTGTAGGCGTAGGCTTTGCGCAGGCCTTCCTGAATGTCGGAGATGTTATACATTTCGTAGAATTCGAGGTTGGCGGAGCGCTGGAGCAGGTCGCGCACGCGTTCGTGTTCCTTAACGCCGGGGAGTTCCAGAAGAATCTGGCCCTGTTTGCCCTGGAGCACCTGAATGTTGGGCGAAACAACGCCGAAGGCGTCGATACGGTTGCGGAGCACGTTGGTTGCCGAGGTGTTCACGCGGTCCTGGGCTTCGGATTTCAGTTTGTCGGCCACAGCGCCGTAGTTGGTGCCGTTCGAGGAGATTACGTCGGGGAACACTACCGAGAAGTCCACCTGAGGATTGTTGGCGGCGAGCTTGTATTGTTCGATGAAGGTTTCAACGTATTCGGTTTCGGGGGCTGCGTAGGCAATCGAGTCGGTTGCGTTGACTGCGCGGCGCAGGGTAGTGCCGTTGGGGTCAGCGGCCAGCGATTTGATCATGTCGCCCATGTTGACCTGGAGGGTAACGTTCATGCCGCCTTTGAGGTCGAGGCCGAGGCCCACGCCCCAGCGCTGCACTTCGGCATAGGTGTAGCCCATGTAAACGGGTTCGAGCGCTACGGAGTCCATGTAGTGCTTGTAGGCACCGGTGTAGGCGTCGGTTGTGTTGTCGGCGCCGGCAACGGCGGCGGCGTACTCTTTGCCCTGGTTTTCAATCTGGTTTCCTTTCCAGGAGAACGACAGATAGAACAGGCAGATGAGCACGAGGAAGATGGCGATTACGCCCGCCACGATGCTTCCCAAAGAACCTTTGCTGTTCATGTGTTTAGATAATGTCTTTTAGTGTGAAATGGTTAAAAATTATTTCGTTAGGATTGGGCATTTCGCATGAAAATGCGCGCAAATATACGAAAAATTTCTGAGGTGAGCAAATCTGCGGAAAATCAGCGCACGAGAATGCGTTCGCTGCGAACTGCGCCGGAGGGGAGAATTGCGCGCAGAATGTAGATTCCGGGGGTCAGACGAGCCGACAGCGGGAGTTCGCGTCCGGCGGTCGTGAAGAGTCGGGCGGAGTGGATCGCGGTCGTAACGGTCAGGCGGCCGTTGGCGTCAACGATCCAGCGAAGGGCTTCGGGGCCGGCTTCGACCGAGGGGATAGCCGAGTTCTTGCCGGAGAGGGTGGGGGAGTCGGCTGCGTTGAGAACGTAGTTGTCGGCGGGAACTTCTTTGTTGATGCGGTGAATGAAGGCAACGACGTGGGTGTTGTCGGGGTCCCACTTGGCATCGGCTGCGAAGGGTTCGTAGGTAACGGCGAAGTTGCCGTCGGCGTCGAAGTCGAGTTTGTCGCCGAGTTCAACCGTTGAGAGGTTGCGGCGGATAACGCCGTTATGGCGATAGGTTGCGGCGAGGTCGCCCGGAGCGGTCGGGTCAACGTTGGCGTCAACGCCGATCTGGGGGTAGCCGTCGCGCGAGATTTTGTCTTCAACAACGTAGGTCGACAGGTAGACCAGGCCGTCGGCCGACACGTCGCCCTGGGCTACGCGGCCATTGACGCTGACCGAGATTTGGCCGTCGTCGGCGGTTGTGTGGCTAACGTTGATGGTTGCGAACGCCGGCAGGTTGTAGGCCTCGGTGATAAGTTCGGCATAGGGTTCCCATTCGGCAACGTAGGCGCCGTTCATGATGCTCTTTTTGCCGGGCAGGATGGTGCGGTCATATGTTGCCTGGGGGTTGCTCGGTTCGCCGAAGAAGAGGTATTCCAGCTCCTTGTCGACCTGCTGGGTGAACGAGTCGTAGGCGTAGCCGGAGTGGTGGGCCACGAAAATGTGGGGCAGGCCAACGTTTTCGCGTGCTTTTTCGAGATAGTAGGCCATGAAGGGGCAGTTGACGCATTTCTGCGAGGTGTATTCCTCGATCAGGGGCACGCGCAGGAAGTTGTCTTTCGAAACGTAGAGGGTTGTTTGCGTCGTTGCTGCCGGGGTTACTTCCGAGCCGTTGATTGCGCTGACGCAGGCGGTGATTTTAACGTCGGTGCCTTCCTCGTCCGAGGTGTAGATTTCAGTGGGAATGAGCGTTGAGCCGAAGGGGGCGATAGGCTCAGCCGGCGTGAAATCATAGGTGCGGTCGGGGTTGGTGGTGGTCAGAGTGAACGACTCGATGGGGGAGGAGGAGAAGTTGTGGACGTAGAGATTGGCGGCGAAGGGCGCTTCGGGAGCAACGATTCGCGGGGCGCCGGAGATTTGGGCAACGGCGCCCGGAGCGGCCATCGGGTCGCTGCCTTCGGGGAGCTCAACGATTGCCTGCACCAGCAGCGAGCCGCGGTCGGAATTGTCGACCCAGCCTGTGCGGCCGGGGTTGGCATAATAGGAGCCGGTGACTCCCGAGGGGGAATATGACACCAGCGGCAGCGACTGCGGGCCCATGAGTTCGAAAACCCTGTAGCCCACGAAGATGGGCAGCTCCGGGTCGGTGATTTCATAGGGCTCGTCGAACAGGACTTCGTTCCAGCCTTCGAGGAAGTTGGTCGTTTTGGTCAGCAGGGGAGTGTCGCTGAGTTCGCCGGCATAGAGGTTGATAGTCGTGCGACCCTGGGCTTTTTGCTTGTAGTCGCAGCGCAGATAGCAGCGCACGCCGGTTATCTTGGCGCCCTTGAGCGACGCGAAGTAGGGCACGGTTGCGGGGTCGAAGCCGACCGCACATTCGAGCCAGAGGTTTTTGTTCGTTCCCTGCGACGAGAGGTCTTCAAGCGACGGATTGTCGGCAACGTAGCCGAAATGGGTGGTTGACTGAGCGCCGGCGGCTGCTGCAGCGAGCAGCAGCGCCGGGGTCAGGATGGATTTCAGGTTCATTTTACGATTACTTTGGTTTGGATGGTACCTGCTTTAACAACATAGATGCCGGTGCGGAGGCCGGAGTTGGGCATTTCGATGCCTGCGAGGTTATAGACCTTAACGCCGGCAGTCGAGCCGTTGAGAGTAACGGTTCCGTTGGCCACGCTGATGATGGCTTCGGTTCCGTCGGCCTCGATGGCGCGGATGGAGGCGGAGCCAGCGCTGCGTTCGCCGGCGTTGATTACCTGGCGTTCGAAGCGTTCGTTGCGGTGGTCGCGGTGAACGAGGGCGATTGCGCGCATGTCGTTGATTTTCCAGAGTTCGGGGTCAATGTCGACCGTGTAGGTCTTGGAGTATTCGCCTTGGGCGCCCAGAACGTCGCCAAACACCGAGGTGGGACGCTGGCGGATAACGGCCATGTGTTTGATAACGCCGCCGTAGGCTTCTTTCTGGGTTTCGTCGGCCCAGTCCTGAGCGGTTGATTCAACGTAGTCCTCAACGAGATAAACCGAAATGTAGAGCTGCTCGTCGGCGGGGAGGATGTTGGGCTCGATGTTGCCGCTAACGGTGATGGTCAGTTCGTCGGAGGCGGTGTTGAGCGCGGTTTCAACGTTGACGGAAACGAAGGTGGGGCGCTCGAGGGTTTCCTTGTAGGGGTACTCGGCGAACTCGGGGTAGAGAATACTGTTGATAACGGAAATGGAGCTGGGACCCTGGGGGTCGGTGGGCACCACGGAGCGGTCAAACATAACCGAGGGAATACCAACGTTCGGGTTATTGTCGCTCAGCATCAGGCCCAGGGCGCTGTCATCGTCGTCGCCGGTCATGAACTGGTCGGAGATGTGATGGCAAATGAGCGATATGTCATTGATATGGGGCTTGAAGCCGACCATGAAAATCGAGTCGAAATAGAGGGGCTGGAGGTGGGTGGTTTCCGATGCGAAGAACTCGGTGACGGGGCGGTGGTGATAGTTATCGGCCACGTCGGCGGGCACTGCCAGTATCGGATAGGTCAGGTCCTGCTTGAAGTTGTTGGGCTTATTGTTGAGCTCGGTGATTTCCAGGCGGGTATTGCCGGTTGCGAGAGCTGCAACGGGAGCGTAGACGGTTTTCTGCTCGCCGGCGGGAATGGTGCCACCGGTGAGTACCTGGGTGTGCTCGTAGGATTGGTCGCCGATTGAATAGCGGAACTTGATGGACGAGATGTCTTCCGTTCCGTGGTTGCGGATTTTCATGTAGGCGGTTTTCATGTCGCCTACGCGCTGAATGCCGGGAGTGAACAGGGTTGTGATTTCGGCGGCTGCGGTTTTTTCCAGGCCTTCGGGGATTTCAACGATGGCTACCATGAGCAGAGCGCTGTAGCGCGTGTCCTGGAGGGCATCGAACCAGATGCGGTCGCCGTTATTGTCCACCTCATCGGGGAAGGAGAAATAGAGCGAGCCTGCGGGTCTCTGGCCCAGGGGCGACATCGAGGCGGTCGGAGTCTGGGCGGGGAAGCTGACGTAGTAGCCCATGTAGAGATCCTCCGTGTTATAGGTGATTTCATAGGGGTTGTCGAGCTTTACCTCGTTCCAGTACATGGTGGTGGTATTATTGCTGTAGACCGTGGCCTGCTGAGTTGCAAGGTCGGGGGCGTTAAATGAACCCTCGCGCAGGAACACGTTGAGCTCGCCCGGGAACTGGGGGGCGCCCCAGCCGATGCGGAAGCCAATGATTTTGCAGCCGGCGAAGTTGCTGATCATGGTTTTGGGCAGCTTGACGCCGAAGCCCATGTCGGTTTCGTCGATGCCGGCCGTGTAACCGTCGTATTGCCAGGCCTGGTTTTGCGATACTATGACATGGCCGAGATCTTTGGTTTCTGCCTTGGCGCCGAAAGCGGCGAAAAGCAGAGATGCAAGAAGTAGAAATTTCTTCATAGGTGAATAATAGTGATAGCGTTTGTAAAAAAATTTTCGGCAAATATAAGCAAAAATCTATTAAAAATAAAATATTTCCGGCCAATCTGCATCTGCAGACCGGCCGGAAAGGAATTTTTTTAATGTTTGAATCAGATTCCGAGCTTGGTCTTAACGTCGGGAGTAACGTCAACAACGTCATTGCCAACGTAGATTGCAACGCCGTCGGGGTAAATCATGGTGAAGCCCTTTTCGGAGCCTACGGCCTTGATTGCGTTAACGAGTTTTTCCTGGATGGGGGCAACGAGTTCCTGCTGCTTGCGGGCGAGGTCCTGCTGAGCGGTTTGCTGGAAAGCCTGGAGGCGCTGGTCGAGGTCCTGGATTTCGTGCTGGCGACGTTCGCGGATTGCCGTGGGGGTGTCTTCGGCCAGAGCCTGAAATTCCTGAATCTGTTTGTTGATTGCTTCGGTCAGTTTGGCGTATTCGTCTTCATACTGTTTGGAAACGGATGCGAGCTGCTCTTGGGCGGCTTTGAATTCAGGCATGAGTTCCATAACGCTCTGAGCGTCGACAATACCGAATTTGGCCTGTGCGAAGGCGCAGGTGGGGAGAATGATGGCGATAGCCAGTAAAAGTTTCTTAAGCATTTTTAGTTAGATTATTTGTTTGGTTAATTTTTATTATCGGGTGCAAATATAACGAATTATTTTGAATATCCGAGCCTGTTGAGCACTTCGTTTGAAATGTCGATGCGCGGAGAGGCATAGATGATGTTGGCCGACGAGGCGCGGTCAAAGACCGTTTGGTAGCCTTTTTCTTCGGCGATTTTCTTGATTGCGTTATATATTTCGTTCTGAATCGGCTCCATCAGGTTCTGGCGCTTGTTGTAGAGCTCGCCTTCGGGTCCGAAGTATTTATATTTCAGGTCGGTCGCGGCCTTTTCGGCGGCAACGATTTCGAGTTCTTTGGCTTTTTTCTGTTCGTCGGTCATGAAAACCAGCTCCGACTGGTAGTTTTTATAGAGGGTTTCGGCGGCGGCGTTCTTGGCCTCTACCTCGCGCTGCCAGCGCTGCGAGAGCTGGTTGAGCTGCTCGTTTGCCATTTCATATTGGGGGTAGTTTTTCAGAATATACTCCATGTCGACCAGAGCATATTTCTGAGCGGCGGCAACGAAAGTGGAGCCGATGCCGAGAATCAGAAGAAGGAGAAATTTTTTCATTGTCGGTTAGGGTGTTAATCTGTTGCTTATATTATATTAGACAACTCAGGGAGCGAAAGGTTTAGAACTCCTGGCCGAGAACGAAGTGGAAGTGGCTGCCGCCGCGGGTGCCGTAGGCGTCGCGGTCGAAGCCATAGCCCCAGTCAATGCCGAGCAGACCAACCATAGGCAGGAACACACGGATACCCAGGCCGGCCGAGCGGCGCATCTGGAAGGGGTTGAAGTCGCCGACCTTGGTCCAGGCGTTGCCGGCTTCGGCGAAGGCGAGGCCATAGATGGTGGTTGTCGGTTGCAGCAGGAAGGGGAAGTGGAGTTCAACGCCGAAGCGGGTGTAGGCGTAGCCTTCGCTGCCATAGGGGGTTAGCGAGCCGTTGTCGTAGCCGCGCAGGGCAATTGTTTCGGTGGCATACATCGAGGAGCCCGACATGCCGTCGCCGCCGACATAGAAGGTTTCGAACGGCGTTTTCAGATATTTGTTGTAGGAGCCGATGAGGCCGAAGTCGGCGCGGGTCATCAGAACCAGGGTGTATTTCTCGGTGAAGTTAATCAGCGGGGTGTAAGTCTTGGAGTGGAAGCGAATTTTCCAGTATTCCACCCATTTATAGAGGTCCTGGCGGTTCTTTTCGCTCTGGTCGGCCGAGAGAGCTGCCCAGTCGCGTCCGGGCATGAAGAGCGACGCCGGCGGGGTCAGCTGGGCGTTGATCTGGAACGACGAGCCGGAGCGGGTAAACAGCGGGTTGTCGATGCTGTTGCGGGCCAGGGTCAGGCCGAGCACGAGCGAGTTCGACGTGCCGTCGGAGAATTTGAAGAGGTATTGCCAGTTCTTCAGCGAGTAGAAGTTATAGCTGAGGTCGGCATTGAAGGTGAAGTAGTCGTCGGGCCAGCTGAGGCGTTTGCCGAAGCCCACCGTGATGCCGGCCAGTTGCAGAACCTTGTTGGGGTCGTAGGCATCCTGGTAGGCGTAGTTGCTCATGTAGTCGTAGCCATAGTTGTAGTTATAGTTGTAGTCATAGATACTCGACATCTGGCTCAGGTTCTTGCTATAGAACGAGTTGGAGATGCCGGTCTGGCGCGAGTAGTAGCCGGTCACGGAGAAAGCGTTGGGGCGCTTGCCGCCGAACCAGGGGTCGAGAAATGAAATCTGGTAGGCCTGGTAGTAGCGGGCGTTGGTTTGAACCGAGAGCGAGAAGGTTTGGCCATCGCCCTGGGGCACGAGGCCTTTGTAGCTCTTGGGGTGGAAGAGGTTTTTGATCGAGAAGTTAGTGAACTTCAGGCCCACTTTGCCGATAAGACCGGTCTGGCCCCAGCCGAGCGAGAGTTCGATCTGGTCGTTGGCCTTGGAGGTGAGGTTCCAGTTAATGTCAACGGTGCCGTCCTCCTGGTTGGGCTGAACGTCGGGGGCTACGGATTCGGGGTCGAAGTGGCCCATCTGCATGATTTCGCGGGCCGTACGCATCAGAGCGTCGCGGTTGAAGAGCTCGCCGGGGCGGGTGCGCAGTTCGCGGCGCACAACTTTTTCATACAGGCGGTCGTTGCCGTTGATGTTAACGGCGTTGATGCGCGCCTGGGGGCCTTCAATAACCTGAAGCTCAAGGTCAATGGAGTCGCCCTCGATGTGGCGGTCAACCGGGTTGATGTCGGCGAAGATGTAGCCGTTGTTATAATAGGCGTTGCCAACGGCGTCTTCGTCGTCTTTCAGGCGCTTGTTGAGCATTTTTTCGTTATAGACGCCGCCCGGCTTGATGTCGAGATATTCCTGCAGGCGGTCGGAGTTATAGACCGTGTTGCCGACCCAGTTGATCGAGCGGAGGTAGTATTGCTTGCCTTCGTCGATGGAAATGTAGACGTCAACCTTGCCGTTTGCGTTGGGCACCACGCTGTCGGCCACGATGATAGCGTCGCGGTAGCCGTGTTCGTTATATTTTTCGAGGATTCGCTCGAGGTCCTCCTCATAGTCGGCTTCGGTGAACTTTTTCTGCGAAAAGAGTTTGATGAGGTCCTTGTTGATGTTGGTTTTCTTCATCACGTTGCGCAGCTGGCGGTCGGTGAAAACCGTGTTGCCGCTGAAGTTGATGGAGTTGACCTTCACTTTGTTGCTGCGGTCAACCACGATGCGCACGTCTTGCTCGTTGGGGGCGTCGAGAACGTCGGTCAGCGTAACCTTCACGTCGGCGTTGTTGTAGCCCTTGTCCTTATAGTAGTCCTTGATGGTCTTGACGATGAGGTCAACGATGTTTTGCGAAATCTGGTCGCCCTGGCGCAGGTGGAGTCGGCCGTCGATGTCGTCGCGTTCGTTTTTCTTCATTCCGCGATAGTCAACCGAGTGGATTCGGGGCTGCTGGCGCAGGTCGTAGATTAGCCATGCCTGGCTGCCAACGGTTTTGTCAACGCGGATTTTAACGTGGGAAAACAGGCCCTGGTCCATCAGCCGCTTGGCGGCGCGGGTCAGTTCGGTGCCGGGAATTTCAACTCGTTCGCCGATAGAGATACCGGCGTAGTTGATAATGTTTTGCGGACTGAAGTTCGGGGCGCCGACAACCTCGATTCCGGCAACGGTGTAGGTTCGGGGAATCGAGCCGTAGATAACCTTGGGGTTAGTAACGGTGTCGGTCGGGGCCTGCGCAAAAGCGGGCGCGGCGAGCAGCAGCGCGGCGAGCAGGGTCAGAGAGCGGAAGGTTGAAGAAAGTCGCATTCGTCAGTGATTGGTCAATTGGCAGCGTCGGTGGTTGCGGTCGATGATGAAGAGGATGATGATACTTGGTCGCCGGTGAGGCCGAAGCGTCGCTGGCGCTGCTGGTAGGTCAGCAGGGCGTCGGCAAAGGCTTCCTTGTCGAAGTCGGGCCAGAAGGCGGAGGTGAAAAATAGTTCGCTATATGCGAGCTGCCAGAGCAGATAGTTCGAGATTCGGAAATCGCCGCCGGTTCGGATCAGCAGGTCGGGGTCGGGGAGGTCGGCCTTTGCCATCGAGGCGCTGACGTCGGCGTCGGTAATGGCTTCGGGGTCGAGCTCGCCGGCGGCCACGCGGCGCGCCAGCTTGCGCGCGGCTTCGGTGATTTCCCAGCGGGCGGAATAGGAGATTGCCAGGTTCAGAACGAGGCCGTTGCAGTGGGCGGTGTCAGCCATGCACCCCTCGAGGCACTCGAGGGTCTCTTTCGGCAGACGGTCAAGGTCGCCCATAATCGTCAGGCGCACGTTGTTTTTAATCAGGTCGGGCGTTTCGCGTGCAATAGCGATGCCGACGAGCGCCATCAGCGCGTCGACCTCCGCCTGCGGACGGTTCCAGTTTTCGGTCGAAAAGGTGTAGAGCGTAAGGTATTTTACGCCCAGTTCCGAGGCGGCCTCGGTTATCAGACGCACCGTGTCAACCCCGCGGACGTGGCCTTCCGAGCGGTCGAGTCCGCGCTGTTTGGCCCAGCGGCCATTGCCGTCCATGATGATTGCAACGTGGGCGGGGATTCGTTGAGGGTCGAGTTGCTGTGCTTTTTCTGAAAATGACATATATGATTTTCGGTTGGTTTAGTCTTTATAGTGGCAGGTTTCGCATCGCTTGCCGAACTCGTAGGTCAGCGACAGGAGCAGCCCCGAGTGCCAGTCGGTGTTTTTTATGAAGTCGCTTTTAATGCCCTGCAGGTCGGAGATGTTGCCGTCGAGGCCGTCGCCGAAGGCTTTGGCCATCGAGAACTCCAGCGCCAGGTTCAGGCGCTCGCGGAGCTTGAATTTGAAGCCTACGGCCATTGGAATTTCGAATGCGCCGGAGGTTTGGCCGCTGCAGGCCGACAGCACTCCGCCGATGCCCAAGGCAACGTAGGGCGTCCAGCGCTTGAGGCGCTTGAATGTTTCGCCGATGCCGTAGGGGAGGAAGTTGAACTCGCCGCGGACGTCGAGGGCATAGGCGCGGGCGCTGAACGTGTAGAGCTGCTGCGTCGGGAACCGGTTGTCGTAGAGCTCGGAGTTGCCGCGCAGGCCGAGGGTAGTAACGGCTGTTCGTATGGCCCAGCGGGTGTCGAAGAGGTAGCGGAAGCCGACTTGCGCCGCAAAACCGGGGTTGCGAAACATGTTCGACTGGTTAACGTCGCCCAGATAGCCGCTCATGCCAACTCCGGCGCCGAGGTCGAACTTATAGCTCTCTTCCTGCGCGCGCACGGAAAAGGCCGTTGCCGGCAAAAGCAGCAACAGCAGCCAAAGGCGAATGTGGCGCGCGGAAAGGGTCATCGGTTTCTCGTGTTGGTGAGGCTTTATTGAAGCGGTTTGAACGTCAGTCGGTTAATCACGCCGACCCAGCCCTGGCTGAGCAGGCGGTCATTGGCGTCGTAGCCGCCCATAATCATCAGATAGGGGGCGTCCCACTCGTTGATGGGGCGCACGGCGCGCGAGGTCAGAGTCTTTTCAATCAGCAGCATCGAGGCGCCGTGGCGCGGAGCGATTGCCGAGGGGAGCTGAATGCTTTCGCCGCCTTCGAGCCAGTTAACGCCGTTGTCGAGCGAATAGTAAACGGTTTTGTTCAGGGTGCCGTCGCTGAGCTTGCCGCCCATTGCGAGCCACATGCTCTGCTTCGTCGACAGGAAGTTCTGCGTGTTAACTCGGAAAGTGAAGTAGGGCACCAGCGCCATGCCTGTTGCCTGCGGCAGCTGGCGGGCGCCGAGATAGCCGCTCAGGCGCATCCACGAACGGCCGTCGAAGCCCCAGGCGTCGCCGCTGAGGTTTCCGTCGGCATCCTTGCCGCCAATAAACATTGCCTGCGGCTGCAGGGCCCAGTCGTTGGTGAACGTCCAGAGGCGCGAGGTGTCGCTGACGGGCATTCCGGCCGGCAGTTCGCCGCCGTTGCCCGCGGGCCATGAAATCCACTTGCCATCCTTGACGCCGAGCAGCTGCGAGCCATAGGTGCCGTAGATGTGGGACCAGCCCGTAGTTGCTTCGGTCCAGGCCATGCCGTCGGTCGAGGTCATAACGGCGCCGGAAGCGCAGCGGATAAAGAGAGCGTCGTCGGTCGCGGCCAGCGAATTGACGTCGGCATCGGCCGGCAGGTCCGTGTTGACCGACTGCCAGACGGGGTGTTCAGGGTCGGAAGTGGTGTAGAGGTTGATTGCGTTCTGGGCCGTGCGGGCAATGCAGTAATATTGGTTACCCATCGCGAGGGTCTGCTGCTGGAGCAGGTTGAGCGACGGCAGCTGCGTCGGCGTCATGTTCCACTGCAGCGAGTCGGGGTTGCAGGAGTGAACGTTGACCTTGACTGAATATACGCGCTCGCGCGAGCCGTCGGCTGCGGTGACGCGCGCCCAAACGCCATTGGCGCCGGTGAAGTTCACCGAGTCTGAAACCTCAACCGTTACCTGCGAGCCGTCGGTCAGGCTCGGCATGATAATCTGAACCGTGGCCTCGCCCTGGGTGCTGATATTCGTAACGATTTTGCGCACGTCGGTGCCCCACGGCAGCGAATCCGCGTTGAAGATTTCGCCCTTCACCTGGTCAATCGAAAAGAACACGTTGTCCAGATTCGCCATAACCTTATTATTCGCCTTGAGCGAAAAGGCGGAAATCATGGTGCTGGAGTTCAGGAGATTACCGGCGTAGGTCTGTTGCTGTTCCGACGTTGGGTTACACGCCGTCAGCCCTGCTGAGGCTGCCAGAGCAACTATGATGAACTTCGAAAATTTTCTATTCATTCTTGAAAAGTTATAATTATCAACGTGCAAATTTAGCAATATTCGACCAATTTCCACACTAATTTTCAAATTTTTAACCAAATTAGTGTGTATAAAACCAAGAGACCCGGGCCGCCGGGGGGCGGTCGGGTCGATGGAGAAGGTTATCTGAGTTGTTTTTGGTGACCTTTTATGAAAGCCTGAAATGCCTTCTCTTTGCTTTATGAACGCCGACCGGGGTCGGATGGTTCACGGCGGATGCAAATTTTTTTAGATTTCGGGTGGCAGGGGGGCGACGACGCCGGGTTCGCCGAGGGTTTCGGCTGATCGCTCGATGCGCATTTCGTCAACGAGGTTGGCAGCCAAAAAGGCGCGCTGGAGCGTTGGGCCGCCTTCGACCAGCAGGGAGGTGACGCCCGATTCGTAGAGGCTGCGCAGCTGCGCGGCCAGGTCGCCTCGGTGGAACTCCACGCGGCGGGGAGGACGGCCTTCGGGCCAGTGGCGCGCATCGAGGCGCGGACGGTCGAGGCGCGCCGTGTTGGAGCCGACGGCGATGCCATCGAACGTTGACCGGTAGCGGTGAACGGCCATCTGACTTGCGGCAGACGATATGCGGTGGGGTGGGGTAGAGGGGTCGGTGCGCAGGCGGTCAACGTAGCCGTCGGCGGTCTGGGCCCATTTCAGGGCAACGAACGGACGACCCAGAGTGTGGGCCGTGAAGAAGCGGCGGTTCAACCGGCGGCATTCTTCGGCGATTTCGCCGCTCAGCACCGTTACCTCAATTCCTGCCTCGCGGAGCATGGCGATTCCGCGCCCCTGAACTTTTGCGAACGGATCTATGGTGCCCACAACTACCCTCGGAATCCGGCGGTCGATTATGAGTTTTGCGCAGGGGGGTGTCTTGCCCCAGTGTGAGCAGGGCTCGAGGCTGACGTAGATGGTGGCGTCGGTTATGTCTTCGCCGCGTCGGTCGGCGTCGGCAACGGCGTTGACCTCGGCGTGGGCCCGGCCGCAGCGTTCGTGGTAGCCTTCGCCCAGAATCCGGCCATTGCGGTCAACTATGACCGCGCCGACCATCGGATTCGGATGGGCGCCGATTTCGCCCATCGCGGCCAGCTCGAGGCAGCGCCTCATGTAGGCTTCATGATTGTTTGGGTTCATGATTCTCGGGGGTGTTGTGGAGTGCGTTAAATAGGGTTGAGGCTTTCGCCGGGCCGATAAGCTCGGTTAGCTGGGGCAGCGTTGCCGCTTTGATGCGGGTAACTGAGCGGAACTTCTTGAGCAGCAGTTCTTTAGTTTTCGGGCCTATGCCTTGGACTGAGTCTAAGGCGCTGGTAGTCTGGCTTTTGGAGCGACGGTCGCGGTGGAACGTGATGCCGAACCGGTGGGCTTCGTCGCGCAGATGCTGGACCACTCGCAGCGATTCCGAGTTCTTGTCGATATAGAGCGGAATCGAGTCGCCGGGGAAGTAGATTTCCTCGAGTCTTTTTGCGATGCCGACGATCGGGATTACGCCGCGCAGACCGATGGAGTCGAGCGCTTCAACGGCTGCCGAGAGCTGCCCCTTGCCGCCGTCAACAACGATTAGCTGCGGAAGGTCCTCGGGCGACTCGCGCAGCAGGCGTGTGTAGCGGCGCGTAATGATTTCGCGCATCGAGGCAAAGTCGTCCGGCCCCTCGACCGTTTCGATGCAGAAGTGGCGATAGTCTTTTTTGGCGGGCTTGGCGTTGCGAAACACTACGCACGATGCCACCGGATTCGTGCCCTGGATGTTCGAGTTGTCGAAACACTCGATATGGCGCGGCAGCTCCGGCAGCCTGAAGTCTTCCTTCATGCGGGTCAGGACGCGCATTGTTCGCTGCTCGGGATTGAGCTTTTCGGCGCGTGCCTGAGCGTCGTTGCGCGCCTGCTCGGCGTTGCGTCGGCTAACCTCGAGGAGCTTGGCGCGGTCGCCGCGCTGAGGAATGGTGAACGTAACTCCGGGCAGCTCGGTTTCAGGCATCGAGGCAACGATGATTTCGTCGAACTCGGTGCCGAACTCCTGTTGAATCTCGTTGATGGCCAGCGAGAGCAGGGCAGGGAGCTCTTCGTCGAGCGAGCGGGTATAGTGGAGCGTCAGGGAGCGGACAACCGCGCCCCGGCGAACGTGCATGTAGTTGATATACACGTCTTTGCCGCCGTCATCCGACA
Organism: Bacteroides sp.; assembly: GCA_014801955.1. Taxonomy (GTDB): domain Bacteria; phylum Bacteroidota; class Bacteroidia; order Bacteroidales; family Muribaculaceae; genus UBA3263. Next base: position 208,545 of record JAAVDE010000012.1, on the reverse strand, counting down.
CTCCGAACACGTCTATCTGGTCCAGCACCTGGCTGATAATCACAGATTTGGCCTGATAGCGCTCAATCAGGTCATATTTCTTTTTCAGTTCGTGGGCCTCCTCGAACTTCAGGTCGGCGGCCAGGCGCTCCATTTCGCCGCGCAGATGGGCGAGCAGCGAGGCGGTGTCGCCGCGCAGAATCTGGCGCACCTGTTCGATGTCGCGCATGTAGGCTTCGTGGTCAACGAGCCCCACGCAGCAGCCGCCACACTTTTTCATGTGGTACTCCAGGCACAGGCGTCCCTTTCCGCGCCTCAGGTAGTCGGGCGTTATCGCGTGGCGGCAGTTGCGAATCGGGTAGAGCTCGTGGATTAGATTCAGAACCGCCTTGGCCGACGCCTGGTCGGTGTAGGGTCCGAAATACTTTGAGCCGTCCTTGAGCCGGTTTCGGGTCATGAACACGCGCGGGAAATACTCGTTGGTCACGACGATCCACGGGTAGGATTTGTCGTCTTTGAGGAGCACATTATAGCGGGGCTTGTACTCCTTGATCATCGAGTTCTCGAGGTTGAGCGCGTCCTGCTCGGTCGGTACCACGATATAGCTTACGTCCGCGATTGCGCGAACCAGCAGGTTCGTGCGCACGCGGTCGTGGGTTCGGTTGAAATAGGAGCTTACGCGGCGTTTGAGGTTAATGGCCTTACCAACGTAGATAACCGTTCCCTCGGCGTCGTAGTATGTGTAGACGCCGGGGGTTGACGGCATCAGGGCGATTTTTTCGTGAAGCTCGGCAGATTTCTGGTGTTTAGGCAATGGGAGAGAGTGGGGGATTAATAGGTAATCAGCGAGGTTACTTCGGCGTCGGCGGGCAGGCGGTCGCGGCCGTTGAGCGCGGTTAGCTCGATGATGAAGTTGATATAGATTTTTTTCGGGTTCATCGACTTGATGAGGTTATAGGCTGCGGCCATGGTGCCACCGGTGGCGAGCACGTCGTCGTGGATAACAACAATGTCGTCGGGGGTGATTGCGTCGGCGTGAACCTCGATGGTGTCGGTGCCATATTCCTTGTCGTAGGTAGCCTTGAGGGTGTCGGCGGGGAGTTTGCCCGGTTTGCGGCAGGGCACGAAGCCTGCGCCGAGTTCAAAGGCCAGAATCGAGCCGCCGATGAAGCCGCGGCTTTCGATGCCGACAACCTTGGTTACGCCCTTGTCGCGATAGAGCTGGCCGAGGTCCCAGCCGATGATGTGGAGCGCGCGGGGGTCTTTGAATGCCGTTGTGAGGTCTTTGAAGAGTACTCCCTTTGTCGGGAAGTCTTGAACGTCGCGGATGTGTCGTTTAATGTATTCCATGATGTGAAAAGTTATAAGTTAATAATTTGAATTTTCGAAAGTTGCATATGTTTCACGTGAAACAATTATTTACCGAGCATCAGCAGCAACACGTTGATGTCGGCGGGCGAAACGCCGGGGATTCGGCTGGCGTGGCCAACCGTTGCGGGGCGGATTGAGGCGAGCTTCTGGCGGGCCTCGGTCGAGAGTGCGGCGATTTTCGAGTAGTCGAGTTTGTCGCCCAGGGTGATGTGGTCAATGCGGGTCATTCGCTCGGCCAGCTGGCGCTCGCGGTCGATGTAGCCGGCATATTTGAGGCGGATTTCAACTGCCTGGCGAACGTCGTCGGGGAAGTTGAGAATGCCGGGCAGGATGCGGCTCATCAGTTCGAGGGTCATGCCAGGACGAAGTAGAATGTCGGCGGCTTTGGTCGACTGGCGGGCGGGTGCGGAACCGATTTCGCCGAGCAGGGGATTGACCGCTTCGGGGCGCAGCGACGTTGAGCGCAGCTCGCCGGTGAGGTCGTCGATGAGGCGCTCTTTGTTGCGCAAAATATCGAGCCGGCGGTCGGAGGCGAGGCCAACGGAGTGGCCGAGCGGGGTCAGGCGGCTGTCGGCGTCGTCCTGGCGCAGCAGAATGCGATATTCGGCGCGCGAGGTGAACATGCGGTAGGGTTCGTCGACCCCTTTCGTTACCAGGTCGTCGATGAGCACGCCGATGTAGGCGCGGTCGCGTCCGAGAATTAGCGGCTCGGTTCCTTTAACCGCCGCGGCTGCGTTGATGCCCGCAATCAGCCCCTGGCCGGCCGCTTCTTCGTAGCCGGTCGTGCCGTTGATTTGGCCGGCGAAAAAGAGGTTTCGGATAAGGCGGGTTTCCAGCGAGTGGAAGAGCTGGGTCGGGGGGAAGAAGTCATATTCAATCGCGTAGCCGGGGCGTAGAATCTGAACGTTGCGCAGCGCCGGAATGGTTTGCAGCGCGCGCATCTGAATGTCGAACGGAAGCGACGACGAGAAGCCGTTGAGATAATACTCCGTTGAGTTCTCGCCTTCCGGCTCGAGGAAGAGGTGGTGTTCGTCTTTGTCGGCGAAAGTAACGATTTTGGTCTCGATGCTGGGGCAGTAGCGCGGGCCGATGCTTTGGATCTGGCCGTTGTAGAGCGGCGAATCGGGCAGTCCGCGGCGCAGAACCTCGTGGGTTTCTGCGTTGGTTTTGGTTGCCCAGCAGGGGAGCTGGCGCAGAATCCGGCGGCTTTCGGGGAGGAAGGAGAATTTATCGTCGGTTTCGTCGCCGTCCTGGCGCTCGCAGAGCGTGAAGTCGATCGTTCGCGAATCAAGACGCACGGGCGTGCCGGTTTTCATGCGGTCGGCCTCGAAGCCGAGGCTGACGAGCTGTTCGGTCAGGCCGGTGGAGTGGGGTTCCGACACTCGTCCGCCGCGAATCTGCGTGCGGCCAACGTGCATCAGGCCGTTGAGAAACGTTCCGTTGGTCAGAACAACGGCTTTTGCGGTGAAATTCACGCCCCAGGCCGTCCTGACGCCGCAAACGGCGCCTTTTTCAACGATGAGCCCCGTCGCGGAGTCCTGCCACATGAACAGGTTGGGCGTCATTTCCAGCTCGCGGCGCCATGCGGCGCTGAACGCCATGCGGTCGGCCTGCGCGCGCGGGCTCCACATTGCGGGGCCTTTCGAGCGGTTGAGCATTCGGAACTGCAGCGACGAGGCGTCGGTTACCAGGCCCATTGCGCCGCCCAGGGCGTCGATTTCGCGAACAATCTGGCCTTTGGCAATGCCGCCGACAGCGGGATTGCAGCTCATTTGCGCGATTTTGTTGAGATCCATCGTTATCAGCAGCGTGCGGCAGCCGCAAAGAGCCGCCGAGCGCGCGGCCTCGCAGCCGGCATGGCCTGCGCCGACAACAATAACGTCGAAGTCGAATATCATAGCATTTCGTAGAGTAGTTCAAGAGCCCGGTCTTCGTGTTGCTCCATTATTTCGCGTTCGCCGGGACCTTTGTCGTTGATTCCGCAGAGGTGGAGCAGGCCGTGGGCCAAAACGCGGTGCAGCTCGCGAATCGGATTCTGGCCGAACTGCTCGGCATTGGTCGCAACGGTTTCGAGCGAAATGTAGATGTCGCCGCTGACCATTCCGCGCTTGGAGTAGTCGAAGGTAATGATGTCGGTGAAGTAATCGTGGTCGAGGAATTTGCGGTTCACCCGAAGGATTCCTTCATCGTCGGTCAGGATGTAGGTCAGCGTTCCCGGAATTTTGCCGTGGGCTTCGGCAACTTTTGCCAGCCAGGGCTCAACAATCTCCTTGGAGATAACGTCGGGGAACTCTATGTTTTCAGTTAACCATCTGATAATCATGTAAATAAATATATTTATGGGCGGATTGCCCCATTTTACGACCTTCAAAGTTACGCAATTTTTCCGATAAAAAATGCCGATAAACAAAAAACATTCGCAATGCGTTGCATATTAGCGCATTGCGAATGTTTTTTGTTGCTTTAGAGGCTCTGAGATTTCGTTTTTTGGCGCGAGCCGCTCAGTTGGTCGTTATTTTTCGTGTTTAAGAACGGCCAAGGCGGCGCGATAGTCGGGCTCGCTGGTGATTTCGGGCACGAGCTCTTCGTAGATGATTTTCAGGTCGGGGTCGTAGATGATGACCGCGCGGGTCAGCAGGCCGGCCAGAGGACCGTCGACGAGTTCGAGTCCATACTTCTGGCCGAACATCGGCGAGCGGAAGGCCGAGGCCACGGTCAGGTCCTTGATGCCTTCGGCGGTGCAGAAGCGCTTGGCGGCAAACGGAAGGTCCATGCTGACGCAAACGACCGAAACGTTGGGGAGCTCGGCGGCCTCCTTGTTGAAGCGGCGAACCGAGGCTGCGCAAACTTCAGTGTCGAGGCTGGGGAAGATATTAAGAACAACTGTGCGACCGAAAAAGTCGTTGCAGCGAATGTCTTTCAGGTTGGAGTCAACGAGGTTGAAACAGGGTGCTTTTTCGCCAACGGCGGGCAGAGTACCATAGGTGTGGCAGGGAGTTCCCTGGAGGTAAACGGTTTCCATAACAGATAGTAGAGTAGTAGAGTAATGTTAATGAATCAAAGGGTGGTTATTTCGCTGTTGTCAGCAATTGCATAACGTCTGACTGAAGGTTTTGGTTCAGGCCTGTTATGATGTTTGAGATTTCGCCCTTGGGGGTGCAGACGAGAATGGTCGGGAGTGCAGCCGTGCCGCATGCCAGAGCCAGGCTGTTGGCGCCTGTCAGGGCGGTTTCGCCCGGTCGCAGCGGTTCGAGCAGCTGAGCTGCGGCGTCGGGGTTCTTTTCGGTGGAGGCCCAAATGATTTCGGCGTCAACGGGCAGGCGGTCAACGGCGCCGCGCAGCGCCTTTATCAGCTCGGGGGTGAGGGTTGCCGCGGGGTCGAAGAAAACGACCGCCGTGGGCGCTCTGAACGCGTCGGAAGCCTGCCTGGCCAGTCGGCCGCCGCCGAGTTTCGGTAGCGAAAAGGCGGGCAGAGGCAGTCCGCGCATGTTTTCGACGGCAAACTGGCTTTCGCGATACTTTTCGAAGGCGTCGGGGAAGAGCCCGCGCAGATAAGCCTCGTTAAGCCCGGCGGGGAGCGGGGCGAGCGAATCGCCGTAGGCATACACTGCGTTGACCTGCTGGCCCGAAATGGAGCCGGGGTTATAGTCGGCATAGAATTTCAGCGGGCGCATCGACGGGAGCTCGAAGGTCCAGGTGATTTCCGATTCGATTTCGTCGGCGGGTTGGCGAACAAGGGTGAGAGTCAGCTCGTTGCCCTGCTCGCTGAGAGTGGCGGCGGTGTTCGGCTCGTTTTGCACCTCGCGGAGCCATTGGGCAATGCGCGTGGGGAGCAGCGAGGCGAACTGCGCGGCGTTTTGCGGCGCGCGTGTGCCGGCCGGAGTTTCCGGGTCGCGGTCGTCGTGGCGCTCCTGCAGGCGATGGTTGCGGAAGTTATAGAAATTGCCGTCGAACCAGGCCGTGAAGCCGCTGACGGGCCCTGAGGGCGACATAACAGACCATTGCAGCAGATAGCTGTCGGCCTCCGCCGGGTCCTGGGCCAGGTCAACGGTGTAGACAATATCGTCCTGAGCCTGAGGGAGAGTAACCGAGTAGGTTGCCGAAGCGCGATAGCCCGGCATGTTAGCCAGGGCATCGACGCAATCGTCGATGCCCCGGGCGGACAGGGTGTTGGCAGCGGAGGCCAACAGCAGCAGAGTGATGAATTTCATAAGAGCAAATAGTTGAAAGCTACTGATAGAACGCCCGCGGGGTTCAAAAGGTTCAGTCTTTTGCGCTGAGGCGGTTTTCCGAGGCGTTGGGCGCGGGGTGCCAGAAGCGGGCGCCGCTGAGCGCGTCGGGCAGATATTGCTGGGCAACCCAGTGGCCTTCGTAGTCGTGGGGATACTTATAGTCAGCGCCATAGCCCATTTCTTTCATGAGCGACGTCGGCGCGTTGCGCAAGTGAAGCGGCACCGGCAGATTGCCCGAGCGTTCCACCTCGGCCAGGGCGGCGCCGATGGCCATGTAGGCCGAGTTGCTCTTGGGCGAGCGCGCCAGGTAGATCGTACATTCGGCCAGCGGGATGCGCCCTTCGGGCCAGCCGATTTTTTTGATGACGTCGAACGTTGCGTTCGCCAGCAGCAGTGCGTTAGGGTTGGCCAGGCCAATATCCTCGGCAGCGAGAATCACCAGGCGGCGGCCAATGAACTCGGGGTCCTCGCCGCCGGCGACCATGCGCGCCAGCCAGTAGATGGCCGCGTCGGCATCGGAGCCGCGCACCGATTTGATGAAGGCCGAGATGATGTCGTAGTGCATTTCGCCGCCCTTGTCGTAGGCCGCGGGATTCTCCTGGAGGCGTTCTGTAACTATGGCGTCGGAAATCACCAGCGGCTCGTTGGCCGGGGTTGACTGCTCGAGCAGGTCGAGAATGTTGAGCAGCTTGCGGGCATCGCCGCCGGCAAAGCGAAAGAGCGCGTCGGTGCTTTCAATCTTCACCTCCATTTTCGACAACACCTCGTCGCGCTCCAGGGTGTTTTGCAGCAGGCGCTGCAGCTCCTCGGCCTCGAGCGGGCGCAGAGTGTAGACGCTGGCGCGCGACAGCAGCGGCCTGATGACCTCAAACGACGGGTTCTCGGTCGTTGCGCCGATGAGAGTAACGATTCCGCTCTCAACCGCTCCGAGCAGCGAGTCCTGCTGGCTTTTTGAGAAGCGGTGGATTTCGTCGATAAACAGAATCGGGCGCCCCTGCGAGAACATTGACTGATTGTCGGCGCGGCAGCGCTCAATGACCTCGCGCACCTCCTTGACGCCGGCGTTGACGGCCGAGAGCGTGTAGAAAGGCGAGTTCGTTGTGTTGGCAATTATGCGCGCAAGGGTTGTTTTGCCAACTCCGGGCGGCCCCCAGAGAATAAAGGAGCTGACGCGCTGCTGCTCAATCATGCGGCGCAGAATCGAGCCCGGGCCGACCAGGTGGGTCTGGCCGATGTAGTCGTCGAGGGTTGTCGGGCGCATGCGCTCGGCTAAGGGTGCTTGCATATCGTTTGGTCGTGATTTAGGGTTATCAGTCCGCGGTCGAGAAGGGTCCGCAGGTGTTCGATTATTATTTCCTGGCGAATGTTGAGCCGCTCGGCAATCCGGGGCGGTGTCAGCGCCGGATTGTTGGAGAGCAGGTGCATTATCGAGTCGTCGACGCCAATGGGGGGCTTGGGGCGGGGCGCAGCCTGGCGGCAAACGTCGCAGCTGCCGCAGAAACCGGCGTCGGTTTCGCCGAAATAGTCGAGAATGGTTTTGGCGCGGCAGTCGGAGTCGGCAAACGCAAAGCGCGTCATCGCGTCGATTCGGCGGGCCATGCGCTCGCGCCGCTCCTCGTAGATTTCGCGCGAGAAGCGCAGATAGCGGCTCTCGATGCGTCGCGACGGAAAGTAGAGATAGGGCTGCTGGCGCCGCGGAACGTAGTGAACAACGTGGCGGCGGCTGAGCGACAGCAGCGTCTGATAAACCTCGTCGGGCGACATTGACAGATGCGACGCAATGACCGTTTCAACGATGTTGAAATAGTCGGCAAAGAGCCCCGGGCAGTTGCGCAGCAGGTAGACCATGACGCTCTCCTCGGCCGGAGTCAGCTCCATTGCATATAGCTCCTCGCGGCGGCAAATGGCCATTACGCGGGCGCGGGCGTCGACGTCTTCAACATACTCAACATAGCCGCCGAGCGCCAGCAGCTGCATGGCCGCGCGCGCCGTTGCCGGCCAGAGGTTCCATTTCCGGCAGAAGTCCTCGATGTTGAAGTCAAAAACGTTATATTGCCCTTCGCCCAGACAGAGGTCAACGTGGAGACACGCCTTTTCATAGACCTCGCCAATCAGTTCGGGCGGCGGAAAGGCATCCTCCAGGCGGCGGGCAAGCACGCGGCGGTCGGTCGGCGCAACCAGGCATACGGCAAACGACGGCAGGCCGTCGCGCCCGGCGCGGCCCGCTTCCTGGTAGTATTCCTCGAGCGAGGAGGGGAGGTCATAGTGGATGACCGTTCGGACGTCGGGTTTGTCAATGCCCATGCCGAAGGCGTTGGTCGCAACCATTACGCGCACTTTCGACTCCTTCCAGCGCTGCTGGCGTTCGGATTTGACCTCCGGGAGCAGGCCCGCATGGTAGCTCTCGGCCGAAATTCCGGCTGCAGCGAGCGCGCGGGCTATTTCGGCGGTTTTTTTGCGCGAGCGAACGTAGACGATGGCCGAGCCGGAAGTGTTGCGCAGAACCGTCAGGAGCCGCTCCGGCTTGTTAACGTCGCGGCGAACTATATAGCTGATATTCTTGCGCGCGAAGCTCATTTGAAACCGCTGAGCGCCGGGGCGGAACTCCAGCCGGCTGCAAATGTCGTCGGCCACCTGCGGAGTGGCTGAGGCCGTTACCGCCAGCACCGGCACGCGCGGAAAGTAGCTGCGCAGGCGGGCGATTGACAGGTAGGGCGGGCGAAAATCGTAGCCCCACTGCGAAATGCAGTGGGCTTCGTCGACCACCAGCAGCGAAACATTCCAGGTTTTCAGCTCGCCGATGAAGCGTTCGTTCTGGAGCCGCTCGGGCGAGAGATAGAGGAACTTAACCTTGCCCAATTCGGCCTTTTGCATTGCCAGGCGCGCCTCGCGGGCGGTCAGGCCTGAGTGGAGATAGACGGCGGCAATGTCGTGGGCGCGCAGATTGTCGACCTGGTCTTTCATCAGCGAAATCAGGGGCGTCACGACCACCGTCAACCCCGGCAGCATCAGCCCCGGCACCTGGAAAGTTATGCTCTTTCCGCCGCCGGTCGGCATGAGTGCCAGAGTGTCGTTGCCGTTGAGCACCGAGTCGATAATCGAGGCCTGGAGGGGGCGGAACGAGTCGTACCCCCAATGGCGCCGCAGGGCGTCGAGAGGAGAGGAGTACGCGGGCATCAGAGAATTATTTCCTTGACCAGCAGCTGGATGGGATAACCGGCGGCGTGGTGCTTGTTTTCTTCAATGGTGTAGACGATAGTGAACGGTTCGCCCGAGGCGATGGCCTCGAATTTGTCGGCCATGTTGAAGGCGATTGCGTGAACAACGTGCTGACCCGCGGAGTTGGTGACGTCGAGCTTGATATGCTCGCTGTTTTTGCCAACGATTTTCGACGTTCCGGCGTTGACCACCCCCGAAGTGCGGAAAACCGGCTTCATGTTGCCGGGGCCGAAGGGGTAGAGGCGGCGCAGGAAGTGGAGCATGTCGAGGTTAATGTCGTCGAACCGCAGGTCGGCGTCGATTTCATGGAGCGGCTTGAGCTGCGCCTCCGAAATGTGGTCGGCAACGTATTTTTCGAACCGCTCGGTGAAGGCGGGGATGTTTTCGGGCTTCATCGACAGGCCGACGGCATAGGTGTGGCCGCCGAAGTTTTCGAGCAGATCCTCGCATGACTCAACGGCGGAATAGATGTCGAATCCCTGGACCGAGCGCGACGAGCCTGAGGCCAGGCCGTTGGTCAGCGTCAGAACGACCGCCGGCTTATAGTAGACCTCGGTCAGGCGCGAGGCAACGATGCCGATGATTCCGCGGTGCCAGTCCTCGTTGTACATAACGATTGACTTCTTGCTCGTGTCGCCGGCGGCCTCGAGCAGCGCCTGGGCCTCTTCGGTGATTTGCTTGTCGAGCTCCTTGCGGTCCTGGTTGTATTGGTCGATTTCGAGGGCCTTGGCGCGGGCCTCGGCGGCGTCGCGCGCAACGAGCAGGTCAACTGCCTCGCGGCCCGACTGCATTCGGCCTGAAGCGTTGATGCGCGGGCCGATTTTGAAAATAACGTCCGAGAGGGTTATTTCTCGGCCCGTGAGCCCGCAGATACGCATAATTGCCCGCAGCCCCATGTTGGGGTTCGAGTTCAGGCGGCGCAGGCCGTAGTAGGTCATTATTCGGTTTTCGCCAATCATCGGCACTATGTCGGCAGCGATGCTGACAGCCACCAGGTCGAGGTAGTTGTCGAGGTCGCGCGAGGGGAGGCCGTTGCTGGCGGCAAAGGCCTGCATGAACTTGAAGCCGACGCCGCATCCGCTCAGGTGGCGAAACGGATAGGTCGAGTCCTCGAGTTTGGGGTTCAGAATCGCAACCGCGTCGGGGAGCTCGGCTCCGGCAACGTGGTGGTCGCAGATAATGAAGTCTATGCCCTTGGTTTTGGCATAGGCTATTTCCTCGTTGGCTTTGATTCCGCAGTCAAGAATAATGATTAGCTTGACTCCGGCGTCGGCGGCCATGTCGATGACGTGTTTCGAAATCCCGTAGCCATCGTCGTAGCGTCCGGGAATGTAGTAGTCGATGCTCGAGTAGAACTGGAGCAGATATTTGTAGACTAAGGCAACGGCGGTAGTACCGTCGACGTCGTAGTCGCCATAGACCAGAATTTTCTGTTTGGCACCCATAGCTTCATTCAGTCGCGCCACCGCAACGTCCATTCCGGGCATGAGGAACGGGTCGTGGAGGTCACTGAGCTGCGGGTAGAAGAATCGTTGAGCCTCGTCGGGGTTGTTTATTCCCCTGTCGCGCATGATTTTAGCCATAACCGGCGAGTCGAAGTAGCGTTCGGCGGCAGAGCGGCGAGGCTCGGCGTCGTCAGCAGCCGGGCGGAGTTGGGCTTGGTCTGTGGTTAAAGGGTTCCATTTGTCGGTCATTTATATTTGTTTTTTATTATAATCGAATAGCGGCCGATTCTCTTATGTGTAAGAATCAGCAACATAGCCAGACCGAGAAGAGGAAAATACGGGAGAGAGCGGGCTAATGTCACTTCAAAGTTAGCGAAATCCGTTCAGCCCGCCAAACAATTTAACGCAATTTATGATTTTTTTATGCACCGCCGGAGCCGTCCGTGGCGGGCGGCTGAGAGTCGGTTTCGCGGTGGAGGCGTTCGGGCGGAATAATGGCTTCGGCTTCGGGGTTGAAGCGGACGCCGAGCGAAATGTCGAAGCCAGCGTCGAGCAGCTGCCGGGCCAGCTGAGGCTTGCCGCGGAAGCCGTGGATAATCCAGGGCTGTTGCGGCTTCATTTGGCGGCGCAGGGCAATTATTTCGCTCCAGGCGCCAACGACGTGGAGCAGCAGCGGCTTTTCGAGCCGTTCGGCCAAAAGGGCGTGGGCCCGCGTCAGCTCAATCTGCTCGCCCAAAGCCAGGGCTCCGCGCCGGCGGTCGAGGCCACATTCGCCGATAATCACGACGCGCGGGTCGGCGGCCGTTCGTTCAACCCACTCCATGTCGGGGTCGGGCCACCAGGGGTGCCACCCGACGCTATAGAGCCGATGGTCGGGGCGCATTGCGGCGTAGCGGTCCAGGTTAATGACCGCCGAGTCGGGCGCCAGAGGGTCGTGGGAGTGGATGTCAGAGACTTTCGCTCTGAAGTTTTTCGGCATTTTCGGCGATAATCAGCTTGTCGATAACCTCCTGAATGTCGCCTCCGAGAAAGGCCTGGAGGTTATAGATCGTGTAGTTGATGCGGTGGTCGGTAATGCGCCCCTGGGGGAAGTTGTAGGTTCGGATTTTTGCGGAGCGGTCGCCGGTTGAAACGAGGGTTTTGCGGCGCGAGGCAATGTCGTCGACATATTTCTGGTGCTCGCGGTCGTAGATAAACGTTCGCAGGCGGCTCAGGGCGCGCTCCTTGTTTTTGGGCTGGTCGCGCGTTTCGGTACACTCAATGAGAATCTCCTCGCTAACGCCCGTCAGCGGGTTTTTCCACATGTAGCGCAGTCTGACGCCCGATTCCACCTTGTTGACGTTCTGGCCGCCTGCGCCGCCGGAACGGAAGGTGTCCCATTTGATTTCGCCCTCGTTGATTTCAACGTCGAACTCCTCGGCTTCGGGAAGCACGGCAACGGTGGCCGCCGAAGTGTGGACGCGGCCCTGCGTTTCGGTTGCGGGCACGCGCTGAACGCGGTGAACGCCGCTTTCATATTTCAGCGTGCCGTAAACGTCGGCGCCGCTGACCGAAAACACTACCTCCTTGAAGCCGCCGGCGGCGCCTTCGCTGAAGGAGCTGACAGCAACGGTCCAGCCCTTTGACTCGCAGTAGCGGGTGTACATTTTGAACAAATCGCCGGCAAACAGAGCGGCTTCGTCGCCGCCGGTGCCGCCGCGGATTTCAACGATTGCGTTTTTCGCGTCTTCGGGGTCGGCGGGAATCAGCAGCAGCTTGATTTCCTCCTCAATGGCCGGAATGGCCCGGTCGGCGGCGTCGATTTCCTCGCGGGCCATTGCACGCATTTCCTCGTCTTTTTCGGTTTCGAGAACCTCTTTTGCTTCGGCCCGGTTAGCCAGCAGGGTCCGATAGTTCGCAACCGTTGAGGTCAGGCGTTCCAGTTCCTTATATTCCTTTGTCAGCGCAACGTAGCGCTTGCGGTCGGCAATGACATCGGGGTCGGTAATCAGCGTTGCAACCTCCGAGAAGCGTTCGTCGATGCCGTCCAGGCGTGATAGCAGGTCGTTCACAGTGTGTAGCTATTATCGGTTACCAGGGGAATCACCCAGGCCTGGAGCAGCGGGTGGAGGTCAGCATACTTGATCGTACACGCCGGCATTCCGGCTGCGTAGGGGGCGATTTCATATTGCCCGTAGGTGAAGGTAACGCCGTCGCGGCCAAATTGCGGTCCGGAGGCGGGGAGGTCGAGCTCCTGCGGGTTGATGAGCAGCGCTTCCTCCAGGCTGACGGGGGCGCCGGGGTCGGCAGCCGTGGGGCGGAAATATTGCTCCCAGAGGGCGGTTCGTATGCGAGCAATCAGCTCCTTGCGGCGGTCGGGCAGAAAGGCGTTGGCGTAGGTCAGGATTTGTCCGGTCGATGCGGCGAAAGTGGCTGTTTTCGCAACCGAGCCGCCGTGGGCTCCGCCCTGGTAGCCATAGGCATTGTAGACGTAGGTTACCAGCGAGTCCGACATAAACGCCGGCTCGAAACTGATTTGGTATTCGTAGCCGAGACGGGTGTCGGGGAAGCTGCTGTTGAAGTCAATGAAGTCGCGTTCGGCTGAAGCCAGGAGTTTCTTTGTCAGGTGGGCCAGCAGCTGCTGCGGATTGTTGATTTCGGCCTTGGTCGGAATAATTACCCTGGCGGTGCCGGCGAAAGTTCCCCAGCTCAGGCAGTCGGCCAGCCAGCGGCGGGTGCTGTCGACCAGCGCCGTTGCGCCCGAATCGGGATACTGGCCGGAGATAGTGACTTCGGCCGACGAGAGTCCGATGGAAATAGAGTCGGCCAGCGCAATGGAGTCGACCGTCAGCACCGGCCCGTCGGGGGCGGCGCTCGGTTTGCAGGAGAACGCAAGCGCCACTATGGCGGCGCTGCCAATGTATGCCAAACGTTTCATGCTGCAAAAATACAAAATATTTTCTGTTATTGCAAACAAACGTTAAATTTCGGGAGCAGACGCAGCGGTCGCCAGCTCTCTTTTGAGGCCCGCAGGCCCGGGTCGCCGGCGTCGTCCTGGCGGTTAACGTAGAGCAGGCGCGGGTCGCGGCGCATCATTTCGGCGGCAAACATCGAGGCCAGGGCTTCGTTGGCTCCGGCGATGGTGTGGTCACACTTTTCAACGTGGACGTGGAGCGTGTCGCCCTTGGTTTCACCAACGCTGAAGCCGCCGACGCGGCCATCGACAATCAGCGCCTGGCCAATCAGATAGGGTGCATAGTCGCGCCAGTTGGCCAGCATTTGGTCAACCGCCGTGAACTCCGAGATGCCGGTCGGGGTCTGGTCGTGGCCGAGCTGATGCAGCAGGCGCCGACACTCGCCGGCAACCGGGGCGTCGATGTTAATCAGGGTGGAGTGGGGGTTGGAGGCCAGGAATTTGTTAACGTGGTTGCGCTTCTTTTTCATGGCGCCGCCGCTGAGTTGGCCAATGGCGCGGATGTCGTAGAGATAGTCGCTCCACTCGCGGCCCAGCTCGCTGACGGTTGCGTTCGGAAGCGAGGCAAAGAGGTGCAGCCGGTCCTCGGGCACTGCCGACAGCCATAGCGGCGCGGGGTCTTCGATGTCGCGCAGCAGGGTCATGGCCTCGCTGAAGGCGGTGTCGCCAACGGGCATGGCATAGGCCGGCACCGATAGGTCGTCCTCGCGTCCGCCCTTGATGTAGAGCGTGTTGTCGGCAATGGCCATGCGGTAGCCGAAGTGGTTGATCCAGAGGGCAACGCCGCCGAAGGTGTAGTCGCAGGTGCGGCTGTCGGACAGTCGCATGAAGTGGGCTATGTCGGCGAAATCGGCCGGCGTTATGGTTTTGAAATCGAGAGCTTGGAGGGTAGTAGTAGAGTAGCTGTTCATAGTGATAGTAAAACCGCGCCAAACGATGGAATGTTCGAAAAAAAATCGTAAATTTGCCGCCGAAATGAAAACATTGACAATTGAAAACCTCGAAGCGCTCCCCGTTGCGGCGCGCGAATTTATCGCCGATATGGGCGACCGAACCGTTGTTGCTTTCCATGGCGACATGGGCGCCGGAAAAACAACTTTCATCAATGCGCTCTGCCGGGAGCTGGGCGTTGAAACCGACGCCACGGCTTCGCCGACCTTTGCGCTGGTCAATGAATATCGCTCCGATTCGACCGCCGAGCTCATCTATCACTTCGACCTCTATCGCCTCGAAAGTCTCGACGAAGCCATTGACATGGGCATTGAGGACTATCTCGACTGCGGCGCCCTCTGTTTGATCGAGTGGCCCGACGTTGTTGATCCGATGCTCCCCGACGACACCATCGACGTTAGCCTGACCGTTAACCCCGACGGGTCGCGCACGCTGGCCTGGAACTGATTCGCGCCGAACTTTTTTCGCCGCGCGGCGGTTGTGGTTAATATGAAGAAATTGATATTAGCCGCTGCGGCCGCAGTTCTCTTTGCGTGTACGCGCCCGGCGCCGGTTGCAACGGCAGCTGCCGACCCGGCGCCCGATTCGATGCCCGACACGCTGCGCGTCGGCACCCTCTATTCGCCAACGTCGTTTTTTATCTATCGCGGCGATTCGCTGGGTATTGACTATGACTTGGCGCGTCAGCTGGCCGACTCGCTGCGACTGCCGATGACGCTGCGCGTGGCGCGCTCGCTGCCGCAGTTGCTGGCCATGCTCGATTCGGGCGTTATCAACCTGGTGGCTTATCCGGTTCCGATAACGGCCGAATATTCCGCCGAGGCTCTGCCCTGCGGCTTCGTGTCGACCGACTGCCAGGTGCTCGTTCAGCAAACGCCGATGGGTTCCGAACCGGAAATTACCGATGCGGCGCAGCTGCCAGGCCGCGAGGTCTATGTGTTGGCCGGCTCGAGCTATGACCACCGTCTGCAGAACCTCGATTCCGAGCTGGGCGGGGGCATTGAAATCCGCCGCCTTGACCCCGACTCGGTAGCTCCGGAAGATTTGATAGATATGGTGGCCGACGGTCGCATTTCGCGTGCGGCACTTTCGGCTGACCTGGCGCGCCTGCATGGGTCGTATCACACGAATGTCAACACCTCCGTGGCTCTTTCGCTCGACCAGCGCCTCGCATGGGCGGTGGCCCCGGGCAACACGGTGCTGGCCAATGCCGTTGACTCCTGGGCTGCGGAGGCCCAACCCGCCGAAGCCCGCGCCGACCTTTTGAAGCGCTACTATCAGCTCGACAAGCTCGACGGGCGGCTGACCTATGGCAAAATCGATTTCTCCGACGGCACGATGAGCCCGGCCTATGACCCGATTTTCCGCCGCTGGGCAAAGACAATTAACTGGGACTGGCGGCTGCTGGCCGCGCAGGCCTATACGGAAAGCCGCTTCAACCCGCGCGCACGCTCATTTGCGGGCGCCCGCGGCCTGATGCAGATAATGCCGCGCACGGGGCGCTCCTATGGCCTGCGAAATGCTAACAATCCGGAGCAGTCGGTCAAGGCCGCCGTCAGCTATCTCGACGACCTCAACCGCATGTTTGCCTCAAAGGTTCCCGATCCCGAGGAGCGCAAAAAGTTCATTCTCGCCAGCTATAATGCCGGGCAGGGCCACATTTTCGACGCCATGCGCCTGGCCGAAAAATATGGCCTCGACCCGACCAAATGGGACGACAACGTTGAAAAAACCGTGCTTATGCTCGCAAATCCGCGCCATTATAATGATAATGTCGTAAAATATGGTTATCTTCGCGGTCGTGAAACGTTTGACTACGTTGACCGAATAATGACCCTCTATAACCTCGGCAAAACAGCAATACCCGCCTAATCAACTATTTAATTGCATATATGAGAAAAGCTTCTATCCGCGTGGCAGTGATTCTGACCATCGCCGCCTCGCTTGGGCTCAGCTCCTGCATCGGCAGCTTCGCCCTGACCAATCGCCTGATGAACTGGAACAAAACCATCGGCAACAAGTTCTTTAACGAGCTCGTGTTCATAGCCTTTTGGGTGCTCCCGGTCTATGAAGTATCGGCTATGGCCGACATCCTCGTTATCAACTCAATAGAGTTCTGGAGCGGCTCCAACCCAATGGCCTGCTCGACCAAGCGTATCGAAGGCACCGACGGCCAGCGCTACCTCGTTAAGTGCGACGGCAAAGGCTACGACATCATCGCTGAAAACGGCCCGACCATCCGCCTTGACTTCAACGTCGAAGCTCAGCGCTGGGACCTCACCGCCAATGGCGAAACCTACGAACTCATGACCTTCATCGACGCCGACCATGTTTCGCTCCCCGCTGCCGACGGCACCCGCATGACCGTAAGCCTCGACCAGGCCGGCCTCATGGCCTACCGCGCCGCCGCAGCCCCCGCCCCCTTCGCCATGAACTAACCCTCCAACGGCCAACAACGCGCCCGCAACCCCACCCGGTCAGCGGGCGCCACTTATTTATCGGTATATATAAAATTTGGTGGGGATGTGCGTGGCTTTTTTGGGGGTTATGAGTTTTTTGCGTAACTTTGCGGGAGTATGACAATAGAGACGAATGTTGAAGTTGGCGGGCTGGCTACTTTTGGCGTCGAGGCGAAGGCTGCGGCGCTGGTCAGGTGGCAGACGGCCGACGATTTGCGGAATCTGAATGAGGTTCCGAGGCCGCTGAAGGTGGTCGGCGGGGGCAGTAATCTGCTTTTTACCGGCGATTTCGGCGGCACGCTGTTGCTGCGCGAGGGGCCGGCGGAAATGCGCCGCCTTTCGGCTACGCGGTTTGATGTTGACGCCCATATGGCGCTCGACGATTTTTGTGCGGCTGTCGCTGAGGCCGGTCTCCGCGGCGCCGAGAACCTGTCGGGTATTCCGGGAACTCTGGGCGGCGCGCTGGTGCAGAATGCCGGTGCCTATGGCGCCGAAACCGGCTCGCTGCTGGTCGATGCAACGCTTTTTGACCTGCAAACGGGTCGAACGCTGACCGTTGACCGCGAGTGGATGGAGTTTGCCTACCGCTCTTCGCGGCTGAAGACCGAGGGCGGGCGCTATGTTGTTCTTTCCGCGCGCCTGGAGCTGCTCCCGCCGTCGGCTGCGGCCAACGTTGACTATGGCAACTTGCGGGCAACCTTAGGCGACGCCGAGCCGACGCCCGAGGCTGTTCGCCGCGCGGTGCTCGCCACCCGTGACTCCAAGCTGCCCGATCCCGCAACGGTTGGCAGCGCCGGCTCGTTTTTCCGCAATCCTGAGGTCGGCGCCGAGCTGCTGCGCCCGGAAATGCCGCGCTATGACCTGGGCAACGGTCTGTATAAAGTGCCTGCCGCCTGGCTGATTGACCAATGCGGCCTGAAAGGCACTGCGGTCGGCGGTGCGGCGGTCTGGCCGCTGCAGCCGCTGGTAATCGTTAATGCCGACGGCCGGGCCACGGCTGCCGACGTGCTCGAGCTGGAGCAGACGATTGTCAGCGCCGTTGAGCGCCGTTTTTCAATAACCTTAATTCCCGAAGTCGAACACCTATGAGTAAATTCATTATCGAGGGCGGCCACTCCCTCAGCGGTTCAATAACCCCGATGGGCGCCAAGAATGAGGCGCTCCAAGTAATTGCGGCCACGCTGCTGACGCGCGCCGAAGTGGAAATCGACAATGTTCCCGAGATTCTCGACGTCAATAACCTGATTGACCTGCTGGTTCGCATTGGCGTTCATGTTACCCGCCGCGGCCCGGGGAGCTATACGTTTTGCGCAGCCGATATCGACGAGGAGTTCGTTATGAGCCGCGACTACGTTCGCCGCTGCGCCGGACTGCGCGGCTCGGTGCTTCTCGTCGGGCCGCTGCTGGCGCGACTGGGCCGGGCCTACTTTCCCAAGCCGGGCGGCGACAAAATTGGCCGCCGCAAGGTCGATACTCACATTCAGGGCATGCTCAACCTCGGCGCCTCGATGGAATATGACCCCAAGCTCGAAGCGTTTTTGCTGACCGCACCTGCCGACGGGCTGCGCGGCTGCAACATGCTGCTGGACGAGGCGTCGGTTACCGGCACGGCAAATATTATCATGGCTGCGGCCCTGGCCTGCGGCACTACGCAAATCTACAATGCCGCCTGCGAACCCTACGTTCAGCAGCTCTGCCGCCTGCTGACCAAGATGGGCATAGCTATCGACGGCATTTCCAGCAACTTGCTGACGGTCCACGGCCTGGGATGCACCGTTGGCACCACTGCGGCCTCCCACGTCGTTCTGCCCGACATGATCGAGGTCGGCAGCTTTATTGCCATGGCGGCCATGACCCGCTCCGAGCTTACGATTAAAAACGTCAGCTATCCCGACCTCGGAATCATTCCCGAGAGCTTCCGCCGCCTCGGCATCAAGCTCGAGCAGCGGGGCGACGATATTTTCGTTCCCGCCCAGGAACACTACGTTATCGAAACCGCCCTCGACGGCTCTATCATGACCATCGCCGATGCCCCGTGGCCCGGTCTGACGCCCGACTTGCTGAGCGTTATGCTCGTTGTTGCGACCCAGTGCAAGGGCTCGGTTCTGATTCATCAGAAAATGTTTGAGAGCCGCCTCTTCTTCGTTGACAATCTGATTGAAATGGGCGCCCAGATTATTCTCTGCGACCCCCACCGCGCCGTTGTTATCGGCCATGATCACCAGTTCGAGCTGAAGGCCAACGATATGTCGTCGCCCGACATCCGCGCCGGCATCGCCCTGCTAATCGCGGCCCTCTCGGCCAAGGGCACCAGCGTTATCGACAACATTCAGCAAATCGACCGCGGCTATGAAGACATTGAAGGCCGCCTGACGGCCCTCGGAGCCAAAATCATGCGCCAGGACTGATGGGAGGCAGCTCGCTACTTTCGAAATACACCTGGCTGGTCGACACCCTGCGTCGCACCGGCCGCATGACGCGCGCCGAAATCAACCGCCGCTGGATGGACTCAACCGTTGGCAACGGGTCGGAACTGCGCCGGCGCACCTTCTATAACTACCGCCAGGCCGTTGCCGACCTCTTCGGCGTTGAGATTCTGTTTGACCCCTCGACCGACGAATACTATATCAGCGGCGACTCCGACACCTCGGCCCCGGGGGGCGGCGACTCCGTTACCGACTGGCTGCTCAACTCCGCCGCCATGAGCGGCATGCTCTCCGATGCGCGCTCGATTTCCGACCGCATATTTCTCGAACACGTTCCCTCCGCGCGCCAGAATCTGGCGCCGATGATCGAGGCGATAAAAAACGAACGGGTCGTGCGCTTCGACTACCATCCGTTCAGTCGCTCCGTGGAAACCCGCGGCATTGAGCTGGAGCCATATCTGCTGAAACTGTTTCGTCAGCGCTGGTACGTTGCCGGCCGCAACGTTGCCGAAGGTCGCATCAAAACCTATGCCCTCGACCGCATTTCCGAGCCTACGCTGACCAGCACGCCGTTCATTATGCCGCCTACGTTTGACCCCAAGGAGTATTTCCGCTATAGCTTCGGCATCGTTGTTGACCGCCAGAAACCGCGGCGCGTCACCCTGCGAACCGACTCCCGCCAGGCAAAATATCTGCGCGCCCTGCCGCTCCACCCCTCGCAGCAGGAAATGATCCACGACGACTTCTCTATCTTCACCTACGAACTCCTTCTGACCCCCGACTTTCTGCGCGAGCTGATGAGCCTCGGCCCCGACGTTACGGTTATTGCGCCCCCGGAGCTCAAGACCATGCTGGCCGAACGCCTGCGCGAAACCCTTAAACTCTACGATAACGATAATAACAACAATGGCTAACATCCTTAACATAGAAACCTCCACCGAGGCCTGCTCGGTGGCCCTGACCGGCGACTGCTCCGTGCTCGCCAACTTCGAAGACCGAACCGGCCGCCGCCACGCCGAGCTGCTCAGCGGATTCATTGCCCAAGCGCTCGACGAAGCCAAAAAACAAGAACGCAAGCTCGACGCCATCGCCGTTAGCCTCGGCCCGGGCAGCTACACCGGCCTGCGCATCGGCCTGAGCGAAGCCAAAGGCCTCGCCTACGCCCTGGGGCTCCCTCTCATCGGAGTGCCTACGCTGCAAATCATGGCAACCAACGTTATGTTCAACCACCACGGCATTGACCTCAACAGCCGCTTCGCGCCGATGATCGACGCCCGCCGCATGGAAGTCTACACCTGCGTGCTCGACATGTGGCTCAAAGAACTGATGCCCACCCAGCCGCTGATTCTGACTCCCGACAGCTATCGCGAGCTGCTCGACCGTGGGCCGCTGCTCTTCATGGGCAACGCCGTTGAAAAGGCACGCACCGTGATTGACCACCCCAATGCCCGCTGGGTCGAAGGCGTTCAGCCGCTGGCAGCCGACATGCTCGCCCTGAGCGAAAAAGCCTTCCGCGCCGGCGACTTCCTCGACCCCGCCTACTCCGTGCCCCTCTACCTGAAAGAGTTCCAGGCCACCACCCCCCGCCCTCGCCCCGCCGGCGGCCATTCCGCTCCCGCCTCCAATCATTAATCCATAAGAAGTAAGAATATGCAATCTCTTCTCAATCAATCAATCAATCAATGGGTCGCTTACCTGTCGTTGCTTTAGCGGCTTTGTTTGGCTTCGCGCTTTCGGCGCAGGAGCCGGTAGATAGCAGCAGTGTCGTTGAACTTCGCGAGGTCGTTGTGAAGGCAGCGAATATCATCCGGAAGAATGACGGATTCGTTCTTTTTCCGGAAGCGGATGATATGGCGCGGTCCAACGACGCGGTGGAACTCATCGGAAATATGAATCTTCCGGGTGTATTTCTCGATAACAAGACCGGTAGTTTGAGTTCTACGAAAAAGGGCGCGATAGCCTATAGAATTAATGGCGCTCCGGCTACCGAGGCGGATTTCAGGGCGATTAATCCCGCGAATATACGCAAAATAGAATATATCACCGCCCCCGGGCTGAGATACGGCGACGCAGGCGTGGTCCTTAACGTGTTTACTGCGCGCCCCGACGTTGGGCTGAGCGGCAATGTCAGTGGCCGGCAGGGTCTCAATCAGGGAAAGGGAGTCTATCGCGCATCGCTGAAAGCGAACTACAGGAAATCGGAGTTTACCGTTTATGGCCACTATGAATATGGCAGATTTTCGGATAGCAGGCTGACTGACGTGTCGTCATATCAGTTTGCCGACGGTAGTGTTCTCAGCAGGGTAAACAAGTCTGACCCTTATGTGCAGAAAGAGGATTATCTTCAGGCATCGGCGGCTTACTCATATATGGATGACCGCAATCTTTTTGTTGCAAAGCTGCTGTTATCCGGGCTGCAGGTTCCTGAAACAACTGTGCATTCAACCATTCAGGAATCAGTAGGCGACTCGGAAACGACTGAACTCGAACGGCAAACGTTGCGCTCAAAGGATCTGAATCCGCAAGTCAATATGTATTATCAGCATGAGTTTGCCTCAAAGGGACTTCTGATTTTTGATGCGGTTCTCAATGACATGACGGTTCATAACGACAACGAGAAGTTCTACTCCCCGGGCGATTCTTCGGGCAGTTCCATATTGACCTACGGCTCCGGCAAAAAATATTCCACCATAAGCCAGCTTCAATATATCCAGCCGATCCGCAAGGGAAAATTGTCGGTCGGAGTGAAACACACATGGAACAAGAGCCGGAATGAATATAGCGGCACGATGTTCTCGGAAAGCAAGCAGACCAGGCACGCGTTCAACGTCTTTGCCGAGTGGTCGGGCAGCATACGGCGGTTTAACTATACGGTCGGGCTGCAGGGGCATCATGTAGCATATAACCAGAACGAGGAGATGGTTCGGGAGTGGAACCTGCAGCCTCAGATTCAGCTTTCATATAACGCGACCCGCAATCTCAGCTTTTCAGTCAGCGGCAATTCAACCATGTCGGGTTCGGTTCTCGGTCAGTCGAGTTCAATAGTGTATCAGAACAACAAGTTCCAATACATGGCCGGCAATACTGAGCTGAAGCCCGAAAAGACCTATAACGTATCTTTTTCGTCGTTTCTATTCTTCGGAAGCTACTTCGGCGACTTCGACGTTTCCTACAGCCGGAAAAACTCGCCGCTGATGCAGGATATATTCAGAGATGGAGAGCGGTTTTTCACAACAACCGTCAATGGCAACCGGGCCGACATGGTCAACGTGTCGTATGGTTCGAGAATCCGGCTGCTGAACGGCAAGCTGAATATATCGCCCCGCCTCGGCTATAGCTTTGGCAACTGGGAGTGCAACAGCTATGTTAACCGCATCCACACCTGGTGGTTCAAAGGCGGAGTCAGCTATTCATTGCAGAAATTCAATTTTTCGCTCGACTATTATAAGAACGCCGATGCGCTGGTTTATGGTTTCGGCAAAAGGAAAACTCAGCAGTCACTCCTGTTCGGGGTTGCCTACAGGGTGAAATCCCTGCGATTCGGCATCGATCTGAGTCAGCCGCTGAACGAGTATCTCTATACGCTCAAAACCGCTTCGGCCTATGCCACCGGCTCAAAGTATTTCTATCAGCGCGGCAATAAACCCATGATTCTGATTCAAGTTTCATGGAATTTCTCCCGAAATAATAAAAATTCCCACCGGGAGAAACGAATCAACAATCAGGATAGCGACAACGGAATGCTCTAACTGCCGCGCCGCCGGATGCGGTTGATTAATATTTTTTATTGATTTTTGATTTTTCGTTTCAAAAAAAATTTCATACCTTTGCACTTGATAAACAAGGTTGAATTCAAACTCAAAAACAATAAAACCCTATAACAATTCAAGTAATCCTCTAACTATGAGCAAGATTGATCTGACTCAGTATGGAATCACGGGTACCCCCGAAGTCTTCCACAACCCCTCTTGGGACCAGCTCTTTATCGACGAAACCAAGCCCGAACTGACCGGCTATGAAAAAGGCCAGGAAACCGAGCTCGGCGCCGTTAACGTTATGACCGGCATCTACACCGGCCGTTCGCCCAAGGATAAATTCTTCGTTATGGACGATACCAGCCGCGACACTATCTGGTGGACTTCCGAGGAATACAAAAACGACAACAAGCCTATCACTCCCCAGACCTGGAACGCCCTGAAGGAAATCGCCGACAAGGAACTCTCCAACAAGCCCCTCTATGTTGTTGACGCTTTCTGCGGCACCAACAAGGACACCCGTCTGGCTGTTCGCTTCATCGTTGAAGTTGCATGGCAGGCCCACTTCGTTACCAACATGTTCATCCGTCCCACCAAGGAAGAACTCGATAACTTCAAACCCGACTTCGTTGTTCTCAACGCTTCCAAAGCAAAAGTTGAAAACTGGAAGGAACTCGGCATCAACTCCGAAACTTGCGTTGCCTTCAACCTGACCGAACGCATGCAGGTTATCATCAACACCTGGTACGGCGGCGAAATGAAGAAAGGTATGTTCTCCATCATGAACTACTACCTCCCCCTGAAGGGCATGGCTTCCATGCACTGCTCGGCCAACACCGACATGAACGGCGAAAACACCGCAATTTTCTTCGGTCTGTCCGGCACCGGCAAAACCACCCTTTCGACCGACCCCAAGCGTCTGCTCATCGGCGACGACGAACACGGCTGGGACGACAACGGCGTGTTCAACTTCGAAGGCGGCTGCTACGCTAAGGTTATCAACCTCGACAAGGAGAGCGAACCCGACATCTTCAACGCTATTACCCGCGACGCTCTGCTCGAAAACGTTACCGTTGACGCTAACGGCAAAATCGACTTCGCCGACAAGAGCGTGACCGAAAACACCCGCGTTAGCTACCCGATCGACCACATCAAGAACATCGTTAAGCCCTCTGCCGGCCCGGAAGCCAAGAACGTTATCTTCCTGAGCGCCGACGCCTATGGCGTTCTGCCCCCCGTCAGCATCCTGACCCCCGAGCAGACCAAGTACTACTTCCTGAGCGGCTACACCTCGAAGCTCGCCGGCACCGAACGCGGCATCACCGAGCCCACCCCCACCTTCTCTGCCTGCTTCGGCGCAGCATTCCTCAGCCTCCACCCCACCAAATATGCTGAAGAACTCGTTAAGAAGATGGAAAAATCGGGCGCTAAGGCTTATCTCGTTAACACCGGCTGGAACGGCACCGGCAAGCGCATCTCCATCCGCGACACCCGCGGCATCATCGATGCTATCCTCGACGGCGCTATCCTGACCGCTCCCACCAAGCAGATTCCCATCTTCGGCTTCACCGTTCCCACCGAACTCCCCGGCGTTGATCCCAAGATTCTCGATCCGCGCGACACCTACGCCGATCCCGAAGAATGGAAGAAGAAAGCTACCATGCTCGCCGAGAAGTTCATCAGCAACTTCAAGAAGTTCGAAAACAACCCCGCAGGCAAAGCCCTCGTGGTTGCTGGCCCCGCCCTCTAATATTTTTTAGAACAACCTATAATTGCGGCCGGACGCTTTTTAGCGCCCGGCCGTTAATTCAAATTTTCGAATCAGCAAATTTTTGCGTAACTTTGCGGCGTTCAATATAAACTATTAACTAATGGAAACTCCCGAAATCGACTGGTCAAAGCTATCTTTTGGCTATTTTCCTACCGACGTTAACGTGCGCTGCACGTTCAAGGACGGCAAATGGGGCCCGATTGAAGAATCGACCTCCGAATATCTCAACATCCACATGGCTGCCACCTCGCTCCACTACGGCCAGGAGTGTTTTGAAGGCCTGAAGGCTTTCAGAGGCAAGGACGATAAAATCCGCGTTTTCCGCCTCGAAGAAAATGCCCGCCGCATCGCCGACTCGGCCCGCGGTCTGCTGATGGAGCCGGTGCCCGAAGAACTCTTCGCCGAAATGGTTAAGCGCGTGGTCAAGGCCAATGCCCGCTTCGTGCCCCCCTACGGTTCCGGCGCGTCGCTCTATATCCGCCCCCTCGAAATCGGCATCACCCCCCAGGTCGGCGTTAAGGCCGCAACGGAATATACGTTCATCATCTTCGTGCAGCCCGTAGGCCCCTATTTCAAAAACGGCTTCAAGCCCACCAACATCTGCATCATGCGCGAATATGACCGCGTGGCTCCCAAGGGCACGGGCCGTTGGAAAGTGGGCGGCAACTACGCTGCCTCCATCGCCGCCGGCCAGCGTGCCCACGACATGGGCTATTCCGCCGTTCTCTATCTCGACCCCAAGGAGAAGAAATATCTCGACGAATGTGGTCCCGCAAACTTCATTGCCATCAAAAACGGCGTTTACATCACCCCCGCATCCGAATCAATCCTCCCCTCGATTACCAACAAGAGCCTGATGCAGATTGCCGCCGACATGGGCCTGAAGGTTGAGCAGCGTCACATCACCGTTGACGAACTCGCTGAGGTCAGCGAAGCCGCCGCAGTCGGTACCGCAGCCGTTGCCTCGCCCATCGGCGAAATCGACGACATCGACACCGGCAAGAAATACGTCATTGCCCGCGACGGCCAGCCCGGCCCCGTGACCACCGAGCTCTACCATCGCCTGCAGGCCATTCAGAATGGCGACGACCCCGACACCCACGGCTGGAACACCCTGATTGAATGAACTGGCAAGCTATAATCGACAAATATTATCCCGAAGGCACTCCCCTTCGGGATATTTATATGCGCCATGCCCTCTCGGTCGCCGACTTGGCCGAGCAGATGCGCGCCCAATCGGCTCCCGAGCTTGACCCCGAGCAGGTGCGCGCCGCCGCGATGCTCCACGACATCGGCATTTTCCTGACCTCCGCGCCCGCCATTCACTGCAACGGCACCGAGCCCTACATCAACCACGGCCCGCTCGGAGCCGACCTTCTGCGCCGCGAGGGAGCGCCCGAATGGGCCGCACGCGTGGCCGAGCGCCACACCGGAGTCGGCATTCCGCCCCACATGCCCGAAACGCGCCTTGAGCGCCTCATCTGCATTGCCGACAAGTTCTACTCCAAGTCCGGCAACATGCAGCGCCACTCCCTCGAGCGCGTCGAAGCCTCCATTGCCCGCTTCGGCCCCGAAAACCTCGCCGCCCTCCATCGCCTCCTCCATGAATTTCCCCTTCCCTAAAATCCATTCCGTTGAGAATCGACGGTGTATAATGTAGGCGAGGAGTGGCTGTCGCAGTCACTCCTCGTCGAATAATAAACCAATCATTATCACAATCATTCACACATGGAAAAGCTTCTTTCAGTTGCTTTACATCATTAAAACACCCGCCACCCAGATTTGGTTCACTCCGGCAGCAAAAAATTTATGGGAGCGACGGCGTCTCGCCGTCGTAGGGTCGTCAAAGGGCTTCGCGACGCGGATGCCGACGGCGTCTCGCCGTCGTAGCGGCGTCAAGGGCTTCGCGTCGCAGATGCCGACGGCGGGACGCCGTCGCTCCCAGCTGAGGGGGAGGCAAAATGGCTAAATTCGGCGTCAGACATTACTAATTGCGAATTACTAATTGCTAATTAAGGAAATTTTGCGTAACTTTGCCGCCGAAATTCTATAGCATTCACAAATGGACGAACTCCAAAACCTTAGCAACATTCTCGCCGCTGAGGCACAGGCAATCGCCTCTGTGCCCCTAACTCCCAACTATTCAGCGGCTCTCGACCTGATTCAGCACCAGGTTTGCACCCTGGGTGGTAAAGTTGTGGCTTCCGGAATGGGTAAAGCCGGACAGATTGCCTCTAACATCGCCTCTACTTTTGCCTCTACCGGCATCCCGGCAGTGTGTATAAATCCCGCGGAGGCTCAGCATGGCGACCTTGGAGTGCTCCAGCCCAACGACGTGATGCTTCTGATTTCCAACTCCGGCCGAACCGACGAAATTCTGCGCCTCTATGAAATCGCCCGAATGCTATATCCCGATATTCGCGCCATCGTCATTACTGCCGAGCCCTCTTCGCCGCTGGCTCAGACTCCCGATTCTATCGGAATCTTCACCGGAAATCCCGCCGAGGTCTGCCCCCTGGGTCTGACTCCGACGACCTCCATTACCGCAATGACCGTTATCGGCCATCTGCTCATCGTTGGCATGATGCTCCGAACCGGCTTTACCCGCGAGCAATATGCCGTTCGCCATCAGGGCGGCTCGCTCGGCGAAAAACTCCGTAACTGCTGCAACCCTGCGAAATGAACCACGGATATAACCCCCAGCAGCTCAGCGGACAAGATATGGCAATCGCCGTTGTCCGCACCCAGTGGAACGAGCAGATAACAACCCGCCTGGCTTCCGGCGCCATTGAAACGCTGACTGCCTCGGGCGCCGACGTTGAGGAATTTGTTGTTCCCGGCGCGGTTGAGCTGACCTATGCCGCTCAGCGCATCATTGACTCCGAGCAGTTCGACGCGGTTATTGTTTTCGGCTGCGTTATTAAGGGCGACACCCCCCATTTCGACTATGTTTGCCAGAGCGTTACGCAGGGCATCACCTCGCTCAACGCCGACGGCCCGGTGCCGGTGATTTTCGGTGTTCTGACCGTTTTGAACGAGCAGCAGGCTCTTGACCGCTGCGGCGGCCCGGCCGGCCATAAAGGCATCGAAGCCGCCCAAACGGCTATTGCTATGGTCGATTTTGCCCGTCGCTTCGATGACTGACGCCGCTGCCCCATCTGCAACTCTTTATCTTCCCTGCCGACTCGCTCCGACGCCGGCATTCTATCATGCACTGGCCGCTCATCGCGGCCCTGTTGTTATTTGCTGTGCCGAGCGCTTCGACAAGCGCTGCAAGGCCGCCCATCGTTTCGTTATTGCCGACACGCGCGGCCCGCTGGACCTGACCGTTCCGATTGCCAAGCCCTACGGGCGAACGTGGGCCGCGACGCGCCTGTCGACCCACGGAACATGGTGGGAAACCATTCCGGCGGCGCTTGAAAGCGCCTATGGCCGCACTCCTTTCTTTGAATTTTATGCGCCCGATCTGCTGCCGCTGCTCTCCGACCCGGCGCGATTCGACTCCGTTGGCGCGCTCAATGCCGCGGTCGACAGTTTTGTTCGCCGTGCGCTCGATTTGACCGACGTTGACGTGAGCTACTCCTTTGATCCCGCGCTGCGCCCGACTGAGCCCGCCGGCTTCGAGCTTGCTCCCTACTGGCAGGTGAGGGCCGACCGTCTCGGCTTCATTCCCGGCCTGTCGATTCTCGATTCCATTTTTAATCTCGGACCCGAAGCGCGCCTGCTGCTTTAGGCGGCGGCTTAGTGCTTATGGCGCAGGCGCGCGGGAAGAATGCCCATGCGCGTGCGGTATTTTGCAACCGTGCGGCGGGCGACCTTGTAGCCAATAGCGGCGAGGGCGTCGGTCAGGGCGTCGTCGGTCAGCGGAGTCGATTCCTCGTCGACCAGGCGGCGGATGGCGGCCTCGATTTCGCGGGCCGACGTTGAGTCGTCGGCGGCGCCGGAGCGATGGTTAAAAAAAGATTTCAGCGGATAAACGCCCCATTGCGTAGCCAGCCATTTGCCGGCCACGGCGCGCGAAATCAGCGAAAGGTCCAGGCCTGTGGCCTCGGCAATCTGGCGCAGAACCATCGGGCGGATGCGGCTTTCGTCGTCGGCCGACGTGAAAAATGGCGCCTGCAGCTCAACGATGGCGCGCCCGATGGCCAGCAGCGTTTCCTGGCGGCGGCGCAGGGCGTCGATGAAGCTGAGTGCCTGCGAGCGGCGGTCGCGAACGAACTTGGCCGCTTCGGGATTCTCGGGGTCGATGGCAAAGCTCTGCTCGATGCGGAGCTCGGGCAGCGAGTTAGGGAGCGCAATCCAGGCGCGTTTGCCGTCGGTTTCAACGATGAAATCGGGCTGCACGGCTGCGCGGGCCAGGGCCTGCGTCGGATCGGACGCATAGGCGGCTCCTGGCTTGGGATTCAGCGTGCGCACCAGGGCGTCGGCGGCTTCGACGCGCGCCGGGGTCATCTCAGCATAGTCGGCGAGCTTACGCAGGCTGCGGCGCGAGTAAATGTCGAAAAAGTGGCGAACGATTTCCAGGGCGTCGGCAACCTCGGGACGCTCCGGGTCGAGGCGCCGCAGTTGCAGCAGCAGGGTGTCGCGCAGGTCCTGGGCGCCGACGCCGGCGGGGTCGAGCGAGCGCAGCAGGTTGTAGGCCTCGCGCAGCTCGGCGTCGGTGAAGGGGAGTTCCGTTGCAAGCTCAATGTCGGTTTTCAGCTGAGGCAGCGTGCGCGTCATGTAGCCGTTGCCGTCGAGCGCTCCAACCATGTAAGCCGCCAGCCGGCGAATGGTCGGCGACGCGTCGGGCAGCTCAGCCAGCTGTCGCTCCAGAGCTTCGGCCAGCGTTTCGTCGAAATCGGGCGTTTCGGGGCGCTCGATAGCCGGGGCCGACGTCGTCGCTGCCGGAACCGGCGGGGCGCTGACGCGCTCCAGGGCGGGATTCTCGTCGAGTTCGCGGGCAATTTCCTGCTCCACCTCCTCGTCGGTTTTCTCAACCAGCGCAACAAGCCGCAACTGCTGCGGCAGCAGGCGCTGGCGCAGCAGTTGGGATTGGGTCAGCTGACTGGTCTGTTTCACCGGCGGTGGCTGATGATATACTGTGCGATCTGCACGGCATTCAGGGCGGCGCCCTTCTTGATTTGGTCGCCGACAACCCAGAAGCTCAGCCCGTTGGGGTTGGTCAGGTCTTTGCGCAGGCGACCGACGTAGACGGGGTCTTTGCCGGCGGTGAACAGCGGCATGGGATACTCCTTGTTGGCCGGATTGTCGATAACGACCAGGCCTTCGGCCGAGGCAAAGGCAGCGCGAACAGCGTCGAGCTCCAGCGGCTGCTCGGTTTCAACCCATATTGCCTCGGAGTGGGCGCGCATAACGGGAACGCGCACGCAGGTGGCCGACACGTCGAGGTCGGGGGCGTGCATGATTTTCTTCGTTTCGTTATACATTTTCATCTCCTCCTTCGTGTAGCCGTTGTCCTGAAACACGTCGATATGAGGAATAACATTATAGGCCAGCTGATAGGCAAACTTCTCCATCTTGGGCTCGCGGCCGGCGGCGATGTCGATATATTGCTGCTCCAGTTCGGCCATTGCCGAGGCTCCGGCGCCCGATGCTGCCTGATAGGAAGCGACGTGGACGCGGCGGATGGGCGAAAGGTCATTGACCGGCTTGAGGGCAACGACCATCTGAATCGTTGTGCAGTTGGGGTTGGCAATGATTCGGCGGGGAGTGTTGAACGCGTCGTCGCCGTTAACTTCGGGAACGACCAGCGGAACGTCCTTGTCCATGCGGAAGGCCGACGAATTGTCGATCATCAGCGCGCCGCCCGAGGTGATGGTTTCGGCGAACTCCTTCGACACTCCGGCGCCTGCCGAGGTGAAAACGAAGTCAAGACCCTCGAAATCGGCCTTGTTGTGGGTTAGCTCGCGAACCGTATATTCCTTTCCGCGAAACTCATAGGTTGTTCCGGCCGAACGCTTCGACCCGAAGAGCCGCAGTTCCGAAATCGGAAACTCCTGCTCGGCCAGCACTCTGAGAAACTCCTGGCCAACGGCGCCCGAAGCGCCGACAATTGCTACTTTCATAAAATAAACGTTGTCAAAAAAATTCTTTTCCAACGCAAAGTTAAGTAAAAAATCAGTATAATTGAACAAATATTCAGTCAAAGTCGAAAAAAAATTGTAACTTTGCAATAAAACAGATCGGTATGAGTATACGAAAGCAAACAGTTAGGTTGACTTCTCAACATACGGAAAGTCACGGAGTTATTGGAATATTTGGCGAAGAAGCCAAGTTGCATGATGTTGCTGTTGGGCAGGTAGCAAAGGCTGTTATGAAACAGCTGGAGACCGAGTTCCCGCAATTGCAGTTCAGGCATAGGAAGAGTGTTAGCAAGGAGGAGATAAATGGTGCCTTAAAGGAGATAGATGCGAATTTGGGCCAAACTTTATTCGTGACGGGGTCTAATATTAAGCCTGATGGTGGTCTATTAGAGGTTCTTGATGACAATGACAAATGGCGAGTTCTGCTGGTATCGGAAGCTAAATATCAAGGGAAAGATATTGATAATATCCGACAGGGCAAATTAGTCGGTAAACATAATGATCAAGATCTCATGGCCGCGGGCAATGCAATAGAAAGGGCCTATAAGAATATTTCGGAAATTGCCAACCTCATGCTGGGTGAGTCGCATTTTCCATACCTCTTGCTGTTAGAGGGCTCCAACTTTCTGACTGAAACAGTTGTTATTGAACGACCCGACGGACGAAAGGTAACGCTAAACTATGATTCAAGCATGTTAAACCGGCTTGATAGGCTGACAGCTGCAAATTATGGCATGCCAATGAATACTAATCTTTGTAGAAATAAATTTGTGTATCATGGTGATAAGGCTATTATGCTGCAAGCTACATCAATATATACTCAGGGAACAGGCGAACGTTGGAGCTTCAGAGAAATGTTTGATATAATGTATGACATAGCAACAACGTCAATTCAGATTATATACAGTGATTTGTTCAAGCAATTAAGAAAGAAGAATAAATAATGAGCAGAAAAGGTTCGAATTCACTTTTACATAACGCGAAGTCATCAAAAAGCGATGAGTTCTATACGCTTATGCCCGATATTGAAAGAGAATTGGCTTATTACCGGAATGCGTTTAGCGGTAAAGTTGTGTATTGCAATTGTGATGACCCTGAACGCAGCAACTTTTTTTTATATTTTAAGCAGAATTTCCATAAGCTTGGATTAAAGAAACTGATTGCATCATGTTACAACAAGCAAGCACAGGATCTGTTCAGCCCGGCGTCTTGTTGTGGCCATTACTGCATTTACGACGGTAGCGGCCCGGTTGAACTTAGGGATTTGAAAGGCGATGGTGATTTTAGAAGCTCAGAGTGTACTCAATTGCTTGAAGATTCCGATATTGTCGTTACCAATCCGCCATTTTCTTTATTTAGGGAATTTCTGAATCTTTTGGTGAATAAGAAGAAGTTATTTTTAATCATCGCCAATATTAACGCATTGACTTATAGGGAGACTTTCTCTCTTATTAAGGATAATAAAATTTGGCTTGGCGTTCACATGGGTCGTGGTATTTCCGGCTTTTTAGTCCCGGACTATTATGACTTGTTCGGAACGGAAACGAGCATAGGCGAGAATGGTGAAAGGATAATATCACCTAATAATTGTTTGTGGCTTACCAATCTCGATGTTGAGGTCAGACATGAAAAAATTGAGCTGACGAAGTCCTATGAAGGGAATGAAGGCTCATACAGCAAGTTTGATAATTACGAAGGCATAAATATAAACTTTACGAAAGACATCCCTAAGGATTATGCGGGCGATATGGGAGTACCGATTACTTTCCTGCATAAATACAATCCCAATCAGTTCGAAATTGTCAGATTTCGGAAAGGAGATGATGGCAAGGATCTTAGAGTGAATGGTAAGTGTCCATATTTTAGAATTATCGTAAGAAACAGATTGCCGGTATCAGTATAAATACCGGTTTCGCGAAATCCGCAAATCAGTTTTCGATTTTGCGGGCGAGATAGAAGCGGCGGGTGGCCAGCGCAAAGAGCAGCGCCCCGGCGGCTTGGGCGGCGGCAACGAGGCGGAAGGCGGCGCCGTAGCCGGTATATTCGGCAATGAAGCCGCCCAGCAGAATGCCTATGCCCATTCCCAGGTCCCAGGAAATGAGGATGGAGGAGTTGGCCGTGCCGCGCTGGTCATGGCGCGCAACGTTGAGAAACATGTTGAGAAACGCCGGATACATCTGGCCGTTGCCCAGTCCGACCAGCAGCGCCGACAGGTAGAAGCTCCACGGACCGAAGGCGCCGGCAAAGAGCGCGAAGCCTATGGTTGACAGACACACTCCGCGCAGGCAGTTCTGAACAATGCGCCCCTTGCGCAGCTGCCGGGCTCCGAACAGGCGCGAAAGAATCAGGCCGCCCGACAGAATGGCGAAGAAAATGCCGGTGCCGTCGGTGATGCCCAGCGATTCGCGGCCATAGATGGCGACATAGTTGCTCATAACGCCCCAGCAGAGGCCAAACAGGCTGATATTGATTGCCATCAGCCATGCGCGTCCCAAAAAGAAATGGTCGAGGCTCATTTTGGGCTTGTTGGCAACCTTTGCGCGCGCGGGGAGCTTAACGCGGGTGGTCACGAAAAAGCCGACCATTGCCAGAATCAGCGACAGCCAGAAGAGCAGCTCAAAGTTATTGGTCAGTCCGTAGAGATAGATGCCGGCGCTCGGCGCAATGGCCATTGCCAGGTTGTTGCTCAGGCCGTAGTAGCCGACGCCCTCGTTGCGGCGCGACGACGGCAGAGTGTCGATGGCCACCGTTGAGTTCGCAACCGTGGTGGCGCCGAAGGGTATGCCGTGGAGCGTTCTGACGATGGCGAACATCAGCAGCGTTCCCGCGCCGATATAGCCCGCGAAGCAGAGAAAAAAGAAAAAGAAGCAGATACTGAGAACCGTTTTGCGGTTAAACGAGTCAACAACATAGCCCGAAAAAGGCCTGATCAGCAGTGTTGCGACAACGTAGCCGCTAAGAGCCACGCCAATAATATGTTTGTCGGCGCTGAATTGCGCGTCGAGATAAATCGGCAGCAGCGGCGTTAGCAGATAGAAGGCGAAAAAGAGCAGGAAATTGCTCGTCATAACTTTCAGGTACTCCTTATTCCAAAGCTTCTCTTCCATGATGGTTATTATTGCGTAAATTGCCTGCAAAGTTACGAAAAGAACACCTAACATGAAAAATAAAAATTTCACAGGCGGCGCAAGCGCCTGATGTTAAGGCTGCATTTTGTCGAAATTTCCTAAAAATTTTTGCTAAACACAAAAAAATGGTTAAATTTGCCCCCGAATTATAATGGAATAATAAACAAAATTCATTTATAAAAACCTGTTGGCAATGCCTCGGCAAAACCAAAAATTATCTAATTTTCAACTATTTACCATGGATAAACTCAGAGTTATCTTGCTTCTGTTAGTCGGGTTCCTGCCTGCCTGGCTCTCCATGTCGGCCCAAGGCCCGGTAACCGTTACCGGCACGGTTAACGACAAGGACGGCGAACCGATTATCGGCGCTACCGTCAGGGTAGACAATTCAAAGGAAGCGACCGCAACCGATTTCGACGGCAACTTCCAAGTCAAAGTGGCAAAACTCCCCGCCACCCTAACCATTACCTCCATTGGCTACGAAACCAAAAAGGTTACGGCCAGCTCGACCGCCCCGCTGAACATCACTCTCAGCGACAACTCCGAAATGCTCGACGAAGTAGTCGTTATCGGCTACGGCACCGTTCGCAAGGCCGACTTGGCCGGTTCGGTCAGCGTTGTTGACAGCAAAGCATTCTCCGCCCAGCCGATTACCACTGTTGGCGAAGCCCTCCAGGGCCGTGTTTCCGGCGTTAACGTAATTTCCGGCGGCGTTCCCGGCTCCTCGCCGAAAATCCGCATCCGCGGTGCCAACTCAATCAACAAGAGCAACGAACCGCTCTACGTTGTTGACGGCCTGGTGCGCGAATCGGGTCTCGAAGGCATCAATCCCGAAGACATCGCTTCGATGCAGATTCTGAAAGACGCCTCCTCGACCGCAATCTACGGTTCCCGCGGCGCCAACGGCGTAGTGCTCATCACCACCCGCCGCGGCAAAACCGGCTCCGCCGAAATCACCTTCGACGCATCCTTTGGCTGGAGCAACGCAACCCACCTGCCTAAAATTATGAGCACCAAGCAGTATGCCGAAGCTCTTCAGGTTTATGGCGGCCCCGATGGTGCGAAAATCATCAGCTCCGGTACTCTCGAAAATCCCGACCCCGCGCTGGCTGCATATATCAATGGCGAAGATGCCGGCATTGACTGGATTGACCAGATTTTCCGCACCGGTAACACTCAGAACTATAAACTCTCATACACCAAAGGCAACGATAACATCCAAACCTATTTTTCGGCTAACTACATGAAGGATAAGGGCGTGCTCGAAGGCTCAAGCTACGAACGCTTTGCCGCACGCGCCAATGTCCGCGCAAAGGTTACCAACTGGCTTGAAACCACCGTTGACGTTGACCTCAGCCACGGTAATGGCCACGGCATCGGCGGTTTTGAAATGACCACCGGCCCGGTTTGGGCAGCGTTTACCTATTCCCCGACCATGAAGCTCTGGGACGAAGCCGCCCAGGCCTATGCCGTTGACCCCTATAACTCCATTATGTATAACCCCTATGGGGAGCTGACTCTTCAGAATGAACGCCGCCGCGACATTCTCAATGGCCGCGTTGACTTGAAATTCAACATCTGCAAGGGTTTGACGTTCACAACTTCGAACGGTATCGACTACGCAAACATGTATAACTACAGTTTCTCCGGCTCGAACCGTGCTGCTTCGATTACCAACGTGTCGATGGGCAACAGCAACACCAACCGCTGGCTGCTTCAGACTACCAATAACTTTACCTACAACAATACCTGGGAGGGCGGCCACGCGCTGACTGCAACCGCCGTTTGGGAAGCAACATCTTCGACCTCGCGCGGCATGAGCATCAGCGGCAGCAACCTGCTGACCGAGAGCGTTGGTTGGTGGAACGTTGACCTGGCCGACACCAAAGGCGCCGGCAACAGCTATTCCAAGTGGACTCTCATGTCGGCGGTTGCCCGCGCAATCTACTCCTGGAAAGACCGCTACATGCTGACCGCAACTTTCCGCGCCGACGGCTCCTCGCGCCTGAGCAACCACAAATGGGCATACTTCCCCTCGGTGGCTGCCGCATGGACCGTTACCAACGAACCCTTCATGGAATCTGTTACCCCCGTTATGAATAACCTGAAACTCCGCGCAAGCTGGGGTATTATCGGTAACCAGGACATTGGTGCATATCAGACGCTCGAACTCCTTTCCGCCGCAAGTGTTTACTATGGCACCACCACTCCCTCGCCCGGCTATTGGAGCAACAAAATGCCTACTCCCGACCTGAAATGGGAGCGCACCAAACAGGTTGATGTCGGCCTTGATTTCGGTTTCCTCAACGGCCGAATCGACGTTAGCCTTGACTGGTACTACAAGCGCACCTACGATGCTCTGCTCAACACTACCCCTCCCGGCTATCTCGGCGGCGCATCCTACGTTGTTAATGCCGGCCAGGTAAGCAATACCGGTCTTGACCTCTCGATAACCGCCACCTGCATCCAAACCCGCGACTGGACTTGGTCGACCACCCTCCAGGGCTCCTATATGAAGAACCGCGTTGAAAAGCTCACCGCAACCGAACCCGTAATTTACTCCGGTAGCACGGTTTCGATTCTCAACGACGCTTTGATCGTTAAGGAAGGTGAAGCAATCGGTTCGTTCTACGGCTACCGCTGGGCAGGCGTCAACGACGAAGGCTATGATACCTACTATACCGCCGACGGCGAAGTTACCACCAAGCCCGAAGCCACCGACCGCGTTGTTCTCGGCAAGGCATCGCCCGACTTTACTCTGGGTTGGAACAATACTATCAGCTGGAAAGGCTTGAGCCTTAATGTGTTCTTCAACGGTTCGTTTGGCGGCAAGCGCCTCAACGCTCTTCGCTACGCAATGAACACCCTTATCGGCAACTCGCGTTTCGTAACCGACGCTAACTGGGTTGACGACGTTCTCAACGGCAACATGGCCGACCCGACCCGCTACTCCAACAATTTCTGTCCCGGCGAATCTGACAAGTGGATTGAACGTGCCGACTACCTGCGCCTTGAAAACCTCTCGCTCAGCTATGATTTCAAGCGCTCAATGACCAAGTTTGCCGACATCCGCCTGCAGTTCTCGGTTCAGAACGCCTTCACCATTACCAACTACAAGGGTGTTAACCCCTCCGCAATGACCTTCGGCGATGCCGAATGGAAGAGTGGCGTTGATATGGGCACTTCTCCCTGCCCCCGCACCTATACTTTTGGCGTGCGCTTCGTGTTCTAATCCCCGTTAACCCGAATCATCAAAATGAAAAATCTATATAAATACTGCGCGGTAGCCGCCCTGGCACTCACTGCTACCTCCTGCGCGAACTTCCTCGAGGCCGACCCCAAGGGTCAGCTCGTTACGGAAAACTTTTTCCAAAGTCAGAATGACCTGGAAATGGCAATCAATGCGCTCTATTTCAACGTTGCCTATGCTCAAACCAACTCCAACCCGACTATTCCTCAGCTTCAAGGCGACGACATAACCTCGACCACCGGTTCGAATAAGGGAGCATATCTCTCGGCCGATGCATTCGAGGAGCCTTCGGACTATAAAGGCGTAGAGGCTCTTTGGCTGAACCAGTACCGCATCATCCAGGCCGCCAATCTCGTTATCGACAATGCCGACCGCGTGCCGACCACCGAGGAATACATCAATATGGCCAAGGGTAACGCCTATTTCTGGCGTGCGTGTGCCTATTATCAGCTGGTGCGCATCTTTGGTCCGCTGCCTATCAACATGCACAATGAAGCCGACGATAACAAGACTCCGCTGACTCCGGTTGATAAGGTTTACGAACTGATTGTCAGTGACCTGACAACCGCCGACTCCTATAACATTCCTACCACCTACGACGGCTGGAAGTACGGCCACACCGGCAACTGTGACTATTGGGTTACACGTCAGGCTGTTAAGTCGGTTCTCGCGTCGGTTTATATGTCAATGGCCGGCTATCCACTCTTCCTCGATGGCTACTATGAAAAGGCCGCCGACAAGGCCAAGGAGGTTATCGACGGCGTTAATGCCGGAACCTATAATCTTGCTCTTGAAAGCGATTGGAACCAGGTTTACAGCTGCGGCAATGACTGGAGCGCTGAGCAGATCATGACGATTTCCTACTATGACTCTCCCGGCACTATGGGCAACATGGGTTCCTATACCTCGCAATTCTGCAAATGCCACCGTTTCGCGGCTCTCAACAACGGTTGGAGTGACTTTGTTCCCGAACGCCGCTGGTGGGCCAATTACCCCGACGGCCCGCGCAAAAATGCGGTCTATGACCCCGAAATCTACAGCTACATCAAGGATAGCAACGGCAACGTGCTGATGGTTAACTGGTGGGCCGAGGTTATCAACTACAAGCAGAATGAACCCGAAGTTGTTGACTTCCGCTCAGATGCTGTCAGCCCGCGTCACCCGCTCTTTGCACCGTTTACCATCAACGCCGATGCTGAAGGCGCTCCTATCCGCGAACCCCATGATTTCGCCAAGCCCGCCTACGACGGTCAGTCCTACCCCCAGAACCATCGCTTTATCCGTTATAGCGAAGTGCTCTGCTGGTTTGCCGAATCCGCTGCCCGCTGCGGCAAGTACACTTCCGAAGCTCAGGCCGCCCTTCAGCAGGTTATTGACCGCGCCTATAATTCCGACAACAGAATCGACGCAAGCTCTCTTACCGGCGAAGCGCTGGCCAAGCAGGCTTTCCTTGAGCACGGCTATGAAGTTACCGGCTATCCGCTCTCGCTTGTGACCCGTCGCTCTGACCAGTTCCGTCTGGGCGAAACCGCTACCGGCGTTTGGGCCGACCAGACTTTCAAAGCCAGCTGGGAATACCGTCACGGCGAGCAGAACGACGTGCTTGTTCCCGCAGGCACCCTTACCAAAGGCTACATGGTTAAGAATACCAGCACCAGCGGTCGTCCCCGCTGGGCTACTCTCCCTTATGAGTATGAGCTTGAGGAAGACCTCCGACTCAAGGAGGAGCAGCCCGTTGCTAATAGCTGGAATGGCATTCGCGCGATGTATCACCCCTATCCTCCGACCGAAGTTGAGAAGAACCCCAACCTCGTTCGTTAATAACTGACCTTCCCCGGCATCGGGGGCGATTCCGCTCCCGATGCCCTCAATTTTCAGGCAATCCTTTTTAATCAATCATTTATTAATATCAAAAAAAACAGTTTTTATGAAAAAAACTTTACTCGCTCTCTGCGCAGGCGTTGCCCTGACCGCATCTGCAGAAACCTTCCAGAAAGGTGAAGCTTTTGTTTACGCTATCAACCCCGATTTCAGCTGGTTCGATAACGACGCTGAAAAGTTTGCTGATAACGACAACTGGCCCGCACTGATGATGAAGGGCGGTGCCGACATGGCCGAATGCTATGGTATGCCTGCCGTTTGGTTCGCTCAGAAGGCTATCGAATCTATCGAAGAAGCAAACGAAATGTGCCCCGTAGTTGCCGATCCCTGGAACGAAGGTGCATACGCTATCAAAATGCAGGCTCCCACCTGGTGGGCATATGGTAACTTCAACTTCGCTCTTCCTCAGGTTAATGAAGTTTGCCGTATCCGCGTAATTTATCGCGTTGAAGTTGAAGGCTATGCAAAGTCTGAACCGGCTAAACCTTTCCATGTTCGTCTGACCAACAACGCTCAGGATGACTGCTTCACCTCGCCTATCTATGAAGAAACTGTTGCATCCTACTGGGATGAAGAAGGCTATCGCGTAGTCGACCTGTACTACAACCTTCCCACCAACCAGACCTACCTCGCTCTGACTTTCGACGGTGCCGGTCTTTCCTGCGGTGGCAACAAGCCCGGTTTCTACCTCGAAGAAGTATCGGTTGTTCCTGTCAGCAAGCTCGCAGGCAACACCCACGTTACCGGCGACGTTGAGGCCCAGATCGTTGCTGACCGTCCTGAACTCACCATCGTTGACGGCATCAACTCCATCCAGGAAATCAATGCTGCTGCCGAAGCAGGCAACGCTATCTATGACATGCAGGGCCGTCGCGTAGCCAACGCTACCCGTGGTCTCTACATCGTTAACGGCGTTAAGACTCTCGTTAAGTAAATTTCAACCCAACGACGAATAACCGAGGGCGCATCGGTCCGATGCGCCCTCAAATTTTTTATATGAATAAGATGAATAAACGAGTAGAGTGGGTCGACGTGTTGCGCGTTGTTGCGTGCTTCCTGGTTGTTCTGTCCCATGCGTGCGACCCCTTCGTGGGTCAGTTCGACAATGACCGCACGGCTTTTATGACCGGCGTAGGCATCGGGTCGCTGGTGCGTCCGTGCGTGCCGCTGTTTGTTATGATGACCGGCGTTCTGCTGCTTCCGGTGGGCGAGCGCGACCGCGGAGTGTCGGCCTTCTATCGCCGCAGGGTGGGGCGCCTGGTGTGGCCTCTGGCCTTTTGGTCAATTATGCTCCCGATAATGGGCTATTGCTACTTCAACTTCGTTAATCCCGACACTGCCAATGCCATGCTCTCCGGCGGCCTCTACGACACCGAGCGCTTCATTCCGCGCCTGTGGACATGGGTGTTTAACTTCAACTACGACACTACGGCCCTCTGGTATCTCTACATGCTCATCGGCCTCTATCTCATCATTCCGATTCTTAACGCCTGGCTGCTCTCCGCCTCGCAGCGCGACATCCGAACCGTTCTCGCCCTCTGGGTCGTTTCGCTGCTGCTGCCCTACGTTGTTATGTTCGCTCCCGAGCTCGGCTATGAGGGCAACTATGGCAATTTCGGCATTCTGGGCGTTTGTGACTGGAACGTCTACGGCTCGTTCTACTATCTTTCCGGCTTCGTCGGCTACCTGATTCTGGCCTACTACCTGAAAACCTATCCGCTGCAGTGGTCGGCAGGTAAGACGGCCGCCATTATGCTCCCCATGTTTGCCGTCGGCTATGCCATCACCTATGCCGGCTATGTTGCCGTTCAGGAGATTCACCCCGGCGACTACTCCTTCCTGGAAATCATCTGGCTCTTCTGCGGTATCAACGTGTTCATGATGACGCTCCCCGTGTTCGTTGCCGTTCAGCGGATTAACTTCCGTCCGCGCCCGTGGGTAGCCTCGCTCGCCTCGCTGACCTTCGGCATCTACCTCGTTCACTTCCCCCTGGAAAGCGTGGCCTACGACGCCTTTGCCACCCTTGGCCTCCCCGCCTGGGTCCGCATCCTGCTGGCATCCGTTGCCGTCTTTGCCGTCACCGCTGCCATTGTCTGGCTCCTCCGCCTCTCCAAACTCACCCGCCGCCTCGTTTCCTAAAAAATCGCTAAAAGAAAAATAAGTTTGCGTGGCAAATCGTTATATTATTAAAAATATTTCGTAAATTTGCCACGCAATTGTATTTTTTTATGGAAAGAATAATAGCTCGTAATATTAAGAAACTCAGGGAAATCTCCGGTTATACGCAAGAGGAAATGGCGAATGCCTTGGGCATAACTCGCTCAGCCTATAGTAACTACGAATCGGGAAGTCGCGAAGTTCCATATGATGTGCTTGAAAAGGCAAGTGATTTCTTTGGCTGTGACATGGTCGTGCTCTTTGAAGAAAACGAGAATGCGGAGGCCCAAATCCTTGCATCAGCATTCAGAGTTGAAGGAATAGACCCGGCAGATGCTGTTGAAATCAGGCATTTCAAGGACATAGTTAAGTCTTATCTGAAAATGGATGTAATCGCCGCGCAATGAAAGCTTCGCTGTTGAAATATGTTGAGAGCCGGGTAACGCAGTTCAGGCAACTGGCGGGATTGAGCGCTACGGAAGCCGTAAACCTCAAAAGTCTGCTGTTGAAACTGAAGGTACTTACGGTTTATCGTCCGTTGTCGAAATCGTTTTCCGGAATGAGCCTGAAAGGCGGCGAAAGAAAGTTTATGCTGGTTAATTCAAATGAATCGCGCGGGCGCCAGCACTTCACGATTGCCCACGAGCTTTACCATTTATTTGTTGAGGAAAATCCGATGCCCCACAAATGTGGAGGGAATGACAAAAAGAGCGAGTCGGAGCAATGTGCCGACGCGTTTGCCCAGATGTTTCTGATGCCTGCCGCAGGCGTTATGCAAATGATACCCGCCGATGAACTTAAAGCCGGACGGGTAACGTTAGCGTCGGTGTTCAGGCTGGAGCATTATTTTGGGGTTTCACACATATCGGTGTTAAACCGGCTGGTTGACCTCAATCTTTTGAGCCGCATTGATCGCGATTCGTTCGCGGCGATTTCCGTTAAGAGAACGGCGCGGGAATATGGCTATGATGTCGGATTATACGAATCCGGCAATCATGGTCTTGTTATAGGCGATTTCGGCGAGAAGGCCCGACTGCTGTTTGAGGCAGATAAAATATCAGAGGGTCATTATCTGGAACTGTTGCATAAAATCGGAATAAATGGCAACGAAGACTAAGATTGTATTAGACGCCGATGTTATAATTCATTTCATCAAGGGCGGATGCTTTTTGCAGTTATTTGATATTTTTCCGGAATATGCGTATCTGATTCTTGATGTTGTTTATAATGAAGTAACTGTTGGCAAAACTTCGAAAATCCAGGTTGATAATGTTCTGCGATTTCGCAGAGATCGGGTTGAGAACATCAAGTTTGATCCCAAGGGGGAGTCGCGTCTGGAATATGCGAGACTGATTGCCAGGCTTGGGCGTGGCGAAAGTGCCTGCATGGTATATTGTCGTGATAACTATGACGTTCTTGGAAGCAGCAACCTGAAGGATATAAAGGCTTATTGCGAAAAGAACCGGATTACCTATC
Source organism: Bacteroides sp. (assembly GCA_014801955.1). Lineage (GTDB taxonomy): Bacteria > Bacteroidota > Bacteroidia > Bacteroidales > Muribaculaceae > UBA3263. Next base: position 166,006 of record JAAVDE010000012.1, on the reverse strand, counting down.
TGACAACATTGGATTTCTTGTATTATGCCTTTATTCGAAAGCGGATGACTGCCGCTGAATGCAATCAATTTATGCTGGATGTTAACGCGAAAGGAAGTCGGTTGCCGATAGTTGATATTACTACCTATGTGCCAAGTTGTCAGCTATAAAGTCAGGCAATAAAAGCAACCGCGATTTGGGGGATTGGGGAAAATTGCGTATATTTGCGGGAGTATATAAACCGCAATCAGATCATGAAGAACGTTGTTAAAGGACTTTTCGTGTTGATGGCTGCCGCTTCGACGGCGGCCATTACCGCTTATGGCCGGGAGTTCGTGCCGGGGCGGCTGTATGTTTTGTCGTCGGGCAAGGAGGTTGTTAATGACCGGGCTGCCCTGGTGAAACCCGATGCCGGCTCAACGGCGCAATATTGGACGCTGACGGAGCTTAGCGGCTCGTGGCGTTTTATTAATCCGTTTAGCAACATGGCGTTGCGGTCGGAGAGCGCTTCGGTCGGCGTTGGCGAGAACAATGGCTCCGACGAGGCTCAGCTCTGGACTGTGACCGCCGCCGGCAGCGGGCGCTACACGCTCGTTCCGACCAACCGCCCGCAGCTCGCCGCCGCGGCAAGCGGTTCGCGCCTGGCGCTGGTTGAAAAGAGCCGTGCCGGAAAGTTCACCATAACCGAGAGCCCAATCGTTGGCTTCGACAATCAGCTGACCTATAGGTTCCGCTCGGTTGCCGAGCCTGAAATGGTGCTTGGCAACGGCGACGACGGCGGCAATAACGCCCGCATCGTGGCCGAGGCGGTGGATGCGGATAACCGCGGACAATACTGGACCGTCAGCATGATTGATCTCAACGACCGGGCCATTGCCGGCGCGTTCTATTCCCAGAACTGGGACGACGGCGGCAATAATCCGCAAATCGACTATCTGCTGCAATGGCCGGCGGAGCAGGGCGTCTGGAACAATGCCAAGTTCCGTTTCGTGCCCGTCGAGGGCTCCGATGCGGTTGTTATAACCTCCGCATCGAAAAATCAGATGTATGCTCTCAACGATAAAGGCCAACTGATTGCCAAGCCGCTGAATCTCAGCGACCCGCGCGCGCAATTCCGCATTGAAATCGTTGAGAAGCCGAAGCTGCAGTCGCCCGTTTGGGAAGACGAGCAGATTTTCGCAATCAACAAGCTCCCCGGACGCGCAACGTTCAACCCCTATGCTACCGAGGCCGAAATGCTGGCCGACGCCGATTTTCTGCGCACTCCCTGGCTGGAGCCGAAATCGTCGGTTCGCCGCAGCCTCAACGGCAACTGGCGCTTCAACCTCGCGTCCGAGCCTTCGCAGCGTCCGCTCGATTTCATGACTCCCGGCTTCGACGCTTCAGGCTGGGACGAAATTCCCGTGCCCTCAAACTGGGAAATGCTCGGCTACGACCATCCCATCTATGCCAACGTTGAGTACCCCCACGCCAATACTCCCCCCTTCATCAAGGCGCGCCCCGGCTTTAACGACGGCGGCAAGAACTACGGCATCAACCCCGTCGGCAGCTATCTGCGAACCTTTACCGTGCCCGCCGAATGGAACGACCGCCGCACGATTCTGCACTTCGGAGGCATCTATTCCGCCGCCAACGTTTGGGTCAACGGCCAACACGTCGGCTACACCCAGGGGGCGAACAACGTTGCCGAATTCGACATTACGGACGCTCTGAATCCGGGCGGCGAGAACACGCTGGCCGTAGAAGTGTTCCGCTGGAGCGACGGCAGCTATCTGGAGTGTCAGGACATGTTTCGCATGAGCGGTATTTTCCGCGACGTTGAGCTGCTGAGCGTTCCGCAGCTGGCAGTCTATGACCATGTTGTTACGACGAACGTCGGCGACGACCTTAAATCGGCCGCAGTTTCGGTTGACCTGCAGGTTGTCGGCACCGGCAGCGACACTGTTGCCGTCAAGCTCTACTCGCCCCAAGGCTCCCTGATTGACTCCAAAACTATTGCGGTCAACGGCGCCGGCAACTATGCCGCGACCTTCAATGTCGACGCTCCCGAGCTCTGGAGCGCCGAAAAGCCGAACCTCTATCGTCTCGACGTTGTTCAGCGCGGCAATCCCGGCCGGGAAATGGCCTTCTCGACCCCGGTCGGCATCCGCGACGTTAAAATCGACAATTCATTGCTTTGGATCAACGGCAAGCGGGTGTTTCTCAAAGGCGTTAACCGCCACGACACTTCGCCCCTGCATGGCCGCGCCGTTACCGTCGACGAAATGCTCCGCGACATTCTTCTGTTCAAGCAGAACAATATCAACACCCTGCGCACCAGCCACTATCCCAACGACGCGCGCATGATGGCGATGGCCGACTACTATGGCGTTTACGTTTGCGACGAGGCCGACCTCGAGGACCACGCCAACCAGTCGATTTCCGACAAAGAATCATGGATTCCCTCGTTTGTTGACCGCATTACGCGCCTCGTTACCCGCGACCGCAACCATCCGAGCGTTATCATGTGGAGCCTCGGCAACGAGGCCGGCGGCGGCTCCAACTTCGCCGCCTGCTACGATGAGGCACGCCGCCTCGATTCGCGCCCCATCCACTACGAAGGCACCCGCGACGGCGGCGACTACGGCGGCCACCGCTTCAGCGACTTCTACTCCAAAATGTATCCCGGCCAGGCCTGGATGCACGCCAACACCTCCGGCAAGGATAAGCCGATGTTTATCTGCGAGTATGCCCACGCGATGGGCGAAGCCATAGGCAACTATCGCGAGTACTGGGACGTTATCGAGGCCTCCGACGCAACTATCGGCGGCTGCGTCTGGGACTGGGTTGACCAGGCCATCTATGACCCGCAGCTGCTCAAGGAGGGCATTCGCCGCATAACTACCGGCTATGACTATCCCGGCCCCCACCAGGGCAACTTCTGCTCCAACGGCGTAGTGGGTCCCGAGCGCGAGCCCTCGGCCAAGCTTGCCGAGCTCAAGGCCGTTCACCAGTGGGTTAAGTTCGATTCCATTGCCGTTGACGGCAACAAGGTCACTATTTACCTGCGCAACGCCTACGATTTCACTAATCTCAACGAATTTGACCTTCAGTGGACTCTGCTGGCCGACGGCACTCCCGTTAAGTCCAAAAGCCTGACTTTGCCCTCCGTCGCACCGGGCGAAACCGTTGCCTTGACCATTAAGCTCCCAAAGGTCAAGGAGGACAAGGAAGCCGTTCTGAACCTGAGCGTTACTCAGCGCAATGCAACCACCTATGCCGCTGCCGGCCACGAGGTCGCCTTCCGGCAATACGTTCTGACCGGGCGCGCGCCGCTGGCTTCGCTGAAGGCATCCGGCGCCATGACCCAGGATCAGGCCGGTAACATAGTGATTGCACAGTCGCCCGCCGTTAAGGCCGCGTTCGACACCTCGACCGGCCGCCTGCTCGAGTTCTCCCTCAACGGCCACCCCGTAATCGCCCCCGGCCAGGGTCCGGCTTTCAGCAACTACCGCTGGATTGAAAATGACTCGCGCTTCCAGCGCACCGACAACGGCATGCCCGCCGAAGCCTCGACCGAGGTGACGTCAATCGGCGGCGCCGAAATCTTCACCTCCGTGCGCTCCGGCGAGCTGGCCGACGAACGGATTGTCTACACCGTTTATCCGCAGGGCGTTCTCGACATCGACGTTACCATCACTCCCCGCAGCGGCGACCTGCGCCGCGCCGGCATCGAGCTCGGCATCGATTCCGCCCTCTCCGTTATTGACTACTATGCCCACGGCCCGCTGAGCAACACCAACGACCGCCTCGACGGCGCTCCTCTGGGCCTCTATTCAACGACCGTTGCCACCTCAGGCGAAACCTACGTCAAGCCCCAAAGCACGGGCAATCGCCAGGGCTTGCGCCGGGCAACCTTCTCCGACCCCTCGACCGGCCGCGGCATCGTTATCACGACCGAGGGCGACGTTAACTTCTCGGCTCTGCCCTGGACCGACGTTGACCTGCGCGACGCAAAGCATATGTGGGAGCTCTCCCCGCGTCCCTACACCGTTTTGCAGCTCGACGGCGCCATGCGCGGCATCGGCAACGGCTCCTGTGGCTTCGACGTGCAAACCATGCCCGAATACTGCATTCCGCAGCAGCCGGTGAACTATAAAATCCGAATCCAAGCGAAATAACCCCGGCGAGATAAGCGATGAAAAGTCTGCCCAATCTGATACAGGTTGCCGCGCTGGCGGCCCTGATGTGTTGCGCCTCGGCCTGCTCGCAGGCCTGGCGCGACGATCGTCGGGCGGCAACCTATGCCGACCGCATTGAAAACTCCGAGGCTGTGTCGGCCGAGGAATACTCCGAAATGGTAACGTTCTACTGCCGGGCTCTGGACCGCTCGCTCGATAAGCTCAAGCCGCTCCACGATGCCCACGCCGCCGCCGTTGCGAGCGGCGACACGGCTATGATTGCCAAAACCGAACGCCAGCTGACTGTTGAAACCGAATCGGTTGCGCGCGACACCAAAAACGTTAGTCGCCTCGGCTCGCAGCTGTTCAACCACCTTGGCGCCCTGCCCGACACTACGCGCCACCGCCTGCTGTCGTATCTGTCGGGCATCTACGACCGCTACTCAAATTCCAAGTAAAAAAGCCGGTCCTACTGCCCGAGCTTCAGCAGCGGAGCCAGCGGCTGAAGCCGTCCCTGATGCCAAACGGCGAGGGTTATCAGGCCATTGTCGGCGGCGCGCCCCAGCGTCTGGCCGGCGAGAATGCGGCGCCCGGGGGTCACGGCGGGCTGCGCAAGGCCGCCGGTAATGCTGATGAAGTCGTTGGAGTGCTGAACGGTAACGACGCTCAGCCCCGTTGCGGCTTCGGTTCTTACGTCGATGACTATGCCGTCTTGAATGGCAACCACCGGAGCGGCGCGGCCAACGCGCAGCTCCGATTCGGAGTCGCCGCCCAGCGTTGCGCCAACGGTCGGGGAGCGAAACATCATTCCTTCGGCAACGATTGGCGAGAGCACCGACAGGGTGCCGCGCTCGCGTTCCATCCAGCTCTCAACGAAGGCGCGCTCGTTGGGCGTGGCGGTCATCAGCGTGTCGCCGGTTTCGGCCGGCGGCTCGGGGGTGAAGCTCTCGAGGGAGTCGGGGTTACACAGGAGCCCCACGATGTTGGCCAGGTAGGCGTTCTGCTCCTCGGCGGCCAGTAGCATGGAGTCGATGCGCAGGGTGTTGTCGACCGTTGTGCGCCGCTGTTCGGGGCGCATGTAGCCCGGCAGCAGATATGACACCGGCGACCAAACAACGACGCAAACCACCAGCGCGGCGATGGCCGCGACGCAGAGCGCCGTCAGCCCCCACACTCTGGCGCGGGTCAGATGCATGGTCCAAACGGTGTTGAGCGTGTTGTCGTTAACGAACACGAGCCGATAGCGTTTCCGGGTTTTGAGTTTCTTCATGTCGGTTGTGCAAATTTACAGAAAATTGCGCAACCAAGCAAAATAATTTGTAACTTTGCGCCGATGAACGCAAAAGACGACATTCTCCACAAAGCGGTTGAGCAGCTCTCGTCGGGAGTTGGCCGCCGCCACCGCCACCCGTCGGTTGCCCGTTTGGCCGAGGGTGTGGCGCTTATTAAAGCTTTGATTTTCCCGGAGTATTTCGACGATTCGGTGGTTGACGACACTATGCGCCGCTACTCCATCGGCACCAACGTTGACAAGCTCTATGCCATACTGACCGAGCAGATTGCGCGCGTTTGCGACGACCTGGAGGCGCCCGAGGTTGCCCTGCAATTCATTGCGGAGCTGCCGGAGCTGCGGCGAATTTTGCTGACAGATGTCGACGCGGTGTTTGCCAATGATCCGGCGGTCGACAACCGCGGCGAAGTTATCTTCTCCTATCCGGTCGTGAACGCGATGGTTCATTATCGCGCCGCCCATGCGCTGTTGCTGATGGGAGTGCCGGTCATTCCGCGAATAATAACCGAGCTGGCCCATAGCGCCACCGGGATTGACATTCACCCCGGGGCGACCATCGGCGAGTACTTTGCGATTGACCACGGCACCGGCGTCGTTATCGGTCAAACGTGCATTATCGGCAACCATGTTACGCTCTATCAGGGCGTGACTCTCGGTTCCAAGAGCTTTGAGTTCGACGACGAAGGCCATCCGCGGGCCCTGCCGCGCCATCCGATAATCGAAGACGGTGTTACCATCTACTCCAACGCCTCTGTTCTGGGGCGCATAACGGTTGGCCGCAATGCAATCATTGGCGGCAACGTCTGGGTTACCGCCAATGTTCCTCCCGGCGCCAAAGTCGTTCAGCGCACCTGAGGGGGTGGGGGAGTTAGAGTTTGGCGTTGCGCATGTCGCCGGTTTCGTTGAAGGCGTTGTGGAAGGCGAAGGCGTCGGGGAGAATGTGGGGCGTCTGGCCTCCTTTGCCTTTGGCGAGATAGGCGCGGAGCAGGGGTTTGTAGTCGGGATGAGCGCAGTTTTCAATGATGATTTCGGCGCGCTGAACGGGGTCTTTGCCGCGCAGGTCGGCAACGCCCTGGTCGGTGATGAGCACGTCGACCGAGTGTTCCGAATGGTCCTGGTGGGCAACCATCGGCACTATGTTTGAAATCAGGCCGCCTTTGCTGACCGAGGGGCAGGAGAAGATGGAGAGGTAGCTGTTGCGCGTAAAGTCGCCTGAGCCGCCGATGCCGTTCATCATCTTGGTTCCGAGAACGTGGGTTGAGTTGATGGCGCCGAAAATGTCGGCTTCCAGGGCGGTGTTCATCGCAATCACGCCGAGTCGGCGAATGATTTCGGGGTTGTTCGAGAGTTCGGACGGGCGGATGCAGATGCGGCGGCAGAAGTCGGCGTCGTGGGCAAAGAGGCGGGCCTGGGCTTCGTCGCTCATGGTCAGCGAGCAGGTGCTCACGAATTTGCAGCGGTCGCGCTCCATCAGGTCGAGAACGGCGTCTTGTGCAACTTCGGTGTACATGGTGAAGGGCGGAATCTCGGTTGCGTCGGCCAGGCCGTAGAGAACCGCGTTGGCAACGTTGCCTACGCCGCTCTGCAGGGGCAGGAAGCCTTTGGGCAGACGGCCGGCACGCAGCTCGGAAACGAGAAATTCACAAACGTTGGCGCCGATTTTTTCCGACGTTTCGTCGAGCGCGGTGAAGGGCTTGACGCCGTCGGTCACGTTGGTCGGCACAACGCCGATAACCTTCTTGGGGTCAACGTAGAGATAGGGCGAGCCGATGCGGTCGTTGACGTTATAGATGGGAATTTCGCGGCGATAGGGCGGGTCGGCGGGCAGATAGAGGTCGTGGAGGCCTTCGAGCTTGCGCGAAATGCCGGAGTTGAGCTCAATAATGATTTTGTCGGCCATGGCGGCGATGGTCGGCGAAATGCCGGCACCGGTGCCGAGCACCAGGCGACCGTCGTCGCGAACGTCAACGGCTTCGATAACGGCGAAATCCATCGGTCCGTAGAAGCCGTAGCGGAGCTTCTGGGCCATTTCGCTCAGGTGGAGGTCAAAGTAGTGTGCGTCGTGGGAGTTGATGCGTTTGCGCAGGTCGGGTGTGTTCTGATAGGGGGCTCGGCGGTCAATGGCGTTTGCCAGCGACAGGGCGCCGTCGACGTGCTTGTTGGTCGAAGCGCCGGTAAAGATTGAGACTTTATAGGGTCGGCCGGCTTCGTGTTCTGCGGTTGCAATAGCGGCCACGGCGTCGAAAGTGTCTTTCGGCGCGCCCGATGCGGTGAATCCGCTCAGGCCGATTGTTGCGCCATTTTTAATATGGCTGGCGGCCTCTTCGGCAGTGATGATAGGGAGTGCCATGCTTTATGAAATGGATATGGTTTGATTTGTTAGTTGACTGCAAATGTAATAAAAAACGCTCACATTCGCAAAAACTGCGCAAAAAATCGCCTTCTTGCGCCTCCGCGGGGCCTTGTTTGCGGGCTGATAGGGGCATGGGAAGCGATTATTAACATTTTTTAAGTCGGATGAAACCGAATTGTAAAATAGTTTTCCTACCTTTGCGCACAAATTCTTGGAATACCATACTTTTATGAGAGTGAAAATATTAGTGATTGACGACGAGGAATCAATCTGCGAAATTCTTCGCTATAATCTCGTTAAAGAAGGCTACGAAGTTGACACCGCTTATTCCGCGGAGGAGGCCCTGGAAATGGACCTTCCTTCGTATTCGCTGTTTATCGTAGACATTATGATGGACAAGATGAGCGGCTTTGATTTTGCTCACAGGCTGAAAAATAACGAGAACCTCGAAAATAAACCGATAATTTTCTGCACGGCCCTGTCGGACGAAGACGACACGGTTATGGGCCTCAATATCGGCGCCGACGATTACATTACCAAGCCCTTCTCGATTCCCGAAGTGCTGGCGCGCGTGCGCTCGGTTCTGCGCCGTTCGAACGTTGCCGCCCATATCGCCGCAAACCGCTCGAAGGCCTCCTATGAGGAAGACCTCGTTTTCAAGGGTCTGCGCCTGAATCGAAACGAAAAAATCTGTTATATCGACGGTGAGCCCCAGCAGCTTTCGAAAACCGAGTTTGATTTGCTCATGTTCTTCCTCGAGCACCGCAACCGAATCTACTCGCGCGAAGAGATTATCCGCACCGTTTGGAGCAACAACGTTGTTGTCAGCAACCGCACTGTTGATACCAGCCTTACCCGCCTGCGCAAAAAGTTGGGCGCCTATGGCAAGCATATTGAAACGCGCGTAGGGTTTGGCTATGGTTTTAAGGAAGTCGTATAAGCTATTCTGGCGCCTGTCGATTCCGCTGGTTGTTCTGCTTTGGTCAATCATCGGACTGATTGTTTGGTACAACATATCAAACGAGCTCGACCTGCGCCGCACAATGATGGAGCAGCAGCTGAAAAACGTTAATGCAACCATCATCGACGCCTACGAGCATGGCGATGATCTTCAGAGAACGCTGGACTTCATTGAAACCTATACAAGCAACACCATGCTCGACCAACTGCGCATTTCGGTCTATAACGATCGGAGTACGCCGGTTGCGCGCATCGGTTCGCTGATTCTGCTCGAGGATTCCGGCCACCGCGTGATTCCCGAGCTGCTGATGGCCGAGGAGGAAGGCGAGGGTATCGGCGTCCGTCCCGACCTGAAGCGGTCGGTCGAGTCGATGTTTAACGTAATGACGTCGAACGACGGCATCATTCTCTCGATAACCGCCGTGCCGTTCACGCCAACGGTTGTCCGCGCCCTGTCGTATAACCCGATGATTTGGATTCTCGTGGTTGCGATGGCCATTGCTGCAACGATTATGATTCTGGCGATTGCCCGGCGAGTTGCCAATTCGGTTCAAACGCTCCATCTGTTCGCCCAGCGGGCCGCCGACGGCAAGATTATCAACGTTGACAATGTCAAGTTCTCCCACGACGAAATCGGCGACGTTACGCGCGAGGTTATCCGCCTCTACATTGAAAAAGACCGCGCAACGCAGCGCATGGAACACGAACATCAGGTCGCTCTGCGCGCCAACGAGGAAAAAGCCCGCGTCAAACGCCAGACGGCCAATAATCTGAACCACGAAATCAAAACCCCGGTCGGCATCATAAAGGGCTATCTCGACACTATCTGCTCCGACCCCGACATGCCCGAATCGCTTCGCCAGAACTTTATTAACAAGGCGCGCGAACACGTTGACCGCCTGACGCAGCTGCTCAAGGACGTTAGCTCGATAACGCGCCTGGAAGAGGGCTCGGCCCAGGTTGAAATCACCGAGTTCGACTTCCACGACCTCGTTTATAACATTGCAAACGACCTCGAAGTCAGCGGAATGCTCGGCGAAATGGTGTTTGAGTGGGATATTCCGTTCGACACCTGGGTGCGCGGCAACTACACCCTGCTGAACAACGCGCTGATGAACCTGATTCGCAACTCGGCCAAATATTCAAAGGGCACGCTCATTAACCTGCGCCTGCTCAGCAGCACCGACGATACCTATACCTTCAGTTTCGCCGACGACGGCAATGGCGTTGGCGAAGAGCATATCGGCCACCTGTTCGAGCGCTTCTATCGCGTTGACGAAGGGCGCGCGCGCAAGAGCGGCGGCACCGGCCTGGGTCTGCCTATCGTTAAAAGCACCTTTGACGCCATGGGCGGTTCGGTTACCGTGCGTAACATCCAGCCCCACGGCCTTGAATTTATAATGACCTTAAAAAAAGCACAAAATGAACGTTCTTAATCGTTTTCTCGACTATGTGAAGTTCGACACCCAGAGCGACGAACTCACCAACATGACCCCGTCAACTCCCGGGCAATATAAATTTGCGGAGTATCTGAAAGAAAAAGTAGAAGAAATGGGCCTGACCGAGGTTTCGCTTGACGAAAACGGCTATCTCTTCGCAACTCTGCCCGCCAACAGCTCCCGCCCGCTGCCCACGGTCGGCTTCATCGCCCACCTCGACACGTCGCCCGACATGAGCGGTCGCCACGTTAAGCCCCAGATAGTCAAGGCCTACGACGGCGGCGACATCTGCCTCAACGCCGAGGCCGGAGTTTATCTGCGTCCGTCGGAGTTCCCCGAGCTGCTCCACTACGTTGGCCAGGACCTGGTAACCACCGACGGAACGACCCTGCTGGGTGCGGACGACAAGGCCGGCATTGCCGAAATCATGGGCGCGGTCGAATACCTGATGGCCCACCCCGAAATCGAGCATGGCAAAATCCGCATCGGCTTCAACCCCGACGAGGAAATCGGCCGCGGCGCCCACAAGTTCGATGTCGAACGCTTTGGCTGCGACTGGGCCTACACCATGGACGGCGGCGAAATCGGCGAACTCGAATATGAGAACTTCAATGCCGCCGTTGCCAAAATAACCTTCAACGGCCGCAACGTTCACCCCGGCTATGCCAAACACAAGATGGTGAACTCAATGCGCGTCGCAACCCAGTTCGCAATCATGCTGCCCCGCTGGGAAACCCCCGAACACACCGAGGGCTACGAAGGCTTCTATCACCTGGTCGGCATGGAAGGCACGGTTGAAAAAACCGAGCTGACCTATATTATCCGCGACTTCGACCGCGACCGCTTCGAACGTCGCAAAAAAGAATTCGAACATCTCACCCGCAAAATCAACAAGGAGTTCCCCGACTGCGCCCACCTGGAAATCAAAGACCAGTACTTCAACATGCGCGAAAAAGTCGAGCCGGTGAGCTATATCGTGGAAATTGCCGAGCAGGCAATGAAAAACGCCGGCCTGACGCCTAAGGTAGTGCCCATCCGCGGCGGAACCGACGGCGCCCAGCTCTCCTTCAAGGGGCTTCCCTGCCCGAATATCTTTGCCGGCGGCCTGAATTTCCATGGCCGTTACGAGTTTGTTCCCATCGAGTCGCTAAACAAAGCCGCCGAGGTTATTGTTGAAATAGCAAAACTCGTGGCCCAACGATGAAGAAATTTCTCTTTAACCTATTAATCCTGACGGCGGCCGCAGCATCTGCGGCCGCTCAGTCTTTTAGCCTCGACCAATGTCGCGGCTCAAGAATGCCCTATCCGGCGCCGGACTCCGTTGAAGCGGTGCCCGACACTCTGGCTCCGGTCATGATCTACCATGTCGGACGCCACGGCGCACGCTTCGCAACGTCGCCCGACCGCTTTCTGCGCGTCGAGGCCGCCCTCGAGGCCCGTTCGTCGGACCTGACGCCCGCCGGCCGCTCGCTGCTCGACTATGCGCGCCGCGCCATTGACCTGACAGCCGACCGCTGGGGCCAGCTCGACTCCCTGGGCGTTGCCGAGCAGCAGGGCATTGCCCGCCGCCTCTGCCTGGCCTTTCCGCAGCTGGTAGTCGGTCAGCAGGTAAGCGCCGAGTCGTCATACGTTGGCCGCTGCGTGGCCTCGATGGATGCGTTCACCGGCGTTGTGCGCCGAATGCAATCCGGCCTCGGCGACATTCAAACCGCCTCCGGCCCGCAATTCAACGCCCTGCTGCGTCCGTTTCAGGTCGATTCAGCCTACGTTGTCTGGGCCAAGGAGAAGCCCTATGAGCCCGTTCTGAAGGCCTACGCCAAGCAAACCGCTCCGGGCGAAGCCGTTGTTGGTCACTTCATCAACAATGCCGACCTTGACCCCTCTGACGCCCGCAAGCTCGCCGACGACATCTACTACACCGTCAGTTCCCTCGCGGCGATGGGCGCCCCCTTTGCCAACGAAGCGATGGAGCTGCTCCGCCCCGACCAATACAATGCCCTCTGGCGCGTCGACAACCTGCGCCAATACCTCAGCCGCACGCAAACAACAGTGTCGTCCCTCCCCGCCGACATTGCCGCCCCCCTTGTCAGCGACATGATTGACCGCATCGACGCCTTCATCGCCGGCGAGGAAACCCACACGCTGCTCCTCCACTTCGGCCACGCTGAAACCCTGATGCCGCTGCTGTCGCTGATGCGCGTGCCCGACTGCTACTACCTGACCCACTACTTCGACTCCGTCGCCGCTCATTGGCAGAGCTTCCATGTCGTTCCGATGGCCTCCAACCTCCAGGTCATTCTGATGCGCTCGCGCACAGGTCGCTACTACGTTCGCCTCGACCTCAACGAGCGTCCCGTAGCCTATCCCGCCCACGGCCAAATCCTCCCCTGGCCCGCCTTCCGCGCCTACCTCGACCAACTGTTATAATATAAGACCGGCAGAAAGAGCAGATGCGTGCAGCTCTTTCCGCCGGTTTACACTACGCGGTTTTTATTAGTCGAGTTGACGGAGCAGATGGCCTGGAAGGATTTCTCCTCCGCTGACCTTTATAAAAGCCGTTGCGCCGAAGTCCGCACCATAGGCTTTTTCTTCGGTTGCCATGAAGCGGTTGTCCCATATGCGGGTATCGACCGGGCGGACTACCGCTATGCGTTTATAAACAGTACGACCATCCTTTTCCTGCGCTTCAAGAACCTCATAGCGAGACTTGGCGGTGATGCCTTCTTTTAGTCCTATTGGCGAATATATGCGGTTATTTTCAATTTCGACGATAGGCGATTTTACTCGGAACTGGTCATATTTTTTCTGAAGGTCGGCGACGTTGTCATCTAGAGCACGCTGGCAGGCCTTGCGTACCATCATCAGCGGTTGGTCTTCGTTGATGCCCATGAATGAGGTCGTTGAACCGCCCGATTCCACTTTGCCGACATAGGTGAGTTTATATTTCCTCCGGTCGTTTTCAAATGCCTGGTGCTTAGCTTGATCTGGAGTGTCGGAGTAATGCTCCTGATAGAACATGCCGGCTGTTTCGTCATCCCAGTTAAGCTGGTAGAGATGTGTTATTATTTTGACCTTAAAGCCTTTGATAGAGGAAATCATGTCTCCGGTGTTATTAGCTAAATCGATGATGTCGCTGTTGCCCAGCGCAATGCCGGCAACGACGCCGAGAACCTTGAGACCCGTGCCTGCGGCGCCGGAGGCTTTTGATTTGTCGATATAGCGGATTTCGTTGACCAGCAGAAACGTGCGCCCAATCAATTCGTCGCCCATGTCGGCGAGCATTGCCATGCCGCGGGCAGAACGTTGGGCCAGTTCGCGGTCAACCTCTGATGCGTTGTAGATACTGCGGTTCTTGACCAAATCTATGGAGCATTGGCCGTCGAGAATATTGCGGTCGAACCATTTGCCGACCATTCGGCTCGCAATCATGTTGTTGTCTATGAAATCGGCAATAGAGTCCTGGTAGTTTTTCGATTTCTTGTTGACGTTTATGACGCGGACATTCAGATTGTGGTCATAATACTGGTCGGGAACAGGGATGTTAATAAACTGCGAGCGGATTTCGTCGCTGAATTTCTGCTCGGTGTGGTTTATCAGAATGCTATAGATGGAACTGCGATAATATTTGGTCTGAACATCATCGTAAGTCTTTGCCGACACAATGGTCGGAAATGCCAGAGTAAGTGCGGCTAAGAGTATATTGAGTTTTTTCATAGTTAATATTCCCATTGATTGTTGTCAAGTTTCTGGCTGAGACGATAGGTATTGTTTTTTGCTAAGCTGCCAAGTAAAATACGGTGCGTATCGATCGGTCGCCATGTTTTCAAATCACGTTGTATAAGCATTTTGTAGCCGTCTTTTACCAAATCGGAATTGGTAAGTTCGAGTGGTATGATAACGGCGCCTTTACTATCGATACATCCATATTTACCAGTACCATTATGAACCAGCGCAATTTCTGGAAAGTGAGTATCGAAGTTCCAGACTCCTTTGAACTCACCCTGAAAAGCAATTTTGTGGTCGTTGACTGAATAGGCTTTGTATCTTTTATTTTCTCCTGTACCGGTAGCTACCCAAATGATTTTCTGTTCGGCCTCAGTCGGAGTGATTATATTATCCCAGTCGCATCCAACGATTTCAACACCGCTACGGTCAATGGCTCCCCATTTGCCGTCTTTTTTGACGCAGTGGTAGCCGTTTGGTTCTGCTGCTATGGTTGAATAGGTAGGCTTTATTGCCCATTGTCCTCGGTTGTCAAGGAACCCGTAGAGGTCGCCTTCGTTTTGTTGTGCGGCGAAATAGTTGCCGGTAGTGGAAATGATTGCTTTGTAGGATGGAGCGATGATTTCTTTGCCGTTGGCGTCGCACATGCCATATCTGTTATTGCGGAGAGTGATGTAAACGTTGTTAACGCGAGGAAAAATTTCGTCATATGTTGCATCGGAAATAGGTTTGCCCTGTTTGTCAATGAACTGGTATTTATATGTTTTCCCTACTTTATGTTTAATTATTGCAACATCTCCGTTGAATGCCCATCCGTCGGCAACATCCTTGCTTAGCAGCCAGCGGTTGGTTACAAGATCGATATAGTTGTACTTATTATTGCCTTTTGAAATCAGCATAATACCTTCGGTTGGGTAGAACGGGGCATGGTACTTGTTATGTTGGATCAATGTTTGGCCTTCCGGTGTTATGACGGCGTTATTATAGGTTTGAATATCGTTTGAACAGAAAAAGCCAACCGGATTTTCCGGAATCTTGCTGAACGGGGTGCAATCAAAGGAACTTTTGCGTAGCAGATGGTGGGAGCCGTTCAGACGATAGTGGGAAGTATAGACGTAGCTACTTTTTTCAAAGTCGCTCTTTTTGAAAACTCTCTCATATGGTTCGAAGATGCCGATTTTTTTGAATTTGGGTTCGATGAAAACTTTACCGTCTTTGCGATAGATGCCGTATTGGTTACCGTCGGCTACCCAGATGAGGTCGTTGGCGTTAAATGCTCCTACAGCCGTGAATTTGCAGGGTATGATGAATTCCATCTTTTCGTTGATGAAGCCATATTTATTGCCTTTCATTACGCGGGCAATACCGTCGGCGAAGTCGGTGATCTCCTGATATTCGGGTTTCAGCACTTCGGTGCCTGACCGGTTGACGTAGCCCCATTTCTGGTTTTTACATATTTTAGCGTAGTTGCCATCAAACGGAACGACAGCGTCGTATTTATAGTCCACGACTGGTGTACCTGTGGAGTCAACGAATCCCCATTTGCCTTTTGCGTTCTGTTCTGGCTGTAGATCTGCGGCAAGCATGAAGTGAAATCCAAACAGCGTGCCGATGCAAAGTGAAAGATATTTATTCATGTATGATTGTTTTTTGATGTGATTATTTGAGCCAGGTAAGGTTGGTGGTTTGCTGTTGCTGGCCTTTGCCGTAGGCTACGCCAACTTCGCGAGCAGCCTCTATCTGGCGACGCTTGATGTCAACGGCATCACTGTATTTCTGGCGGAGTTCGAAATTTCGATCGCTCTTTATGCTGGTTTTCATCTCGGCGGCGAGCGCTTGTGCGGCGGTGTAGGCCGATGATTCTGGGTCGATCTGGGTCAAATAGCCGAAAGCCTTAGCCGCAGCTTCGGGTGTGTGGGCCACGCTCCATGCTGCTGTGGCCAGTGAGAGCAGTGCAGTACCCTGTTGGTCTATGTAGCGCTGGTAGTATTGTGAGGTTTTTGCTTCGGCTTGGGCGTAGCCGGCGCAACACTCGGGAATCATGCTCAGGCGCCATAGGGCTTCGTCATAGTTATGTTGAGCGGCACAGCGGTCGGCCTGAGTGAGAATCTGCGGATAGTTTTTGTCGAAATATGCCGTGATTTTCTTTTTAGCATTATTTACGCATGTGGCAACCGTCGGATTATTGGCATTGAGAGTGCGCAGGGCGTTGATGAACGCGCGCTCGGTCGAATTGCCGATGCCACGCATGTCTATGGTAGTTGTTGCGTAAATGTTTTCACCGATTGCATCGCCAATATAGAGGGTCAGAACCGTGTGGAGAGCGAACTGGCGGGGAGGGCCGGGAACAACGTCTTCCATAACGTGCGAAAATTTACCTGCAATAAAGAATTGGCTGAGGTTTTCGCCGGCAACGATGCCGTCGGCTGTCAGTGCACTTTGCAGGCGTGTCACCAGATATTCTTCGGTTTGTGCCGGAATATTTTCAGTTTGCGGAGCACGCAAAACCGACAGACTTATTGTGCAGTCGCTTTGGGCAACGGCGCCTGCCGATAATATCAGGGCGGCCAATGCGGATAAGAACTTTTTCATGATTATTTCTCTCCTAAGATTAGGTCTACGCGTCCGAGGCCTTTGGTTATCAGTTTTGATTTGATGTTATATGGTGATGCTTGCAAAAATTTACGCAGATTACCGGCAAAGTTGCGGGTATCCATTGGCATTCCGTTTTCGCGATATAGCGGTATGCGGACCTGCTCGAATCCGAGGTGTGTTTCTCCGGCATCCGAAAGGCTATAGCGGTGTTGAACCGTGTTTTCAGCCATCCAGTTGTCGATTATGTCGGTCAGTTCTTCGCCTCCGAATTCGCTTTCAAAAGTGAGGTCTGAGCCATTGTCGAAAACGTTGAGGTTGATGGTTACTTCGCGGCCGTTTTCAAGTAGATCATCAAAGTGGGCCATCAGTTGCGACAGAAAGTTATCCATGTTTTCGATCACGGCCTCTTCGAGCAGAACAGGCACTTCTGCAGTGAATGACTGGGGGCCGGTTCCTTGTGCAGCGGCAATCTGTTTATTGGTATATGCGTCGATACCGCGCAGATTATAGGTAACGGAGCGTTTCGGACCTACCTGATTTAGCTTCCACGATAGTTCAACCAAAATGTCGCCTTTGGCGCGCGACATAAGTTTTTCCAGCGGCGTTTCGGCCAGCGTTGCACCGGAGGTTCGGCTCGTTGTCATTTCATTTTCGACTGCCGACCGGTTAACGTCGCGGATAGTCGCGTGCATATCTTTTATCGGGAAGCCGCGTTCGGCCATCAGTTCGCCTATTTTGGTCGTTGCGTTATAGAGGTCGCTATTCTGTTGGTAGGCTCGTTCATAGTCAGGCACCGTGGTTTGTTTGCCCTGCATATTGTAGGTTGATGTATAGCCGTTTTCGAAGCACCACACTTCAGCAGGCATGACCATTAGGGTCGGCTTTTTGGCTTGGCCGGAAACGCAAAGTGCGCAAGCTGCGGCCATGCAGATAGTTAAGAACTTTTTCATTTCAGGTAAAGTATTAAGGCTTAATTATATTATCAGATTGAAGGTGTTTTTTTAGGGTTGAGCGATTGACTTTAACGACTACTCCCCAGGTTTCCATTGATGAATTGGCGGATTTTATGCGTGAGGTGCGTTTTTCTTCGAGGTTGACGAAGCGGTTGAATGCGCCGCCTTCGGCAAAGAAACTGTTGAAGTAGTCTTCGTGACGTTCGCGAGCGTTGACTTCGTTGAGCAATGGGGCCTTACTGCATCCGGCTGAGCCGTCTGTTATACCTGAGAAAATAACGGCTTCGACCGCTTTGCGTAAAGCCTGTTCGATGGCTTTGTCCTTGTTGATTCCGCTGCCCCAGCTACGCAGTGTCTGACTGCCGTCGGGGTCTATGCCGAGGCATTCGACGTTGAAGCGAGAGGTGGCATATTCGTTGTGGATAGTTGTAGGCGTTTTGCAGGCAGAAAGGACCGCGACCAGGACGAAGCTTGTTAGCAGACCGAATTTTATGGTTTTCATATGTCTGAATGTGTATTGATTAATAATGGGCGAATCGAAATTTAGAATGCCGCATTTAGAGAGCGAACCACTCCTGCGTCTTCAAGGTATTTTATAAGGCTTTCTTTCTCTACCGAAACCTTGGCAGAAACTTTATATTCTTTGGCAGCTTTGGTGATTGAGCGGGTACCTTTAACTACATTGCCGAAGTTTTTGGCCATGCCGTTATCGCTGAAAAAATCTTTGTAGAAATCAACGTGTTGAGCTTCGTTTGAGGCACTTCCTGCCAGCGGCTTTTTGAACCCGCGGGCTGCCGGATTGCTGAATCCGCGAAACAGAACGCCGTGGACCGCCGCGCTGACCAATTGTGCGTCTGAAACATCTTTTTTCTTTGATAAAACTGAGACTTCAACCAGATATGTGCCTTGCGTTCCGGTGCCGGCACCGATGATTTCATAGTTAAGAGCGGCGTCTTCGGCCTTTTTAGCGCTTACCATCGGAGCACACAGTGCTAAGACAAAAAGCAGAATAGAAAGTTTACGCATAATGCGATGTTATGCCGCCGGATCCCCCTCATTGGCAGTTAGCTGTGTAACGAAAAAGCGCGAGGATCGTATCTGTCACTCATCCCACATTACGAGGCTCTGGCATGTGCCCATCAAAGTCGGGATGAGCAACGCTGAAGCCTCACGCTGATATAATCTATGCCGTACGCACGAAATGATTGCCAATAGCCTTTCCGTGCGGTTATGATATGATTATACCCGAGGCGTTTATCGTTGCTTAGCCTTTGACTTTGATTAGGAAACTGCCAGATTTCGTAATGTCAAGACAAAGCGCAAATATACGCTTTCCAAATAATCTTATGTCTGCTGCCCACCCGCTTAGCCCACGTTTGGCTTCAGCAAGTGTTATGCGTTTGCAAAGTTACTAACATTCTGTATATTTTCCAAATGAGATGTTAAGAAAAATGGTAAGAGGCTGTCTAAATATGTTAGACAGCCTCTTTCGTTGGTTCGGAGTGGGGGATTAGTCGGCGATGCGGGAGAGGGTGCGGGTGGTTGCGTTGATGAGGAGGGAGCCGGCGCGGGGGGTGGCTACGGGGCGACCGAGCAGGTCGAAGTAGCGGGCGGGCGCGGTGGCGGAGTCGGCGCTGATCTGGCCGATGGAGCCCAGGGGCGTGTTGGTCACAACGGCGTTATAGGCACGGTTGAACAGCAGGTAGGCGTCGGTCGAGGGAGCCCGGTCAAAGGCGTCGGCGGCGGACTGGAGGGTTGCGAGGAGCTCAGTGCGGTCGGGGTAGGTTGCTTTGGCGTGGGCGAGGCGGCCTTCAACCATCTGGCGCGTGAGCTGCAGGGCGGTGGCGCAGTCGGCGTCGGGGGCGAAGGTGTAGAGCCCGGCGGTGATGTCCTCGGCGGTCAGGTTACGGTAAACTTCGCAGTAGTCGCGTCCAAAGGTGGCTTCTTCGTAGATGAAGCCGATGGTGCCGTCGTTCATGAGGGTCAGCGAGGAGTAGGCCGAGGGGAGGGAAGTAACCTGTATGTGGCCGTCCCAGCCATTGGCGATGTTGGCGGCGGTTCCGAAGTCGTCGAAGCCGTTGCTGAGGACTTTGTAGTTAACGCCTACGTTGATGCGCGACGAGGGGTGGCAGGGGGTTGACTGCAGCAGCAGGTAGGCTCCGGCGCCGGTTTGGGTGTTTTTAACGGGGAGAATCAGGGCGTCGCCGTTGCAGGAAGCTGCGCCGGTTGCCATGCGTCCGCCAACGGCGGAGTCCCAGTAGCCGCTGCCGGTTTCAATATCGGTGTAGGAGAAGATGTTCCAGTTGCGCACACCGCCGCCGGCGCGTCCGCTGAAGAGCACGGAGCCGTCGGGGAGCTCTTCGCACTTGGGCTCGGCGCCGCCGGTCGTGAGGGCGGGTTTCATCGGGTCGCCGAGAACGTGCCATGAGTCGCCGAGGTCATCGGTGTAGAACACCCAGCACTGGGTGTCGTTGCGCTGGCGCGATGCGCCGCCGGCAACGACGTAGACGCGGTAGTGGGAGCCGACTTTAACGTATTGGCTCTGAACCATGCGTCCGGCGGTGAAGAAGAAGCCGTCGACTGCGCCGTATTCACATTTGTTGTCGAGCTGCGTCAGGATGCTTTCGGTTATGTCGTTCCACTGAGTCCAGGTTTCGCCGCCGTCGTTGCTGCGCCAGATTGCGATGCCCTGGGGAATTGCGCGGGTGGCCTGGCCGATGGGCACTCGGCCGCAGGTGCCGAGCATGAGCAGTTCGCCGGTTTCGCGGTCGGCAACGAGCACGGGGTCGCCGAAGCCGCAGTCGCGGTTATCGTTGCTGGTTGCGGGGGTTCCCTGGCCGTCGCCGTCGGCAACGTGGTTGCCTTGGGCATCGACGGGATCGGCGGGAGCCGACCAGTTCAGGCCGCCGTCGTCGCTATAGGAGATGTGGAGGTCAACCTCGCCGAAGCCAATGTCGGCGCCGCAGGGGCGGAAATCGTTGACTGCCACCAGGCGTCCGGCTTTCGGGCCGGCGGGAATATAGGCAACGACCGGGATGCGGTAAACGGTGGCGTAGGGGTCGATGCCGGTGTAGGTGAACACGTTGATGCCGCGGCCGGTCGGGGTCGTTTCGGCCAGGCGGGCCTTGAACGACGTTGCGGTGATGCCGGCGTTTGAGCCGGTCAGGGTGAAGGTTGCGAGCTGGCCGTAGGGCACGTCGGCAACCACCAGGGTCTGGGGCTCGGTCGATGAGGTGAGCGACTTGGAGCCGCAGGTAACGGTTACGGGTTTCGAGGCATCGTTGCCGACGAAGGTGAGCTCGAAGCCGGTGATACGTCGGCTGCCGGAGGTCGACAGATAGTAGTTCGAGGCGCCGGCGGTTCCTTCGCGCAGGTCGAGCGAGAGTTGGTCGGCGGCGACGGCCATGTTGGCGGCGCGCTGGTTGGAGCCGGTCGTTGAGGTCAGAATAACGTCGTCGGACTGCCAGATGTTATGGAAAGAGCCCATGTTGGAGGTGAAGCGGCCTGTCTGCATGTTGATGAGGGCCTCGGTGTAGGGCTCGGGAACTGCTTCGGTCAGGGTTACGGTGAAGGCCGTTGATCTGATGCCGGCGTTCGAGCCGGTCAGGGTGATGGAAGGCGAATCATATTGCCCGGGAGTGACAACGATGGTCTGCACGCGGTCGGGGGTCGATACCAACTGTTGGCCCATTGCGCTGACCGTTACGGGCTTGGAAGCGTCGTTGCCGCGGAAGCTCAGCGAGATTTCCTTAACTCTCCAGCCGGCTTCGGGAATGATGGTATAGGTTGAGGCTCCGGCAGTTCCTTCGCGCATGTCGAGGTTAATGCCGTCGGCTGCGGCGGCCATGTCCTTGCGCGAGGCAGTCATGGAAATCGACGGGGCGGTTTCCTTGCCGGTCCACTGTTGTGACCAGCCGGTAGATGAGTCGAGAGAACCGGTCTGCAGCGATATTTCGCGCACGACGTCGGTGGCTGTTGCAGTCATTCCGGCGCTTAGAGCGGCGCTGATAAGTGCAAATCGAAAATTGGATGAAAACATAAATGAAATGGAATGATTAATAATGAATAGGCTGCCCAAAGTTACGCATAAAATTCGGATTTTGAAAATAAAAATGGCCGCCGACACCCCTCCGGTGGGCTTTAAGTGAACTAAAAAGTGGGGTCAGGGGTTTAGAAATTAAAATAATTTAATTAACTTTGCCATCGTGTTAAATCTAACTCCATTATGCCGCCCGTTTTTTGAGGCAAGAGCCAAAGACCTTGCCAACCACGCCGATGACCTCGAACAGACCCAGCGCCGCGTTCTGCAATCGCTGCTTCGCGACGCCCGTTCAACCGACATTGGCCGTTGCTATGGTTTTGCCTCCATTGCCGACGCCGAAGAATTTGCGCGTCGGGTTCCGGTGCGTGCCTATGAGGAGATTAGAGGCGACGTTATGCGAATGGTGCGCGGCGATGCCGACGTTCTCTGGCCGGGCGTTTGCCGGCGCTTCGCTCAGTCGTCGGGCACTTCCGATGGCCGCAGCAAATACATTCCCGTTACCGACGCCAGCCTGCGGCGCAACCATTTCCGCGGCTCGGCCTGCTGCGTTGCCGAGTATCTGCGGCTCCACCCCGAGAGCCGGCTTCTTGGCGGCCGCTCGTTCATTTTGGGCGGCTCGTTCGCGACCGAGCTGCGCGACCATCCGGCCGGAGTGAAGGTCGGCGACCTGTCGGCCCACCTGATTGAAAAAATGCCGGGCGGCTCGGCAATGCTGCGCGTTCCGGCCAAAAAGCGGGTGGCGCTCATGAGCGACTGGCACGAAAAGCTCCCCGCGCTGGTCGAGGCCTCGCGCCGGACCGACGTGCGCTCCATCAGCGGCGTGCCGTCGTGGTTCCTGACCGTTTTGCGCGAGGTTCTGAAGGCCACCGGCGCCGAAACTATCCACGACATCTGGCCCAACCTGGAGGTGTTTTTCCACGGCGGCATCAGCTTCGAACCCTATCGCAAACAATATGAGGCGATTACCGATGCCTCCAAGATGCACTTCCTGGAAACCTACAATGCGTCGGAGGGTTTCTTTGCCGTTCAGGACCGCGAGGAGCCGGGCGCAATGCTGCTGATTCCCGACGCCGGCGTTTACTATGAATTTGACCCGATGGATGGCCGCGAGCCGCTCAAGGCCTGGGAAGTGGAGAAGGGAAAGGTCTATGCGCTGGTAATCACCTCGAGCAACGGCCTCTGGCGCTACCCGCTGGGCGACACCGTCTGCATCGAAACCACTTCGCCGCTGCGCATTTCGATTGCCGGGCGCACAAAGCTGTTTATCAACGCTTTCGGCGAGGAACTGATGGTCCATAACTCCGATGCGGCGCTGGCCGAAACGTGCAAGCGGCTGAACTGCCGCGTCAGCGACTACACTGCCGCGCCGGTCTACACGACCGACGCCTCCCACGGTCGCCACCAGTGGCTCGTTGAGTTCGAGCAGGCGCCCGATTCGCTGCCAGACTTTGCCGCCGAGCTCGACAAGAGCCTATGCGCCGAAAACAGCGACTATGCCGCCAAGCGCGCCGGCTCTATCTTCCTCGACCCCGTAGAGGTTATCGAAGTTCCGCAGGGAACCTTTGACCGCTGGCTCGAATCAACGGGCAAACTCGGCGGCCAGCGAAAGGTTCCGCGCCTGAGCCCCGACCGCCGCATCGTTGACCCGATTCTCGAAACCCTCGAGGTTTAGACCGTTTCTTCTTTGCTGCTTATCGGCTCAACGCCGAGGCCGAACAGGGCGTAGTCAAACAGCGCCGGGTCGTCGGGACGCAGCGTGCGCAGCGCGGCGGTTATTTCTTCCGTAGTTTTTCGGTCGTTGGCGCGTCGGGCGGTAAGTCCGAGGCGCCGGGCCGTGTTGCCGACGTGAACGTCGAGCGGAACGTAGAGGTCCGCCGGGTCGAGCGACTGCCAGAGCCCCATGTCGACTATGCCGTCGCGGCGAACCAGCCAGCGCAGCGCCATGTTCAGGCGCTTCAGCGCCGTTGACTGCATGTTAAGCGGAAAGCAGCGCGGGTCGCCCTTGCCGCCGTTGGCCTCGGCCAGGCGCCGGTTGAGCGCCTCGGCCAGCAGCCAGGGCGCTCCGGGCTTGCCGCGGAGGCCGAGCGTCGATGCCCAGGCGTCGATGGTCGGATATTCGCTGAGAATGCTTTCCAGGCCGCGGAGCATGTGTTTGAGATTGCGGCCAAAGAAGGTGCGGTGAATGTTTTGCTCGTCGGGAATGTTTTCGAAAGCGCCGTTGCGCACCCAGGCTGCCGGGCTCGGGGTCATCTGGGCCAGCAGGCGCTCGATGTCGCGACAGATCATCTTGCGGTTGCCCCAGGCCATGTGGGCGGCCAGCAAGCTAACGATTTCAATGTCGGACTGGTCCGAGTAGCGGCGGGGAAACTGAACCGGGTCGGCGGCAATGAACTCCGGGGAGTTGATGCGGGTGGCTTCGCGCTCGAGCAGTTCGGCGACTTCGGGGGGTATCATCATTATAGGAAGAATAAGATTCGTATTTTTTTTGTCGGACAATGGTCAGCGCGGAGTCAGCGTAACCAGGGGAATAATCATTTCCTCGAGCGAGATGCCGCCGTGCTGGAATGTGTCGGTATAGTACTGAACGTAGTAGTTATAATTATTCGGGTAGGCGAAAAAGTCGCGTCCCTGGGCGAAGATATAGGCGGTGCTGACGTTGGGCGCCGGCAGGCCGAAGTCGCGCGGACGGGTGATTTCAAACACCTGTTTCGGATTGTAGCCGAGCGATTTGCCGAGCTTGTAGCGCAGGTTGGTATTGACGTTGCGGTCGCCGACAACCTTGATCGGATTGTCGACCTTTATGGTGCCGTGGTCGGTTGTCAGAACAATCGTGTGGCCCTTGTCGGCGATTTTGCGCAGCAGGTCGATAATCGACGAATGGCGGAACCACGATTCGGTCAGCGAGCGGTAGGCGGCATTGGTCGAGGCGAGTTCGCGCATCATTTTCGACTCCGTGCGCGCATGGCTCATCATGTCAATGAAGTTGAAAACAATAACGTTCAGATCGTTGGTTTCCAGGTTGGCGAACTCGCGAATCAGGCGGTCGCCGGCAACCGAGTCGTTAATCTTATTATAGGAGAACCTGACTCCGCGGCGGCGAAAGCGCTCGAACTGCGTTGCAATCAGCGGCGACTCGTTGAGATTTTTGCCCTCTTCGGAGTCTTCGTCGACCCAGAGGTCGGGAAACATGCGCTCGATGTCGAGAGGCATAAGGCCCGAAAAAATCGCGTTGCGGGCATATTGGGTCGCCGTTGGCAGAATGGAGCAGTAGGTTTCTTCCTCAACGTTGAAAAACTCGCCCAGCAGGGGGCGCACCGTGCGCCACTGGTCCAGGCGGAAGTTATCGATAAGGATGAAAAACACCTTTTTGCCCCGGTCCATCAGCGGAAACACGCGGCTTTTGAACACGTCGGGGCTCATCAGCGGGCGGTCAACGCCGTTGAGCCAGTCGCTATAGTTGGCGCGCACGAAGCGGGCATAGGCGGCGTTGGCTTCGCGTTTCTGCATGTCGAGCATCTCGTCCATGTTGGTTCCGCGGCCTGCCAGCTCCAGCTCCCAATAGGTCAGGCGCGCGTAGAGCCGCTGCCAGTCGGCAAAGGTTCGGCAGTCGCCGATTTCGCTGCTGAGTTGCATGAACTCCTGGCGATAGTCGGCGCCGGTTTGCTCGCTGACGAGTCGCTCGGCATGGAGATTCTTTTTCAGGGTCAGCAGAATCTGATTCGGGTTAACGGGCTTGATGAGATAGTCGGCGATGTTGGCTCCGACGGCCTGGTCCATTATGTTCTCCTCCTCGTTTTTGGTAATCATGATAACGGGAGTGTCGGGGAGCAGCTGCTTCAGCCGCTGGAGAGTTTCGAGGCCTGAGAGGCCGGGCATGTTCTCGTCGAGGAAAATAATGTCGGGGAGCTCCTTTTGGGCGAGTTCCAGGGAATCGCGGCCGTTATTGACCGTTGCAACGTCGTAGCCCTTCGACTTGAGGAAGAGAATGTGGGGTTTCAGCAGGTCAATCTCGTCGTCGACCCAAAGAATCTTTCGGTTTGCCATAGCGCAAAGTTACCTAATTTGCGCGATTTTTGCAACGGGGCTGAAAATAAGTTTTAGAAGATTTATAAATTTTATAAGATTTATAAGATTTATTCACAGCGAGTTGCAAAAAAATATAAAAAATTTTTGCCCGAATCGAGAACCTTTTTCCGATTGAGGATGTTTTATTGATGCAAACGAGAACAAACAACAACAACTTAATTTATAACTCAATTCAACTACCATTATGAAAAAGGCTCTATTAATGATGGCCGTCCTGCTAGGCAGCATGACCACTTTCGCCCAGAATCTCGACAAGAACGAATTCAAACAGCTCAAGTCCTTCCTTACGCAGACTTCCGCTGACGCATCAAAAACCAACGCAGAGGTGCTGAAAATCACCGATATTAACAAACCCTCGACTTGGGAGGGCCTGACAATCGAAGGCGGCCACGTTACCGCTATCAAGTGGAACGACAAGAAGCTCGGCGGCGAGTTCACTGCAACCAACTTCAAGGCTCTGACCAGCGTTGACATCGCACGCAACGACATTAAGTCGGCCGACTTCTCCGGCAGCACCGCTCTGACAACCGTCAACGCCTACCGCAACCGCCTGACCTCCGCAAGCTTCGACGGATGTACCCAGCTTCAGAAGCTCAACATCTACCGCAACCGCCTGAGCGAAATCGACATTACTTCGACTCCTCTGCTGGAAACCCTCAATGTTAGCAACAACAACTTCGTTGACTTCTCGGTCGCTAACTCAACCCAACTTAAGACCCTCAACTGCCAAGGCAACAAAATCGAGAACCTTGACATTACTAACTGCACCGGTCTGAAACACCTCTATGCGGGCTACAACAAACTTCAGTCGCTGACCCTCGTAGGCGTTGAAAGCCTGGTTAACATCAACCTTGACTCCAACAACATCAAAACCTTTGTTTGCAGCGGTCTGCCCTCGCTCGGCACCCTCCTGGTTTCCGACAACCAGATGACCTCGCTGATGGTTCGCAACTGCCCCTCGCTGCTCGACCTGGTTTGCTCCTACAATGACCTGACCTCCCTGCAGGTTGCCCAGGCTCCCCAGCTCCAGTATGTTGACTGCTCCTACAATGACCTGACCGAACTCTACCTCGACAACTTCAACTTCCTGCAGCGCGTTGTCTGCAACAACAACCAGCTGCAAACCCTCTCACTGACCTTCGATGACGCTCTGCGCTATGTGAACTGCCGCTACAACCAGATCACCGATTTCCGCACCGCCGGTTCGAACAACATCCAGCAGGTTGCCTGTCAGTGGAACTACTAATCCGACGGTTGAATTAAGTTAATATACCTTCCGTTTCTCGGAGCGATGCCGGTCACCCAATCAGTGACCGGCATTTTGTTAATCTAATAATAAAAAGAAGCAGGCAGCGAATGAATGTTCGCTGCCTGTTTCTTTTTGGGGGGTATGGATGCCGGTGCTCGAAGCGGGACTCGAACCCGCACGGCCGCAATGGCCAGGGGATTTTAAGTCCCCAGTGTCTACCATTTCACCATTCGAGCCGGTAGGTTTTGCTTGGCAAAGTTAGGGAAAATTCCGCTAATCTGCAAATTTTTCGGCCAAGTAGATTGTGCAGACGCCGAATGTCAGCCGCCGGAAGGTCGCCGAGGTCAGGCCGGCGGCTTCCATCAGTGCGGTCATCGCCGGGCCCTGGGGCACGGCGGCAATGCTCTCCGGAAGGTAGGAGTAGGCGCGGCTGTCGTGCGACACGATGCGCCCCATCAGCGGAATTATGCCGCGCGTGTAGAGGTTATAGAACGGCTTGACCAGCGGGTTGGTCGGCACGGAGAGCTCAATAATGCAGAGGCGGCCGCCGGGGCGCAGAACGCGCTGCATTTCGCGCAGGCCGGCGGGAATGTCGGCAAAGTTGCGAACGCCGTAGGCAACCGTTATGCAGTCGAAACTATTGTCGGCAAAGGGCAGGTTCAGGCAGTCGGCGGCGCGGAGCGTTATGCGGTCGGCCAGGCCGGCGTCGGCAATCTTTTTGCGCCCGACGGCAATCATTCCCTCCGAAAGGTCAACGCCAACGATTTCCGACCCCGGAATGCGGCGCGCCAGCAGCAGGGCCAGGTCGCCGGTGCCGGTGGCAACGTCGAGAATCCGGCCAGGCGCGCCGAGCATGCCCACGGCTTTTGCCCGCCAGCGGCGGTCGATGCCGAGGGTCATTGCGCGGTTCATCAGGTCGTAGGCCGGAGCGATTGAGTCAAACATCTGCTCGACCTGGCGACCCTTGGGGTCGGCGGAGCCGTAGGGGGTGATTTCTTCGACCTTAGCCATTGATTTGGTTGAGGCAGTCGAGAATGTTGGTTTCGAGGCGCTGCTGGAGGTTGGTTTCGGGCGCGGGTTCAAAGGTGCGGCCGGTAATGTGTTCGTAGAGCTCGATGTAGCGCTTGCTGACGGAGTCAACGAACTCGGGGGTCATTTCGGGAACCTGCTGGCCGGCTTTGCCCATGAAGCCATGTTCGATGAGCCACTGGCGAACGAACTCCTTCGACAGCTGACGCTGGGGTTCGCCCTTTTCGAAGCGTTCCTGATAGCCGTCGGCATAGAAGTAGCGCGAGGAGTCGGGGGTGTGGATTTCGTCGATGAGGATTACTTCGCCGTTGAGCAGGCCGAACTCATATTTGGTGTCGACGAGGATGAGACCCTTGTCGGCAGCCATCTGCTGGCCGCGGGCAAAGAGGGCGCGGGTGTAGGCCTCGACTTTTTCGTAGTCGGCGGCGGAAACCAGCCCCTGGGCAATGATTTCTTCGCGCGAGATGTTTTCGTCGTGGCCGGCGTCGGCTTTGGTCGTGGGGGTGATGATCGGTTCGGGGAACTTTTCGTTCTCGCGCATGCCGTCGGGGAGCTTCACGCCGCAGATTTCGCGGCAGCCGGCAGCATAGTCGCGCCAGGCCGAACCGGTCAGGTAGCCGCGGATAATCATTTCAACGCGCAGGCCCTGGGCCTTGCGGCCAACCGTTACCATCGGGTCGGGAGTGGCGAGCTTCCAGTTCGGAACGATGTCGGCCGTAGCGTCGAGAAAATATGTTGCAATCTGGTTCAGCACCTGACCTTTGAAGGGAATACCCTTGGGCAGGACCACGTCGAACGCCGAAATGCGGTCGGTGGCTACCATAACGAGCGTGTCGGGGGCGATGGTGTAAACGTCGCGCACCTTGCCGTGGTAGAGGTTTTCCTGGCCGGGGAGCTTAAAGTCGGTGGTGAGCAGAGTAGGGGTTTCAGATGTTGATGTGGTGGTGGACATTGTGAAAAACGTATTGGTTTATTATTGAGTGGTTCTTATTGTGGGGCGGCGGCGTCGGCGTCGGCGACATCCGGCTCGGTCGGTTCCTTGTGGTCGCGGTCGTAGGCTTCGTAGGCTTCAACGATGCGCTGAACGAGTTTTGCGCGAACAATGTCTTTTTTGTCGAACTCAACGCGCCCTACGCCCTCGACCTTTCGCAGAACGCTCAGCGCCCTGATCAGGCCGGAACACTGGGTTCGCGGCAGGTCAATCTGCGTAACGTCGCCCGTGATGACCATTTTGGCATTCATGCCCAGGCGGGTCAGAAACATTTTTATCTGGTGGGTGGTCGTGTTCTGGGCTTCGTCCAGAACGATAACCGCGTCGCTCAGGGTTCGGCCGCGCATAAAGGCGAGCGGCGCGATTTGAATGACTTTCGTTTCCATGTATTCCTTCAGCTTGGCTGCGGGAATCATGTCCTCGAGGGCATCGTAGAGCGGTTGCAGATAGGGGTCGATTTTGTCTTTCATGTCGCCGGGCAGGAAGCCGAGTTTTTCGCCGGCTTCAACGGCGGGGCGCGAAAGAATGATTTTTCGGACTTCTTTATTTTTTAGCGCGCGCACGGCCAGGGCGATGGCAATGTAGGTCTTGCCGGTGCCGGCGGGGCCGAGGGCAAAGACCAGGTCGTTGGCGCTGAAGGCCTTGACCAGGTCGCGCTGGTGGGGGGTGCGGGCCTGGATGGGTTTTCCGTTGATGCCGTAGATAATGGCTTCGTCGCCTTTGATTTCCTGGGGTTCGCAGCCGCGGGTAATGCTGAGAATGGCGTCTTCGGTCAGTTTATTGAAGGTGGCGCAGTAGTCCTCGAGGTCGCGGATGGTTTTTTCGAACGCGGCGGTTTCGGATTCTTCGCCGATGACTTTCATAACGGAGCCGCGCGCGGTGATTCGCAGCTTGGGGTGGAGATTCTTGATCAGCTGCATGTTGGAGTTATTGACCCCATAGAAACTTTGGGGGTCGGCGCGGTCAATGATGATTATGCGTTCAATCATAGGTGCAAAGTTACGTTTTTTTTCTTTTTTTAACAACGCAAGCCGCAAAAATGTTTCAAAAAAGCAGCGAGGGCGCGCCGGCGGCGCACCCTCGCGTGGGTTTTGTCGTTTTAGGGGGGAGAGATTAGAAGTTGTTGCGACGGGGCGAGCGGGGACCGCGGTCGCCACGTTCACCACGTTCGCCGCGGTCGCGACGTTCGGGGCGTTCGCCGCCTTCGCCACGCGGACGGCGGGGTTCGCGCGGGCGTTCAACCCAGCCTTCGGGTTTGGGCTGGAGGGCGCGCATGGAGAGGCGATATTTGCCGGTCTTTTTGTCAACTTCGATGAGCTTGACGGTCACTTCGTCGCCTTCCTTCAGGCCGCTGGCTTCCATGTCGGGCAGGCGGTCCCAGGAGATTTCGGAAATGTGGAGCAGGCCGTCGCGGTTAGGCATGAACTGCACGAATGCGCCGAAGTCCTGGATGGTCATAACCTTGCCGGTGTAGACCTCGCCTTCTTCGGGCTGGGCAACGATGCCCTTGATGAGGTCGAGGGCGCGGTCGATGGCCTCCTTGTTGGGGGCAGCGACTTCGATGTAGCCTTCGTTGTCGATTTCGTCGATCGAAACGATTGCGCCGCTCTGTTCCTGAATGCCCTGGATAACCTTGCCGCCCGGGCCGATAACGGCGCCGATGAGGTCTTTGGGGATGGTCATCGTCACGATGCGCGGAACGTTGGGCTTGTAGTCCTCGCGGGCTTCGGGAATGGTTTCGTTGATGATGTTGAGAATGTGGAGGCGGCCGTCGCGTGCCTGCATGAGAGCTTTTTCAAGGATTTCGTAGCTGAGGCCGTCGCACTTGATGTCCATCTGGGTTGCGGTGATGCCGTTGGTGGTGCCGGTAACCTTGAAGTCCATGTCGCCGAGGTGGTCTTCGTCGCCGAGAATGTCGGAGAGCACTGCCCACTTCTGGCCGTCGGAAATGAGGCCCATAGCAATGCCGGCAACGGGGCGGGTCATCTTAACGCCGGCGTCGAGCAGAGCCAGGGTGCCGGCGCAAACGGTTGCCATCGAGCTGGAGCCGTTTGATTCAAGGATGTCCGAAACAACGCGGGTAACGTAGGGGAAATCCTTGGGGAGCATTGACTTCAGCGCGCGGTGGGCGAGGTTGCCGTGGCCGATTTCGCGGCGGCTCACGCCGCGGGGAGCGCGGGCTTCGCCGGTCGAGAAGGGCGGGAAGTTATAGTGGAGCAGGAAGCGCTCTTTGCTCTGGTCGAGCACTTCGTCAACGATTTTTTCGTCGAGCTTGGTGCCCAGGGTAACGGTTGCGAGGCTCTGGGTTTCGCCGCGGGTAAAGACGGCGGAGCCGTGGGGGCCGGGCAGGTAGTTCACTTCGCACCAGATGGGGCGGATTTCGGTCGTTTTGCGGCCGTCGAGGCGAACGCCTTCGTCGAGCACGCAGCGACGCATGGCTTCTTTCTCAACGTCGTGGTAGTAGCGCTTAACCAGCGGAGCTTTCTCCTCCTGTTCCTC
Source organism: Bacteroides sp. (assembly GCA_014801955.1). GTDB lineage: Bacteria > Bacteroidota > Bacteroidia > Bacteroidales > Muribaculaceae > UBA3263. The sequence continues at coordinate 134,657 of JAAVDE010000012.1, read as the reverse complement.
TTCGGGAAGCGAGGCAATGTAGTCGTCGCAGATTTTAGCGAACGATTCGGCGCGCCAGTGCTTGTCGGCGCAGCCCTGCTTGGCAATGGCGTAGGCTTTGTCGTAGCATTTTTCGCGAACGTCTTTGCGCAGCTCTTCGTCGTTGACTTCGTGGCAGTATTCGCGCTTGGCGTTGTTGACCTCCTTGGCGAGTTCCATCTGGGCAACGCACTGAACCTTGATGGCTTCGTGGGCGGCCTTGAGGGCGTCGAGCAGAACCTGTTCGGAAACTTCCTGCATTTCGCCTTCAACCATCATGATGTTGTCGTAGGTAGCGCCGACCATCAGTTCGAGGTCAGCCTGCTGGAGCTGGTCAAAGGTGGGGTTGATAACGAATTCGCCGTTGATGCGGGCAACGCGAACCTCGGAAATGGGACCCTGGAAGGGAATGTCGCTGACGGTGAGCGCGGCGGAGGCGGCGAGGCCGGCCAGTGCGTCGGGGGCGTCAACGCCGTCGGCGCTATACATCGTTACCTGAACGATGGTGTCGGCGTGGTAATTGTCGGGGAAAAGGGGGCGGAGAACGCGGTCAATGAGGCGTGCGGTGAGGATTTCATAGTCCGAAGCGCGGCCTTCGCGTTTGAGGAAGCCGCCGGGGAAGCGACCGTTGGCGGAGAATTTTTCTTTGTACTCAACGGTGAGGGGCATGAAGTCAACGCCTTCGCCGGCTTCTTTAGCGGAAACCACAGTTGCGAGAATCATGGTGTTGCCCATGCGCAACTCAACTGCTCCATCGGCCTGCTTGGCGAGCTTACCGGTTTCGAGGGTAATTTCGCGACCATCGGGCAGGGTGATGGTTTTTTTGATAGGATTCATTGCGATAATAATTTATAAACTTCAAAATTTGCGCAAATTTACGAAAAAAATTCTGTTAATTAATAATTACTGCTTAGTAATTAGCAATTTTTTATAAAAATTCGTTACTTTGCGGCTGTTGGCCCGGTAATTTGGCGGGGTCAGAAGGCGAGGCGGATGCCTGCCGAGGAGAGCTGGTGGGCGATGGGGGGCGCGAGTTTCAGCAGGGTCAGCTCGCCGCCGATAATGGCGGGAAATTCGCGGCGCAGGGCTTCGGCCAGGTTCAGGGCGGCGTGTTCGAGCAGGTTGCTCGGCTGCTGCATTTCGGCAACGAGCAGGTCGCAGACGGCGGCATAGTTAACCGTGCCGTCGAGGTTGTCGCTGCCGTCGTAGGCTACTTTCAGCGTTGCCGAAATCTCAAATTCCTGACCGACGGTGCGCTCCTGGGCCATTACGCCGTGGTTGGCGCGCAGGCGCAATGCGTTGATTATTATTTCCATTGTCTGTTTTGTGCGTTAAAAGTCTTCGTCGAGATGTTTGCGAGGGGTCGGCGCAGGGGCCGGCGTCGGTTTGGTTTTCTTTTTCTTGTCTTTTTGGGGCTGCTCGGCCTTTTGCTCGATTATGGTTTCGGCGGCAATCGTCGGTTGCGGCCTGATGATTGCAAACAGCAGGGCCGCCAGAACCATCAGGATTCCGGTGAGGAGCAGTCCGAGTCGTTGTTGGCGTGTCAGCTTTGTCATTATGCCGGCAAAAGTAGTGAAAAAAGAGGAGATGGGCAAATAATGAGCGAATTGCCATCGGGTTGCGAAAAATAATGCTTAACTTTGCGGATGATTATGGAAAATGAGTATCTGACAGCCCGCGAACGGGCGGAATTACCTGCTTTGGTAGGGCGCGTCATGCGTGCCTACGACTCGGTTCTGGAGCCTGCCGACGCGTCGCGCCTGCGCCGCACTCTCCGGGCGGCTATCGAGAGCGGCCATTATGGCCGGAATCATTTCGGCTTCAACGGTCTGCTTCATAATCTCCAAACCGTTGAGCTGATGGCGTCGGCGCTGAGTCCCGACCGGTCGATGGGGCTGGCGCTGATGTTGTCGCCTCTGGGCGGGTCCGAGTTCCTGTCGGTCGAAGAGATTGAAAAGGAGTGGGGCGCCGACGTTGCCAAGCTGGTCAACGGCCTGAACAAGGTTAACTCGCTCTATGAGCGCGGAGCGTCGGTTCAGGATGAGAATTTCCGCAATCTGCTGCTGACGTTCGCGCAGGACATCCGCGTTATAATAACCGTTATCGTTGAGCGTCTGCATCTGATGCGGGCAATTAACCATCATCCCGACGACGAAGGCGTTCGCCGCGTTGCCGCCGAGGCCCGCTATCTCTATGCGCCGCTGGCCCACAGGCTCGGCCTCTATGCCATCAAGGGCGAACTGGAGGATCTGAGTCTGAAATATTCGAACCGCGAGGTCTACACGCGCATCGCCCACGACCTGAACCAGCGCAAGGAGGCCCGCGACGCCTATATCGCCGACTTCATCGCGCCGGTCAAGGCGCGCCTGGAGGCTGCGGGGCTGAAGTTCGACATCAAGGGGCGCACAAAGTCTATTTCCTCCATCTGGAACAAGATTCAGAAGCAACATAATGACCTGGACCATATCTATGACCTGTTTGCCATCCGCGTGATTATCGACACCCCGCCGGAGAAGGAAAAGGCCGACTGCTGGCTGGCCTATTCGGTAGTGACCGACATGTATCGCCCGAATCCGGCGCGCATGAAGGACTGGATAAGTATTCCCAAGACTAACGGCTACGAGAGTCTCCACATAACCGTTGCCGGACCACAGGAGCGCTGGGTGGAGGTTCAGATCCGAACCCGGCGCATGGACCTGATTGCCGAAAAGGGCCTGGCCGCGCATTGGCGCTATAAGGGCATCAAGGGCGAGAACGGCCTGGACCAGTGGATGAATAACGTGCGCGACATTCTTGAAACCGCCGATTCCGGGCCGCTGGAGCTGATGAAGAACATGAGCATGGACATATATTCCGACGAAGTGTTCGTGTTCACTCCGCGCGGCGACCTCCACCGTCTGCCCAAGGGGGCGACGGTCCTGGACTTCGCCTTCAGCATCCACACCAAGCTGGGCTGCCAGTGTACGGGCGGCCGCATCAACGGCAAGAACCGCAAAATCAACCATCGCCTGCAGAGCGGCGACACCGTTGAGATCAACACTTCGGCCCAGCAGACGCCCACGCGCGACTGGCTGCAATACGTCGTTACCTCCAAGGCGCGCACCAAGATTCGCCAGGTGCTCAACGAGGCGCAGAACCGCCATGCGGCCCTGGGACGCGAAACCCTCGACCGCCGCGCAAAGAACCGCAAGCTCGACCTCGACGAGCCTACGCTCATGCGCTTCATCAAGAAGATGGGCTATAAGACCGTTACCGACTTCTTTGCGGCCATCGGCGTTGACGAGCTTGACGCGAACCGCGTTCTGGAACAATATGCCGAGTTCGCGGCGCCGGAAGAGGCGCCGGCAGCCGACGCCACCCGTTCGGCCGAAAACTTCGTGCTGACCCAGGAGGCCGACTCCGGCGCGGGGCGCAAGGCCTCGGGCGCGTCGTCAGACGTTCTGGTCATCGGCTCGTCGAAGCTCAAGGGAATGAACTATAAGCTGGCGCGCTGCTGCAATCCGATTTATGGCGACGACGTTTTCGGCTTCATCAGCTCCGACGGCGTTGTTAAGGTTCATCGCTGCGACTGCCCCAACGCCGCCAACATCCGCTCCCGCTATCCCTATCGCATAATCGAAACCCGCTGGTCGGGCAACAACGACGCGGCCTTCCCGGCAACGATTTCCGTTATGGGCGTCGACGACATCGGCATCGTGACCAACATTTCGTCGATTATCAACAAGGAGCGCGACATTCAGCTGCGCAACATAGCCATTGATTCAAACGACGGTCTTTTCCGCGGCACTCTGACCGTGGGCGTCAACTCAACCGACGCGCTGACCGCCCTCATACGCAAAATTAAAACTATTAAAGGAGTTAAAAATGTTGAAAGAAGCAAGTAAACAACTGCTGCTGGCAGCGGCGCTGACCCTCTGCGCCTGCTCGGGCGAGAACCCCGACAAGGCAGCCGCCGAAACGCTGGTGGCCGAAGCCGCAACCGCCCTTGACCGCGGCGACTATGCGCAGGCCGAGGCTCTGCTGGACTCGTTGAGCGCAACTTATCCGAAACAGATCGAAGCCGGACGCGCGGCCCTCGGTTTGCGGCCCAGGGTCATGGAGCGCAAAACCGAGCAGGAGATTGCCGACCTGCAGGTTGAGCTGCTGGCCGCGTCGGCCTATGTCGATTCCGTTCGCGGGCTGTTTAATGCCGTTCCGGCTTCCGACGATGTTTTCGAACCGTATATGATCCACAAGGATGTTCCCGCCAACTGGCGCGACCGCAACACGGCGGTTGCACGCCTCTCTCCCTCGGGCGAGTTCTATGTTATCAGCTCGCTGGCGGGCAACACTACGCGCCACACGGCCCTGCAGCTCTCGGCGCGCGGCCTTTCGGCCACCTCCGGCTCGGTTAAGAACGACCCCGAGGACCGCCTGAGCCGCGAGAGTCTTCGCTTTCCGGCGGCTGCGGCCGACACTCTGGGCAGCCTCGCAATGGCCATCGACGGCTCGGCGGCGACGCTGACCTTCGTCGGCGGCAAAAAGTCGCCCACCGCGCAGCTCTCGGCCAAGGAGGTTCACGCCCTGGCCGACACCTATCGCCTGAGCCGCGCAATGGTAACCATCGCCGCCGGAAACCGCCGGCTTGAACAACTGAAAGCTAAACTTCAACTTGCACGCGACCAAGCGGCCCGAACCAATGAATAAGCTGTTTTTATCGCTTGCCGCCCTGGCGCTCTGCGCGTGCGGCGGCCATAGCCACGCCAACCACGACCACGACGAGCACTCCGACCACCACGACCACGACGAACACGTTGAGAGCACCGAAAACTCCGACCACGACCATGACCACGAAGGCCTCATTGAGCTGCCGGCCGAGCAGGCCGAGCGCTTCGGAGTTGAGGTAGACACTATTTATCCGGCACCGTTTGCAACGGTTATTCGCGCCGGCGGCGTTGTTGAGCGCTCGGCAGCCGATGCGGTCAGCGCCGTTGCGCCGACGGCGGGCATAGTCAGGCTTCGCGCCGGCATGAGCCGCGGCGCCGGCGTTGGTCGCGGCGCGGTTTTGGCAACCATCGACCCGACGGCGGTTAGCGGCGGCGACAGCAATGCCGCAGCCAAGGCTGCCGTCGATGCCGCCCAACGCGAGGTCGACCGCCTGGCGCCGCTCTATCGCGACCGCCTGGTAACCGCCGCTGCCTATAATGCCGCAGTCGCCGAGCTGGAACGCGCCCGCGCGGCGTATTCGCCGGCTGCCGCCTCGGCGTCGGTAACGTCGCCGATTGCAGGGGTCATCACTGCGGTCGATGCCCCCGACGGCTCCTTTGTCCAGGCCGGTCAGGCCGTCGTGTCGGTCAGCGCCGACACCCGCCTGACTCTCCACGCCGAAGTGCCCGCCGAACGCTATGGCGAGCTATCTTCAATCACCGACGCCCGCATCGGCGAGTTCACGCTGAGCGAGCACTCGGGCCACAAAACCGGCGTGTCGGCCGAAAACGGCTATGGCTGCGTCTACTTCACGTTCAACGGCGACGGCCTCATCGCCCCCGGAACCGGCTGCGAGGTTTATCTGCTCGGAGCGGAACGCCCGGGCGTTATGTCGGTGCCGGTCGGAGCCGTTGTTGAGCAGCAGGGTGAATATTTCGTTTATTCGCTCCATTCTCCCGGCCATTACGAAAAACACCCGGTAACGCCGGGCGCCTCCGATGGCCGCCGCATTGAAATCATCTCGGGCCTCGAGCCTGGCATGGCGGTTGTGACCGCCGGTGCCATTACCGTGCGCCTGGCCGAAAGTTCCGGAAAAATCCCCGAAGGTCATTCCCATAATCACTGATGCTGAACAGAATAATTCATTCGGCGCTGGCCAACAGAGTTGTTGTCCTCGCCCTGAGTGCGCTGATTCTGATGGCCGGCATTTGGTCGCTGACGCGCACCGACGTTGATATTTTTCCTGACCTAACGGCGCCGACCGTCGTTGTTATGACCGAGGCTCCCGGCCTTGCTCCCGAGGAGGTTGAGCGCGAGGTCAGCTATCCGATCGAGGCTGCCGTCAATGGCGCAACGGGTATTCGCCGCGTGCGCTCCACTTCGTCGCCCGGCTTCTCGGTCGTTTGGGTTGAATTTGACTGGAACACCGACGTTTACCTCGCCCGCCAAATGGTTAGCGAACGCCTCGCGGCTGTTGCATCCGAGCTCCCCGCCGGAGTGAACGCTCCGGTTCTGGGCCCGCAGGCATCGATTTTGGGCGAAATGATGATTATCGGCCTGACGTCGCCCGGCGACTCGGTCGGAATGATGGAGCTGCGCACTATTGCCGACCGAACGATTCGCCCGCGGCTGCTGTCGCTCAGCGGAGTGTCGTCGGTTTCGGTTATCGGCGGCGACGCCCGCGAGCTGCAGGTTCTGCTCGACCCGGCCAAGATGAAGGCCTACGGCGTTAACCTCTCGGAGCTGCTGGAGGCCACGGAGAGTTTGAACGACAATGCGTCGGGCGGCGTGGTTTCCGACTTCGGCAACGAATATCTGGTACGCGCCGACGTTAACACGACCGACCCCGAGGCGATTGCCGCGGCGCCGATCGGCAACGGCCTGACGCTGGGCCATGTTGCCCGCGTTCGCCACGGCGGCGCCGAGCCGCGCATCGGTGCGGCGTCGGTCAAGGGCTCGCCGGCGGTTATCATAACCGTTACCAAGCAGCCGGGAGCCGGAACCATCGGGCTGACCGAGCGCGTTGACAGCGAGCTGGCCGACATCCGCGCCGGGCTTCCGGCCGGGGTTTCGATGCACACCGACATTTTCCGCCAGGCCGACTTTATTTCCACCTCTATTTCCAATCTGCAGCGCGCGCTGCTGGAGGGCGGCCTGTTAGTTGCCATCGTTTTGTTCTTCTTCCTGATGAATCTGCGAACGACGCTGGTTTCGCTCGTGGCGCTGCCGATGAGCATCTTCGTTACGCTGCTGATTCTCCACCTGCTCGGATTCACTATCAACACGATGAGCCTCGGCGGCATAGCCATTGCTATCGGTTCGCTGGTCGACGACGCCATCGTTGACGTTGAAAACGTTTATCGCCGCCTGCGCGAAAACCGCGCGCTTCCCGCCGGCGAGCGTCAGCCTGTGCGCCTCGTGGTTTTCGAAGCGTCGGCCGAGGTCCGCACTCCGATTTTCAACTCAACTCTGGTTATTATCGCGTCGTTCCTGCCGCTGTTTTTCCTCAGCGGCGTTGAGGGGCGGTTGCTGATTCCGTTAGGCGTGGCGTTCATCGTTGCGCTGATTGCCAGCACCATCGTTGCGCTGACGCTGACTCCGGTTCTCTGTTCCTACCTGCCGGCAACCGGCGCGAGCTCCAAGGAGCCGGCAACCGCCGCCGCCCTGCGCCGCGCCTACTCGCGCTCGCTGGCCGCCGCCCTGCGTTGGCCCAAAACGATTGTTGGCGCAACGCTGGCGCTGTTCGTTGCCGCCCTGGCGTTGTTTGCCTCGCTGGGCGGCGGCTTCCTGCCGAAGTTCAACGAAGGGTCGTTTACCATCAACGTCGCAACCCTTCCGGGCGTTTCGCTCGAGGAGAGCGACAAGGTTGGCCGCGAGGCCGAGCGCATCATCATGCAGAGCCCCGAGGTTATCACCGTTGCCCGCAAAACCGGCCGCGCCGAGCTCGACGAACATTCGCTGAACGTTAATGTTTCCGAGCTCGAGGTGCCCTACCGGCTGGCCGGCCGCAGTCGCGCCGAGCTGGAGGCCGAGCTGCGCCATAGGCTGGGCGAAATGCCCGGCGTCAACGTTGAAATCGGCCAGCCGATTTCACACCGCATCGACGCGATGCTCTCCGGCACCCAGAGCCAGATTGCCATTAAGATTTTCGGCCCCGACCTGCCAACGCTCTATCGCCTGGCGCAGTCGGTCAAGGAGGCCGCGTCGGAGGTCAACGGCGTTGTTGACCTCAATGTCGAGCAGCAGGTCGAACGCCCGGAGCTGCTGCTGCGCCCGCGTCGCGCCGAGCTGGCGCGCCTGGGGCTCTCGCTGGCCGATTTCCGCGACTATGTCGATGCGGCAATCGGCGGCCGCAAGGTCAGCCGCGTCTACGACGGCGACTTCCCCTATGACCTGACCGTTATTCTCGACCCGTCGGCCCGCGGCTCGCTGGCCGCCCTGAAGGCCCTGCCGGTGGCGACGCCCTCGGGCGCCGTGCCGCTGGAGCAGATTGCCGACATAATTTCGTCGACAGGCCCCAATTCGATTAACCGCGAAAACGTTAAGCGGCGTATCATCGTGTCGGCCAACGTTGGCGACCGCGACCTGAAGTCAACGGTCGAAGATATTAAAAAACGCGTTGAGCAGGAGGTTCAGTTCCCCGACGGCTACTATCTGCAATATGGCGGTCAGTTCGAGAACTCGGCGGCTGCCGCGCGCACCCTGACGCTGGCAACCCTGGGCGCGATTCTGCTGATTGCGCTGCTGCTCTACGGCGAGTTCCGCTCGCGCATCCAGTCGCTGATTATTCTCCTGAACATGCCGCTGGCGCTCATCGGCGGAGTGTTTATTCTTTGGCTGACCGGCGGCGAGGTCAACATTCCCGCGATTATCGGCTTCATTTCGCTGATGGGCATTTCTACCCGCAACGGCATGTTGCTGATGAGCCGCTACAATGCTCTGGCCGCCGAGGGAATGACGGTTGCCGAGCGCGTCAGACTCGGTTCGTCGGACCGCCTGCTCCCCATCGTGATGACCGCCCTGACCTCGGCGCTGGCGCTTTTGCCGCTGGCTGTCAACGGTTCGGCGCCCGGCAATGAGATCCAGTCGCCGATGGCAATCGTGATTCTCGGCGGTTTGCTGAGCTCCACCGTACTCAATGTTTATGTCATTCCGATCGTTTACTCGTGGATATATTCTCGCGGGGGTATTGACAAATAGCGATTTTCTTCCGAACTTTGCACCCATGAAACTGAAACGCCTGATTCTTTTATGTGTTCCCATGATGGCCGCCGCCCAGTCGCCGGTCGATAAATTCGTTGCAGAAATCGTTGCTAACAACCGCGAGATTCGCGCGACGCGCGTCTCGGCTGCTGCCGAAGTCAAAAACCGCATTGCCGACAACCGGCTCGAAGCTACCGAAGTCGGTTTCGGCTATAAGTGGCCCGACAAGACCGACGAGGTAACGAAGCTCGAGTTCGAGGTTACGCAGGCCTTTGACTGGCCCGGAGTCTACGGAGTGCGCCGCCGTGCAATCAATGCGGCATCCTACGCGCAGTATCTGACCGGCAATGCTGCCGAGCGCTCGCTGCAGTTGGAGGCCCACACGCTGCTGTGTCAGCTCGTGGGCGACAATCGCCGCGTCAACATGCTGTCGACCATCGTTGCGAACCTCGATTCGCTCCACACCGCGATGCACCTGAGCCTCGAGAGCGGCGAAAGCACCGAACTCGACCATCGCAAGCTGGAAATCGAAGAAGTTGCCATGAAGCAGCAGCTGAACGAAGCGCTGCGCGCGCGCACCGAGACCCTCGGCTCCATTGCCGCTCTCAACGGCGGCAAGCTGCCCGCCGGAGTTGCCGACCTGAGCGAATATCCCGCCGCGGAGCTGTTGCCGCTCAGCAGTTACCTTGCCAACACCGATCTCGAGGCCGCAGCCATGAACGCTCAGGCTAACGTTGCCGACCTCGATGCCCGCGCCGAGCGCATGGGGCTCTTTCCTGGCTTTTCGGTGGGCTATGTAATGGAAAAAGAGGGGCCGGTCATGTATAATGGCTTTTCGCTGGGCCTGCGCCTGCCGCAATACTCGGCCAAACCGCGCGCCGCGGCTGCGCAATTGGAGGCTGCCGTGCTGCGTCTTCGGGCCGACAATGTCGCCGCCGAGCGTCGGTCGAAGATAACTGTCAGCCATTCAGCTGCCGAAGACGCAAAGAAGCTGCTGGCCGACTATGACCTCGCGTTCGGCCATAACTATCCCGACCTGCTCCACCGGGCGTTGCGCGGCGGTGCGGTTACCTACATTGAATATTTCAGTGAGCTGAACTTCTACCTCAGCGCCCGCCTGGAATATCTCCAGACAGAACAGACCTATCAGACCCTGCTTCAGACGCTTCCGCTGATGTAACCGCCGCCGGTTAAATCAACCGGCGGAAAGAGTCGGGAACGGGGGTCGTGAAGGCCAGGGGCCGGCGCGTTTCGGGGTGGATGAACTTGAGGGTCTGGGCGTGGAGCGCCATGCGGTGAATCTGCGAGGGCGAGCCTCCGTAGCGGCGGTCGCCGCTGATGGGGGTGCCGAGCTGCTTCATGTGGACGCGAATCTGATTCTTGCGCCCGGTGTCGAGTTCACATTCCACCAGCGAGTAGTTGCCTCTGGTCGAAAGCGTCCGATAGCGGGTGACGGCGAGCTTGCCCCCCTTGGATTCGTCGGGCGTAGAGTAGACCTCGTGGCGCGAGTTCTCGCATAGATAGCTGCGAACGGTGCCTTCGGCCGGGTCGGGCGTGCCCTCGACGACGCAGAGATACTTGCGCTCCAAAACCATGTTGTTCCAGTTATGTTGCAGCGTTTCCTTGGCTTCGATGGTCTTTGCGAAGAGCATCAGGCCGGAGGTGTCGCGGTCCAGGCGGTGAACGATGAAGAGCTTGTTCGACGGATGCTCCTTTTTCAGATAGTCGCGCAGAATGGAGTAGGCGGTTTCGACGTTGCGGGCGGAGTCGTCGGCCATCGACAGCAGTCCGTAGCCTTTGTGGATAACGATGATGTGGTCGTCTTCGTGAACGATGCGCAGGCGCCGATGGTAGAACTCGCGAAATTCGCGCGTGAGGTTAACCATTACTTCCTCGCCGCCGGCGAGCGGGCGCGTTGCCTGCGAAACTATGTTGCCGGCAACTTTTACCTGGCGGTGGGCCAGCATCTGCTTCAGGCCGGTGCGCTTGCACTGCGGCAGCTTTTCGGCGAGAAAGTCAATCAGGCGGAGTTCACCGGCGTTTTCATCAACGGTGAACGACATTATTTTGTCAGGGCGGACCGGGGCGGGAAATTTCATTTTTTGCGGGCTGTTCGTTTAGCTTTCGTTGCAGGCTGGTTGGCGATTATTTCCCGACATTCTTCGAGCGTCAGCGCCGCGGGGTCGGCAACGGTTTTGGGAATCTTGTAGTTCGACTTGTTGAAGCTGATATAGGGGCCGTAGCGTCCGTTGAGAATCTTCAGGTCGGGTTCCTCGCTGAAGGTTTTCAGCTCGCGGTTGGCTTCATCGGTGCGTTTCTGCTCAATGAGCTCGATTGCCTGCTCGAGGGTGACCTCTTCGGGGGTGAGCTCCTTGGGGATGGAAACGAATTTTTTGTCGTGTTTGACATAGGGGCCGAAGCGGCCGATGGCAACGCTGACGTCGGAACCTTCAAATTCGCCGAGAATGCGCGGGAACGCGAAGAGGCCGAGGGCTTCCTCGAGGGTTATCGTTGCCAGCGACTGGCCTTTGAGCAGAGAGGCGAAGCGAGGCTTTTCGTCGCTTTCGGCGTCGCCGATCTGAACCAGGGGGCCGAAGCGGCCGATTTTAACGCTGACCGGTTTGCCGCTATCGGGGTCGGTTCCGAGAACGCGCTCGCCGACCTTGTGTTCGAGGCGGACGTTGAGCGCGGCTTCGACCTCGGGGTGGAAGCGGTCGTAGAAGTCGCCGATTTCGGCATGCCATTCGGATTTGCCTTCGGCGATTTCGTCGAATTTTTCTTCAACCGAAGCAGTGAAGTTATAGTCGAGAATGTCGGGGAAGTATTCGGCCAGGAAGTCGTTGACAACGACGCCGGTATCGGTCGGAACGAGTTTGCCGCGGTCGCCGCCGGTGTTTTCGCTCTCGGTCGTTGCGGTGACTTTTCCGTTGGCGGGATTGAGGCTGAGAACCGTGAAGCTGATTTTCTCGGCCGGGGTTTCGCCGCGGGTAACGTATTCGCGCTGCTGGATGGTTGAAATGGTCGGCGCGTAGGTCGACGGGCGGCCTATTCCGAGCTCTTCCATTTTCTTAATCATGGTGGCTTCGGAGTAGCGCACGGGGTGGGTTGTGCGGCGCTCGGTGGCGGTTATGCCGGCCGGCGCGAGAATGTCGCCGTTGGCAATGGCGGGCAGGAAGGAGTCGGAGCCGGCGTTTGCCGTCGGGTCGTCGGATTCCTCCTGGTAAACGCGTCGATAGCCGTCGAAGCGAATAACGTCGCCCTGGGCCGAGAAATGCTCGGGGCGGTCGGAGATTTCAATGTCAACGGTCGTGCGGTCCATTTCCATATCGGCCATCTGCGAGGCAATTGCGCGTTCGCGGATGAGGCGATAGAGCTTTTGCTCGCGGTCGCTGCCGTTGATGGTTTCTTTGTCGATATAGGTCGGGCGGATAGCTTCGTGGGCTTCCTGGGCGCCTTTGGATGAGGTGTGGTAGTGGCGCACTTTCAGGTATTTCGAGCCGAACTTCTCGGTAACGGTTTGGCTGATGGCCTTAATCGCGAACTCCGAGAGGTTGAGCGAGTCGGTTCGCATGTAGGTTATGTGACCGGCTTCGTAGAGGTCCTGGGCGATGCGCATTGTCAGCGTGACCGGGAAGCCGAGCTTGCGCGATGCTTCCTGCTGGAGGGTTGAGGTGGTAAAGGGCGGCGCGGGCGAGCGTTTCACCGGCTTGGTTTCAACGCGGGCGGCCTTGAACGACGCTCCGGCGCAGGCTTTGAGGAACTCTTCGGCGCTTTCGCGGGTGTCGAGGCGGCGGCTCAGGGCGGCGCTGAAGCGTTCGCCGGCGGGAGTGGCGAAGGCGGCGTTGACGCGCCAGTATTCTTCGGGAACGAAGTCGCGGATTTCCTTTTCGCGGTCAACGATCAGGCGAACAACCGCGCTCTGAACGCGTCCGGCCGAGAGGGCAGGCTTGATTTTGCGCCATAGAACCGGGCTCAGTTCGAAACCCACAATGCGGTCCAGCACGCGGCGCGCCTGCTGGGCGTTGACCAGGTTGAGGTCGATAGAGCGCGGATTTTTGATTGCGTTGAGAATCGCCTCCTTGGTGATTTCGTGGAAAACGATGCGGCGCGTTTTTTCGGGCTTGAGTCCGAGAACCTCATAGAGGTGCCAGGCAATGGCTTCTCCCTCGCGGTCTTCATCGGACGCGAGCCAGACCATGTCGGCCTTCTTGGCGGCTGCTTTCAGCTGGCGCACCTGTTCCTTTTTATCCTCAGGAATCTCATAGTTGGGAGTGAAGTCGCGTAGACCGGAGCCTGAGGTTTCAGAAAAACTTTTCTTTGCCAGGTCGCGGATGTGGCCTTTGCTCGACAGCACTTGGAAATCGGGTCCAAGGAATTTTTCGATGGTTTTGGCTTTTGCGGGAGATTCGACTATTACGAGATTTGATGCCATTAGAAAAGACGTGCGTTAAGCTGAAATTTAGGTTATTCGGGGATGCAAAGTTAGTAATTTTTTTCGGAGGGTCAAAACTCCATGCCGATATTGTCGACCCAGAGTTCCATGCCGAGCTGACCTTCGTAGGCCACTCCGCTGCCGGCCGAACACATCAGAATCATGTGGGTCGGCGTTGCGTCGGGGCTGTCCCAGCCCTCTTCCTGAACGGGAACGAGCTTGCCTTTGGAGTTCTTGGCGTAGTAGGCGTTTTCGCCGTTGAGCAGCTTCATGTAGCTCTTATAGCCGGGCTTGGCCGAGGCGTCGCCGTAGGTAATGGGAATGCGGTAGCCGGTCTGCCAGTCGCGGTTGCCGACGAAGCGCTCGCGGGCGGTGCCGACGCGCTTGGCGTGGATGTTGCCGTCGGCGTCTTCCCAGCGGCGCTGAAGATAGACGAAGATGTCGGCGCTGTCCTGGCCCTTCTTGGTCTTTTTGGAGCCGGTGGTCGCGTGGGTAATGATTCCGGTTCCGGGGTCAATGACTTTCAGGTCGAGCACCAGGGCTTTGGGGCGTTTGGTGTAGGGCATGCCCATTTCGAACTTGCTGTAGGGGTTGGAGGTGTTGGCGATCGGCTCCTCGAACTGGCCCAGGAAAATCGAGCCGCTGACGAGGACTTCGATGTTGACCAGGCCGAGCACCTTGCAGTTCTCCAGGCGCGTTGTCAGGCGTGCGCACTTGCCGTTGCCGGGGTGGTCGCCGGGATAAACCGAGTTCGAGGTCTTAACGACGCCGGCCACTTTTGCATAAACGTTGCTCGTTGCCCAGGGTGAGCCTCCCTGGTTAACGTAGGGGATGGCGCCGTCGATGGTCTTGGTAGGTGCGATTTCATAGACCTGCTTCGTTTTGCCTCCGATGAGGCTTGATTCCTTGATGTTGCGGGTAACCCATTGGTTCATGTTGCCGAAAGGAATGGGTTGCACTTCGGCGGCCGCGGTTGCGGCAATGGCGGCGGTTAATGTGATGAGCAGAAATTTTTTCATAAATAAAATGAGGTCAGTTGTTAGGCCCAGGTGTAGTAGTCTTTTCTGTTGCGGCGGGCTCGCAGCCGGTGGATTGCGTTGGTCAGCGGGCGGCGCAGCATCATCGGGAACACGCCCAGGGCCGCGGGCCGGCAGCGCAAGGCTTTGAGCGTTGAGCGCCAGGTTAGAGATAGTATAACAACTGAAAGGATAAAAAGTGCGGCGGTTATGCCGGAAATTACCCAGTCTTGCAGATAAATGCCGAGGGCAACCGCTCCGGCCGAGGCCAGCAGCAGGGTCCAGGCCGCAAGGCTCGACGCGCCGAAAAACAGGCGCGGAACGCGCAGCGACCGCTGGGTGAAGAAGCGCGCCGGGCGCTCGCGGCGGAACTGCTGGCGCGAGGTGGGGTGGGCGTAGCGAACGGCGGCCTGGGCGGCGCAAACGACCTCCGTGTTGTCGCGGCGGGCGAGCTTGGAAATGAAAATGTCGTCGTCGCCGTTGCGCAGGTTCAGCGCGCCCGACATTGCGCCGCTGCTGAAAAAGCTCTCGGTGCGGAAGGCCATGTTGGCGCGGTGGCCGCGCCAGGCTTTGCCGCGTAGGGCCGATGAGAGCCAGATGGCGGCGTCGTGGCCGTGGGTAAACGAGCGGTAGCGGCGGCCGAAGCCCGTGTCGAACTTGGTTGCGGGGAGCGCGCTGCCGATAACGACCTCGATTTCGGGGCGCATGAAGGGCTGAACCATTCTCATCAGCCACTGCGTTGAGTAGAGCTTCGATTCCTCGGTCAGCGCAACGATTACGGGGTTATGGGCGGCCTTGACGCCGAGCGTCAGCGCCAGCTTGCGGCGGCTGACGTTGCGCAGATTTTCGGGAATGAAGGTCAGAAAAAGGTTATCGCGGTGCTCCAGGTGGCGGATGCGGGTAATAACGTCTTTGATTTCGTCGCTCTTGCCGTCGTTAACGACCACTACCTCCATCGGCGACGGATATTCCTGGCCGAAAATCTTGCCTAAAAGGGTTTCGAGCGCTTCGGCATGGTCGCCGGCGACGATAACGATCGAAACCGCCGGCGGCTCCGGCTTGGGCGACGGATTGAAGGCTTGGGCGGTCTGGCGCCGGATGGCCGCGCCGACTCCGGCAATGCGCGAGCGGTAGGCGGTCAGCAGCCACAGCGAGGCAATCAGCGCCAGGGCTCCGAGGGTCCAGGCGCAGATTTCGGCGGGGGTCAACAGTAGTTCGTAGGTCATTTCGCGGGTTTGTTCTCGTCGGGAAATTTGTTGGGAAACGTTAGGTGCAGGCGCGGGTGGGTCATTGCATAGTAAACCAGCAAAATGCCGGCCAGTATGAACGGAACGCTCAGAAGCTGCCCCATGTTCAGGGTCATTGCGCGTTCAAATTCCTCCTGCGGGTTCTTGACGAACTCAATCAGCAGGCGGGGCAGGAAAATGCCAATCAGAAACACTCCGAAAATCAGACCCGGACGTTCCTGTGCGTTCTTTTTCCAATACATCCACATCAACACCACAAACAGCGTCAGATATGCCAGCGCCTCATAAATCTGAGTGGGATGGCAGGCCGAGTCGGTCGGCGCATAGAGCATCTGCCATTCGCGCGACAGCGGATATTTGAAGCCCCAGGGAAGGGTAGTTGCCGTTCCGAAAATTTCGGAGTTAAACAGGTTGCCCAGGCGAATCAGACAGCCGACCAGCGCAATCGCAACCACCAGGCGGTCAAACGTCCACAGCGATGAACGCTTCGTTACCGAGCGCGAATAAATCAGAATGGCAATGATGATGGCAATAGTGCCGCCGTGGCTCGCCAGTCCACCCTCCCAAAAGGCGATGATTTTTTCGGGATGGGCGCTGTAGTAGTCCCACTCATAGAAAAATACATGGCCCAGTCGGGCGCCGACGATGGTTGCCACGGCAACGTAGATCAGCAGCGTCGGCAGCCAGCTCTCCGGGGCGCCTTCGTGGCGAAACATGTGCCAAATAATGCGATAGCCGATAATGAAACCGATAAGAAACATCATTCCATACCAGCGAACGGCTATCGGCCCGACCGTCAGACCCTCCGGATTGTTGGCGCGCAGATAGGCCAGCCCCAGGCCGATAAGCCCGGCCATGAGCGTTCCGCTCCAGTCCTTTTCAGAGCGCTTGCGGTCAAGCACGCGGTCGATAATCAGCCACGCAACGCACAGTAAAATGCCCAAAGTCAAAACGTTGGGCGTCAGATTCAGACTGTCGACCTGAAACACCTCCGGCCTCACAGTCCACGTTATAAACGACAGTACCATATATAATAATCGTAGTTTTCCGCCCGCAAATCTACAAAATTCCCCCCAAACGACAAAACCCACCTGTTGCCTGCCTGTTAAAAAACCGCCCCAAAAATTTGGTGACGTTAATGAAAATACCTACCTTTGAGCTTGAAAACGTGGTGTTAGCCACCTGCGCTAACCCTTGAAAACGTGGTGATAACACATGAAGAGAAAGATTTACAATAAGATGCTGCAGTGGAAGCAGCAGTGGGGCGGTCGCAGCGCGTTGCTGGTCGACGGCGCGCGTCGTATCGGCAAAAGCTGGATAGTTCGGGAGTTCGGTCAAAAAGAATATAAATCGTTTATTCTGATTGATTTTAACAATGTGGATACCGGGATAACCGAACTTTTTGAACGCTATCTTACTGACCTCGACGCTTTTTTCATGAGGCTAAGCCTATATACCGGGGTTCGACTCTATCCGAGGGAGTCCTTGATTATCTTTGACGAGGTTCAGATGTATCCAAAAGCCAGAGCCGCCATAAAATATCTTGTTAATGACGGTCGCTATGACTATATTGAAACCGGGTCGTTGGTCAGCATAAACCATAATGTTAAGGATATAGTTATTCCAAGCGAGGAGATTCGGATGAACATGTATCCAATGGATTTGGAGGAATTTATGTGGGCTGTCGGCGAGGAGATGCTGTTTGACTATGTCAGAACGCAATACAAGTCTCAATCTCCGTTGGGTCAGGGACTCCATCGCCGGATGATGGAAATCTTGCGCACCTATCTGCTCGTTGGCGGTATGCCTCAGGCCGTTGAGAGTTTCGTTGAACGCAAGGACATGAGAGACGTAGACGCGATTAAGCGGAGTATTCTGGCGCTGTATCGCAATGATATCAGCAAATATGCAGGCCGTTCGGCGCCGAAGGTTACAATGGTGTTCGACAATATTCCCGGAATGTTGCAGCAACATGAAAAGCGTTTTCGCCCTGCGAAAATTAAAGCAAGTGCCAGGATGAAAGACTTTCTCGAGCCGATGTTCTGGCTCGACGAGAGCCGCGTCGTTAACTTTTGCTACAATACGACCGAACCCTCCGTCGGCCTGGCTTTGAATAAGGATGATTCGAAGGTCAAGCTGTTTATGGCTGACACAGGGTTGCTGGTGTCGATGGCATTTGGCGCCGGCGAGCTGGAGCAGGGCGGAATCTATGAGAAAATCCTTCGGGGGAAACTTGAATTTAACAAGGGTATGTTGGTTGAGAATCTCGTGGCGCAATTGTTGCGTTCGGCAGGGCATCCGCTCTTCTACTATACTTGCTCATCGCGCGATAGTGCCGATGACCGAATGGAAATCGACTTTCTCATACGCAAGGAAGAAGTAACCAGCCGCCACAATATCTGTCCGATTGAGGTTAAATCAACCGGCAGGTACACGCTGACCTCATTGGAAAAGTATGCCCGAAAATTTCATAGCTACATAGGCCGGTCTTATGTTTTGCATTCGAAGGACCTCGAGGTGAAGGACGGAATCGTTTATTTGCCGTTATATATGGCAGGATTGCTATGAGTTTTGGGCGTTTTGCTTTTGGGTTTGGAGTTTTTTGCGTAAATTTGCGGAGTTATTAATCGCATTAAGCTAATGAAAATCGTTTGCGTAATTCCCGCCCGCGCCGAAAGTAGCCGCTTTTTTGAGAAGCCGCTGGCGCTGATTCTCGGTAAGCCCATGATTCAGTGGGTCTATACCCATTGTTCTGAGGTTAAGTGTTTCAGCGAGGTTTATGTCGCTACCGACTCTGAAAAAATCGCCGAGTGCTGCAAGAGTTTCGGCGCACCGGTGATCATGACTTCGTCGGACCACGAAACGGCCACCGAACGCCTCTATGAGGTGTCGACCAAGGTTGAGGCCGACCTCTACGTTATGGTCAATGGCGACGAACCGCTGCTGACCGAGGAGGCTATCGTTCAGTGTATTCCGGCAAATCTGAATCCCGACGAACTCTATGTTTCGAACCTGATGACGGATTTCTCGAATCCGGTTGAGGTCGTTGACTCAACGAATCTGAAAATCGTTACTGCCGCCGATGACCGCTGCCTGTTCATTTCGCGCTCGCCGATTCCTTATCCGAAGGGTTCGCTCGACGTTATTTACCATAAGTTCGTAGGCGTCGGCGCATTTACGCGCAAGGCTCTGGAATTTTACCACTCCACTCCCCGCGGCCCCATTGAAAAGGTCGAGGAGAATGATTCGTTCCGCTTCATCGAGAACCACGTTCCGATTTACTATTACAACTGCCATTGCAAATCGCTCTCGGTCGATAACCGCAAGGACATCGAGGGCGTAGAGCAGTATTTCCGCAAAATGAACATGGCGTGACGCAGAAGGTTCTGATTCTACGGTTGTCGGCGCTGGGCGACGTTGCAATGACGCTGCCGGTAATTTACTCCGTTGCGCGGCAGTATCCCGACACGGAATTTACCCTGCTGACACGGCCTTTTTTCCGCCGACTGTTTATCGACGCGCCGGCAAACCTCAAGTTCGAAGAGTTTGCCGACACGTCGTTCGGCGGCCTGATGCGGACCATCGGCCGGCTGCGCCGCCGGGGATTCGGTGCGGTTGCCGATTTGCACGACATGTTGCGCACGCGGCTGATTCGCCGGGCGGTAGGTGCCGGGCGAGTGGCCGTGGTCGACAAGGCGCGCTCGCGTCGCCGCGAATTGACGCATAACAAGAGCCGCGAGTTTCAGCCGAGCTACATTGAGCGCTATCGCGACGTGTTTGCCTCGCTCGGCTTCCCGGCGGAACTGACCTTCCGCTCGCTGTTTGCCGAAAACGGCGCAGCGCGCTCGGGAGTTGGTATCGCGCCCTTTGCCCGCTATCAGACCAAAACCTATCCGCCGGAGCAGATGGAGCAGGTTGCCCGCCTGCTGACCGACGGCGGCCTGGATGTTTATCTGTTTGGTGCCCGGGGCGCCGAGGCCGAGCAGCTGCAGGCCTGGGCCGCCCGCAATCCGAAGCTGACGGTACTGGCCGGCACTCTGACGCTCGAAGAGGAGCTGCGCCGCATGTCGCGCCTGCGCCTGATGGTCAGCATGGACTCGGCCAACATGCATCTGGCGTCGCTGGTCGCCACCCCGGTGGTTTCAATCTGGGGGTCCACGATTCCGCAGTGTGGCTTCATGGGCTACCGCCAGTCGGTTGCCGATGCGCTGGTGCTCGACCTGCCGTGTCAGCCCTGTTCGATAGCCGGGCTGCCGGAGTGTCCGTTGCGGACCGACGCCTGCCTCAAGGGGCTCTTGCCGGAGGCGGTGGTCGCCAAAATCCTCGCCAATTACTAATTAATAATTACAAATTCCAGAATTAAAGAAGTGGCAAAAAAAGTTGTTGAGACTCCGCTGATGAAGCAATATTTCGAGATGAAACAAAAGCATCCCGACGCAGTTTTGCTGTTTCGCGTGGGCGACTTCTACGAAACCTTTTCCGACGACGCCATTACCGCATCCGAAATATTAGGCATCACGCTGACGCGCCGCGCCAACGGCTCGGCGAGCCACGTCGAGCTGGCCGGATTTCCCCATCATGCGCTCGACACTTATCTGCCCAAGCTGGTTCGCGCCGGCAAGCGGGTTGCCATCTGCGAGCAGCTCGAAGACCCGAAGCTGACCAAAAAGCTCGTTAAGCGCGGAATCACCGAGCTGGTGACTCCGGGCGTCAGCATGCAAGACACCTGTCTCGACCATCGCGAAAATAACTTCTTGGCCGCCATTCATCTGCTCGACCGCAAGGTGTGGGGCCTGGCGTTGCTCGACATTTCGACCGGCGAGTTCCTGGCAGCGCAGGGCGCGCCGGACTATATCGACAAGCTCCTGGGCGGCTTCGCGCCGAAGGAGCTGCTGGTTGAGCGCGGCCGTCGCGCCGAGGTCGAGGCCGAGCTGACGGCCAAATACCTGTCGTTTGACCTCGACGACTGGATTTTCACCCCCGACACGGCAACGTCGCGCTTGCTGAAGCAGTTCGAAACCGGTTCGCTCAAAGGCTTCGGCGTCCACGACATGCCTGCCGCCATAGTTGCCGCCGGCGCGATTCTCCACTATCTCGACCTGACGCAACACACCATGCTGGGCCACATTACCTCGCTGCGACGCATTGAGGAAGACCGCTTCGTGCGCCTGGATAAGTTCACCATCCGCAACCTCGAGCTGGTGCAGCCGATGTCGGCCGACGGCAAGAGTCTGCGCGAGGTGCTGGACCGCACGGTAACGCCCATGGGGGCGCGCATGCTTCAGCGCTGGCTGCTCTTTCCGCTGCGCGACCCGGCGGCGATTAACCGCCGCCTCGACGTTGTTGACTACTTTTTCCGCGACCCCGACAGCCGCGACCGGCTGCGCGAGCTGATCGAGCAGATCGGCGACCTGGAGCGTCTGGTGTCGAAGGTTGCCGTCGGGCGCATAACCCCGCGCGAGGTCGTGCAGTTGCGCTCGGCGCTCGACGCTATAGAGCCGGTGCGCGAACTGTGCATGGCGTCGGGCCAGCCGACTCTCCATAGCTACGGCGAGCAGCTGAACCCCTGCTCAAACATTCGCCGCCGCATTGCCGACGAGATTCGCGACGACGCCCCCTCGTCTACCCAGAAAGGCTCCGTTATCCGCTCCGGCGTCAATGCCGAGCTCGACGAGCTGCGCGAAATCGCCTTCCAGGGCAAAGACTACCTGCAAAAAATTCAGCAGCGCGAGAGTGCCGCAACCGGCATCCCGTCGCTGAAAATCGCCTACAACAACGTTTTCGGCTACTACATCGAAGTAACGAACACCCACAAGGACAAAGTGCCCTCCGACTGGATCCGCAAGCAAACGCTGGTCAACGCCGAGCGCTACATAACGCAGGAACTCAAGGAGTATGAAGAAAAAATCCTGGGCGCCCAGGACCGCATCCTGGCGCTGGAGGAGAGGCTGTTTGCCGCCGTTGTGTCGGCGCTGGCCGAGTATATTCCGGCCATTCAGCTGAATGCGTCGCTGATTGCGCGGCTCGACTGCCTGCTGTCGTTCACGGTCGTTGCCCGCGAGTATAAATACACCCGCCCGGTGGTCGACGATTCGCTGGAACTCGTGTTGACCGAGGGGCGCCACCCCGTTATTGAACGCCAGCTCCCCGCCGGCGAGCCGTATATCACCAACTCAGTGACCCTCAGCAACGACAGCCAGCAGATTCTGATGATTACCGGCCCTAACATGAGCGGTAAGTCGGCGTTGCTGCGCCAAACGGCGCTCAACGTCATAATGGCTCAGATGGGTTGCTTCGTGGCCGCCGAATCGGCCCATATCGGCGTGGTCGACAAGGTGTTTACGCGCGTCGGCGCCTCCGACAATATTTCGCTCGGCGAATCAACCTTTATGGTTGAGATGAACGAGGCGGCGTCGATTCTCAACAATCTCAGCCGCCGCTCGCTGATTCTGTTCGACGAGCTTGGCCGAGGCACCTCGACCTACGACGGCATATCCATTGCCTGGGCCATAGTTGAGTATCTCCATGAATTTGGCGACTTCCACCCTAAAACGCTCTTTGCCACGCACTATCATGAGCTGAACGAGATGGAATCAACGTTTGAGCGCGTTGTGAACTTCAACGTGTCGGTCAAGGAGATTGATGGCCGGGTGGTTTTTCTGCGCAAACTGGCGCGGGGCGGCTCGGAACACTCGTTTGGCATCCACGTTGCAAAGCTGGCCGGCATGCCGTCGAAAATCGTTGCGCGTGCCCGCGAAGTGCTTCGTCAGCTCGAAACCAACCTGCGCGGCGACCGCAAAATCACCGATAACATCGAGCCGTCGGCGCGTCCGCAGATTGAAGAAGGCGTTCAGCTCTCGTTTTTCCAGCTCGACGACCCCGTGCTGACCCAGCTCCGCGACCTCATTCTCGACCTCGACATCGACCGCCTGACCCCCCTCGACGCCCTCAACAAACTCCACGACATCCGCTCCGTCCTCACCGGCAAATAACCCACCTGCCGCCGACCTGAATCTATTGGGGAATCAGGGGCGGGGGAAGATGTCGGAGGGGCCGGTGGGGCGGGAGGATTCGAACCATTTGAAGCGGGGCAGGAGAAAGAGGGAGCGCTTGGCGAGGTAGAGGGGAGTGACGGTGCCGGAGGTTTCGCTCCAGGTTTTTACGCGCTGAATGTCGCGGCCGGCAAAGTCGGCAGTGAGAAAGGAGGATTCGATGTTGGCAATCTTGTTGTAGGTGGAGTCCTCTTCCTGGGGGAGCATAACGGCCTGCACGGAGCCGTCAACGTTGAGGCGCGTCAGTTCGCCGTCGGCGAAGTAGGCCGTCATCTCTTTGCCGCTCAGTTGGTTGTAGTAGCCGTGTTCAATCTCGTCGGCCAGGAACCCGAAGTCCGGGAGCCAGGCGCGTTCAATTGTTGAGTCGTTGAGGTAAACGATGATGCGGTTGCCGAAAATCTGGTAGTTTTCGTTCCATACGACGGGGTTTATGTCCATGCGGACGGTCGTGTCGCTGCCAACGAACGTCATTGAGTCGCAAACGCCCTGAATGTCAATGCGCCAGAAGCGCACGTTGGGGTTGGCAACCATCAGGCGCACGGAGTCGGGGTCGAGAAAGGTGCGGAGCGTGTCGCCGTGGATATAAAAGGTGTCGGGCTGCGAATATTCCAGCGCGCGGGCGTGGCCGGTGCAGAAAGCCGAGTCGGTCAGCTCGTTATAGAACGCATAGTCGCCCTCGAGGGTCATTTGGCGCGCCGAGTCGGTCATGACGACCGAGCCGAAGGCCTCGCCGAAGCCGGCATTGCGGTCATAAACGAGCGAGTCGCCGGTCAGGGTGTTGCCCCGGTTGGTGTGGACGGTTGAGCGGTCGAGCAGGGTTGCCATGTCGAGGCCGGTGTCGTAGATTCCCATGCGCGAGTCAATGTCGCCGTCCTTGCCGATTATTCGGGCAAAAACCGGCAGGTCAGCAATGCGCGAGTCGGTGTTGTAGAGCAGCGTGTCGGTAAAGACGCGCACCGTGTCGCCGGCGTTGGTGCGGCCAACCAGTCGCACCCGGCCATAGAAGTTGGCATCCTTGGTCGGCGGTGCATACTCGCCTTCGAGCGACGTCAGTTCGTTCGAGGGGTCGGTCAGCTTGCCGCCGTTGTTGTAGTAGCCCAACTCCATCAGCTGCGAATAGTGGATGATCGGGGCGGTCAGCGTAACGTCGCGGTTGATCAGCCTGACGTCGCGCCCTTCGCCTTCGACCGTGGCGACTTCCAGGTAGCCGGAATAGTTGAGGTAGTCGCCGTAGAGAAACAGCGTGTCGCCCTGTTCCATGCGGATGTTGCCGAACGCCTCCATCGAGTCTGCCGGCAGGTCGGGCGACGTGTAGAAACGCGCCGAGTCGCAATACATGAACATGTCGCCCTTGCGAAACATTACGTTGCCCAGCAGAATCTGCACGTCCTTTTCCATCGGCGTTACCATCAGCGAATCGGCACGCTCGAGAAAGAGGCGGTTCGACCGATGGCGGTCAGCCTCGGGAATCTGGGGGCGTATGGGCGTTCGGTCGGGAGTCAGCAGCGGGTTGCGGGCCTCGACGAGAAATGCCGTCAGGATGCAGGCGGCGAGCAGAATCTTCAGCAAAAGCCTCATTTCTCAGCACCGAGCCAGTCGTGGCGCCAGTTGGGGCAGTCGCGCCAGCCGGGTTCGATTCGGATGTGGGTGCTGGCGATTTTTTTGTCGACCCACTGTTTGAGAATGCGTTCGCGTTCGGCGGCAATCGCCATGTTGCGGATGAGCTGATAGTCGTTGGCAATGTTTGCGCGGTGGGCTTCGGTGCGGCTTTTGAGCTTGGCGATGCTGACGACGTCGGTTCCGTTTGCCGACTTCATTGCGAACGCCTGCGAAACCTGGCCCGGTTTCAGGTCGGCCACGGCGCGGGCCACTTCTGCCGGCAGCTCGCTCATCGCGAACATGCTGGTGCCGGTGTTGGGGTTGGTCATCAGGCCGTGGTTATTGCGCGTGTCCTTGTCCTGGCTGAGCACTCCGGCGGCTTGCTCGAAGGTGAACTTGTCGGCGAGAATGTCGGCGCGGATTGAGTCGAGCCGCACCCGGGCGGCGTCGATGTCTTTCTGCTCGGGCTTGGGGCGCATGAGTATATGGCGGGTGTTCACGCGGTCGCCGCGCTTTTCAATCAGCTGGATGATGTGGAAGCCATATTCGGTCTCAACTACTGCCGAAGCCTTTTTCGGGTCGGTCAGATTAAAGGCCGTTGCGGCATATTCGGGTGCGAGGCGGGCGCGCGGCATAAAGCCGATTTCGCCGCCCATTGTCGACGAGCCGTCTTCGCTATACATGATTGCGAGGGTCGAAAATTCCGACGTGCCGTTATTGACGCGCTCGGCATAGCCGCGCAGGCGCTCCTTGATGTCGTCGATTTCCTGGCGGGCAATGTAGGGGTGGAGCGTGATGACCTCGACCTCAACCTGGGTGGGAACAAAGGGAATTGAGTCCATCGGCAGGCGGTCAAAGTAGCGGCGCACCTGGGCCGGGGTGGGCTTAACCTTGTTGACGAGCTTTTTCTGCACCTCGGAGATGCGGTAGTTGTTGGTCGTGTTCTCGGTCAGGAACTGGCGGATTTCGGGGAGGGTTTTGTGGAGATACAGTTCCAGCTGCTCGCGCGAGCCGGCAGCGCTGATCCAGTCGTTGAGGCGCGCGTCGACCTGAGCTGCGATAAACGAGGGGTTAGCTTCGATTGAGTCGAGGTCGGCCTGGTGGAGATAGATTCGGTCCAGGGCGATCTGCTCCGGCACGAAGCAGTAGGGGTCGCCGATAATCGGATATTTTTCCTGGCGCATCTCCGCCCAGCTGCTTTCAACGTCGGAGCGCCAGATGGGCTGGTCGCCGATAGTCCAAACGGCTTCTTCAATAACATTGTCCTCGGGGCCGGCGGCAACGGCGCCGACACATGCGCCCAGAGCGCAGATATAAGCTAAGTTTCTTAGTTTCATCGTCGGATTTGGTATATTTGGATGCAAAGGTAGCGATTTTTTTGCGTAAGATAATGATTTTTACATTTTTTTGTAGTATTTTTGCGGTGATGAATAAAATATGCTTGATTTTTGCGGCGTTTGCAACCGGTTTCGGCGCGGCGTCCGCCCAATATGCGGAGCCGGCCGACAGCTCTGCCCGCAACCCCCTGCCCTGGCTCGACCTTCCGGCCGATGCCGTTGTTTTGACCTGGACCGACATTGATTCGCTCAAGTCGCGCTATGAACTGCCGACGCAGCCGCTCGTCGCCGCCGACACTCTGACCGCCTGGCGCGGCGAAACCCTCTCGGCGCGCGCCTTGCTCTATAGCCCCGCGGCCATAGCCGATTCGCTGACGCTTTCGATGCCCGGTGCCGATCCGCGCTGGGTGCGCTATGTGTTGACCGACGACCAGCGCTCCTGCGGCGCCCATAACTTTGCGCTTCAGCCCTGGAGCGCGGGCGACATTATTGACCTGCCCGGGGCGCTCCCTCTGGCCGCGCGCGAGGTGCGCCCGGTTTGGGTAACGATTCCCGTGGCCGCCGACGCCGAGCCCGGGTTTCACGACTATCGCCTGAGCGTTTGTCGAGCCAACGGCTCCGTCGTTGCCTCGCTGCCGCTGACGGTTAAGGTGCTCGACCGCGAGCTGCCCCCGCCGGCGCAATGGAAGTTCCACACCGACTTCTGGCAGCAGCCCTATGCCGTTAGCCGCTACTATGGCCTGGAGCGCTGGAGCCCCGAGCATTTCGAAGCTCTCGCCCCCTATCTGCGCCAGCTGGCGCGCGCCGGCCAAAAGCCGATTTCAACCGAGCTGTTCTATGAACCCTGGGGCGACCAGAGCCACGACAAGTTCGACCCGATGGTTCAGACCGCCCGCAGCGCCGACGGCTCCTGGGTGTTCACCTACGATATTTTCGACCGCTACGTCGAACTGGCCGACTCCTGTGGCCTCGGCCCGCAAATCAGCTGCTACTCAATGATTCCGTGGGACATGAGCTTCCGCTACATTGACCTGCCCTCGGGTGAATACCGCTACTTGCAAACAACGACCGACACTCCTGAATATCGCGAACTTTGGCGTGCCTTCCTCGTTGACTTTGCCGCCCATCTGCGCGAAAAGGGCTGGTTTGACCGAACCTATATCGCAATGGACGAGCGTCCGCTCAACGCGATGCTCAATGCCTGGAATCTGGTGCAGGAAACCGTGCCGGGCATGAAAATGGCCCTCGCCGGCAACTACCATGCCGAGCTGACCGACAAGCTCCATGACTACTCCATCACCGTTCGCCATCAGTTCCCCGCCGAGGTGCTCGAGGCCCGTCGCGCCGCCGGCATGAACTCCACGCTCTACACCTGCTGCACGGAGTCGGCCCCGAACCTGCTGTCGAACAATCAGCCGGCCGACGCAGCCCGCCTGCCGCTCCACTGCATCGCCCTGGGAACCGACGGCTATCTCCATTGGAGCTGGATGAACTGGCCCGACAAGCCGCTGGAGGATTCACGCTTCCGCCTGTTCTCGGCCGGCGACACCTATCTGTTCTATCCCGGCCCGCGCTCGTCGGTTCGCTTCGAGCGCTACATCGACGGCGTTCAGCAGGCCGAAAAGATTCGCCTGCTCCGCGAGGCCGGCGTTGATATGACGGCGGTTGACTCGGCCCTGAAAACCGAAAATCCCCGCCTGGTCAAGGAGGCAATCAATGCGATCGAATAACGTCTAACCATAATAACCAAAAAATAGAATCATTATCATGAACCTTTTCAAAACACTGACTCTGCTTGCGCTCGGCGCCGCCATGCCCGCCGTTGCGGCAACGGTCGGCCCGACCACCGGCAACGGCATTATTCAACTGTCGGAGCTCGATGGCATTGAAAACGTGACCTGCCTGGCCGGTGAAGCCGTGCGCCTCAACAGGTCGACAAACAATAATCCGCTGACCATCGAGGGAACCGTCTATGAGAGCGGCGTAGGCACTCATGCCCCCTCCGTAGTTGTTGTTGAACTCAACGGCGCCAAGTCGTTCTATACCATTATCGGCGTTGACGACGAAGCCGACAAGAAGGCCGACCACGGCATTATCGACTACGTCATTACCGGCTATGGCGCTACCCTCGACGACGCCACAACCATCACCTCCGGCCATCTCGACCGCCAGACCGCCGNCTACCANGACGTTATCACCATCAGCGACCTCNCTCCCTATAAATACCTGAAAATCGACCTCCAGACCGCCGGCGCCAACTGGGCCGACCATGTTGACCTGGCCGACGCCCGCTTCGAGTATGAGGGTCAGGCACCCTGCCTTGTGGCGGCCGAAGATATGTATGTTGAGTCGGAAAACGTTGTTCTGCTGCCCGAAACATCCTCGCTCGAAGGCGGTCGCATTATTCCGCTCAGCTCAATGGATCTCAGCGTGGTGACCACCGGCTGGGGCACNGTTCGCGCCGACCGCAGCGTTGACAACAACCGCATCATGATGAAAGGCACCCGCTACGAGAGCGGCGTCGGCCTCCATGCAACCGCAAAGGTCGTTGTTAAGCTCAACGGCTCGACTCCCAAGTTCCACGCCTCGCTCGGCATCGACGACGAAGTCGGCGACCCCATCGACCGGGACGCCTCCATCACCAAGGACACCGAAATGGTTGCCTATAAGGTACTGTTGCGTCGCCAGGGCGGCGTTGAAACCACCGTTATGGAAGGTAAGCTGAAATTTAACGACCCCGAACCCGTTAACATCGACCTCGACAACCTGACCGAATATAAATATCTGATTATCGAGCTTGACCAGAACGGCGCAAACTCCTATGACCACGTTGACCTGGGCAACGCCTACTTCGAGTTCGTTTATCAGAACTCCAACGAGCCCGAGCTGGTTCACGAAAACACCCTGGCCGCCGGCCTCGACGCGGCAACCACCGTTTTCTCGCAACCCGGAGTGCGCTTCATGCACAAGTTGCGCACGCCCGACGCCGACGCCGTTATCACCGTCAGCGGTCTGCCTCAGGGCCTGACCTACAACGAAAAGCGCCGCCTGGTCGAAGGCGTTGTTGAAACCGAAGGCGTCTACACCTATAACGTTACCGTTGAAAGCGACGGCGACGAAATCGTTCAGCCCATAACTCTGACCGTCAGCTCCTCGCTCCAGCAGCCCGTGCCCTTCATGGGCTGGCTCAGCTGGAACTCCATCGAGGGCAACATCTCGGCCGACGTTATCAAGTCCGTTGCCGACCAAATGGTTAGCAAAGGCCTGGTCGATGCCGGCTATAACCACCTGGTTATCGACGACCTCTGGCACGCGCCCTCCCGCGCAGCCGACGGCAAACCCGTTGAGGACCCCAAGAAGTTCCCGCTGGGCATTAAGGCTTCCGCCGACTATGTTCACTCGAAGGGAATGAAGTTCGGCATGTATTCCGACGCGGCCGAATACACCTGCGCCGGCGCCTATGGCGGCTACGGCTACGAAGAAATCGACGCCAAGCAATATGCCGAATGGGGCGTTGACATTCTGAAATATGACTACTGCGGCGCTCCCGCCGACGTTGCAACCGCCAAGGCCCGCTACGGCGCCATCGGCACCGCACTCAAGAACTCCGGCCGCAACATTATTCTCTACATCTGCGAATGGGGCCCCCGCGAACCGTGGAAGTGGGGCGCCGAAGTCGGCGGCTCCTGCTGGCGCGCAACCTTCGACAGCCGCGACTGCTGGGTTGGCAAAACCGGCGGCATCGGCGTGGTGCAGTCCATCGCCGGCCTGAAAGACATCTGGGCCTACAACGGCGTTAACCGCTTCAACGACGCCGACATGATGTGTATCGGCATCAACGGCACCGGCAAATCGTCGAACCACCTCTGCCTGACCGGCCCCGGCATGACCAAGGACGAATATCGCTCGCAAATGGCTCTCTGGTGCATGTGGTCGTCGCCGCTGACCCTGTCGAACGACATGACCAAGGAAATCTCCGACGAAGACCTCGCAATCATCACTAACGCCGAACTCATTGCCCTGAACCAGGACCGCATGGGCCAGGCCGGTGAAACCATCTACCACGACGAAAACGACTGCCTCATTCTTGCAAAAGACCTCGAAAACGGCGACGTTGCCATTTCCGTTACCAACCTCGGCAGCGCCCCCAAGGCCTTCGTCGTTGACTTTGCGCAAATCGGCGCCCTCGACCCCGAAGCCGAATACTTTACCCGCGACGTGGTTAACCACGTCTACGGCCCCAAGGCCACCGGCTCGCTCGACTTCGGCACCATCCCCAGCCACGCAACCGCCGTTTATCGCCTGTCGGTCAAAGACCCCTCCGATAAAATCAGCGAAGTTGCCGGCAAGTCGCTCGACGCAATGACCGTCACCTCCGCCGGCGACTCCATTAAAGTCTGCCTGCCCGGCACCCGGGGCGCCCAGAAGCGCATCCTCCTCTCCGACCTCGCCGGCCACATCGTTGCCACCGCCTCCGGCGTTGAAGAATGTTTCGACTTCCGCGCCCCTGCCGGCAACGTCTACCTGGTCAACACCGTCTGCGCCGCCCGCTCCCTCTCCCGCACCATCCGCCTCTAACCCTATGGGAATAATNGGAGNTATGGGAAATCTGCCCTGACTCCTAACTCTCGCGCCCGTTGCGATAAGCAATACGGGCGCGAGTCATTTCTTCCCGTATTCCGCCATGAATCAGAAAGTCCTCCTTGGCTTTCTCGATTAATCGTAAAAGTAAAAAGATTTCTTGGTGGATTAAGGTTATGCAGAGGTTGGCGATGGTTTCGGCATCGCGCTGCGGTGCTATCTGGCGATAGAATGCAGAGTCATTGTTCCGACGACAATAGTCTCGGACGGCGCGCTGCTTATCGTCGGGCCAAAATGAGAGTCCTCTGTTGCGCAGGTAGTCTTCATAGTCGGCCAAGAGTTCTTCTAAGCTCGCTTTTGCAACGTTAAACAGCTTTATTTCGGTTTCTCGAGAGGTCAGCGATGCCGACGATCCTTCGATAATGTTTTGTTTGCCGCTTCTGGCGGCTTGCACCATCTGGTCGATGGTGCGGTCGCTGCGACTTAGAAATCGATGTGCAAAATGGAAGGTCAGGTCATAGATGCACTCCGCTTTCTTAAAAACAATCAGCTGTCTGTAATCGCCTTTCGACTTAATGAAATCCATGCTGCAAATGTAGTGTATAATTCCGAGAAAACCGCAGTTGTGTGTCAAAAAAATCAGGAAATCCCATAATTCCCGTAATTCCCATTATGCTCAATGTCGTTATTTCGCGAGAAATTTTGTAACTTTGCGGCTGTATAATCAAATATTTGAAGAATGAAACCGTCTATTCCTAAAGGTACGCGCGACTTTACGCCCGCCGAAATGGCCCGCCGTAATTATATTTTCGATACTATCCGCTCGGTTTTCCGGCTCTATGGCTTCGCACCGATTGAAACTCCCGCAATGGAAACTCTTCAGACTCTGATGGGCAAGTATGGCGAGGAGGGCGACAAGCTGCTGTTTAAGATTCTGAATTCGGGCGATTTTCTTCGCGGAGTGGACCGCTCGCTCGTTGATAACCCCGACGGACAGTGGGGCAAGCTGACGTCGCAGCTCTGCGAAAAGGGTCTGCGCTATGACCTGACGGTTCCGTTTGCNCGCTTNGTCGTTATGCACCGCAACGACCTGCAGATGCCNTTCAANCGCTATCAGATTCAGCCNGTATGGCGCGCCGACCGTCCGCAAAAGGGCCGCTACCGCGAGTTCTATCAGTGCGACGCCGACATCGTTGGCTCCGATTCGCTGGTCAACGAGGTTGAGCTGCTGACTCTTATCGACGAGGTTTTTGCGCGCCTCGGAATTTCCATCACCATTAAGCTGAATAACCGAAAGGTGCTGGCCGGCATTGCGCAGCTCATCGGTTTCCCCGAAAAGATGGTCGACATCACCGTTGCCATCGACAAGCTCGACAAGATAGGCCTCGACGCCGTGAATGCCGAGCTGCTCGAACGCGNGCTGTCGGCTGAGGCCGTTGCCGCTCTCGAGCCGATTCTGAAAATCGACGGCACCGTTGCCGAGCGTCTCGACCGCCTGGCCGAGCTGCTGGCCGGGGTAGAGGAGGGCGNCAAGGGCGTTGAGGAGCTGCGCACGATAGTTGCCGGCGTTGAGGCGCTCGGTCTGCGTGCAGTTCTTGACCTGGACGTTGCCCTTGCCCGCGGGTTGAACTACTATACCGGCGCGATTATCGAAGTGAAGGCCAACGACGTTGCCATCGGTTCCATCACCGGCGGCGGTCGCTATGATAACCTGACGGGAGTGTTCGGCATGCCGGGCCTGTCTGGCGTGGGCATCAGCTTCGGTGCCGACCGCATCTACGACGTGCTCAATCAGCTGAACCTCTATCCGGCCGACCTGCTGACCGGCGCCAAGGTTCTGTTCCTCAACATGGGCGAGGCCGAAACCGCTCAGTCGCTGAAGGTAATCGGCCAACTCCGCAGCGCGGGCATCGCCGCCGAGGTCTATCCCGATGCGGCCAAAATGAAAAAGCAGATGACCTATGCCGACGCAAAGGCCATTCCCTTCGTTGCCATCATCGGCGAAAGCGAACTCGCCGAGGGCAAGCTGACCCTGAAGAATATGCAAACCGGCGAGCAGCAGTTGCTGACTCCCGCCGAGGCAATCGAGGTGCTGAAATAATCGGGTAGGGGAAATGGAATTGCGAACCGTTAAGCAACGCTTCTTTGCCTTTCGCAACGGCATTATCGCCGACCTTTTGCGCAGCCAAAGGGCCAGCGACCATCGCGTAATCTTCGGACTTAATATTCCGCAGCTGCGCGAAATAGCCGCCGAGGCGGGCTGCGACCCCGAGCTGGCCGCTCAGCTATGGGCCGACCGCGAGGTTCGCGAGTCGCGCCTGCTGGCGCCGATGATTGCCGCGCCGACCGACGACGCGCTCGCCTGGATGGACGAGGCGCACACTATGGAGGAGGCCGACGTTCTTTGCCATGCGCTGCTGCGCCGCTGCCCGGGAGCGCTCGACGCCGTTCGCCTCCGCCTGAGCGATGCCGACCCCATGAGGCAATATTGCGCCCTGCGCCTGTTGCTGAATCTGGCAATGGCGTCGGCCGAGGTTCGTGCTGCCGTTCCCGGCCTGCTGGCTCAGTGTAGCCCGCTCAATTCGGCCAATGCCGGCGTTTGCGACCGTTTGCGTCAACTCCTTGCCGACTATGAAGAGAACGCTCTATAGAACAGCGCTGTCGGCAGTTCGCGGCGCAGTTGTTGCCGCGGGCTCCATGCCCGAGGCGATTATCGGCTCGGGCAAAACCTCGCGCTTTCTGCGCGGCCAGAGGCAGGCGCTGAAGGCTGCGCGCGCCTTTCGCCCCGGGGCGCTGAATTTTTGGTTCCACTGCTCCAGCCTTGGTGAGTATGCCATTGCCAGGCCGCTGATGGCCGAGCTGAAGCGCCGCCACCACGACGCCCGCATTGCGCTGACGTTCTTTTCGTCGACCGGCGTTGAGGCGCTGGCCCGCAAAAATAATCCCGACGCCGATTTCGTTGGCTATCTGCCGCTCGACACTACCGCCAACGCGCGCGCGTTGCTCGACATCTTCCGTCCGTCGGCGGCGTTGTTCATGGTCAGCGAATACTGGCCTAACTATCTGGCCGAGCTGAAGCGGCGCGGGGTGCCGACGTATTTGGTGTCGTGCGTGTTCAGCGAGAGCGCGCCTCACTTCAATTCGCTGCTGGGTGCAACCTTCCGCGAATCGCTCGACGCCTACACCCGCATTTTCTGTTTGAGCCAAAGTTCGGTCGACCTGCTCGGCCGGCTGGGCTACGACCGCGCCGAAGTTGAGGGCGACCCGCTGGTCGACAATGCCTTGCGCGTTGCCGAAACGCCCTGGCACTCGCCCGAACTCCATGCGTTTTGCAGCCTGTCGTCAACCTTGGTTTGCGGTTCAATCCATAACGGCGCCGACATGGAGCTGATTGCTCCGGAAATCAACGCCCACCCCGAGCGCCGCTATCTGCTGGTGCCCCACGAGGTTGATGCCGGCCATCTGCAGCAGGTTCGCGACGCGCTCGACGTTCCCTGCCGCCTGCTTTCCGACTATCGGCCCGACATGCCGGAGCGGGTGCTGATTGTTGACTCGGTCGGCGCTCTGGCCTATCTCTATCGCCTCGGAACGATGGCCTACGTCGGCGGCGGCTTTTCGCGCCAGCTCCATTCCGTTCTTGAGCCGGCGGTCTATGGCCTGCCGATTTCCTTTGGCCCGCGCACCGAGCGCAAAATCGTTGCCCGCCTGCTGCTCAAGCTCGGAGTGGCCACGAAAACCTCCACCCCCGAAGAGTTCGCGGCTTGGGCCGACCGCTATTTCAACGCCCCGCAGCGCGAACTCGAAGAAATTCGCCATTGCGCCCAAAAATTCTGTTTCCGCCAGGCCGGCGCAACGGCCCGCATAGTATCAACCGTGCTCAATAACCTTAAATGACCCTCGAAAAGTTTCTATATAACAGTGCGATGGCGCTGAGCCGTCTTCCCTGGTGGCTGCTCTATGCGGTGGCCTCCTTTGCCGGCTGGCTGATGGCAACGTTCAAGCTCTATCGCTACCGCATTGTCCACTCCAACATCGCTCTGGCCTTTCCGGAGCTCACCGATGCCGAGCGCCGCAAAATCGAGCGCGGCTTCTATCGCCAGTTTGCCGACAACGTCGTTGAAACCCTGAAGCTGATGACCGTCAGCAACGAATCGCTGCGTCGCAAGGTGGAGTTCGTTGGCTGGGAGCAGCTCGAGGCGGTTGCCGCCGAGCATCGGAGCGTGGTGCTCTTTCTCGGCCACTACGGCAACTGGGAGCTGGTGCCGACCATTGTTTGGGCCATCCCCGACGAATATATCAAGGGCCAGATCTTCAAGGTGCCCCACAATCCGCTGGGCCACACCGTTCTCGAGCGCATCCGTTCGCGCTTCAATGCCGAAAATATTCCGCAGGAACATGCCTTTTTTCGCCTCGTGCGCCAGAATCGCGCCGGGCTGCTGACCTGCACCGGCTTTTTGGCCGACCAGCGCCCGAATGGCCGCTTCCATGCAATGACCACCTTCCTGGGGCTGCCCACCGCCTACGTTACCGGCGCCGAAGAGATTGGCCGCCGCATCAATGCCGCCTACTACTATATCGACGTTGAGCCCACCGGCCGAGGCCGCACTCGCCTGACTCTCAAGCCGGTGGTGCCCGCCGCCGATGAGCAGGAATTTCCCGTAACGGTGGGCTACCTGCGAATGCTCGAGGCAACCATTCGCCGTAACCCCGCCCCCTGGCTCTGGTCCCACAACCGCTGGCTCGGCCAGCTCGACCATCCCGCCGATTTGCGCAACCCATAGATTTTTCGTAAATTTGCGGGATGAATCAGGTTAATCAGGCAGAGATTACGGCCGCGAAGCAGCGGTTTGGCATCGTTGGCACTTCGCCGGCGTTGATGGAGGCCGTGGGGCGTGCGCTCCGCGTGGCGCCTATTGATTTGTCGGTGCTGGTTATCGGCGAAAGCGGCTCCGGCAAGGAGTTCTTTCCGAAGCTGATTCATGCCTACGGCGCCCGGAAGCATGCGCCCTACATTGCCGTTAACTGCGGCGCTATTCCCGAGGGAACTATTGATTCAGAGCTGTTTGGCCACGAAAAAGGTGCCTTTACCGGCGCCGTTGCCTCGCGCAAAGGCTACTTTGAGGAGGCCGACGGCGGCACTATTTTTCTCGACGAAGTGGCCGAGCTGCCCCTAACGACCCAGGCGCGTCTTTTGCGCGTGCTTGAAAGCGGCGAATTTATTAAGGTCGGCTCGTCAACGGTTCAGAAAACGAATATCCGCGTCGTTGCGGCAACTAATGTTGATATGGCCCGGGCCGTTGCCGACGGCCGCTTCCGCGAGGACCTGTTCTATAGGCTTTCAACCGTTCAGATCAACGTTCCGCCGCTGCGCGATCGCGGCAACGACATCCTTTTGTTGGCCAAGAAGTTCGCTGCCGATTTCGCCGAGCGATACTCAACCCCGGAGCTGGAGCTGAACGATTCGGCGCGCGCTCTGCTTCAGGCCTATCGCTGGCCGGGCAACGTGAGGCAGCTGAAAAACGTCGTTGAGCAACTGGCGCTGTTTGAAACCGGCGAGCCGGTCAGCCGCGAGCGGTTGCAGGCATATCTGCCCGATGCGGTCTATGCGCCCGCGCTGGCTGTTCAGGGCCCGGCGGGGGGCAGCGACGCCTATGCCCGCGAGCGCGACATGCTTTTCAATCTGATTTTTTCGCTGCGCAGCGAGGTCGACGACCTGCGCGCGCGGCTCAATGCGTCGGCCCCCGCTCCGACGCCGAAGGAAACGCCTCTGCTGCCGCATTTTGCCAACAGCTCTCCTGCTGCCGAGCCGGAAGCGGCCTTCACTCCCTTTACCGAGGCCACCCCTCGCTCGCTCGAGGAGTCGGAGCGCGAAATGATTCGCGAGAGCCTCGAACGCAACGGTGGCCGCCGCAAGGCAACCGCCGATGAGCTAAACATAAGCGAACGAACGCTGTATAGAAAAATTCGTGAGTATGGCCTGGAATAAGTGGTTGATTGTTTGCATAATGGCCCTCGTTTCGGGCGGGTGCGTGCCGTCGTATAAGCTGAACGGCTCGTCGATTGACTATTCCGTCTACCGCACTATCTCGATCGAGAACTTTCCGATTCGCGCCGCGCTGGTCTATGCGCCGTTGCAGGTAACTTTCGAAAACGCTTTGGTCGACTATATCGAGCGCAACACGCGCCTGCAAACCTCGGTCGGCAACTCCAAGGCCGACTTGCAGCTCGAGGGCGAGATTACGGGCTACGCACTGTCGCCCGTCAGCGTCGGCTCCGATGCCTACGCAACCGAAACGCGCCTGACAATAACCGTTCGCGTGCGCTATATCGACAACCGCGTCGAAGGCAAGGATATTGACCAGACCTTCTCGGCCTACCGCAACTTCGACGCCAACGAAATGCTGACCGACGTTCAGGACCAGCTGTGCGACGAAATCTCAAAAGAACTTGTTGAACTGATTTTTAACGCCACTTTGGGTAACTGGTAAGCCGAATGATTACGAACGAAGAAATCAAACAGTGGCTCGACGGTGCGGCGCCGACCGCCGAGCGCGTCAGCCGGCTGGAGGCCGAGATGCCCTGGTTCGCGTTGCCGGCGGTTATGCGTTTGCGCAACGCAGGCGCCACTCTTGCCGACGAAGAGCGCCGCGAGCTCTGCGGGCGCCTGGCCCTGCTCGCCTCCGACCCGGAGCAGATGGCAATCGCCGCCGATTCCGACCTGGCGCTCGACCTGGCGTCGTTTTATCCGATGGAGCTGCCATCGACTCCCGGAACCGACGATGCCATAGAAAAATTTTTAACGACCTACGGGCAATCGTCATCGGCCGAAGATGCAATGCTTGAACGGCTGATTTTCAACCCCACTCCCGACTATGCTCAAGTGCTTGCCCAGGAGGAAGAACAGAGCGTTCCCGCCGCCGACGAAGCCGAAGCCGGAACTCAGGATGCGCTGATTAACACCTTTATAATCAAGAGCAAAGCCGCCGGAGGTCAGTTTCCGTCGGTTGCGCCCGAAGCCGACGACGCTCCCAAGACCAAGCCCGCCTCGGAAGTTCATAAACCAACGCCGACCGACGATTCGATGCTCTCTCAATCGTTGGCTCAAATCTACATTAAAACCGGAAAATATTCCAAGGCTTATGAAATTATAAGTCACTTAAATTTGAATTTTCCCGAAAAAAGTATTTACTTTGCAGACCAATTACGCTTCCTCGAAAAGCTCATGGCCATTGAGGAGCGCAAATCAATGCGTAAAAACGAAAATAATAACTAAATATAAACCAAACAATTATGATTTACACTCTGGTTATAATCCTGACCATCATCGCCGCCATTCTGCTGATTGGCGTAGTGCTCATCCAGAAATCCAAAGGCGGCGGCCTTGGCTCGACCTTTGCCAGCTCCAACTCGATTCTCGGTGTTAAGCGCACCAACGACGTTATTGAAAAAATCACCTGGTGGCTCGCCGGCATCATTTGCCTGCT
The DNA here is from genome assembly GCA_014801955.1 of Bacteroides sp. Taxonomy (GTDB): domain Bacteria; phylum Bacteroidota; class Bacteroidia; order Bacteroidales; family Muribaculaceae; genus UBA3263. The sequence continues at coordinate 97,002 of JAAVDE010000012.1, read as the reverse complement.
CTCCATCGTGAGCGTTTTCGTGGCTCCCGCCCTGACCTCCACCACCGGCATCCGCACCCGCGTTGAAGCTCCCGCTACTCCCGCGCTCGACGTTCAGCAGCCCGCTGCCGCCGCCGACGAGGCTCCCGCCGCAGTTGAAGCTCCCGCTGCAGAATAATAATTAGGCCAATTAGTCTAACCCCCAAATTATCGGTTGACCCGCCGCAGGGCGGGCTGACCGATTCTGATTGCATCAATAATTACTAATTTCTAATTACTAATTACCAAAGTGATTACTCAGGAACAATTAAAAGAGACTTTTGAGCGCAAGCTGGCGCTGAGGAGGTATCTTTGACATCGACAGCAAGAAAATAGAAGTCGAAGAAGAAGAACTGCGCACCCATGTGCCCGATTTTTGGGAACACCCCAAAGAGGCGCAGGCGCAAATGAAAAAAATTAAGGACCTCCAGGCCTGGATCAAAGGCTATGAGGAGATTGAAAAAGCGTGTGACGAACTTCAGCTCGCCTGCGATTTCTTCAAGGAAGAACTCGTTACGGAAGAGGAGGTCGATGCGCTCTATGCCGACACTATCGGTAAAATCGAAGCCCTTGAGCTGCGCAACATGCTGCGCCGCGAAGAGGACAAGATGGACGTCGTTTTGAAAATCAACTCCGGCGCCGGCGGCACCGAGAGCCAGGACTGGGCGTCGATGCTGATGCGCATGTATCTGCGCTGGGCCGAACGCAACGGCTACAAAACCTCCATCGCCAACATCCTCGACGGCGAAGAAGCCGGCATCAAGTCCGTTACCATCAATATTGAAGGCGATTTCGCCTACGGCTACCTCAAGAGCGAAAACGGCGTTCACCGCCTGGTGCGCGTCAGCCCATATAATGCCCAAGGCAAGCGCATGACCTCGTTTGCTTCGGTGTTCGTGACCCCGCTGGTCGACGACACTATCGAAGTCAAGGTCGAGCCCGCCCTGTTGAGCTGGGACACCTTCCGCTCCGGCGGCGCCGGCGGTCAGAACGTCAACAAGGTAGAGTCGGGCGTTCGTCTGCGCTACCAATATACCGACCCCTACACCGGCGAGAAGGAAGAAATCCTGATTGAAAACACCGAAACGCGCGACCAGCCCAAAAACAAGGAAAACGCAATGCGCCAGCTGCGCTCCATTCTCTACGACAAGGAGCTCCAGCACCGCCTCCAGGAACAGGCAAAGGTCGAAGCCGGCAAAATGAAAATCGAATGGGGCTCGCAGATCCGCTCCTACGTTTTCGACGACCGTCGCGTCAAGGACCATCGCACCAACCATCAGACCAGCGATGTCGGCGGCGTTATGGACGGCGACATCGACGATTTCATCAAAGCCTACCTGATGGAATTTGGCGGCGATTTGCAGGAATGAAAAATTTTTCGTAAATTTGCGCGCTGAAAGCAAATAAGTAAATTCTAATAAACCGTCATAAATGGCAACACTCGAAAAAATTCGCAGCAAATCGGTGCTCCTCGTCAGCATCATCTTCGTTGCACTCTTCCTGTTCATTATCACCATTATCGACAACCCGATGAGCCTTTTCATTGACCAGACCTCCGTGGCCAAGGTCAAAGGCGAGAAAATCGACTATGAAAAGTATAATGAACGCGCTAACCTCGTTCGCGAGCAGAACCCCCAGGCTACCGATGCCGACGAACAGGCTCTGAACTCGCTCGTTACCGAAGCTCTCTACAAGCAGGAGTTCGACAAACTCGGCCTCGCCGTTACCGACTCCGAGCTCAACGCCCTCCTCGTCGGCGACTCTGCTCCCTATCCCGTGCTCGCCCAGTTCTATCAGCAGTTCGGCGCTTCGCCTGCCGACGTGCTGACCGCGCTGAGCAACCCCGACGCCTCGGGCCTCAACGCCGACCAGGTAGCCGCTATCTCCAAAGCCTACGCCGGCTTCGAGCAGAATCTCCAGGATCAGCTCCTCACCCAGAAGCTCGTTAACATTCTCCAGGGCACCATCAACGCCAACAAGCTCGATGCCCGCGCTGCCTACGACCTCGGCAACACAACCTACACCCTGGCCGCCGTTAGCAAAAATATTTTCGAAACCACCGACACCGTAACCCCCGGCGAAATCGAAAAGTACTACAAAGAACACCGCGAAGGCTACAAGCTCCCCAACAAGGTGCGCTACGTCCGCTACGTTACCCTGCCCATCTCGGCCAGCAACGCTGACCGTCAGAAAGCCGTTGCTGCAGTTCAGGCCGACCTGGCAAACGTTCAGGAAGCCGGCAGCATCGATCCGCTGGTTGGCAACGGTGCATACGTTATCGAACGCTTCACCGCCGACTCCGCAGCCGTTGCGAAAGCATCGGTTCCCGGTCTGAAAGACTTCCTCGAAACCGCCGAGCCCGGAACCGCTCAGATTCTCAACATCAACAGCGCCTACGGCAACAATCCCGAACTGGTAATTGCCCGCATCGCCTCGCGCGAAAAGAAAGTTAACGGCGCAAAGGTTTCGCAGGTGGTTTACGACGGCACCGTTAATGCCGACACCATCATTGCCCAGCTCAACGCCGGCGTTGACCCCGACTCGATCGAAGGCGTTGACCAGGTGGTTGCCGCAACTCCGTTCACCTTCGAGCAGCTCACCAACATCATCGACACCCTCCAGGCCGTTGGCGCAGGCAAGTATATCAACCTCGGCCAGGCCGCCGTTGCCGTTGACAGCTGGAACGCTCCCGAGCAGATCGTTGAATACGCAACCGCAAGCTACGCAATCGAACCCTCGCGCGAAACCATCGACGGCCTCAACACCCGCATGCGCGAATTCCTGATTTCCGCCCCCAACGCCGCTGCGTTCAACAACGAGAACGCTATGCTCCAGGGCCTGATGGTTCAGGAAACCCTCATCGATAACTCAACCTTCAGCCTCGACGGCCTCGACGACTCGCGCAACATGGTTGCATGGGCCATGAACGACGCCAAGAAAGGTCAGGTCAGCCGCCTCTACACCGACAGCAAGAACACCCGCCTCGCTGCAGTGGCCGTTATCGACGAATATAAGGACTATATCCCCAGCAGCTATCCTGCCGTTAAGGGCGTAATCACCCAGAGCGCGCAGACCGAAAAGAACGCCAACAATGTTATCAACGAGGTTAAAGGCAAAGGCACTACCCTGGCCGACTATCAGAAGCTGCTGAACGCTCAGCGCATCGATACCCTCCGCGGCGTTAACCTGGCCAATAACTACTATGCGCAGCTCGGCGGCCTCAAGGGTGCCAAGGCAGGCGACGTTGTAGGCCCCGTTCGCTGGAACTCCGCAGTCGTTGTTTACTCAATCGTTGACCAAAACGAAGGCTCCATGCCCTTCGACGAAAAGTCGTCGGCCATGCAGTTCGAACGTCAGGCCCGCAGCCTGGTTCTCGGTCAGAACCCCGACGCCCTTCTGCTCGGCGACGGCAAGATTGACTATAACTTCCTGCGCTTCACTCGGCAATAAGCAACCAAGTATAAAGATTTATTTCCCCAAAACATCCCAACCCCGGGGCGTGTCGACGTGATGTCGCTGCGCCCCTCTTTTTCCCCTTAACCTTAAAATCCACTTGACGTATGACTACTGTGACCGCTTCATTGATTATCGGCTATCTTGCTTCAATCTGCATGGTCTGCGGCTATCTTCCGCAGGCGATTCAAACTATCCGCACGCGCGACACCGACGGCATTGCCATGCCCACTTTCCTGTCGCTCGGCGCCGGCTCGATTCTGTTCGTTGTTCAGGGCATTCTGCTCGACAATATGCCGCTGGTGATAACCAACGTGATAACCACCATCTGCTCCGTTATTATCTTCGGCATAAAGGTTGCCAACGACCGCCGCAAACGCCGCTGACCTTCCCGGTAGAACATAAAACAGAACATAAAAGCTGCGCGCGCTCTCCAATCGGAGAACGCGCGCAATTTATTGGATGGCCTGCCGCGGGCAGGCGTCGGTGGAATCAGTCGGTGATGGGGAACTGGTGGCGGATGGGGTCGTCATATTGCTCCTGGAGCTCGAGCAGGCGCTTGCGCAGCTGTTTGGTCAGCTCCTCGGTGCCGGGCTTGCCATAGAGGTTATTCAGCTCGTTGGGGTCCTCCTGGAGGTCATAGAGTTCCCAAACGTCGATGTCGTTATAGAAGTGCATCAGCTTGTAGCGGCCGGTGCGCACGCCATAGTGGCGTTTAACGCGGTGTTCGGCGGGATATTCGTAGTAGTGGTAATAGATAGCGTCGCGCCAGTCTTCGGGGTGCTCGCCGCGCAGAATCGGCAGGAAGGACTTGCCGTGGATGTCGTCGGGGATGTTGGCGCCGGCGATTTCCATGAAGGTGGGAGCATAGTCGATGTTCTGAACCATTTCGTTGATTTCACCCTTTGCGTCGAGGCCCTTGGGCAGGTGCATGAGCAGAGGGGTGTTCAGCGATTCCTCATACATGAAGCGCTTGTCGAACCAGCCGTGTTCGCCCATGTAGAAGCCCTGGTCGGAAGTGTAGACAACCAGGGTTGAATCCATCAGGTTGTTGGCTTCGAGGTAGTCGAGCACGCGGCCAACGTTGTCGTCGAGGCTCTTGAGGGTTTTCAGGTAGTCACGCATGTAGCGCTGGAATTTCCATTCGGCGAGCTCCTTGCCCTGGAGTTTGGCGTCGTAGAACTCCTTGATGATGGGGTTATAGAAATCGTCCCATGCCTTGCGCTGCTCGGGGTCCATGCGGCCCACGAAGGCCTCATAGGTCTCTTTCAGGCGCGTAACGGAGTCGGGGTGGAGCATCTTGAGGTCATAGATAATATCCATGTCGTGGGGCGATGCAATGCGCATTTCGGCGGCTTCGGCTGCCGGGCGGCCTGCATAGTCGTCGAAGAAGGTTTCAGGCAGGGGGAAAGTCTTGTCCTCATAGAGGCTGAGGTTGCAGGTATCGGCCATCCAGTTGCGGTGCTGGGCCTTGTGGTGAATCAGCAGGGCAAAGGGTTTTGACTTGTCGCGGCCATTTTCGAGCCAGTCGAGCGAATAGTCGGTAATCAGGTTGGTCAGATAGCCGTGTTCAACCGACTGCGAGCCGTCCTGGTTGATGAAGCGGGGGTTATAGTAGTCGCCCTGGCCGGGAACCACGCGCCAGGTGTCGAAGCCGGTGGGCGTTGACATCAGGTGCCATTTGCCGAACAGCGCGGTCTGGTAGCCTACGCTCTGGAGATACTTGGGGAAGGTGGGCTGGGAGCCGTCGAACGGGCGGCCGCTTTCATTGTCGTAAAATCCGTTGCCGTGGGAGTGCTTGCCGGTAATCATGCACGCGCGCGACGGGCCCGAAAGCGAGTTCGCAACGAATGAATTGTTGAATTTAACGCCGTTGCCTTCGGCCAGGCGGTCGAGGTTGGGAGTGTGGGCGTAGCGGGTATCGTAGGCCGAGAGCATCTGTGCGGTGTGGTCGTCGGTCATGATGTAAACGATGTTATAGCGCGGAGCATCGGGGTTGGGCGTCTGCGGCGCTATGGTGCCCGTCTGCTGCTGGGCCAGCGCTGCAGCGGGGATTGCGAGCGCAGCGGCGGCGAGTGAATAGATTGGCTTCATTTAATGGTAGTTGATGTAGTTATTGTGGTTTATTTTGTTTTTTGACCGGTTTTTTCTTTGAAGGTTTAAGTTTGCCGGCGAGGTAGTCCTCCATTTTGCGTTCAAGATAGCCGTCGGCCATTGCGGTAATTAGTAATTTGGAATTAGTAATTAGTAATTTGAGACGGCGATTAGAATTCGAAGTTGACGCGGCCGAAGAAGGCGAATTTGGCGCCGGATGACTTGAAGGGCTTGCCGCTGATGGAGAGTTCATTGTTGCCGTGTTCGCGCTCGTAGTGAGTGCCGTAGTAGGGGCCGACTTCGAGGTTCATGGCGAACTTTTCCGAGAAGGGAACGCGCAGGCCTATGGCAATCTGGCCGAAGGCTCCCGCGCCGCCCTGGGTTGCGATCTGTGCGCCGAGGCGACCGGCGATGTGGGGGTAGATGCGGCGCTGATACTGCGAGCGGAAAAAGTAGTGGATGTCGCCGTAGATGGGAATTACGCCCTGCTTGTTGTGGAAGTCGGCGAAATAGCCGGTGCCGGCGCCAACGAAGATCGTTTCGCGAACCATGGCGCCGTGGGTCGTTGTCACGCCAACGGCCGAGCCGCCGTCGCCGAAGAATCCGGGCGACATGATTTCGATTCCGGCATAGCCGACATACTTGCCCTCTTCGGGGATTTTTTCAAACAGGTTAGTGTTGTCGTTGCGGGTAGTAGTCGTGGTTGTCTGCGTTACTACCTGGGCAGAAGCGGTCACTGCCAGCAGCATGCAGCTGAGAATAGTCGTTAGTTTTTTCATTTTGTGTAAGGAAGAGTGTCTGTTAAATTACAAAAGTCACTCCAAATTTACGAAAAATTTCCCAATCCCGCAACTCTCGAAAAATAAATGCCCGGTCAAAAAATAAAAGCCCGGTGCGATGCCGGGCTTATGATTTGATGATGATGGACGGGGATTAATGGTTGAAGGAGTAGGAGAAGCCGAGGGAGAAGAGCTCGTAGAGCTGGGCTTTGTACCACTGGGTGGTTTTGTGCATGGTAGAGTCGTAGCGAGCGTCGAGGGTCAGGTTTGCCGAGAACCAGCGGCTGATTTTGAAGGCAAACTGGTTTTGCCAGTCGTATTGATACTTTTCGTAGTTCGTGAAGAAGAACACTCGCGACTTCCAGCTGACGTTGTAGCAAATCTGCCAGTTCCAGTTGGCTTCGATGCTCGAACCGATGGTGCTGTATGTCTTGTGGCCCCTTTCGATGCCCTGGGTCGTTTCGTCGATTTCCTTGTCGATGCAGGTTTTCAGATTGTAGGAAATCGGCGAGAGCGAGAGCGAGAGGTTGAACTTGTCGTTTTTCGATTTGACGTTGTAGGTCAGACCGATACCGAGGTTAAACTCGCCGGGCGAGAAGAGCGACGCCGTGCGGGTCATCGTGCCCGACTTGTAGCCGTTGAAAATCGGGGTTTTCAGGAGCGCCTGCATTGAATAGTACCAGGTGTAGAAGGCCTTGTAGCCGAACTTGGAGCTGATCTGAAAGCGGTTTTCGGTGAAAGAGAAGTCGCGATACTCGTCGTCGGGGGTGCGCGTCATTGCCGTTCGCCACTGGAAGTAGTTCTCAAACATCAGCTTCGGGTGAAACTTCGTGTTGAGCTTCGAAGTGTATTGGAAATCGGCCAGCAGGTTCAGCGAGTTGTTGCCGCCCTGATACCAGTTGGGGCTGACGAACGCCTGCGAGAACTGAATCAGAGTGGAGAACTTGTTGAGCCAGTGTTGCTTCTTGATTTCAGACGTTGCCAGGTCGGAGGGCTTGGTGGTGTCAACCTTGCCGGGCACCGCGCCGATTTCCTCGAAGATGGTTGCCGCGGTCGTCGGGTCGGCGGTCGCAACGTATTTCTTCGGCGGAGCGGCCATTGTCTGGAAATTATAGGGCACCTGGCCGGTATGGTTGATGGCGTGGGTCTGAATCAGGCGGTTGGCATAGATGCGCGAGCGGATTGCGCGCTGGAGCCATGCGGGGGTCTCGGCGTCGGGGCTGAGGCGAAACAGCGAGTCGGTCGACGGCAGCAGGCGGTCATAGCCGGTGTAGACGGCGGGGAGGAACACTATTCCGGGCAGGTCGGCGGCGGGGCGCTGAATCAGCAGCATTTCGTCAACAACGCTAAGAAGCGAGTCGGCATAGAAAGCTGTCGTTGAGTCCGTTTCTACCTCGATAGGGGCGGCCTCCTGTGCGGCAGACGACAGAAAGCCGGAGATAATCAATCCGATTAAGAGTAGTTTGCGCATAATTTCGATGAATTTATATGCGCAAAGTTACGAATAATATTGAAGAAATGCAACTGACCGGCTCAGGGACGGAGCAGCGCAAAGAAATTGCGGAGCAGGGCTTTGGCCTCGTCGGCGAGAACGCCGGCGGTCAAGGCTGTTGATGGATGGAGAGCCGGCTTGTCGGCAACGGTCAGCGCGCGGAAGCCGCGACGGGGGTCTTCGGCGCCGTAGACCACTCGCGAAAGCTGGCTCCAGCCGATTGCGCCGGCACACATCAGGCATGGCTCCATAGTAACGTAGAGCGTGCAGTCGCGCAGGTACTTACCGCCCAAGGTGGCTGCGGCGGCCGTGATTGCGAGCATTTCGGCGTGGGCGGTAACGTCGCGCAGGCGCTCGGTCATGTTGTGGCCGCGGCCAATGATTTTGCCGTTGCAAACAACGATTGCGCCCACCGGAATCTCCCCCTCGTCCAGGGCCAGGCGGGCTTCGTCGAGCGCGGCGGTCATGAAGCGCAGATCGTCGGCTTCAGTTGCGGTTGATGGTTTGGTCATAGGTCAATCGAAAGGCCTTCGTTGGCAATAATAATCCTGCCCGGGAAAACTTCCGCCGCCTGCTCGGCCAGCTGCAGCTCCGAGTCGTAGCGCTTCGAGAAATGGCCGAGAATCAGGGTTTCGGCGCCCGCCTCGAGCGCGATTTCGGCTGCCTGGCGGGCCGTTGAGTGGCCATAGGCGGCGGCGTTGGGCAGGCCGTCGTCGCCATAGGTTGAATCGTGGAAAACCGTGTTGACGCCGCGAATCGACGCCGCTACGCGCCGGTCGGCAATCGTGTCGGTGCAGTAGGCATAGCTTCGGGCCGGCGTCGGCTCCTTGGTCAGCAGGGCGTTGGCAACGACCGTTCCGTCGGGCTTCACGAAGTCCTCGCCCGCGCGCAGATTGTTCATGAAATAGTGGGGAACGCAGTGGAACTTGGCCGCCGGGCCGTCGATATGGCGCCCGCGCTGCTTTTCGCGGAAAATGAACCCCGAGCATTCGACGCGGTGATAGAGCGGAAAGGAGCTGACGGTCAGCGATGAGTCCTCATAGAGCAGCTGACCGTCGGCCTTGGGGTCGATGATGTTGAAATGAATGTCGAAGGGGGTGTTGCCGATAACGACCCGGAGAATCTGACCGAGAATGTCGGCCACGCGTCGGTGGCAATGAACGGTAACAGCCGAGCCCTTTTCGTGGAGCGCCATGGTCGACAGCAGGCCGGGGAGGCCGAGAAAGTGGTCGCCGTGGAGGTGGGAAATGAAAATGTTGTTGAGCTTGCCGAACCTAACGCGGTTACGCATCATTTCGAGCTGGGCGCCCTCGCCGCAGTCCACCATGAAGAGCTTCCCGCCGTGGTCAATGACCTGGCAGGAAGGAAGGTGGCGCAGAGAGGGAGTTGCGCTGCCGCAGCCTAAAATGGTGAGCTTCATGCGTTCTGAACGTGAACGTCGAGCTGCGGGAAGGGGAATTCGAGGCCGCGTTCGGGCAGGGTTTTATAGATTTGTTCGTTGATGCTGAAGAACACGGGCCAATAGTCGGCAGCCTTTACCCAGGCGCGCACGGTGAAGTTGATGGAGCTGTCGGCGAGCTCGGCCAGGAACACGTCGGGGGTGCGCACGATGCGCTCGTCGCCGGCCAGCACGTCGAGAATCGCTGCTTTTGCCTTGTCGAAATCAGTTCCGTAGGCCAGGCTGACCGTCCAGTCAACGCGGCGCTCTTCCTGGCGCGAATAATTGTTGACCGAGCCGTTGCTGAGCGGGCCGTTGGGAATGATGATGGTTTTGTTGTCGGCGGTTGTGATGAGCGTTGAGAACATCTGAATGGCTTTCACGGTGCCGGCGAAGCCCTGGGCCTCGATGTAGTCGCCAACGTTGTAGGGGCGCAGCGTAAGAATCAGAACGCCGCCCGCGAAGTTCTGGAGCGTGCCGCTCATTGCCATGCCTATGGCAACGCCGGCGGATGCAAACAGCGCAACGAACGAGCTGGTTTCAAGTCCGAGAATGCCAACAACGGCGATTATCAACACGAAGTAGAGAACAATCTCCGACGCCGACTGAACGAATGTGGCAATCGACGGGTCAACGTTGCGCTTGCGCAGAATGGTTTGCACAAAGGCATTGAGCTTCCTGACCAGGAAGCGGCCAATGTAGAAAACAACGATTGCAACTACCAGGTGGATTGCGAAATTTACTGCTTTGTCGGCAACGATGCTGAGAAAGTCATTGAGGGCCATGCCCTCTTCAAGTTTAAGTTCTTGGTTCATTGGTTAAGATGTAGATATTTGGCCCATGAAAGGGTGTTATAGCCGCGATAGGTGTAGTCAAAGCCGTTCTTGGGGTCGGGCATGTAGATAGTGAGCCCCGAGCAGTGGGTCAGGTCAATGGTGCTCCAGATTTTGGGAGTGTGGCGTTCGTGGAGAATAACGCCGTCGGGAATCGAGGCACCGAGCGCCCCGATATATTGTCCGAGGTCGGTAAACATGTACTTATAGGGAACATCGCGCGAAAAACGCTGCGGTTTGAACCCCTCGGGGAGCTCGTTGCCGAGAACCGGCTCAACCGCCTCAATCAGCTTGTCCATCTTCCTAAGGTCAACGACCGACAGGGTCGACGGGCAGCGCTCCGCCGGGTCGGCCAGATAGGAATCGACGGTCAGGTCAACGGCGTTTTTCAGCCCTTCGGTCAGGTCGGGGTTGAAAAGCTCGGCGAGAGTGAGGTCATAGGGCATGCCGCCGGCCGGCACTTCGCAGGGCGACGCTACCATATAGTCGGCGCAGTTACGCAGCTCGTAGGCCACTTCGGCGCACCCCATGTAGCAGCAGTCGAAAAACAGAAAATCGATTGCGCGCTCACTGCCCAGCGCGAGCGCCAGGTCGGTCACCGTCATCATCCGGCCGTTTTCCGAACCGAATCCGCGCGAAGCCTTTTGGCGCCAGCCCGAGGAATGGCTCCAGAAAACCATGCCGAACTCCCTCGACGGAGCCAGGCGCCTAACGTCGGCCAAAACGTTGGCCATATGCTTTGGATCGGTGGCCAGCACCGTGTCGGAATAATTCACCAGAACAGAGTCGCCGCCCTCAAACACCTCGCAGAGCACCGGATTCGGCTCTCCGCGCCGGGAGCGGTAGACCAGCAGGCGCGAGTCGGCGGGAATTTCGCCGCGACGCATTTCGTCGAGGTCGTCGAGCGCCTCGGACGCGAGATTATTGCGAGCCTCCATGTAGACCAGCACCGTTCGCCGGCAAGCAACCACGGGCGCCGATGTCCGGTGCTCGTCGCAGGCGCAGAGTCCAAGAGAAAAAACTATGATTGCGATAACATATTTCCACATATCCCCGCAAATTTACGAAAAATCTTTGAGAAATCCGCAATAAAAAAATTGTAACCGCCGTAACTGTTACGGCGGTTACAAATTTTTTTGCGGGTCGAGGGGGAGTTAGTTCCAGAAGGCGAGGTGGCCGGGGAGATCGCCGGTGGTGTATTGCTGTTTGAGGGTGCCGTCGGCGTTGTAGCGGCGCAGGGTGCCTGATGAAACGTAGTTGCGGGCGTCGGTGATGTAGATGTCACCGGCGGGGCTGACTCCGATGGCATAGGGGGTTTCTATGGCCTGGGGGTCAACGATGAAGCAGGGACCGACGGCCAGGGTTTTGGTGTCGAGCGTGGAGTAGCTGTAGGAGGCGTTCCAGTCGGCGTCCCAGGTTTGGGAGTACATGTAGATTTTGTTGCCGCTGATGGCGAAGTTGGAACATTCGGCGTTGGTTTTCATAACGTCCCATCCTTCGCGTTTAGGGCTCAGGCGATATAGGGCGGGGGCGATGTCGGCATAGTTGCCGCGGGAGTTGACCCAGAGGTTGCCGTCGGAGTCGAGGCGCAGATGGTGGAGGTTGGGGGCCACGGCGATTGAGTCAACAACGGTGAAGCTGATGAGGTCAACGATGGTGATGGTGTTGTCGTAGGTGTTGGTGTCGTAGTTATAGGAGTTGGCAACATAGAGGCTGTCGCCGATAACGACCATTTCCTCGGGGCCGACGCCAACGGTTACGCGACCGGTGACTTCGAGGGTTGAAACGTCGAAGCGCACAACCGAGCCGCGCGGCTGCGTTTCAACCGGGCCGACAAACGACGAAACGTAGGCCTGGCCGCGTTTGTCGAAGGCGATTGCGCGCGGCGAGGCAACGTCGACGCGGCCGATGGAGCGGGCGGTTGCGGCGCTCATGATTTCAACCTTGTTCGAGCCGTTGATAACGGCATAGAGGCATTGGTTGAAGATCTGGAGGTCATTGCCGGCATCGCCCAGGCCGAGAATCTGCTCGGGATTGGTTCGGGCATAGATGTCGTCGAAGAATTTGTCGGACTTGGTGTCGAGGAAGTCGAGGGTGGTTTTGTTGGCGCCCATGTTGCCTTCGTTGAGAACGTAAACGCCTTTCTGGTAGCCGTTGGGCTCGGTTTGGATAGGCTCGATTACCGGGTCGTCGTTTGAGCAGGCCGCCAGGGCAACGGCCAGCAGCGGCAGGAGTTTTTTGAACGTGTTCATTACCTGAGAAGTGGTTTGAGGTTAAAATTCAATGGTTTCGGACGACGATGCCGCAGCAGCGCCGCCTTGACCGCCGGCGGCGTTGGGGGCGCCGGGCTGGCCGGACTTGCCGGCGGCAGAGGCGGTTATCGCGGCTTTCTCTTCCTTGGAGCGCGAGAAGGCCGGGTAGGCTTCGAGGGCTTCGATAACGTTGTCGTCGTCGAGCTGGTCGGGGGTCAGCACAACGTAGAGGTTGCGGGCCTTTGCGGCGGCGACGTTGGCGGCGTATTGTTCGCCATATTGCTGCTTGATGACCTCGATGTCGTCTTTCGGCTTGATCGGGGCGTCAACGCCGGGATTGTTGAGGGCGGCGGCGATGGGATTCTGCTTCTTTTCCGGAACGAGCACTTCGGCTTCGAATCCGCTGGCAAGAATGGTCAGCTTGATGTCGGAGTCGAGGGTGTCGTCGTAGGCAACGCCGTGGATAACCTCTACGTCCTCAATCGACGTTACGAACTCGGTGAACGCGGTCATTTCGCCGATAGAGAAGGGCGTAGATGCCTTTCGGTTGATGTAGAGGTTGAAGAGCAGGCGCTTGGAGCCCATGATGTTGCTGTTTTTGAGCAGGGGCGAGCGCAGGGCGCTTTCGATTGCGTCGGAAACGCGGTTGGGTCCCGAGCCGTAGCCACACGAAATGATTGCCGAGCCGCCGTTGCGCAGGGTAGTGTCAACGTCGTTGAAGTCAATGTTGATGCGGGTGTCAGTCGTCGTTATAAGCTCCGAGATTGAGCGGGCGGCGGTTGCGAGAGTGTCGTCGGCCTTGGCAAACGCCGAGTCGAAGTCGAGTTCGGGATAGATTTCGATGAGGCGTTCGTTGTTGATGAGCAGCAGGGCGTCGACATACTTGCGGATTTCCTCGGCTCCCTTGAGCGCCTTGGTGATTTTCTTAACGCCCTCGAAGAAGAAGGGGATGGTCACGATGCCAACGGTCAGAACGCCGTGTTCGCGCGCAACGCGGGCAACTACGGGAGCGGCGCCTGTGCCGGTGCCGCCGCCCATGCCGGCGGTGATGAACACCATTTTGGTGTTCTGGTCAAAAATGGCATTGATGGCGTCGATGCTCTCTTCGGCGGCTTCGTGGGCCACTTCGGGCTTGTCGCCGGCGCCGAGGCCTGTGTGGCCCAGCAGAACGCGGTCGGGCACCGGGGAATTGTCGAGAGCCTGCTTGTCGGTGTTGCAAACAACGAAGCGGACGTCCTTGACGCCGAGGTTATACATGTAGCCAACGGCGTTGCCGCCGCCACCGCCAACGCCGATAACTTTAATGATAGATTCGTTGTTGGGGTTGATGGGTGCCGGTGCGACGAAGTCCATGTCGCGGCAGATGTCATCTATGGTCATAGTCGGATAGAAATTTCAGAGTTGGTTGGAGAGAGTTATGTTAGTCGTCGAAGGCGTCGAGAGAGGCCGAAGTTCCGAGATTGGAAAATTTGCTCTTCAGGGATTTCCAGAAGCCGGTTTTCATCGGTTCGATGTCGCCGGGGAGGTCTTCATCTTCCTCATCCTCGAAGTCGTCGGGCTCAGCGGGCTGGCCGGCGGCGGTCGTTGTGCCGGCGGTCGTTGTTCCGGCGCTTGCGGAGTTGGTGGAGCCGGAGGTGACTACCGGGGGTGCCGGAGGCGCGGGAACCTGGGTGCAGGGGCTGATGTTCTCGCGGTGGGCCAGGTAGTAGAGCAGCGAAATAACGTCGAGGTCCTCGGCGGTTGAAATCTTGTTGCCGGCCAGGCGCACGGTGGTTGGCAGCGAGCCGCGGCGAACGCTCATGTTGGTAGTCTGGGCCAGGGCCTCGGCGAAGCCTTTCAGCATTGCGCCGCCGCCAACGATTATTATGCCGCCGGGGAGGTCCGAAACCGTCATTCCGGCATAGTTTACCTGAGCGCCGATGTTGGCGATGATTTCGCTGGCGCGGGCAACCACGATTTTGTTGATTTTAGCGTTGTCGATTTCCTCGGGCTGCTTGGATGCCGAGGTTTCGGGGTGGGCGTCGCCAACGGTGCATTTAACCTCCTCGGCACGCTCCTCGAGGGGGAACATGCTCGTCAGGTCGCGGGTAATATGGCGCGAGCCCAGGGGGATGGTTGCCAGGTAGCGCATGCGTCCGCCCTTATAGATGGCAACCGTCGTTGTTTCCGCTCCGCAGTCAACGAGCATTGCGCCGGTGCGGCGTTCTTCGGAGTTCATTACCAGGTCGGCCAGAGCCATCGGGCGCACGATGTAGCCGTTGATGGGAAGGTTGAGCTTCTCGGACACCGAGAGCTTCAGATTGCGGAGCAGCTGATTGCGGCAGCTGACAATGTTGACCGTCGCGCTGAGCTCGTGGCCGAGGTTGCCGACGGGTTCGTCGCTCTGGATTTTGCCGTTGACGCGATATTCGACCGGCTCGATTGCCAGGCGCTCGGTTGACGAGTCGATAACGACGGCGCGCTCCAGCAGCGAGTCAACGATTTCGTGGGTGATTTCGGTGTCGTCGGCCAGAGCCATCTGAACCTTGGTCTGGACCGATTTCATCGAGCGGCCGCCAACGCCGAGATAAACGGCCGAGATTTTGGCGGGCGAAATGTAGTTATTCAGTTTGGTGATTACGCGGTTGAGTTCGTTGGCCACTTCCTTTACGTTTTGAACGCAGCCGTGGCGAACGTGGTTGGGATGCTGATGTTCCTCCTCGATGCCTTTCACGGTCAGGATGCCGGCGGAGTCGACCTTGCCGACGGCGCCTTTAATTTTGGAGCTGCCGATTTCAACGGCAACGATGTAATTGCTTCGGTTCATATATGAGTGTGATATTATATTCTTAGGTTGCGGGGTTGGAGCTCTCGGGTTCGGAGGTTCCGGGAGCGGCGATTGTTGACTCGTCGGGGCCTTCGTTCTCGAGTTCGGAAATAACGGGAACGGTCAGGTTGGGGAGTTTGCCGTGGCGACGGGTTGCAACGATCTGGTGGTCCCATTTGAGCGAGATAGTGTCGTAGTG
Source organism: Bacteroides sp. (assembly GCA_014801955.1). Lineage (GTDB taxonomy): Bacteria > Bacteroidota > Bacteroidia > Bacteroidales > Muribaculaceae > UBA3263. The sequence goes on along the minus strand of JAAVDE010000012.1, from coordinate 81,638 downwards.
CTCCCAGCCTTTTGCGGGGAGAACTTTCGCGTAGAATTGTTCCAGGCGACGGAACTTGTCGTCGATGTTGGAAACGTCGCCGAGATTAATGATGTGACCGCGGATGGCGGGCACGAGGAAAATGTTGGCGCTGTCGCGCGGAGCAATCATCGTTATCAGTCGCGACAGGTCGGGGTTCTCGTTGAGATAGTCGAGCAGCGGCAGGAGCTGACCAATCGGGAAATTGCCGCGAATCTGCGGCACGTCGAGATGGTAGCGCGCGCCGGCGCGGATGCGCTTGCCGTTGCGGTTAACGTAGTAGCCGGTGCCGTCGGCGGGCCAGATGCGGGCGACCGGAACCATCGGCACTACGCTGATGCGCAGCCGGTTATCGTTGAGGCGCGTAACCGTTGCGCTTTCAATCTTGTCGAGCGCAACGAGGTGGCGGCGAATCGAATCGAGGCCGATTTCGCTGAGCTTGCGCGACTTCAGGTCGCCCAGCAGCGGAGCCAGCTCCGCGGTCAGCTCGTCGGCAGTCACGAAGCCGGTGTTGAGGCGGTCAACAACCTCGATTCGGTCGTTTTCCAGGCCGGCGCAAAGTTCGGAGTCGGCGCGGAAATTAGCCCATGCGCAGGCAACCAGCAGGTAGAGAACCAGCAGGATGCAGCCGAAAATCGTTAGCAGTTTGCGTGTTTGGGCGTTTATTTGCATGCGTCGACAATGCGGGGGAGTAGCAGGTTAATGTCGCCGGCGCCAACGGTCAGCAAAACGTCGAAGTCGGCGGCGGCCAGGGCGTTGACCAGCTGTTCCTTTTCAATAATCTGCTTTTCGGGGCAGGTTATGCGGTCAAGGATGATTTCCGACGTTACGCCGGGAATCGGCAGCTCGCGCGCCGGATAGATCGGGAGCAGATAAACCGAGTCGGCCTGGCTCAGGGCCTCGGCGAAGTCGGCGGCGAAATCGCGGGTACGGCTGAAAAGATGAGGCTGGAAGGCAACGACCAGGCGCTTTCCGGGAAACAGGCGGCGCACCGAGCGGATTGAGGCGCGGAGCTCGTCGGGATGGTGGGCATAGTCGTCGATAATCGAACGCTCCGGCTCGCGGAGCCAGAACTCGAAGCGACGCTTGGCCCCCAGGAAGGTTTTCATGGCCGTGCGGTAGTCGTCGGCGGTGATGGCCGGGTCGTTGACCAACATGACTCCGGCGCAGGCGGCGATTGCGTTGTCAACGTTGATCTCCAGCGGAACGCCCAGCTCGATGCCGGTAATGGTTCCGTTGGTCGGAGTTACCAGGTCGAACGTTATGGTTCCGTCGGCAAAGGTCAGGTTCTCGGCGTGGAAGTCGCCGGAGTCAACGCCGTAGGTGTAGACGCGGACCGAATCGGACTGTCGCGGCTTGAGCTTCAGGCCGGTATGGAGCAGCAGGGCGCCTCCCGGCTGAATCAGCTCGGTGAAATGAGCGAAACTTTCGAGATATGCCTCCTCGGTGCCATAGATGTCGAGATGGTCGGGGTCGGTTGAGGTTATAACCGCAACGTAGGGCGAAAGCTGATGGAACGAGCGGTCATATTCGTCGGCCTCGATAACGGCATAAGGACTGGTTTCCGAAAGCAGGAAGTTAGTTCCGTAGTTGCGCAGAACGCCGCCGAGAAACGCGTTGCTTCCAACGCCCGACACCTCCAGGATGTGGGCCGCCATCGACGACGTCGTCGTTTTGCCGTGGGTGCCGGCGAAGCAGATGGCTTTTTCGCTGCGGGTAACGCGGCCGAGCACTGCGGCGCGCTTAACGACCTCGAAGCCGTTGGCGCGGAACCATTGCAGCCCGCGATGATCGGCGGGAATGGCCGGAGTGTAAACAACGAGCGTTTCGTCCGGGTTGCGGAAGGCCGCGGGAATGAGGTCGGGGTCATCGGAATAGGCGATTTCAACACCTTCGGCCTCCAGGGCGGCGGTCAGCTCGGAGGGTGTTCGGTCATAGCCGGCAACCTTGCAGCCGCGGCTGAGAAAATAACGCTCCAGGGCGGCCATGCCGATGCCTCCGGCGCCTACAAAGTATATGTTATTCTTGCTCATTTGCAGATTTCGAGAATTTTGTCAACAATCTTTTCGTCGGCGTCGGCCAGGGCCATCTTGGCGGCGTTTTCGCCGAGTTTGTGCCGGCGGTCGGCGTCAGAGAGCAGGGCGGTCACCGTCGGGCCGAGCTGCGCTTTGGCATCGGCATCGAGAATCATGACTGCGGCGCCCTCCTTGACGAGCGCTTCGGCGTTTTTGCGCTGGTGGTCTTCGGCAACGTTGGGGCTGGGAATCAGAATTGCCGGTTTGCCGAGCAGCTGCAGCTCCGAAATGGTGCCTGCGCCCGCGCGCGACACTACCAGGTCGGCGGCGCGATAGGCGGTTGCCATGTCGGCAATGAAGGCCGAGGCCTTTATGCCGCCGCAGGTGGCGGCCACCGGGGCAAACTCATTCAAGTAGAGCTTGCCGGTCTGCCACATTACCTGCGCGCCCGCTTCGGCGATGGCCGGCAGGGCGGCGGCAATCGCTTCATTGACCGTTCGGGCGCCGAGCGAGCCGCCGACGACTAACAGCAGCGGCTTTTCAGGGTCGAACCCCAGGGCCTTTTTGGCCTCGGCGGGGGTGAGCTGACAGCGGAGCAGGTCGGCGCGCACCGGATTGCCGGTCATAACGATTGCGCGCTCGGGGAAGAAGCGCTCCATGCCCTCGTAGGCGCAGCAAATGGCGTCGGCCTTGGCGGCCAGCAGCTTGTTGGTCACTCCGGCATAGGAGTTCTGCTCCTGGAGCAGGGTGGGGACGCCCGCCTTCTGGGCGGCTTTAAGGGTCGGGCCGGAGGCATAGCCGCCAACGCCGATTGCGCAGTCGGGGCGGAAGTCGCTGACGGTTTTGCGCGCCAGGCGCAGCGACTTCCAGAGCTTGAACAGCACCGGAATGTTGCGCCAGAGCCGTTTGCGGTCAAAGCCGGCAACGGGCAGGCCGATAATATCGTAGCCGGCGGCGGGGACGCGCTCCATTTCCATGCGCCCTTCGGCGCCGACATAGAGGATTTCGCAGTCGGGCATGCGCCGGCGCAGGGCGTTGGCAATCGACAGAGCCGGGAAGATGTGGCCTCCCGTGCCGCCGCCGCTTATCAGGAATCGTTTGCTCATTTCTCTTGGGTCGGGTTAACTGCCCGCAGAGCTTCGGGCAGGGAGTTCTGGTCGGTTTCGCGCTCCGAGGTCGATGCCTCGCCGCGCGCTGCGAAGCGGCTGACCGAGAGCATGATGCCGAACGCTACCGATGTTACTAATATTGACGTGCCCCCTTTGGAAAAGAGCGGCAGGGGCTGGCCGGAAACGGGGCCGGCGCCCGAAACGATTGCCATGTGGCAGAGAGCCTGCAGGGCAATCAGCAGCGCGCAGCCGGTCACGAGGAACGCCGGATACATCTGGTGGCATTTATAGGCGATAACGTAGGCTCGCCCCAGCAGCGCGAGGTAGAGCACCAGAATCACCATGCCGCCGATGAAGCCGAGGTCCTCAACGATGATTGCGAAGATAAAGTCGCTGAACGCCAGCGGCAGGCGCGACGTTTCGCGTGAGTTGCCGGGAAAGACGCCGAACCAGCCGCCGTTGGCCTGCGCCATGTAGGAGCGCATTTCCTGGAGGTTCTTGGCCGTGAGCTTCTGCTCATAGCGCGGAGTTTTGTCGGTAAAGCTCTTCAGGCGGTTGCCCCAGGTGTGGTCGGTGGCTCGCGAGGTGGTTTTCATGTCGGTAGTGCCGACGGCCTCGGGTATTTCAAATGCCTGGCCGCGCTGGTCAACATAGACCGGAATAACCTTTTCGGCAGGCTCCTTTGGGGTAATCGCCCACTTTATGCCAATCGCCAGTGCGCCAAACATTGAGAACACCGCAAGGATATAGAGCAGCTTCTTGAATTCCAGCGAGCCGACAATCAGCATCGAGACGCACAGCGCCATCAGAATCAGCGTGTTTGTCAGGCCTTGGGTGAAGAGCAGGCCGGAAAATACCAACACTATGCCGGCGGCCCACATGAGCCCCTTGTTGCGGACGTTTTCATCTTTTTTCAGCTGGGTCGTGCCGAGAATGAAGGAAAGAATCATAACGGCCGAAATCTTTATCAGCTCCGCCGGCTGCAGGGTCATGAAAGGGAGCGCGATAGCGCGCTTGGCGCCATTGATGACCTCGCCGAAGAGCATAACGTAGATCATCGCAACGACCGATATGCCCGCCAGAATGATTCCCGGCAGGATAAAGCGCGAGTAGTGAATCTTTTGCAGCACCCAGATAATCATGAAGCCGATGAAGAGGAAGAGAATATGGCGCGTCAGCGGGCCGTAGAGTCCCTGCTTGGAAATCTCGAACGACGACGCCGAATATAGCTCGATGATAGACAGAACGATCAGCACGCCGTAGACGCCCCAGATGTAGATGTCGGGGCGGTTAACGACGTTAGCTTCGGGCAGGGCCACGGTCGGGCCGCCGCCGCGGGGTTCGCCTGAACCTGAATTGCGGAATGCCATATCAGCAGCTGAGGGCCTTAACGGCGGCCTTGAACAGGTCGCCTCGGTTAACGTAGGAGGTAAACAGGTCGAACGACGCGCAGCAGGGGCTGAGCAAAACCGTGTCGCCGTCTGACGCCAGCTGGCGGCAGGCCTCGATGGCATCGGCCAGCGACGAGGTCGATACCAGTTCGGGCACCTCGCCCTTGAAGAACTCCATGATTTTTTCGTTGTGGAGCCCCATGGCGACTATGGCCTTGACCTTGCGGTTGACCAGCGGCAGGATTTCCGAGTAGTCGTTGCCCTTGTCCTTGCCGCCGAGAATGAGCACGGTGGTTTTGCTCTCGGGCATGCTTTCGAGCGCATACCAGGTTGAGTTAACGTTGGTTGCCTTGGAGTCGTTAATCCAGCGAACGCCGTTGATGGTCGCAACGTATTCCAGGCGGTGTTCAACTCCCTGGAAGTCGCCGAGCGCGCGGCGGATGTCGGCGTTTTTGACCTCGAGCAGCTGGGCGCTCAGGCCGGCGGCCATCGAGTTATAGAGATTATGGAGGCCGTTGAGCGCCAGGTCGGCGCGCGGCATGGTCAGCGGCTCGTTGGCGGCATTGATGACCAGGTCGCTTTCGGCGTTGAGATAGGCTGCCGTTGCCTCGCGCTTCTCCTCGCCGAAGGGCATGAGGGTCGCTTCGGTCGAGAGCTGCTCGAGCTGACGGGTGATAACGGGGTCGTCCTGCCAGTAGATGAAAACGTCTTGCGGCGTCATGTTCTGAACGATGCGGAACTTGGCATTGACGTAGTTTTCCATCTTGTAGTCGTAGCGGTCGAGGTGGTCGGGAGTGATGTTGAGAATAACGGCTATGTTCGCCTTGAAGTCAAACATATTCTCGAGCTGGAACGACGACAGCTCAACAACGTAGACCGCATGGGGCTCGCGCGCCACCTGCCATGCCAGCGAGCGGCCAATGTTGCCGGCGGGCGAGGCGTCAATGCCGCCGCAGCGCAAAATGTGGGTTGTCAGCGTAGTGGTTGTCGTTTTGCCGTTGGAGCCGGTTATGCAAACCATCTTGGCGTCGGTGTAGCGGCCCGCAAACTCGATTTCGGAGATAATCGGGGTGCCTTGCGCCGCGAGCTTCTCGACCAGCGGAGCCGTTGGCGGAATGCCGGGGCTTTTAATAACCTCGTCGGCGTTGAGAATCAGCGCTTCGGTGTGGCCTCCCTCTTCGAAGGCTATGCCCTCGGCGCGGAGGGTGGCGGCATAGTTCGGGGCGAGGGTTCCGGCGTCGCTTAGAAAAACGTCGAAACCTTTGTCTTTAGCGAGGATTGCGGCACCAACGCCGCTTTCGCCGCCTCCGAGTATAACTATTCTCTTATTGTTCATTTTGCTTTAGCGGATTTTAAGTGTAACGAAAGTGAGGGCGGCCAGCAGAATGCTAACGATCCAGAAGCGGATTGTTATCTTCGCTTCGTGCATTCCGTTGGCGGGTTTGTTGAGAATAACGTCGGCTCCCGGAGTCGCGTCCTTTTGGAAATGGTGGTGGAGCGGCGCCATCTTGAAGATGCGCTGGCCTTTGCCTCCGTTTTTCTTCTTGGTGTACTTGAACCATCCGGTCTGGAGCATGACGGAAATATCTTCGATGAAAAACACTGCGCAGAGCAGCGGAATCAGCAGCTCCTTGCGAATCAAAATCGCAAACACGGCGATAATGCCGCCGAGCATCAGCGAGCCGGTGTCGCCCATGAAAACCTGGGCGGGGAAGGCGTTATACCAGAGAAAGCCGATGAGCGCGCCGATGAAGGCGGCCATGTAGACCACCAGCTCCTCGGAGCCGGGAATATACATGATGTTCAGATAGGTGGAGTAAACGATGTTGCTCCCCAGGTAGGCCATGATGACCAGCGCGGTGCCGATAATGGCGCTGACGCCGGTTGCCAGGCCGTCGATGCCGTCGGTCAGGTTGGCGCCGTTGCTGGTGGCGGCCACTGCAACGATAACCACTGCAACGAAGAGCACCCAGCCCAGCGTGTTGCCCCATTTGCCGGCCCAGCGGGTCAGATAGGAGTAGTCGAGGTTATGGTTCTTGACGAAGGGAATGGTCGTTTGCGGAGCCTTTATGTCGGAGCCTTCTGTCACTATCTCTTCAATCTGTTCGGGCGAGTGGTCGGTGGTGATCGACGAGGTGTCGCGCATGGTGATGCTCGGGCTGAACGTCATCATCAGGCCGACGAACAGGCCGATGCCCACCTGGCCGACGATTTTATATTTGCCCGACATGCCGTCCTTGTTGCGGCGCCTGAACTTCAGGTAGTCGTCGGCAAAGCCAAGGGCGCCCAGAAAAAGGGTTGAAACGCACATTATCAGCATGTAGACGTTGCCCAGGTTGCCGACCAGAAGCATCGGAACGAGAATCGCGATGATAATAATGATGCCGCCCATGGTCGGAGTGCCCTGTTTGGCGGTTTGGCCGCCCAGGCCGAGGTTGCGCACGATTTCGCCCATCTGCATCAGCTGCAGGCGGGCAATTATGCGGCGGCCGATAATGGTTGCGCAGAGCAGCGACAGCACGAAGGCCACGGAACTGCGCACCGTAATGTAGCTGCTCAGGCGGGCGAGCGATTCGCCGCCGATTCCCAGGTCGTTGAAAAGATAGTAGAGCATCGGTGGTTATGAGAGTTATTCTGCAAATGCCGCGATGATTTCCTCGCGGTCGTCGAAATGGTGTTTCACGCCTTGGATTTCCTGGTAGTCTTCGTGGCCCTTGCCGGCAATTAGAATAACGTCGCCCGGCTCGGCCAGGGCTGCGGCGGTTCGGATTGCCTGGCGGCGGTCGGCGATGATGAGTGCCGAGGCGCGCTGGGCGGCGTCGAGTCCGGCCTCCATTTCGGCCAGAATCGCCTCGGGGTCCTCAAAGCGGGGATTGTCGGAGGTCAGAATCAGGCGCTCGGAGCGCTTGGCGGCCTCGGCGGCCATTATGGGGCGCTTGCCGGCGTCGCGGTTGCCCCCGCAGCCAACAACGGTTATTATCCGCTTGGGGCCAACCTCGCGAATGGCTTCGAGAACGTTGATAACGGCGTCGGGCGTGTGGGCATAGTCAACGATGGCCACCACCCCCTTGGGCGAGCGCACGGCCTGGAAGCGGCCGGCAACGGGAACCAGGCGGCTAACGTTTTTCAAAACCTCGTCCTGGGGCCAGCCCAGCAGGCAGCAGGCGCCGAAAACCGCCGTGAGGTTATAGGCGTTGAAGCGGCCGGTGAAGAGCGTTTCGACCTCGTGGCCGTTGAGGCTCAGAAGAGTGCCGTCGAGGCGGCTTTCGATAATGCGGCCCGTGAAGTCGGCCATTGAGCGCAGCGAGTAGGTAAAGTGGCGTGCGGCGCAGTTCTGGAGCATTACGCGGCCAACCTTGTCGTCGATGTTGACCAGAGCGAAGGCGTCCGCGGGCAGGCCGTCGAAAAACGACTTCTTCGCTTCGAGATATGCCTGAACGGTTTTGTGGTAGTCGAGGTGGTCGCGCGTCAGGTTGCTGAAAACGCCGCCGGCGAACTGCAGACCGGCAATGCGGTGCTGGTGGGCGGCATGGGAGCTGACCTCCATTGCCGCAACCGAGCAGCCGGCGCTGACCATGCGGGCCAGCAGCTCGTTGATGCTATAGGCGTCGGGGGTGGTTTGCGTTGCGTGAACGGCCTCGGTTTCAATGTAGTTGCAAACCGTTGAGAGCAGGCCGGCCTTCAGGCCCGTCAGGCGCGCCATTTCGTAGATGAGGGTGGCGGTTGTCGTTTTGCCGTTGGTGCCGGTAACGCCAACCAGTTTCAGCTTGCGCGAAGGGTGGTCGAACCATTCCGACGACAGCAGGCCCAGGGCAATGGAGCTGTTGTCAACAACGACGTAGCTGATGCCCGGAAGCACCTTTTCGGGGAGCTTTTCGCAAACGATGGCTGCCACTCCGGAGTGTTCGAGCAGCGGAATGAACGAGTGGCCGTCGACGGCGGTGCCGCGCACGGCAACGAACATCGCTCCGGGCGTTACCTTTCGGGAGTCGAAGGTGAGCGCGGAGATTTCCGGGTTCTTGGGTCCCACGAGCTGCTTGGGCTTCAGGGACGAGATGAGCTTCAGGAGTTGCATAGCCATATTTTTGTTTTAGAGAGTTTTATTATCGGATTATTGACGGAGAGTCAGGTTAACTTTGCCGGCCGACAGAGGCGAGCCCGGCGAGGGAGTTTGGGCGGCGACGTGGCCGATGCCTTTGAAGCTGACTTCGAGGCCGGCGCGTTCAAGGGTGGCCACTGCCTCGCGCAGCCCCATGCCGCGCACGTCGGGCACTCCGCTCTCAACCGCCGCGCCGCCGCCGATGCGCTTGGGCTTGGCGCCGGTGGTTGATTCAACCAGTCGCGCCAGGTCGTTGCCGGTCGAGGCAAATACCGTCGGGCGCGTTTCCTTGAACGACTCGTCGGCTGCGGCGTCGGCAACGTAGTCCGACCGGTTGCCGAGCATTCCGCGCGCAAACATTGCAATGGCAACGTCGCGCAGAACAGTGCCCGAAGTCGTTGCGGCGCCGAAAACGTTTTCGCGCGGATGATAGATCAGAACCACGCAGCTGTATTTCGGATTCTCGGCGGGGAAGTAGCCGCAGAAGGCAAGGCGCTTGCGGGCCGTGTCGTACTGGCGCGTTTCGGGGTTGACCGAGTAGCAGGTGCCGGTTTTGCCTGCCAGGGTAACGTAGGGGTTGCGCAGCGAGCGGGCCGTTCCGTGGTCGCCGTTAACAACGAGCGACAGACACTGCTGCATCATCTTTGCCGTGCGCTCCGAGCACGCGCGCTCGCGAACGTAGCTGACGGGAACTATCGAGTCGATGCCCTGGCGGTGGAGCGCCTTGACCAGGCGGGGACGAACGTAGCGGCCTCCGTTGGCAATGGCATTATATATGGAGAGAGTGTGGAGCGGCGGAATTTCGGCGCCGTAGCCATAGAACTGACGCGAGAGCGTTACGAGGCCGCCGCGGTCGAGCGGAACGACCGGGAACCAGGGCGCCGACTCTTCGCCGATGCCCGATTTGAGCTTTTCCAGGAAGCCGGTCTGCGCAACGCGGTCGTGCCAGCCCTGCGGGGAGCGGTAGTATTTCGAGAGCAGGCGTGCCATGCCGATGTTGCTCGACTGCTCGATGCAGCCGGCAACGGTCAGTTCGCTGTTATAGTGCGAGTCGGTTATCGGGCGGCCCTGGCCGAAGGCCTTATAGGCGCTGCCGATTTGAATAACCGAGTCGAGGTCGTTGACATAGCCGTCTTCAATGGCAATCATCATGCTCAGCGGCTTCACAACCGAGCCCGGCTCGAAGCGGCGCACCGCGCGGTTCATCGCCTCGATGTAGATGCCCTCGCCCTTGTGGGCCGGGTCCTCCTCCAGGTTGCAGATGCCTTTGATTTCGCCGGTAGAGACTTCCATGAGCACCGCCGTGCCCCATTCGGCGCGGCAGTATTTCAGGCGGTCGAGCAGAGCGTTTTCGAGAATATCCTGCATCTGCACGTCGATTGTGCTCTCAACGTTCCAGCCCGGGATGGCCGGATTTTCGACCCAGTTGCCGATGCCGCGCGTGAAGTTAACCTTCTTGTAGGTGCCCTCGCGGCCATAGAGGAGCGAGTCCAGGGCGTATTCCAGCCCCGACATGCCGTGGATTTCGCCGTTACTGCGTTCGCTGACAACGCCGATCGACAGCTTGGCCATAGACCCGTAGGGGTTGCGGCGGCGCAGCATCGGCTCAGCCTGGAGGCCGTGGTTGCCCAGGCGGCGCCCCTTGAAGAAGGGGAACTGCTTGATTTGCTGGTAGTCGGCATAGCTGATGTTGGAAATAAGGCGCCAGCCGCGCGGACGGCGTTTGCGGCGTAGGGGGGCCTCGAGAGAGTCGCGCCAGGCCTCAACGCCGCCGGGAATCGGAAAATAGCGGGCCAGCGAGTCGGCCAGCGAGTCTTTTTTCTCAACGTAGGCTTTCCAGTGAAAAGCCTCGGAGCCGAAGTCCATGCGCAGGGTGTAGTAGCGCAGGGTGGTTGCCAGCACGCTGCCGTCGGCGGCCAGAATGTCGCCGCGCTCGGGCTTGATTTTCTGGTCTGTGCGCGAAAGTTCCTTTTTGGCCAGCTCGTTCCAGTGGGGCGCGTCGATAACGGTGTTTTTGAAAGTGTTATAGGCAATCCAGAGCGCTGCCGCGATGAAAAGCACCGACACGACCGCATAGCGCGACATCATCGATGCGCGTTTGCTTTTCTTTCGGGGAGTTGCGGGTTTGCGTGGAGCCATGACGGGTTGGATGTGCGTGCTGGGTTATTTTTCAACGTGGTAGGGCGGACGGGACTGGATTGCCAGGTCCAGGCCGAGCGAGTCGAGGGTCCGGCGCATCTGGCTTTCGCGGATGCGGCCCATGTATTCGCCGCGGACGCGGTAGCTTTCGGTCTGAACAATGTCCAGGCGGTTTTGCAACATGCGGATTTCCTCCATTGAGCGCTGGCAGCTGTAGCGGTTGGTGATGTAGACCAGCACCATTGCGAGCAGAACGAAAATCTGCAGCCAGTGGCGAACGAAGAACGTTGCCGAAACCAGGCGTCCTTCAATCAGTCGGTTAAGGATATTGCCGTCGCTCATTTCTCAATCAGGATTTTTTCGGCAACGCGCAGTTTGGCGCTGCGGCTGCGCGGATTGCGTTCAATTTCTTCGGCGTCGGCAACAATCGGCTTCGAGCTCAGCAGCTTCAGCGGCGACAGGTTGCGGCCGAAAAAGTCTTTCTGCTCCTTGCCGTCGATGCGGCCGGTGCGCATGAAGTTCTTGACCAGGCGGTCCTCCAGCGAATGGTAGGTTATGATTGCCAGGCGGCCGCCGGGAGCCAGCGAGTCGAGCGAGCGCTCGAGCAGCTGCTCCAGGGCGCTGATTTCGTCGTTAACAACGATGCGCAGGGCCTGAAACACCTGGGCCAGCTCCTTTTTCTCGGCCTTGGGCGAAATGTGGGGGCGAATGATTTCGAGCAGCTGCTCAATGGTCTGAATCGGCTGCTGCGAGCGGGCGCGGGCAATCGAGCCGGCGAGCTTGCGGGCTTGCTTCAGCTCTCCGTAGAGGCTGAAAATCGAGGCTATGCGCTCCTCCGGTTCATTGGCCAGGATGTCGGCGGCGGTTTGGCGGGCGCGGCGGTTCATGCGCATGTCGAGCGGGCCGTCGAAGCGGAAGCTGAAGCCGCGCTCGGCGGAGTCGAAGTGGTGAAACGAAACGCCCAGGTCGGCCAAAATGCCGTTGACCTGCCCCTTGACGCCATAGAAGCGCAGATATTGGCTGATATAGCGGAAGTTGCCGTGGATGGCAGTCAGGCGCGGGTCTGCGGGCGCGTTGGCCAGGGCTTCCTCGTCCTGGTCGAAAACATAGAGGGCGCCTTCGGGGCCGAGTTCGCTTAAAATCTCGCGCGAATGGCCGCCGCCGCCAAAAGTGGCGTCGGCATAAATGCCCTCCCGACAGATGTTTAGCGCATCAATGACCTGGGGAAGCAGTGCTGGAATATGGTAAACCGGTTCTTCGTTCATGCCCTCAAATTTACAACAATTCTCGCAATAATTTGCAATTCTAAACAAAAAAGTTTTCAACAAACAGCAAAAACCTAAAAATCAGCCATATAAAAATTTACATTCGCAAAGTTGCAACCGCCGATCGGCTCGTTTGCCCGGGCCTGAAAAAGCGGTTAAAGCGGGGATAGTTGGCCGATTCGGAAATTTTTTGTAAATTTGCGTGGAATATTCTCGATTTTATTAATTATGAAAGCTTTCAAATCACTCATTATCACGCTCGCACTGGCTCTGGCCGCTCCCGCCGCCTTTGCCGCTCTGCCCTCCACTCAGTTGAAAACCCTGAAAGGCAAAGTCGTTGACACCGCTACTCTCAACAATGGCGGCAAACCTATGATTATCAGCTTTTTCGCCGGATGGTGCAAACCCTGTCTGCGCGAACTGAACGCAATCAACGAGTCCTACGACGACTGGCGCGAGGAAACCGGCGTTAAACTGGTTGCCATCTCAATCGACGAAGCCGACAAAACAACCAACGTGCGCAACATCGTTAACAACAACAACTGGGACTACGAAGTGCTGCTCGACCCCAATAGCGACTTCAAGCGTGCGCTGGGCATTCAAAACATTCCCCATCTGCTGATTATCGACGGCCAGGGCAAAATCGTTGAAAGCCGCAGCGGCTACACCGACGGCTCTGAAGGCCACATCATTAAGAAACTGCGCGAAATCACCAACACTAAAAAAGCCGCCAAGAAAAAGTGAATCTCAAGGTAACGGCACTTCTCGCTGCCTCGCTACTTCCGCTCGGCGCTGCCGCCATTGACTTCGGCTCGCCCAAGAATCCTGACCGCCAGGTAACGGCCCACGGCTCGGTGCAGGTCGACGGCCTCGTGCCCGAAGACGAAGGCTCCACCCACTATAAGGAAAAGCTGCTGGGCGATGCCTATGCCAACATCGGCCTGTTCAGCAAGTTCGTCGATGCCGGCCTGAGAGTCGAGTATCTCGAGCACCCGCTGCCCGCATTCTATTCCTCGCCCGGCTTCAAGGGGTGGGGCGTCGGCAACTTCTATGCCACCGGCAAGTATAAAGGCTTTCAGCTCACCGCCGGCGACATCTACGAGCAGTTCGGAACCGGTATGATTCTGCGAACCTACGAGGACCGCGCTCTGGGTATCGACAATGCCATTCGCGGCGGTCGCCTGCGCATCGACGCCCTCAAGGGCTTTCACTTCACGTTCCTCGGCGGCGTTCAGCGCCGCTACTGGGACTGGACAACCCGCTCGCGCGTCTATGGCCTCGATGCCGAATGGGAACTCCAGGAGCATATCAAGCCGCTGTCGGCCCACGACATAGTCTGGACGCTCGGCGCTTCGTGGGTCAGCAAGCGCGAACGCTATTCCCACCATAGCGACAGCATCATGACCCCGCTCCCCGTCAACGGCCAGTATCAGTTCCTGAACCTGCCGCAGCGCGTCAATGCCTTCGACGTCAGAACGCATTTCTATAAAGGCAATGTTGACGTGCTCGCCGAATTTGCCCTCAAGCACCCCGATCCCTCGGCTGATAATAACTACACCTTCGGCCGCGGCACGGCGCTGCTCCTCTCGGCAACCTACTCCAAGCGCGGCCTCTCGGCCCAGCTTCAGGCCAAGCGCTCGGAGGATATGAGCTTCCGCTCGCGCCGCACCATGACCGACATAACGTCGTTTATCAACTACCTGCCTCCGTTTGCCTATCAACACACCTATGCGCTGGCGTCGATGTATCCCTACGCAACGCAATATGCCCCAGGCGAATGGGCTTTTCAGGGCAACTTCGCCTATGCCATCAAGCGTCGCACCAAGCTGCGCCTGAACCTGAGCTACATCCGCGGAATCAAGCGCGAAGGCGAGTGGATGAAAACCGACGACTCCATGTATGGCAAAGACGCCGTTAAAACTTCGTTTTTCGGCACCGGCCCGCTCTACTATCAGGATTTCAACCTGCAGGCCGACCATAAGTTCACGCGTCGCTTCTCGATGAACGCCATGTACATGTTCCAGCGCTACAACAAAACCGCCATCGAAGGCGAGGGGGGAACCATCAATGCTCACATCGCCGTTCTCGAGGCCAAGGGCAAGTGTTCCGACGTCGTTACCCTGCGCGGCGAACTGCAATATCTGGCAACCAAGCAGGACAAAGGCGACTGGCTCTATGGAATGCTCGAGGTTTCGGTGCTCCCCTACGTTATGGTTTCGGCCTCCGACCAGTGGAACATCGACAATAAGGACCACTACTATATGTTTACCGTCACGGGTAACTACCGCAACAACCGCCTGATGCTCGGCTATGGCCGAACCCGCGAGGGCTTCAACTGCTCCGGCGGCGTTTGCCGCTTCATGCCGGCCACCCGCGGTTTCCAACTCTCCTATAACTATAACTTCTAAATCTCTCTCCAAAAAATGAATAAGAACTTCTCAAAACTCTTTGCCCTGCTGGCCGGCACTCTGATGCTGACCGCCTGCGAGGAAACCATTCCCGCCGACAAGCGCTATACTCCGATTGCCAACGACCATCCCGTGCGCTCGGTGCTGGTCGAGGAATACACCGGCGTTAAGTGCGTTAACTGCCCCAACGGCCATGCGGCCCTCGAAGCCATCGAAGAGCTCTATAACACTCCCGCTAACATGGAGCAGGGCGTGGGCGTGGTTGCCGTAGGCATCCACATTCCCGATTTCGGCTACTCCGCCGAAAGCCGTCCCGACGGCCTCGTGGCTCCCGAGGCCGGCTCGCTGACGCCCGACGAGGTTGCCCCGCCCCAGGCTCAGATTAACCGCAATTCCGGCCTGCTCGACCGCAACGCCTGGGCCAAGGCCGTTAAGGAAACCATTGTTCGCCCGCCGAAGGTTACTTTCGTCAGCAGCGTCCTGGCCGAAATGCGCGGCAACTCGATTGTTATTTCCGGCAAGGTTCACTCCGCAGAAAACCTGTCGGCTGCGCGACTCCACGTCTGGATCGTTGAGGACAACATCGTTACCCGCCAGCTCATGCCCGACGGCACTCCAAATCTTAACTATGTTCACATGAACGTTTTCCGCGGCTGCGTCAACGGCGTCAAAGGTTCGGAATTTTCGATGCAGCGCAACTCCGAGCGTGCGTTCAGCTTCACCTATGCGCCCGATTCGCGCTGGAAGGCCGAAAATCTGCGCGTAGTCGTTTTTGTTGAAACTCCGGCCGACGGCGTTTTGAACGTAACCCAAAATAATCTGCAAATTAATCAATAATCACATAAGCGCTTATGAAAAAAATCTTTACATCACTGCTGATGCTCGGAGCCATGTTTGCGGCTTCGGCTCAGAACTTCACGGTGGGCAGCATTGATGGTCCCGTAGCCAACGGGGCGACCATCACTGTCGGCTACGTCGTTGACCCTCTTTTCGGGGAATATAGCTGGGACCCCGAGCTGACCATCAAGGCCAACAAGGCCGGCAGCTACACCATTTCCGCAACCGCTTCGGTTTCGGGCGTAGTGCAGTTCTGCGGCTTCACCGGCAACTGCGGTATTCTCCGCCCTTCTGAATCGCGCACCGGCTCTATCGGCGCGGGCCAGGAAGTTCCGATGCAGCTCGACATCATGTATCAGGAATCTCTGCTCGAAAAGCCCGTTTCGATGGACGTTACCGTTACCGACGGCAGCGAAACCGTTTCGTTCACCGTGAATTTCGTTAACACCGAACATGCCGGCATCAGCGACGTTGCCGTGAATTCGGTTGCATTCCGCGTTTCGGGCCGCACTCTAAGCTACTCGCTCGAAAATCCGGCCAACTTCACTCTCTATAACATCAGTGGCCGTCAGGTGATGAGCCGTTCGCTCTCGGGCACCGGCTCTGTCAACCTTGCCTCGATTCCCGCCGGCGTCTACGTTTACCGTTGCGGCGACACTACCGGCAAGATTATCGTTAAGTAAATGTCAATCAGCGGGCAGGCCGGCTGAAAAATCCGGCCTGCCCGTTATTATTCCTAACCAATCAATATCATGAAGTCCAAAGTCCTGGCCACTATGATGGCCGTGGCCGCATGGTGCGCACCCGCGGCCTTCTCGGCTGAGTTCGTTAACCTGACTCCTCAGCCCAAGGAAATGACGGTAGGAACCGGGGAACTGGTTTTGCCCGAGTCGTTTAACATCGTTGCCCGCAATCTCACCGATGAGATGGCAGGTGAAATTACCAAGTTCACCACAACCTTTGGCCGCGCAACCGGCAGCAAGGTTAACGTTACGCTGCTTTCGGGCGGCGGCGCCAACAGCCGCGCCGACCAAGGTCTTTTCAACGTTTCGCTCAATTCCGCCATCCACGAAGAGGGCTATAAGCTCAACGTAACCTCCGAGGGCGTGACCATCGAAGCCTCCGCCCCCGCCGGCCTCTTCTATGCGTTTCAGACCGTTATGAAGATTCTCCCCGCCAACGTTATTCTCGGAAAGTATGCCGAGGGTCCCTATGCGTTGCCGGTAGTCAGCATCAACGACGAACCCCGCTATCCCTGGCGCGGCATGGAAATCGACGTTGCCCGCCACTTTTTCGACGTTGACGAAATCAAGAAGATGATCGACATCATGGCCGTCTACAAGATGAACCGCCTCCACTGGCACCTGACCGACGACCAGGGCTGGCGCATGGAAATGCCCGAATATCCGAAGCTCACGACCGAAGTGGCCGCCGCTAAAAACGCCTACTGGTGGGATTTCGACAACCATGCCCGCTATCTGACCAACGAGATGTATGGTCCGTATTTCTACACGGTTGACCAGATGCGCGAGGTTGTTGCCTACGCCAAGGAGCGCCACATCGAAGTGTGTCCCGAGGTCGATATGCCCGGCCACATGCAGTGTGCAATCGCCGCATATCCCGAATTTTCGACCACCCCTGCCGGCGACCACCCCGTTCGCTACTGGCCCGGCGTGTCGACCGACATCCTCGACATCTCCAACCCCGCCGTCATGAAGTTCCTGAAGGATATTATCGACTATCTGGCCGATATTTTCCCCTATGAGTATATCCACATCGGCGGCGACGAATGTCCGACTACCGCCTGGGCCAACTCCGCCAGCTGCCAGGCCTTCAAAAAGGAATATGGCCTCAGCTCCGACCGCGCAATCCAGAACTGGATGGTCAAGGAGCTCGCCGACTATGCGAAGAAAGATGGCCGCAAGCTCATTTGCTGGAACGAAATCATAACCACCACCGGCGCCGACAAGCAGCTGGCAAAAGATGCCGACATTCTGATTTATGCCTGGCTCTCGGCCGGCTCGGCTAATAACCCCTCCAAGCAGGCCGCCGACCTGGGCCTGCGTTCGGTATGGTGCTCGACCAGCCACTACTATATCGACTATCCCCAGTGGTCCGGCTCCGACGAACCCGTTTCGATGGGCTCGACCATTACGCTCGAAACCGTCTATAACGCCAAGCCCGACTATGAGGAGTCGCGCAAGGAACTCTACTATGGCGTTAACTGCAACCTCTGGACGGAATATATCGCCGAGCCGAAGCACCTGGAATATAACGCCCTGCCGCGCATGATCGCCGTTGCCGAAACCGGCTGGACTCCCGCAGCGAAGAAGAACTTCAACGACTTCAAGATGCGCTTCAACGCCGACGTTGCAATGCTCGACCTGGGCAACTACACCTATGGCCGCCACTATGTTGACAACGACGACTCCAAGTGGATGCCCGAGGCCGGTCAATACTACCGCCTCATTACCCAGGCCTCTCATGACCTCAACCGCAAGGACCGCTGCATCGAGCTGGTCCACGACGGCTGCTCGCTCATCGGCGAAAAGCAGGCCGCAGTCGGTCGCCTCTGGACCAACACCCAGGCTGCCGCCGGTTCCGACCACTATGACTATCAGTACTGGACCTTTGAGGCCGACCCCGCCGGCAGCGGCAAGTATGCCGTGGTTAACCGCGCGATGCCCGCCGGTTCGGTGAACCCCAACATGCAGGGCTCGAGCGTCAATGCCCGCTGGACCTACGACAATTCGGCCAAGAACTATAACTTCGTGCTCGGTGACCACCACGGCAAGGTTGACCTTGGCGGAGTGTTGACCATCCGTTCCGACAAGGGCGGCGACTGGTATCTCAACTGCGCCCAGGCCGCTCAGAATCAAACCGTCAATAACTGGAGCAACCCGGTCGACGGCAACGGCGGCATGTGGCTCTTCCATCTCGAAGGCTATGTTCCCACTCCCGAGGCCGGCATTGAGTTCACTCCGCTGACTTCCGGCGTCTACACCTTTGCCAGCACCGCCGGCCGCGGTCCGCTGGCCGTTGTTAACGGCGAACTCGAAACCGTTGGCTCCGGCGCTTTCGGCGCTACCGGCTGGGAAGTAATCGCCGGCGCCTACGACTCCGCGACCAACACCCAGACCCTCACGCTGCGCAACGCCGCCACCGGCCTCTATATCGCCGGCCTCTCGGAAACCGCACGCGCAACCACCCAGGGCATCGGTTTCGAAGCCTATTTCGGCAATAACGGCGGCTACGACGTTCTGTTCACCTCCAACCTCAGCGAGGCCGCTGCCGTTACGCTCCAGCGCGCCGCCGAGGGCGAAAACGTTTACTTCCTGACCGTTGACGGCAAGCGCCTGTTTGCCCTCGGCGAGAACTCGATTATCGAAACCAACGGCGTCAATGCCCTCGAGGGTTCGCCGCTGCAGCAGGGTGCCGGCTGGGCTCTCGGCTATGCGTCGACCGCAATGAAGCTCACCGCAACCGACGGCAACGAGCAGATCGCGACCTACTACTTCTACTCGCCCGAGGCCGACGCTGCCGTTCCGACCGAACTGCCCTTCGACCACTTCGAATATGTTAGCCACTCGGCCGGCGCCGTTGAAAACGGCCACCTCAACGTTACCGTGACCGTTAAGCGCGTCAGCCGCGACGCCTTCATCCGCCTGACCGACACCAAGGGCCGCACCTGGGAGGTTATCAAGACCTCCTGCCCCGTTGGCGAGCAGTTCGCCCCCGAGGCTCCCGAGCGCCCCTATCTGACTTTTGTTGAAAACGGCCCCGTAAGCGACAACACCGCGACCTTCATCTACTCAACCGACGCCTTCGGCGGCATTGCCTCGCTGGGCAACCCGGTTTCGGCGGTGAAAGACGGCGGCATCTACGCCATCGAGGACACCCACGTCAGCCGCCATGCCTTCCGCGGCGTTGTTGGCAACGGCGTCAGCGGCGTTCGCTCTGCCGAGAATGCTTCGCCCAACTTCGTTTGGACTCTCGAGGCCACCGGCTCCAACTTCAACGTGTTCAACGAAGCCACCGGCCTCTACATCCAAAAGCTCGAACGCAGCATCCAGGCCAAGGCTGCCGATACTCCCCATGCGTTCAGCTTCTCCTATAATAACGCCGGCTTCTGGACCATTCAGGACACTCAGGGCGGCCTCTGCTGGGACGGCAACGAAGACCTGACGCTCGTTGGTTGGGATTCGCCCGGCCACCAGATTAAAATCTATGAAATCGAAGTCTATGCGCCTTACTATGGCATCAACATCGTTGAGCGCCTCGACGGCGTTGAAATCTCCAGCCGCAGCGTGAGCGTCAAGGCCGGCGAAAGCTATAAGTTCGCCGCCAACTCGCGTCCCGGCAAGGCGCTGGTCAATGTTACCGGCCACGAAGACCTCGATGAAATCTACGGCCACAAGAACATCATCGTTGACTACACCGACGAATCGGGCATCAGCGAAGTCGCCGCCGACCAAACTCCCTCGGCTACCGGAATCTACGACCTCAATGGTCGCCGGCTCAACAAGATTGTTCGCCCCGGCTTCTATATTATCAACGGCGTTAAGACCCTCGTGAAATAACGTCTGCTCAACGAAATCATCTATAACCGAGAAATGAAACTCCGTAAACTGTTAATTGCTGCCTGCCTGTGCCTCGTTGCCCAGGCAGGCATTGCCTCTGAGCGGTTCCTGAACCTGACTCCGGCACCCAAGGAAATGACCGTTGGCGAGGGCGACTACCGTCTGCCCCGGAAAATGACCGTTGCCGTCAAGAACCTGCCCGCCGAAATGGCCGCCGAGGCTGCGCGTTTTGTTGCCGACCTCAATGCCGCGACCGGCCTGCAGTCGCGCACTGTCGGTAAGTCAAAGGCCGACCTGACCGTCAAGGTCGATCCCTCCATCGTCCCCGAGGGCTATCGCCTCGACGTTACCAAAAAGGGCATCACCCTCGAGGCCTCGGCTCCCGCCGGCCTCTATTTCGGCTTCCAAACGATTAAAAAGCTCCTGCCGGCCAACGTTATGGCCGGAGTCAGCCGCCTCGGCGACTATGAGCTGCCGCTGGTGGCGATCAACGACGAGCCTCGCCTGGAATATCGAGGCTTCATGCTCGACGTTAGCCGCCATTTCTTCGACGTTGACGAAATCAAGCGCATCATTGACCTGATGAGCTACTACAAGATGAACAAGTTCCACTGGCACCTGACCGACGACCAGGGCTGGCGCATTGAAATGCCGCAGTATCCGCGCCTGCAGACCATTGGCGCCACTGCCGATAACGTTCAGATCGTTGACCGCCACACAAAGACCGAATATTGGCTCAACAAGCCCTACGGCCCGTTTTTCTACACCCGCGACCAGCTGCGCGACATCGTTAACTACGCCGCCGAGCGCCATATCGAAGTCATTCCCGAAGTCGACATGCCGGGCCACACGATGGCCGTCATGGCTGCCTATCCCGAGTTCTCGACCGACCCCGCCGGCAGCCACTCCGTTGCCGTTACGGGCGGCATCTATGCCGACGTGCTCAACGTTGCCAACCCCGGCGCCATGCAGTTCGTGCGCGACGTTTGCGACGCTCTCATCGACATCTTCCCCTCGACCACGATTCATATCGGCGGCGACGAATGTCCGGACACCAACTGGGTGCGCATCGACGGCGACGGCAACATCATTGGCGGCAACGACGAGTGCATCGCCCTCTACAAGCAGATGCAAATGACCCATCCCCGCCAGCTCCAGAGCCACTTCGTCAAGGAGGTCAGCGACTACGTCAGGTCAAAAGGCCGCCGCGTGGCCTTCTGGAACGAAGCCATCTCGGCCAATGGAACCGACGTTGACAAGGTGCGCGCAACCGACGCGCTTATCTACTGCTGGGTCGGCGCCGACGCCGCCGTTGACAAAGCAACGGCGATGGGCCTGCCCGTTATCTACACCCCCATCGGAAAAACCGGCCCCGAAAAAGGCTCGTTCTACATCAATCGCTCCCAGGACCCCAACGACCCGCCGGCCAACGGCTATAAGTGCGACGACGTTAAGTCCGTCTACTCAACCGTGCCCTTCACCGAAGCGGCCCTGGCTGCCCATCCCGAGCTCTGCAAGGGCGTTCAGGGCACCTTCTGGACCGAGCGTGTTGCCGACCGCGAATATCTCGAATACCTCGCCCTGCCCCGCCTGCTCGCAATCGCCGAAATCGGCTGGACGCCCCTCGAAGGCAAAAACTGGGAATCTTTCCAAAAGCGCATGAGCGCCGACCGTGAGCTTCTTGACCTCAACGACTACAAATACTCGCCCTACCACATGGAAGGCTACGTTGCCCCGACCGGCGCCGCCGCCCAGATGGAGCTGCCGAAAAAAGGCGTTTGGTATCGCGTCGTGTCCAATGCCGAATCGCCCCGCGGAGGCCGCGTTTGGCAGCTCGCCCCCGACGGCACACTGACAACCTCGGCCCGCATTGCCCAGAAAACCGATGCCGACTACGACTCCCAGTGGTTCCGCTTCGAAGAAGCTCCCGGCTACCCGGGCCGCTACTCAATCGTTTGCAAAGCCGACTCCACCGGCTCGCTGCGAGGCGCACCGACCGAAGAATCGCCCGCCGGACGCTGGACCTACCAGGCGGGCGTGAAGAACCCCGTGTTCACCTTCTCCAACCTCCACTACGGCAACAACACCGACGGCTCCCACTGGTATGGCATCCACTCCAACGACACCGGCAACAACCAATTCATGAACGCCGGCACCGCCGACCGAAACTTCAACGTCAACATCAACAATCAGCCCGCCGACGGCTCCCACTCCTGCTACTGGACCCTCATCCCCCAGGGCGGCCCCGACATCGTCGTCACCCCCGCAATGGCCTACCTCTCCCGCTAACCGCCCCCTCCTCCCCACCTCTGCATCCATACCGTTCCGCCTCCCCCGAACAGGGCAAGGCGGAACGCTTTTTTTTTCGTCATTCTTAAAAAATGTTGCAGAAAATTTGGAAAGTATGGAAATTATTTCTAATTTAGCCGCCAATCATCTAAACCATTAAATTGTTTGCACTTATGAAGAAAAGATTACTTTTAGCGCTTGTTGCTTCCGTAACGATGCTGTCGGCAGTGGCGGCTGAATATAAACCTATGCTTGAAGAGGGCAAGTCGTGGATTATCGGCAAATCCTTGTCGAAGTCTCATGATCTGCTGGAGGATTATCCTGTAATGGAGGAGTATGTTGAAATGCTCGAATGCTTCGTTGAAGAAAAGGTTGAGATTGAAGGCGAACAGTGCTGGCGAGTTGCCTTTAGAACGCTTGGCTCGGATAAGATAATAGACCGAATGGATTTTATGGAAAAAGACGGCGTTGTGAGCGTTTATGGCCTTTATAAGAGATATTTTGAAAAGTATCCGGATATTTCCCATTTCTCGCCGGTAGTAGATTTCCGGTGCCAGGTTGGCGATTCCGTTCTGGTGGATCCTGTATATTTTGAAATTGAGGACAAAGTGCAACCGACTCACGGCAATTATCTTTTTCCGACTCATGTTGGTGCGGTAAAGGGAGTTGATGGCCTGGAACGAAGCGAGATTGTTTTTCATGACAATGCGGCTTCATGGGTTGAAGGTATTGGCGCTTCGACTAGCCGGGCGTGGCTGGTTGTTTGGGGTGGAATGGTTAGCAGGCGCGGCTCCGAGAATTATTTCATGATTGAATGTCGGAAGGATGGTGAAACAATCTTCCGCCATGATGACTTTGCAATCCAAAACCGCTTTGGCTTACAGGATGTTAAAACCCTGACGAAAGGCAAATCGTGGACTATGGCCCGCGGCGACAAGCAGTTTACCGTAACGGTCGACCGCGATACGCTGATTAACGGCATCAGCTGCGTAGTGCTGAAATCGTCGGAGGGCAAGGAATATATCGTTGCCGAAGAAAATGGCCGCGTTTATGCCTTTGCCGGTCATCTGGGCCAGGCCAATCCGCTGAGCAATGCTTTGATGCTGAGCGACACCAATCCA
Source organism: Bacteroides sp. (assembly GCA_014801955.1). GTDB lineage: Bacteria > Bacteroidota > Bacteroidia > Bacteroidales > Muribaculaceae > UBA3263. The sequence continues at coordinate 58,367 of JAAVDE010000012.1, read as the reverse complement.
TACTCTCCGATGGTGAAGCGCACTGACTGGGCCACCGGCGAAGTGACCGATTACTCCCTGACTGATCACGATAGGACGCACTGGCTAAAGAACGGCACCAACGAATTGACCGTCAATGGCCGCGCTTTTGCCGAACATCTTATCTGCGAAGCTACAATTGACATTGACAATGCAAACGGCGTTGATGTTGTTGCGTCGTGGGTTGAGGGTGTTGGTGCGCCTGATGCCCGAAGCTGGGCAACGCAGATGCCCGAGGGCTATGACTTGCGGATGATTGACTGCCGCCAGGATGGCGAGGTGATTTTCACGGCTGAAGACTTCACCCATCAGTCGGGAATCCGCGAAGTGAGCGCCGACGGCACCAATCGCGCCGGCGCCTATGACCTCCAGGGCCGCCGCGTTGACCATCCCACCCGCGGCCTCTACATCATCAACGGCAAAAAGACCCTGCTGAAATAATCCCCGTGGCAATCAAACTCAACCATTATGAATAAGCCAATCATTTTCAGGTTTTTAGCGTTATCGCTGCTGGTGATAAGTGCAGTTGTGTCGTTTGCCGCACCATCCAATAAGGTTGTAACGCTCAATTTCGATGAAGATATGTTTGAAATCACCGTCGAAGATGGAGTCGTTCAAGACGTTCTCTATACCAAAAATTCGGCGGCGTTGCCTAATGACACCACTCTGCCCTCACTGCCAATCGTGGCCTTTACCGTCGCTGCTGGCCCGCATGTTGATTGCACATTCTCTCCCAAAGTCGTTTCTAAGAAGCTGATCTTAGAGGATGTTGACATTATCACCGCCCCGCCGGCCTATCCAACGAGCATGCTTGGTAAGGTGACGCTTGGAAAACGCGGCAATTATGCCGGCGACGTCTATCCGTCAGAGATTTGTACGCTGACCGGCAAGAGCGAGTGGTCCGACGCAACGCACCTCCACTTCCTCTGCTCCCCGTTTATCTACGACGGCAAAGCCCGCCGGCTCTACCTCATTGAGCAACTCGACGTTGACATAACCACCGCCGATGCTCTTTCCAAGCAAAAACTCGCCTCCGAACACTTCGATTTCATGACCACAAGCCCGGAGTTCATACAAAATGATTTCGGTGTAATCGAACCGAGTTTCCCATTGCCGATGGATACTTTCTTACGAGATGACGATGATAACGAGTTGTTACGTCAGTATGAGTATCTGATTATAACGTCAGAAAGACTTGCTCCATCATTTGAGCCTTTGCTTAAATGGAAAAAAGCGAAAGGATTGCAGGCACATATGGTAACTGTGGAATCCATCTGCAAGCAATATATATATAGCGGTGTTGATACACCTGCGAAAATTAAGGATTACCTGAGAAAGACTGCGAAGCGTATGGGTATAAAGTACGTTCTTCTCGGAGGCGATGATACTGTCGTACCTGTAAGATACTGCGCAGGTAATGATACTATAGAAACCGATAGGCTGATCCCGGCTGACTTGTATTACGCCTGTATTAATGATCCTTATGACTGGGATAAAAATGGTAATGGTATTTATGGAGAAACGGACGATGATATTTCAATGGGTCATTCCTTTGCTGTCACCCGAGTTCCTGTCAGTACAACTTGGTTTGCGAAAGCGTATGTCGATAAAGTGCTTCAGTATGAAACAGACCCGCGCTGGCATAACAGCTTTTTTATGGGTGGGTATAATATGAACGAACTTGAAGAGGATGGTTACAATGTCTTTGCATCCACATTAGGTCACGCATTCTATAATAAATACATTCAGCCAGAAAGAGATTTCAAGAGAATAGAGCTTTTTAATGATACGAATACACTTGGATATGACACCAAAGAGGCATTAACGTTATCCAATCTAAGAACACAATTTGATGTAGGTTATAATTTTGTAAGTTTCATAACACATGGTTCTCAGGTAGGGTGGTGTATTGGGCCGCCAATTATCGAAAACGGGAAGAAAGGCAGACCAACGTATTTTACAACTCATGCTGCCGGGCAGCAAAATCATAGTGCCCATACTCTGATAACGACAATGGCCTGCCAAACAAATGCATTTGATATGACTGACTCTCTTACCAGCGAAGCAAGTTTGAGCGAAATGTTCATTAGAAATGCGAATAGTGGTGTTATTGGCTATTTGGGCAGTTCCAGAGCGGGATATTATACGCCTTCTAATTACTCAATTGGGACGTCACAACAATATGAAGGTGAGTTCTATAAGTATCTTTTTAATCCTAAAACTTCCAATAGTTACGGAGTTGCTGTTGCAGAAGCAAAAGCTAATATGATACCCTATTGCTCGTCTACGGATAAGACATATCGCTATGTCATGTTTGGCTTAAATCCGCTTGGCGACCCCGAAATGCCGATATTCACACAAACGCCACTGTATTTTAATGGAATACATACGTCTATTAATGACCGCACTTTAGAAATATCCAACATAGAGGAGGGTAGTTTGATTTGTATTCGAGAATTTGGATCATCTTCCAAATATTATAAATTGTATAAGAACAGGAACTCGGTTACGGCAACAAAGATTCCTGATATGTTTACCGTGTGTATAACAAAGCAAGATTATGTTCCCGAAATTTATGCTTTTAACAGAAAACCTGATGGCACATATGTTAAAAAAATGTTATATAGCAGTTTGCTCGCCCAGGATAATTTTGGGCAGAAGCCAATAACCGGCCAAATATTAAATTGGAAAAAAGTGGAGAGCACATCCGGGACTGCGTTTGATGTTACAACCCTCGTTTCTGAATCTGCCTCCTCGGCGCTAATCCAAGTTACTCAATCAAGCGGCTCTATCACCAATAAGGTATCTATCCCGACTGGAGAAAATACGACTATTGTACCAATACAAAGTAATACCACAGGTACTACTATAATTTCCTTAATTGTAGACGGTGTAGTTCAAGAATCAATATCTATCCGAAAATAACTCAACAATAATCATCATTAATCATGAAAAAGTATTTTTATGCGGCATTTCTTGCCGGTTTGATTGCGCTAAACTCATATGCTGCGGAGTATAAGCCGCTACTGGAGGAGGGCAAGACCTGGACTTGCCGGTATCACGGCTCAAATCATGCCTCTGATAATCCATATTTCTATGGAATTGGTATGAGTAAATTTTTCCAACTGTTTACCGCCGAAGTCGGTGGAGACACGATTGTTGCTGGTAAACAGTGTAAAAAAATTGTGCAACACGGATTTAACACATACTCGACGGCATCATTCACCAAGGAGTATATTTTGTTGGAGGAAAACGAAACAATCAGTTATTACACTGAGGACTGGGAAGATAGCGCTATGTTCATCCCGATGATGCGCTTTGATGTCAGCGTTGGCGACAGCTTAGCTGTTTATTATTATGACGAACTGAATTCTTTTGATAAAGTGACAGGTTGCGACATTGCCGTCGGTAGCGATGGTGTTGAGCGCCGGGAAGTGATGATGGATAACTCGTCGTGGGTCGAGGGTGTCGGGTTTTCAAATGGCCGCATCTTTATGCTCTATAATATTGCCGGATCTGATAGCTTCCTTAGTATGAGATTTGAAACGATGGATTGCTCGGTTAACGGCAAGTCCATTTTTAAGCGAACGGATTTTAATCTGAAATCGCAATTTGATGATACGTCCAATGCCGAAACCATGTTTACCCGCGGCAAGTCGTGGACAATGGCTCGCGGTAATGAACAGTTCACCGTAAGCGTTGTTGGTGACACTCTTATCGGCGGCATACCGGCAACGCGCCTGATTGATTCAAACGGGAAAGATTATGCCGTGATTGAAGATCGTGGTTTACTGTACACTTTCTTTGACCGCTATGGCGCAAAACGACCGCTATACAATGCTGTACCCCTGATGAATCATAACTATACGGAAAATTCCGTTATGGCCCGATATATACTTGGTCAGGAATATGACTGGGACGAGGAGAAGAATGACCTGACCAATCGGTACAGATGCAATATTCAATCCATCAACACTCTGACCGTTAATGGAATCGAACGGAAAGAGTGGGTTTTGGAAAATGAGAATGGCGAGGTTATAGCTTCGTGGGTTGAAGGTATCGGCTCTCCCGACGCTCATAGCTGGCTCGAAATGGAAATGCCGGCGGACTATAACCTGCGGATGATTGACTGCCGGCAGGATGGCGAGGTGATTTTCACGGCTGAGGATTTCACGCATCAGTCGGGAATCCGCGAGGTGAGCACCGACGGCGCCAAACGCACCGGCACCTATGACCTCCAAGGCCGTCGCATTGACCGTCCTACCCGCGGCCTCTACATCATCAACGGCAAAAAGACCCTGCTGAAATAAATACGAACCAATAAATCAGTAACAGTTATGAATAGAAAACTCCTTATATTATTCGTTCTATCACTATTATCAACCTTGCCGGCGATGGCGGAGTATAAGCCGCTGCTGGAGGAGGGTAAGTCGTGGACGTGCCGGTATTTCGGGCGTAATTGGGCCTCAACTAATCCGTATTACTATGGAATTGGTATGAGTAGATTTTACCAAATGTTTACCGCCGAAGTTGGTGGGGACACTATCGTTGCGGGTAAAGAGTGTAAAAGGATTGTTCAGAAAGGGATGACCGTACATTCATCAACTCCATATACTCACGAGCATTTTTTATTGGAGGAGAACGAAACAGTCTATTTTTGCGCCAAGACCTGGAAGGATAGCCTTATGTTCATTCCGATGATGCGTTTTGATGTTAGTGTTGGCGACAGCATGGCAGTATATGATATAGATTATCATGATATTGAAGACAACCCTGTATATTATGACAAAGTAACAGGTTGCGACGTCGCCGTTGGCAGCGATGGCGTTGAGCGTCGCGAAGTGATTGTGGATAATTCGTCGTGGGTCGAGGGTATAGGGTATTCAAACTGCTACAGCTTTATGATATATAACGTTAGCGGACAAGATTGCACCGATCGATTATGGTTTGAAACGATGGATTGCTCGGTTAACGGCAAGTCTGTTTTTACGAGAAAAGATTTTAACCTGCAATTTGACGATTCGCTTGACGATTCGCCCGAATTAGAAACCATCTTTACCCGCGGCAAGTCGTGGACTATGGCTCGCGGAGACGAGATGTTTACCGTTAGTGTTGTTGGCGATACTTTGATTAGGGGTGTTCCGGCAACGCGCCTGATTGATTCAAACGGTAAGGACTATGCTGTTATTGAAGATCATGGTATAATATATACGTTTTTTGACCGCTATGGAGAAAAGAGTCCACTCTCCAATGCCGTGCCGTTGATGAATCAGAACTTATCTGAAGGCCGCGCTATGATTAGGTATATACTGGGCCAGGAATATGATTGGGATAAAGACGCAAATGGACAGACCAACCGGTATAAATGTCATGTTTCGAAGATCAATACTCTTGTTGTCAATGGAGTTGAGCGCAAGGAGTGGGTTCTGGAAGATGAGGGGGGCAATGTTATTGCCTCATGGGTTGATGGTATCGGTTCTCCCGACGCCAATAGTTGGCCTGAAATGGAGATGCCGGCGGACTATGACCTGCGGATGATTGACTGCCGGCAGGACGGCGAGGTGATTTTCACGGCGGAGGATTTCACGCATCAGTCGGGCATTCGCGAGGTGAGCGCCGACGGCGCCCAACGTACCGGCGCCTATGACCTCCAAGGCCGTCGCGTTGACCATCCCACCCGCGGCCTCTACATCATCAACGGCAAAAAGACCCTGCTGAAATAAACCCCGGAAGTAAAATGAGGCTGTTGCAGGCGGTCGGGTTTGCGGGTTAGAGATATTTTTTGTAACTTTGCGGCAAATAGCGTTACTTTATGCAACAGAAAATCATTATCCTGGACTTCGGTTCGCAAACCACTCAGCTTATCGGCCGCCGCGTGCGTGAGTTGAATACTTATTGCGAAATCGTTCCCTACAACAAGTTCCCTGAGTCAGATAACTCCGTTATCGGCGTAATCCTTTCGGGTTCGCCGTTTAGCGTTTATGATGAAAAGGCTTTCAAGGTCGATGTGAATGCCCTGCGCGCCAAGGGGCTGCCGATTCTTGGCATCTGCTATGGCGCCCAGCTCATGGCCTGGGAGAATGGCGGCAATGTTGAGTCTGCGCCGTCGCGCGAGTATGGCCGCGCCCGTCTCGACATGGTTCAAGAATCCAATCCGCTACTGGCCAATATTGAAAAGGGCGCGCAGGTTTGGATGAGCCACGGCGACACCATCACGTCGCTCCCCGCCGGCTTCAACATCGTTGCCTCAACGGCTGAAGTGCCCGTCGCCGCCTATCAAATCGAGGGCGAACGGACCTGGGGCGTGCAGTTCCACCCGGAGGTTTATCATAGCGAGTGTGGCATGCAGCTGCTCCGCAATTTCGTTGTTGACGTTTGCGGTTCCAAGTGTGACTGGAGCGCGGAGTCCTTTATCGACTCAACGGTTCGCGAGCTGCGCAGCCAGCTGGGCGACGACAAGGTCGTTCTGGGCCTCAGCGGCGGCGTTGACTCAACGGTTGCCGCAGTGTTGCTCAACAAGGCTATCGGCAAGAACCTGACCTGCATTTTCGTTGACCACGGCATGTTGCGCAAAAACGAGTTCACGGACGTTATGAAGGCCTACGAAGGCTTGGGGCTCAACGTTATCGGCGTTGACGCATCGGCTGAATTTTTCGCGGAGCTGGCGGGCGTTACCGACCCCGAGCGCAAGCGCAAGATTATCGGCAAGGGCTTTATCGACGTGTTTGACCGCGAGGCCCACAAGGTTAGCGACGTTAAGTGGCTCGCCCAGGGAACGATTTATCCCGACTGCATTGAGTCGCTGTCGATTACCGGCACCGTTATCAAGAGCCACCACAACGTTGGCGGCCTGCCCGAGAAGATGAACCTGAAGCTTTGCGAGCCGCTGCGCCTGCTGTTTAAGGACGAGGTTCGCGCCGTTGGTCGCGCGCTGGGCATCCCCGATCGCCTCATCAAGCGCCATCCGTTTCCCGGCCCCGGTCTGGCCGTTCGCATTTTGGGCGACATTACTCCCGAAAAAGTTGCCATTCTCCAGGAAGCCGACAATATCTTCATCGAAGGCCTGCGCGAGTGGGACCTCTACGACAAAGTCTGGCAGGCAGGAGCCATTCTGCTGCCGGTTCAGAGCGTAGGCGTTATGGGCGACGAGCGAACCTATGAGCGAGCCGTTGCGTTGCGCGCCGTTACCTCGACCGATGCCATGACTGCCGACTGGGCTCATCTGCCCTACGAGTTCCTGGCCAAGGTGTCGAACGAAATCATCAACAAAGTGCGTGGCGTTAACCGCGTTTGCTACGACATCTCCTCCAAACCCCCGGCAACCATCGAGTGGGAATAATCGCCGCACATTGTTATGAATCTCATTAACGACAACTTACAGCATTTGTTTGACCTTTGCCGCAGGCATAAGGTCAGTAAGCTATATGCGTTTGGTTCGATATTGACGTCGCGTTTTAATGAAAACAGCGATGTTGATATTCTCGTTAATTTTAACTCTGAGATTAATCATAACAATTATGCCGACAATTATTTCGATTTCTATAACGCGCTGAAAAAGCTCTTTGGACGCAATGTTGACCTCGTTGACGAAACAGCGGTTCGTAACCCGTTTTTCAAAGAGGAACTTGATGAAACCAAGTGTCTAATATATGGATAGAAGATTAGGTAAATATCTGTCAGACGATTTTGGAGATAAAGGCGCAATTTGAAAAGTTAAACCAATTATTAAATTATAAATAGATAAGTTAAGCCATGATTAAGGGAATTCTTAGCATAGCCGGTCGCCCCGGCCTTTATAAACTGGTTCAGAGCGGCCGCGGGTCGCTGATTGTTGAACAGCTGTCGACCGGCAAGCGTCTGCCCGTTCAGCAGCGCGACCGCGTGATTTCGCTGGCCGACGTTGCAATGTATACCGACGGCGACGATGTTCCCCTGGGCGAGGTGCTGACTTCGCTCTATAATGTTGCCGAAGGCAAAGAGGTTGACGTTAAAACCGTTGAAACCGAAGGCCTGCGCGAGTTTTTTGCGAAAGTTCTGCCGACCTATGACCGCGACCGCGTTCATATTTCCGACATCCGCAAGCTCCTGAGCTGGTATAACGTTCTGGTAGCAGCCGGCATTACCGACTTCTCCAATCCTGAGCCCGAAGCTGAAACCGCAACAGAGGAGTAAGACCATGAAACGCTTGTTTTTAACCCTGGTCGGCGTCCTGATGATGCTGGGCGCAGCCGCTCAGGAACAGAAAACGCAATATCGCGTCTATGGCGTTGCGTTCTATAATCTGGAAAACCTGTTTGACACCATCAACGGCAACGGCACCTATGACCTCGAGTTCTCGCCCGCCGGCGCCCGCCAGTGGAACTCCCATAAGTACTGGAGCAAAATCCACAATCTGGCCTATGCAATCTCTAATCTGACCAGCAAAACAACCCCCAACGGTCCCGCGATTATCGGCGTCAGCGAAATCGAAAACAAATCGGTGCTCGACGACCTGGTCAACAACGAGCAGATTCGCCACTGGAACCTCCAGGTCGTTCACCACGACTCGCCCGACCGCCGCGGCGTTGACGTCGGCTTGCTCTATAACCCCCGCTATTTCAAGTTCGAGAGCGTAACGAACCATCGCCTGCATATTCCGGGCTATGAGCGGTTCCGCACGCGCGACCAAATGTGTGTTACCGGAATGTTGGGCAACCGTCGCGTGTCGGTTATCGTTAACCACTGGCCCTCGCGCCTGGGCGGTCAGGAACAGAGCAGCTATCTGCGCGAAGCCGCAGCCGACCTGAGCAAACATATCGCCGACTCGATATGGGCCGTTGACCCCGACCGCGGCATCTTTGTTATGGGCGACTTGAACGACGACCCCGACGACCGCAGCGTTGCCCGCAATCTCGGCGCAGTTAAGCACGCCAAAGACGCCGGCCCCCACACGTTCTACAACCCCTTCTGGTCCATGCTCCGCGACAAAGGCATCGGCACTCTGGCCTACAAGGGCGCCTGGAACCTGTTTGACCAAATCGTGATTTCCGGCAATCTGCTGAAAGAGAACTCCGAAGCCGACGACATGCAGTTCTTCAAGAACGTTGTTCACAACCACGACTTCCTCATCGACAAAAACGGAACGCGCCAGGGATACCCGCTGCGCACCTTCGCCGCCGGAGCGTGGCTCAACGGTTACTCCGACCACTTCCCGACCGAAGTGTTCCTCAAACAAGCCGTGCGCCCCAAGCGTTAATAGAGCATGTTGAAAATCAAAATCGTTAACAAAAGTCCTTTTGCCCTGCCGGCCTATGAAACCTTCGAGGCCGCCGGCATGGACGTGCGCGCCAACCTCGCCGAGCCGTTTACCCTCGAGCCCGGCGAGCGCACTTTGGTGCCCACCGGCCTGAAAATGCAGCTGCCGTCGGGCTACGAATGTCAGGTGCGCCCGCGCTCCGGCCTTGCGCTGAAAAAGGGAATCACGGTGTTGAACACCCCCGGCACCATCGACGCCGACTATCGCGGCGAAATAGGCATTATTCTGATTAACCTCTCCAAGGAACCGTTTGTTATCAACCCCGGCGAACGCATTGCTCAACTGGTCGTTAAGCAATATGCCCGCGTTGAGTGGGAACAGGTTGAACGCCTCGACGAAACCGAGCGCGGCGACGGTGCCTTCGGCCATTCCGGAACGAATTGAAACCGCTGCGTCTGATTCTCGGTCTGCTGCTCGGCGCCGGTGCGCTCGTTGCCACTGCTGCCGGACCCTACGACTCCGAAGCCCGGAGCCGCAAGGCCGACTACTATTTTCTCGAAGGCCTGCGCCAGCGCGCGCTTGGCCGCGAAGACCTCGCAACGGCAATGATGGGTCGCGCCGCTGAGCTCAACCCGGTCAAAACCGACCGCGACGCCTATGAATACGGGTCGCGAATGATGATTTTCGGCGACCAGATGCGCGATTCGTTGCTGTTTGACCGCGGGTTGCAGCTTTGTGAGGGCTACTTTGCCGCTCACCCCGACGACGCCTTTGTCGGCACCTACCTGGCCTCGTTCTATGCCGGCTCGGGCAAGCTCGACAAGGCGATTGCCGTTTACGACACCCTGCAGGCACTGAAGCCGACCAATGCGGCCATCACGGCCAACCATGCCGACATGCTGATGCGCGCGCGGCGGCTCGACGAAGCGATAGCCCTCTATCGCAACCTGGAAAAGACAATGGGCCGCGGCCCGGCGCTCACCCAGCGCATAACGAACGTTATGATCTGGCAGGGCGACACGGTTGGCGCCCTCAATGAAATCGACGGGCTGATTGCCGCGCAGCCGCGCAGCGTCGAGGCTCTGCAGCTCGGGGCTGCCGCCGCATCGCAGTTCGGCCGGCCTGAGCGTGCGCTCGACTACATTGACCGCGCAAAGGCCATTGATCCCACGAACGGCACGACTTACTATTACGCGGCCAACGTTTATCGCTCGCTGGGCCGCACCGATGACTATGAGCAGGCAATCCGCGGCGCCATTACCGGCGACGAGCTGGAGCGCGACGCAAAGGTTGAGCTGCTGCGCTATTATATTGACTCGGAAATGAAAAGCGACTCCGTTGCGGGCAAAATCGATCCGCTGTTTGAGTCGCTCGTCGGCCAGTACACCCACGACTATGAGCTTCGGATGCTCTACATGTCGTTTCTCGCCGCGAACCGCCGCTGGCTCCCTGCCGCCGAGCAGATGGAGCAGGCCGTTGCCATCCACCCCGAAGAGCCTGCCGACTATATTATGCTGGCGCGCCTTTATGGTTCCGCCGATGACCTCGACGGCGTTTTGAACGCAACCGAAATGGGCTTGGAGCATCATCCGCAGGTCGTAGACCTCTATCTGCTCCAGGCCGGAGTGCTCTCGCGCAAGGAGAACTACGATGCCGCCCTGACGAGCCTGCGCCGGGCGCTGAGCGTCGACTCGCTGTCGACCGCCGAACGCGCCGACATTTACCGCTCCATGGCCGACCTGGGCCAGCAGTCGGAGCTGATGGCCGACTCCGTTGCCGCCTACTATGAGCTCTCGCTGAAGACCAATCCCGAAGATGACCTGACGATGAATAACTATGCCTACTGGCTGTCGACGGTCGAAGGCGGCGACCTTCTGCGCGCCAAAGACCTGATTTCAAAGGCGGTCGTTTTCGAGCCGGGGTCGGCTACCTACTACGACACTTTCGCCTGGGTTTGTTTCCGGCTCGGCGACCTGGAGAACGCCAAACGCTATATTGACATGGCGCTGCTGTTCGACAAGTCAGACCGCGAAAACAATCCCGAGTCGCTCAATGAAATTCTCGGCCATGCCGCCGATATTTATCAGGCCCTGGGCCAACTGGATAAAGCCAACGAATATCGCCAACGCATTCAACACAAATGAAAACCATTATCCGCACATCGCTTCTTTTCTGTATTCTCGCTTTCGGCCTGGCCGGTTGCCGCTCCAAGCAGGCGCCGACGGTTGAGCCGACGCCCGCCGCCGAGGAGGTGGCTCCGCAGTGGATCAACGTTCAGATACCCGTGAGGCTTGAAGTGTCGCAGCCGGTTGACTTCGCCGTTAACGGAACGGCAACAATGGTGCGCGGCAAGTATATCTACATGTCGTTCCGCCTGCTCGGCTTTGAGATTGCCCAGGCCTATGCCGACCCCAACGAGTTCGACATCGTTATCAAACCCCAGAAGAACTGGCTCCAGGAGCCTATGGGCGACCGCCTGAAGTCGCGCCACCTCGATTTCGTGACCCTCCAGGATGCCATGCTCGGTAATCCGAAGGCGCTGGAAGCGGTAGTGCCGTCGTCGATTTCGGTTGAGCGCACCGGCACCAAAACCGCGCCGGAGTTCCGTTTTGAAACCAAGCTGAAAGGCATGACCGTTGACGTTAAAATTTCGTGGGACCTCGAAGATGCCCGCTGGAACGTTGAGCGTCCGGCAACCTTCGCCGCGCCCTCTGCCGGCAGCGGCTATTCGAAGATGACCCTTAAAAATGCAACTAACTTGCTTGGGAAGTAGGCTGCGCATATTGGCCCTTGCGCTGGCGGCGGCTCTTGCTCCGCTGCCGGTCGTTGCCGCCCCTGCCCCTCCGCAGAAGGCGAAGGCCAAGAGTGCGTCCAAATCCAAGCCTAAGGCCGCCAAGACAAAGGCGACAAAGTCGCAGGCTGCAGCGCCGAAAAATAGCGCCGAGGCCAAGCAGCAGCGTCGCCGCACCGAGCAGCAGATCGCCCGGACGGCCAAGGAAATCAAAGACGCCGAAGCGGAAATTACCCGCAACCTGCGCCGCGTTACCAAGCTCGAAAGCGACATTGAGCGCACGGCGGCCAGCGAGCTCGCCCTGCGCCAGCGCATTGACTCGCTCAACGTTCGCGGGCGCCTGCTGAAGGACTCCATCGCCGCCGGCGAAGCCGAGTTGGACCGATTGCGCGCGCTGTTTGTCAGCGCGGTTCGCTCGTCGCGTCGCAACCGCCGCGAAATGTCGCCGCTGGTGTTTGTTTTCTCGGCCTCGACGGTTCGCCAGGCTTGGCGCCGCATGGGCTATCTCGAAGAGTTCTCGCGTTGGCGCGGACGCAAAACCGAAGAAATTACCGGCATCATCGCCGGCCTTGAAGCGCAGCGCGCCGAGCTCGAGGAAATGAAAAACAAGGTCGTTAACCTGCGGCGCGAAATCCAGGCGCAGCAGCGCAAGCTGCGAACCGACCGCGAGTCGCTGCAGTCGGCCGTTGGCAGCCTCCAGGGCAAGCAGAAAGAGCTGAACGCAATGCTCGAGCGCCAGAAGGCGACCCTTGTCAAGCTCGACCGCGAAATCGAGCGCCTGATCCAGAAAGAAATTGAAGAGGAACGCAAGCGCCGCGAGGCCGAGGAGCGTCGCCGGGCTGCCGAGCAGAAAAAAGATGGCGGCAAAAAAGCTGCCCCTGCTCCGGCGCAACAGCCGAAGTCGGATTTCGTTCCCGGCGCAACGGCTTCGAACTCTCCCGGCAACTTTGCCGCGCAGAAGGGCAAGCTGCCGTCGCCGCTGAGTCATACCTATGCGGTCGTTCAGGGCTTCGGCGTTCAGCAACATCGCTCCATTAAAACGCTCGAGGTAAACAACCCCGGCGTTGACCTCGAAACCGCGGCCGGAGTCAATGCGCGCGCCGTTTATCCGGGCGTTGTCAGCGCGGTGTTCGTTCAGGAGGGTCTGGGCCACGTTGTTCTGGTCCGCCACGGCGAGTACCTGACCGTTTACGCCAACATTAAGACCCTGCGCGTCGGCAAGGGCGCCAAGCTCAACGCCGGCGACGTTATCGGCACGGTAGGCCCGAGCGATGTTGACCCCTCGCGAGGTCAGCTCCACTTCGAAATTCGCCACGAACGCGAGAAATACAACCCCATGCAATGGCTAAAGCGCTAACGCTTCGCATTCTGAAGGCAACCTCTCTGCTCGGCTCATCTCAGGGCATCAATATGGTGTGTTCGGTGGTGAGAATGAAAGTGCTCGCGCTGCTGGTCGGCCCTGAGGGCGTTGGCCTTTTCGGCGCATTGAGCCAGGCTGCCGATATGATTGGCAATTTATCGCAGATGAACATCCGAACCTCGGCCGTTCCGCAACTGTCGGCGGCTCCGCCCGGGCGATTCGATGCAATGCTGATAGCCGTGCGCCGCTACGGGCGCCTGCTTGGTCTGATAGGCACCGTTGTTATGTTTCTGCTGGCGCCGTGGCTCTCAACATTCACGTTTGGTTCTGATGAATATGCCTGGGCCTATCGTATAACCGCCCTGTCGCTTCTGCTCGTTGCGTTGCAGGCGTCGGAACTGGTCGTTTTGCAGGCAACGTCGCGCTATCGGCCTATAGCTGCCGCCGGGCTCTTCACTGCCCTGACCGGCATGCCGCTAGCCATTGCGCTCTACTATCTGTTCGGGGTGGGCGGCGTTGCTCCCGGCATCGTTGGCTACTCCCTGTTGGCGTGGATTGGAGCCATGTGGTTCACGCGCGGCCAAAACCCGGTCGGCCCGAAGCCGCCGTGGAGCCGGAGCCTGCGTCTTGGCTTCGGGTTCATTAAGGTCGGCGCGTTGCTGACTCTGACGTCGCTGGTCGGCGATGGCGTCAATTTTCTCTTCATCAGCTTTATCGGCAAGGGTGGTGGCGACGCTGTCGGCTTCTATCAGGCGGGCTATAAAATGGTGTGGAACTACACCGGCGTTTTCTTCATGGCGTTCAGCATGGAATTTTATCCCCGCCTGGCGCGGACCATCCATAACAGCCGCCACTGCTCGCTGCTGATTTCGCACCAGGCAATCGTTTCGGCAGCCGTGTTGTCGGTTGGCGCCGTAGTGGTTGTTGCGCTTGCGCAGTGGCTGTTGCCGCTGCTCTACACCGGTGAGTTTGTCGGAGCCATCCCCTACGTCAGGTGGGGCATGGTCGGCATGGCCATCCGCCCTCTGTCTCTCTCCATGAGCTATAGCTTCCTGGCTGCCGGCCGCAGCCGCGTTTACTGCATAACCGAGATTCTCTCCGCCATTTGCGGATTTCTGATCAACGTTGCGGGCTACAGCCTTGCCGGCCTGACCGGCCTGGGCATGGCAACCGCGGTCTGGATGCTTCTCGAGCTCATCATCATCCTCGTTTCGGCTCGCCTCAGCGGCGCCCCCATGCCCCTTCCCCGTGCCATCGCCCTAAGCCTCGTCGCCCCCCTCCCGGCCCTCATCCTCGCCCTCTCCCTAACCTAAATTTGCAGCGGCGCAGTAGAGAGGGAGGTTTTCCATCCATTCCTGGCGGACATAGGGGAGCAGAGAGTAGCGTATGCAGGTGAGCTTAGTGTCGTCGCCAACCTGCTCTCGGAGCTTGGCCAAGGATTGTGAACGCACGTTGCTGCCGGCTTTGACTTCGATGCCAAACAGGTGGTGCGAAGTTCCAACGAGGAGGTCAATCTCCATTTTCGGCGAGTTTGAAGCGAAATAGAAGAGCGCATCTCCGAACTCCGATTGTTTTTGCTGGATGACATAGTTCTCGGCTAACGCACCCTTGAACTCGGTGAATAGCGTGTTGGTAATGAGCAGCTCGTCGGGTTCGATACCCATGAATGCGCCGAGCAAACCTACGTCGAGCAAGTATAGCTTGAAACTCGATGCGTCCTGGTAGAACGGCAGTGGCGTCGATGGCTTGGTGGTGCCCTTGACTTTGATAACGGTTCCGGCGTCGACCAGCCACTGGATGGCTTCTTCAAGGTCGCGGGCGCGCGCACCGCTACGCACTGCGCCGAAAACGAATTTCTTGTTTTCTTTGGCCAGTTGTTGCGGCACTGATTGCCATACCAGCCGGATTTTCTCAACCATGCTGGCGCTGTGCTTGGCCATGTCGCGATAGTAGGCGTCGAGAATGTCGAGTTGAATCTGTCGGACTTCGGTCAGAGCATAGCCGTCAGTGAAGGCCTTGACGGCTTCCGGCATGCCGCCGCAGAAATAATATTGTCGCAGCAGGTCGGTTAGTTTATTAGCGAGCGCGCGCAGAATGTCGTGGTTATGTTGTTCAATGTGGTCCGCGATTATTTTCTCTCCTTTTGCCCAGAGGAACTCGATAAAGGTCATCGGATACATGTGGAGAGTATTGACCTTGCCGACGGGAAACGATTCTCCTTTGAGCAGGGAGATGCCGAGAAGAGAGCCGGCAACTATGACGGCCTGTTCTTGCGCGTCTTCGCAAAAGTATTTCAGCGCGGCAATGCCGTTAGGTACCTCCTGTATCTCGTCGAGTATAATCAGTGTTTTTCCGGCAGTGACCGGGACCCCCGACAGGGCCTCAATCTGGCGCAGTATGCGCTCCATGTCGAAGCCTTCGGCGAATATGGCGTTAACGGCGGGATTGTGATGGCAATTCAGATAGGCGACGTGTTCGAACTCGCGCCGGCCAAATTCACGGATGATATAGGTTTTTCCAACCTGGCGCGCTCCTAACAGAATCAGCGGTTTGCGGCGCGGATTTTCTTTCCAAGCCTTGAGGTCAGTATATATTTTTCTGTGCATGCGTCTGATTTTTTAGGCAAAGATAATGAAAATTAGCGGAACGAACGCGCATTATGCACAAAAAACGAGATTATTTTTCAGAAAAATGCGCAAAAATTGAGGCTAAATCTTGAAATATTGCACGAAAATTGAGCTTGACCATTATTTGCGGCCGAAGTCGGCGGGGATTTCGCCCCAGTTTTCGGTGTCCCATTTGATGATGGGGTTGCGGGGGGTGTGGGTCGCAATCCAGGCGTCGGCGCGGCGGAGCATTTCCATGACAACGGCGTTGTTGGCGTCGGGAATGATGGTGGTTTTCGACCGTCGGTTGCGTAGCCAGCTCTGGGCCGTGCGGGAGTCGGAGTAGACGGGTGTCGTGTGGTCGCCGCGTTTGTCGAGCATAGCCAGGGCGTGAATCAGCGCCAGGTATTCGGCGATATTGTTGGTGCCGCCGGGGTAGGGGCCCACATGGAAGATTTCGCGACCGCTGTTTATGTCAACTCCGCGATATTCAATGGGACCGGGCACGCCGGAGCAGGCACCGTCGACAGCGATGGCGCCGGCCGGAATGTTGTCGGGCCTGGAGGTGGGGTGGGGCGCAGACTTGGCGCGTTTGGCTATTTCGAGCAGGAGCGTTGCCTGGTCTTCGTAGCTGCCGCGGAAGGCGGCGGTTGCCTCCTCCAGAGAGCTGAACGACTTGAAGCGCGCACCGGCGAAGCCTTTGACTTGCAGTTCACATTCTTCCCAGGAGTCGTAGATTCCGGGTGCGAGGCCTTGCCAAACGACGTAGAATTTTCTTTTCTTGGCCATTAGTTTTCGCTGATTAGGTTGAGGTTCAGGGCGCGCACGCCGAGCGTGTCGGCGACCTGAGCGTTGACGCATTTTCCCCAGTAGGTCAGCATTGCGGGGCGGAGCGGAGCGGGAATGTCGCCGATTGAGCCGAGGGCGCGACGAAGCGAGTCGGTGTTGGCGACCAGGGTGTTGCTCAGGGCCATTGCGGCGGTTCGCGGAACGCGGTGGCCAACGTTGCAGTAGCAGGCACGACCGCTGCCGGCCGAGAGAGTGCTGACCGCCGGGGCCGACAGGTCAACAACGGGAATCGACGGGAACGTTGAGCCGGGCGAGGCGGTGAGGTCGAAAATCAGCACTCGCTTCTTCATTTCGTCGACAACGTCGCTATGGATAACTTCGGAGCGGAGCATGGGGGTCACGACGACCACGTCGGCTGACTTCAGTGCCGAGCGGAACACCTTGGGGTGGAGTGCCGACGCGATGCAGCGCTGGTTGAGAACCCGCCCTGCCTTGCGCAGCGAGTAGAGGTCGTTGTCGAACATGCGGACCGTTGCCCCGGCGCCGAGAGCGTTGTGGGCCGCGGCGATGGCGCCCATGCCTGAGCCGATTATGGTAACCTCGCAGGGAACGATGCCTGTGACCCCGCCGAGCAATATGCCCTTGCCGTTGATCGGGTCGGTCAGCATTGCGGATGCGATGGCCATTGACGCGCAGCCGTCGATTTCATGGAGGATGTCGGCAACGAGCCGATGGTCGTCGGTCGTTATCAGGTCGGCGGCGATTACGTTTACCCCCGCTCGGAGCAGGGCCTTTGCCATCGGCGGGTTGGTCAGCACCGGTTGCAGCAGGGTGAGCAGCATGGTTCCGCGGCGGAGACTACCGGCCTCGGCGGCGGTCAGCGCCGCCGGCGAGATAATCACGTCGGCCTGCAGAGCCTCGGCACGCGAACAGAGGTCGGCACCGGCGCGCTCATAGGCTGCGTCGGAATAGTGAATCGGGTCGCCGGCGCCGCGCTGAATCTTAACTCTGACTCCGCTGTCGACCAGCAGGCCGGCGCCTTCTGGAGTCAGCGGGAAGCGGCGTTCGCCGTGTTGCAGTCCGCAAGGCAGACCAAAAGTTATTTGTCGGCGGCGAGGCTCTTCGGCCACGGCCTGCTCCATCGGCGTCAATTCGCCCAGCGGTGCGGATTCTGTTATCATAGGGTAGGGAGGTTAAAGCGCTCGCAGAACTGGCGGGCGGTTATTGCAATCTGGCTCTTGTCCTCGAGCAACGTTGCGCAGAAGGTTGCGTTCGCGCGGCTATAATAAGGAGTGCGCTCCTTCAGGGCTGATGCGATGAAGTCGAGCAGCTCCGAGTCTGACTTGTTGGCCAATATCGGGCGCTTGGAGCGGTTGCGCTGCAGGCGCTCATAGAGACGCTCAATCGGAGTGTTGAGCCAAACGGTCAGCCCCGCCTCGTTCATCTCCTCCATGTTGCTGAAAAAGCAGGGCGTTCCGCCGCCGCAGGCGATTATAACGTCGGAGAAGCCACACACCTCGCGGAGCATTGCCTGCTCAACCTGGCGGAAGCCGTTTTCGCCTCGCCGGGCAAACAGCTCGGCGACGGTTGCATGAAATCGCTGCTCGATGTAGTGGTCCAGATCAATGAAGTCCAGACCGGTAGCCGCAGCCAGGGCGCGGCCGAGCGTTGACTTTCCGCACCCCATATAGCCGATTAAAAAAATAGGTTTCATCAGAAAGTTACAATTCTCGATATTCCGTTATCATTGCGGCAAGTCGGTCAATAAAGGCTTCCGCCTGCGGGCGTAGTTCGTTGAATAGCTCTAAATCGCAATATACAAAATCTTCATAATCTCCTGATTGACGATTTTCAAAGAGCTGCTGGTATATTCTGCCGAAACGGGCATCGAGTTTGCCGGTCTTTACGAATTGCAGGCCGATCATGGTTTTTATGCCTTTGTGGGTCGACGCTTCAATACTGTTGGCAAGCATAAGAGCTGATGCCGCATAATAGCATGAGTAGTATAGCCGATTCACGGCGGCGTTGAAATATCCGCCGGCAGCGTTATAGTCAGCCTCTTTGAGCGTTTCCTTTGCACGTTGCAGGCGATAGTCTATCAGGTCGTTGGTCGAGCCTTTGTCGATTTGCGTCATTAGAGTTCGATGCGGTCGTTTAATACGTTGGCGGTGAATGGCGTAGTGCGCGAAAAGAACACTTTGGGCACTAAAACCAAGGGAGATATGTCGACTCCCAGGGAGAGTGACAAATCGTAGAGATGGCCCGAAATGTCGAGTTTTTTCTTTACGAAGTCGGAGCCGTTGTAGGAGTCGGGGAGAAGTATGAGCAGATCAATGTCGGAATCCGCGCGGGCGTCGCCACGCGCCTGCGAACCATAGAGATATGTTCGGGCGTCGGGGGCGACGGAAGTTAGCGTTTCCTTGATTCTGGAGATTATGTTTTGGGAGAGTTTCATGCTTATAAAGTTTTGTTGCTCACGGCAAAGATACGCAATTTTTTGCAAATGTGGCGGGATATGGCGTAAAAATTAAGGTGTGGCTGAAAATTGGCGGGGGTAGGGGTAATAAAAAACGCTCCGCAGCCGGGTGATGGGTGCGGAGCGTTTAGTTGTTGCTGACAGGAGCCTCCTAGTCTTATCGGCAACGGGGTTTGTCGGGGTTGGTGCACTTTGTCGAGACCTTTCTCGGGCGCGGGTGGGCGACCTGTTATTAGCTCGCCCGGAATCATGGGGTGGGTGCGGTCAGTGGTATCTAGGTTCGTTGTGCCGTCGTTGATGTGGCTGCGTTAAGCCAAAGCAGTGATCGGCGCTGCTCGTTTCCGATGGTGCAAAGTTACGAAGCGGCGAAGGGGGAAACCGTAGAATTTTGTTTATTGTGAATTTGAGGTTCGCGGTTGGCGATTTTTTCAGTTGGGATGCAAAGACAATTTTTTCGAAAAAATACTCATTATGTGTTGCTAATTTACAATAAATTCGTAACTTTGCAGTGTAGGCCGCTTTGCAGAAGCCCTGTCAGGGATATGCGGGCGGGTTGCGTAACATAGTGATTTCAGATGCGTTTACCTAACGCTCTTTCTTGACTCATCGAAACCTGGAAAATTTCAACTCTGTCAAGAATGAGGCAACGGTAGATGCCTTTTGTGGATATATGACTATCTAATCTGGCTTCCGCGTATGAGTAGTGTGGTTGTCAGATGAATCATATATTGCGTGAGGCTTCTGCGTTGTCCGTTCAACAGAGTAGGGCAATTCCAGGGCCTCGATGAGTAGAACGGGCAATAAGTACGGCCGTCACGCATTTTCTTTTCTAAACCGCTAACTGCCAAAGTGGATGGCCCCGCGGCAACTATCCATTTATTATGTTTCGTTTTTTATTAAGATTTTTTGTGTGTGTTGTGCTCGCAGCTTCTGCATGTGCTTTGGCCTCTTGTGGCGATGACGCAGAGGGCCACAGTAAGAATTCTATTGTGGGTGTTTGGAAATGCGTTGACATTAACGGCGATTCGGCTATTCTGACAATTAAGTCAGACCATACTGGCTCTATTAAGATTACTGTTGACACTTCGCGCGCTACGGTTACTCTTACGGAGTATTTTAATTGGAATATTTCAGATGATGCTGATGCTAACCACTGGTTTGAGGTTATTCACACCAGTGGAGATACCTGGTTTGAATATAATAACATGTATATTCTTGCCGGCAATACGCTAAAGATGGGCGATTTGATTTACACTCGTCAGTGATTCGTTTGAATTCGATATCAAGCAAGGCTCGCGCTTTCTGCGAGCCTTCTTTGCTTTTTGTGGACAGTGGGCGTAACCTCGCGGCAAGCGTATTAACTTTTTGAGATTCAGAGCGGAAAAGTTTTGTAGTGTCGGATTTTTTTCGTAACTTTGCAGTTGAAATCAAGGCAAAATGCGTTGCATTGTAGAGTTAACTCTTTGAGAGGGTGAACTATGCGTGTGGCGCGTAGTGCTGCGATAAAAATGAGAAAACTAACTAAACTTTCAAAACTTTAACTTTATTTAACATTATTAACAACTAAGATGCCTACTATTCAGCAATTAGTACGAAAAGGCCGCGTGGCTCTGACCGATAAGAGCAAGTCGCCCGCACTTGACAGCTGCCCCCAGCGTCGCGGCGTATGCGTTCGTGTCTACACCACTACCCCTAAGAAACCTAATTCGGCAATGCGTAAGGTTGCTCGTGTTCGCCTGACCAATGGCAAGGAAGTAAACAGCTACATTCCCGGCGAAGGTCACAACCTGCAGGAACACAGCATCGTTCTGGTGCGCGGCGGTCGTGTGAAAGACCTTCCCGGTGTTCGCTACCACATTGTTCGCGGCACTCTTGACACTCAGGGCGTTAAGGATCGCACTCAGCGTCGTTCGAAATACGGTGCAAAGCGTCCCAAACCCGGTCAGGCTCCCGCAGCAGCTAAGGGTAAAGGTAAGAAGTAATTCGCGCCTCTTTTAAGTACTAAACAATCAAACAAACCGAACTAAAAATCAGTCGTTCGTTTCGTTTGGTCGGCTAAATAAAATATCGGTTGAGTAAATGGCGGCAGCGGCCGCCGTTGAAGAGAGGCCTCCGGGCTTCAGATATACAGCCAACCCCGAAAACTGAAGACACAACTCAATCCACAACAATGAGAAAGGCAAAGCCTAAGAAGCGGGTGATTCTCCCCGATCCTATGTTTCACGACGTTAAGGTGACCAAGTTCGTTAACCACCTTATGTATGACGGCAAGAAGAACACCGCTTTCACCATCTTCTATTCGGCTCTTGAAACCGTCAAGGCCAAAATGCCCAATGAAGAGAAAACTGCTCTTGAAATCTGGAAGCAGGCTCTCGATAACGTGACTCCTCTGGTTGAGGTTAAGAGCCGCCGCGTTGGCGGTGCTACCTTCCAGGTGCCCACTGAAATCCGCGCTGACCGCAAGGAGTCCATCTCTATGAAAAACCTCATCATCTATGCCCGCAAGCGTGGCGGCAAAACCATGGCCGACAAGCTCGCTGCTGAAATCGTTGACGCTTTCAACGAACAGGGCGGTGCCTTCAAGCGCAAAGAAGACATGCACAAGATGGCCGAAGCTAACCGCGCATTCGCTCACTTCCGTTTCTAATCTCAACTCTCCACTTAGAAAATGGCAAAACAAGACGAACAGCTCAAGCTTACTCGCAATATCGGCATTATGGCTCACATCGATGCCGGTAAGACCACCACTTCCGAACGTATTCTTTTCTACACCGGTCTGACCCACAAAATCGGCGAAGTTCACGACGGCGCCGCTACCATGGACTGGATGGAACAGGAACAGGAACGCGGTATCACCATTACTTCCGCCGCTACCACCACATTCTGGAAATATGCCGGTAATCAGTACAAAATCAACCTGATCGACACTCCAGGACACGTTGACTTCACCGTTGAGGTTGAACGTTCGCTGCGTGTTCTCGACGGCGCTGTTGCAACTTTCTGCGCAGTAGGCGGCGTTGAACCCCAGTCGGAAACCGTTTGGCGTCAGGCTGATAAATATAACGTTCCCCGTATCGGCTACGTTAACAAGATGGACCGCTCAGGCGCAAACTTCTTCGAAGTAGTTCGCCAGCTCCACGACGTTCTCGGTGCAAATCCCTGCCCGATTCAAATTCCTATCGGTGCTGAAGAAACCTTCAAGGGTCTGGTTGACCTGATCACCATGAAGGCTATTTTCTGGCACGACGAAACCATGGGTGCTGAATACTCCGTAGAGGAAATCCCCGCTAACCTTCAGGCTGAGGCCGAAGAATGGCGCGACAAGATGCTCGAAAAAATCGCCGAATTCGACGATGCCCTCATGGAAAAATACTTCGACGACCCCTCGACCATTACCGAAGACGAAATCCGCCGCGCCCTGCGCAAGGCAACCCTGTCGATGGAAGTGGTTCCGATGACTTGCGGCTCGTCGTTCAAGAATAAAGGCGTTCAGTGCCTGCTCGATAACGTTTGTGCTTACCTCCCCAGCCCCCTCGACGGCGGTGCTATCGAAGGCCACAGCGTTGACAACCCCGACGAAATCATTTCGCGTGAACCCTCGAGCGAAGAACCTCTCTGCGCCCTGGCGTTCAAGATTGCAACTGACCCCTATGTTGGCCGTCTCTGCTTCTTCCGCGTATATTCCGGCGACATGGTTGCCGGCTCCTACGTTCTGAACTCTCGTTCGGGCAAAAAGGAACGCGTTTCGCGCCTGTTCCAGATGCACTCCAACAAGCAGAACGCTAAGGAAATGATTGGTTGCGGTGATATTGGTGCCGGCGTAGGCTTCAAGGACATCCGCACCGGCGACACCCTTTGTGCCGAAGATGCTCCCATCGTTCTCGAAGCTATGGAATTCCCCGAACCCGTTATCGGTATCGCAGTTGAGCCCAAGACTCAGAAAGACCTCGACAAGCTCGGCGTTGGCCTGCAGAAGCTCGCTGAAGAAGACCCGACCTTCCGCGTTGCCACCAACGAGGAAACCGGTCAGACCGTTATCTCCGGTATGGGTGAGCTCCACCTCGACATCATCATCGACCGTCTGCGTCGCGAATTTAAGGTTGAATGTAACCAGGGTCGTCCGCAGGTTACCTATAAAGAAGCTATCACCAAGCCCGTTGAACTCCGCGAAGTGTTCAAGAAGCAGACCGGTGGTCGCGGTAAGTTCGCCGACATCATCGTTCGCGTAGAACCCGTTGACGAAGGCTTCGAAGGCAACCTCCAGTTCGTTGACGAAGTTAAGGGCGGTAACATTCCCAAGGAATTCATCCCCTCGATTCAGAAAGGCTTCCAGAACGCAATGAAGAACGGTATTCTCGCCGGCTTCCCCGTTGAACACCTGAAGGTTACCGTTATCGACGGTTCGTTCCACCCCGTTGACTCCGACCAGCTGAGCTTCGAACTCTGCGCCATCCAGGCCTTCAAGAAGGCTTCGGAAAAGGCCGGTCCGACCCTGCTCGAGCCTATCATGAAGATTGAGGTCGTTACCCCCGAAGAATCGATGGGCGACGTTATCTCCGACCTTAACAAGCGTCGCGGCCAGGTAGAAGGTATGGAAACCTCTCGTTCCGGTGCCCGCGTCGTTAAGGCCAAGGCTCCTCTGGCCGAAATGTTCGGCTATGTGACCGCTCTGCGTACGATTACCTCGGGTCGTGCAACCTCGACCATGTCGTTCAGCCACTATGCAGAAGTTTCCAGCTCGATCGCCAAGAACGTTCTGACCGAATGCCAGGGCCGCGTTGACCTGCTGAAATAACTCCCTCCAATTCCTTGAACAAATAAAGACTAAACAATATGAGCCAAAAAATCAGAATCAAACTGAAATCTTACGACCACAACTTGGTTGACAAAAGCGCCGAGAAGATCGTTAAGACCGTCAAGGCTACGGGTGCTATCATCAGCGGTCCTATTCCCCTGCCCACCCACAAGCGCATCTTCACCGTTAACCGTTCGACCTTCGTTAACAAAAAGAGCCGCGAACAGTTCCAGCTCTCTTCGTTCAAGCGTCTGATCGACATCTACAATGCTTCGAACAAGACTGTAGACGCTCTGATGAAACTCGAACTCCCCAGCGGTGTTGACGTAGAAATCAAAGTCTGATAAACGTTACCAACCCTCCCTCCTCTCTCCTCACCCCCTCGTTTTACCACCCCAAAACAGATCACATCAATTATTATTAATAATCCCACAAAAACTACAAAGAAATGCCAGGTTTAATTGGAAAGAAAATCGGAATGACATCCGTTTTCAGTGCCGACGGCAAGAACGTGCCGTGCACTGTTATCGAAGTAGGCCCTTGTGTAGTTACCCAGGTTAAAACTGTCGAAAAAGATGGTTACGAAGCTCTTCAGCTCGGTTTCATCGAGAAGAAGGACAAGCACACCACCAAACCCATGAAGGGTCACTTCGACAAAGCCGGTGTAGCTCCTCAGCGCCACTTGGCCGAGTTCTCGGGTTTTGAAGGCGAACACGCTCTTGGCGAAACTATCTCCGTTGAGCTCTTCGACGAAGGTTCGTTCGTTGACGTTGTTGGCACCTCGAAAGGTAAAGGTTACCAGGGTGTCGTTAAGCGCCACGGTTTCGGCGGCGTAGGTCAGTCGACCCACGGTCAGCACAACCGCCTGCGTGCTCCCGGTTCAATCGGTGCCTGCTCCTATCCTGCAAAGGTATTCAAGGGCATGCGCATGGCCGGCCAGATGGGTAATGAACGAGTAACCGTTCAGAACCTTCAGGTCCTCAAGGTAATTCCCGAACACAACATCCTCATGATCAAAGGCTCCATTCCCGGTGCCAAAGGTTCAATCGTAATGGTAGAGAAGTAAGAAATGGAACTCGCAGTCTATAACATCAAAGGTGAAGACACCGGTCGCAAGGTAACACTCAGCGACGAAGTCTTTGGCGTTGACGTGAACGAACACGTAGTTTGGCTCGACGTTAAACAATTCCTCGCCAACCAGCGTCAGGGTACACACAAGAGCAAAGAACGCAGCGAAGTTTCCGGCTCTACCCGCAAACTCCACAAGCAGAAAGGTGGCGGCGGTTCGCGTATCGGCGACATCAACAGCCCCGTTCTGGTTGGTGGCGGTCGCGTTTTCGGTCCCCGTCCCCGCAATTATTCTTTCAAACTCAACAAAAAGGTTAAACAGCTTGCCCGCAAGAGCGCTCTGACCTCGAAGCTCGCCGACAACCAGATCATGGTTATCGAAGACTTCAGCTTCGAAGCTCCCAAGACCAAGCAGTTCGCCGCAGTTCTCGACGCCCTCAAAGTTAACGGCAAGAAGGTTCTGCTGGTAATGCCCACCATGGACAAGAACGTTAACCTCAGCCTCCGCAACGTTCCCGGCGCCCGCATGATGGCCGCAGCCGACCTGAACACCTACGCTATTCTGAACAATAACGTGATGCTCCTGTCGGAAAAGAGCGTTGAAGTAGTAAATAACCTCTAATCCACCAGCTCAACGAAAAATGGAAATCAGCATCAAACCCATTGTGACCGAGAAGGCTACCAAGCTCTCCGAAAGTCTCAACCGCTACACCTTCCGCGTTTCGCCCGAGGCCACCAAGCCCCAGATCAAGGCTCTGGTCGAAGAGCTCTATGGCGTTAAGGTTACCAAAGTTAACACTATGATTGTTCGCGCAAAACGCAAACAGCGCTACACCAAAGGCGGCCTCATCAAAGGCACTACCGCCGTTTGGAAAAAGGCTATCATCAGCGTTGCCAATGGCGAATCAATCGACTTCTATAGCAACATCTAATCAGTTCGATACATGGCAGTAAGAAAATTCAAGCCCACTACCCCCGGGCAGCGACACAAAGTTATCGGCGTGTTCAAAGGCACCATCACCGCAACCACGCCGGAAAAATCTCTTACGGTCGGTAAGAAAGCCACCGGCGGCCGCAACTCTGAAGGCCACCTGACCACCCGCTACATCGGCGGCGGCCACAAGCGTGCTTATCGTATCATCGACTTCAAGAGAACCAAAGATGGAGTACCTGCCGTAGTTAAAAGCATCGAGTACGACCCTAACCGTTCGGCCCGCATTGCTCTTCTCTACTACGTTGACGGCAGCAAAGCCTATATCATCGCCCCCAACGGCCTGGAAGTTGGCGCAACCGTAGTTTCCGGTCCCGACGCAGCTCCTGAAGTAGGCAACGCTCTTCCGCTGAACCGTATCCCCGTCGGTACGCTCATCCACGCTATCGAACTCCGTCCCGGCCAGGGCGCCTTCATGGCACGCAGCGCCGGCACCTTCGCTCAGCTCGTTTCTCGCGAAGGCGACTACGCCATCATCAAACTTCCTTCCGGCGAAACCCGCAAGGTCCTGGCTACCTGCAAGGCCACCGTTGGCGTTGTTGGCAACAGCGAACACTCGCTCGAATCGTCGGGTAAAGCAGGCCGCAGCCGCTGGCTCGGTCGTCGCCCCCACAACCGCGGCGTAGTTATGAACCCTGTCGATCACCCGATGGGTGGTGGTGAAGGTCGCGCCAGCGGCGGTCATCCCCGCTCTCGCAAGGGCCTCTACTCCAAGGGCCTCAAGACTCGTGCTCCCAAGAAGCATTCGTCGAAGTATATCATCGAAAGAAGAAAGAAGTAACCTTTTAATTATTGACCTATCAGCATGAGTCGTTCATTAAAAAAAGGCCCCTTCATCAGCGTTAAACTCGAAAAGAAGGTTAGCGCAATGGAGGAAAGCGGCAAAAAGTCCGTTATCAAGACCTGGAGCCGCGCTTCAATGATTGCCCCCGAATTCGTTGGCCACACTTTTGCGGTCCACAATGGCAACAAGTTCATCCCCGTTTACGTTACCGAAAACATGGTAGGCCACAAACTGGGCGAATTTGCTCCCACCCGCACCTTCCGCGGCCACTCCGGCAACCGTAAGAAGTAAATCAGAGACCAAACATTAATTAAGCAGTTTTTAACAATCCTTCATACCAACCTATGGGTGTAAGAAAAAGAAACTCAGCAGACCAGAGGAAAGAGGCCAACAAGCAGATCGCCTTTGCCAAACTGCTCAACGTTCCCTCCTCGCCCCGCAAGATGCGCCTCGTCGTTGACATGGTGCGCGGAATGGAAGTGAATCGTGCACTTGGCGTCCTCAAGTTCTCAAACAAAGAAGCCGCCGCTCGCCTGGAAAAACTCCTGCGCAGCGCAGTGGCCAACTGGGAAGCCAAAAACGAGCGCAAAGCCGACGCCGGCGAGCTCTATATCTCAACCATCTTCGTTAGCCCCGCTCCTATGCTCAAGCGTCTGCGCACCGCGCCCCAGGGCCGCGGCTACCGCATCCGCAAGCGCGCTAACCACGTAACCGTAGTGGTTGACACCATCGATAACAAAAAAGCCTAACCTCATTTTACCCAAGACCTAAACAGAATGGGACAGAAAGTTAATCCTATCAGCAATCGCCTCGGCATCATCCGCGGCTGGGACTCCAACTGGAATTTCGGCCACAAGTATGGCGACAACTTGCTTGAGGACTATAAGCTCCGCAAGTATCTGAACGTCCGTCTTGCCAAGATGAGCGTTTCGCGCATCGTTATTGAGCGCACTCTTAAACTCACCACTATTACCATCTGCACCTCGCGTCCGGGCCTCATCATCGGCAAGGGCGGCGCCGAAGTCGACAAGCTCAAGGAAGAGCTGAAGAAAATCACTTCGCGCGACGTTCAGATCAACATTTTCGAAATCAAGCGTCCGGAACTCGACGCTGAAATCGTTGCCAACGGCATTGCCCGCCAGATCGAAGGCAAGGTGGCTTACCGCCGCGCCATCAAGATGGCTATCGCCTCCACCATGCGTGCAGGCGCCGAAGGCATCAAGGTTCAGGTTTCGGGCCGTTTGAACGGTGCAGAAATCGCCCGCAGCGAAATGTTCAAGGAAGGCCGCACTCCGCTCCACACCCTGCGCGCCGACATTGACTACGCTCTGGTTGAAGCCCACACCAAGGTAGGTGTTATCGGCGTTAAGGTTTGGATTTGCCGTGGCGAAGTCTATGGCAAGCGCGACCTCTCTCCGAACTTCGCAGCTACCAAGGAGCAGGGCCGTGGCGGTCGCTCCGAAGGCGAACGCGGCCAGCGTCGCGACCGTGGTTTCCGCAAACCGAAAAACAATCGCTAATTCTTAACCATTTGAATCAACAGCAGAAATGTTACAACCTAAAAAAACCAAGTTCCGCCGCTCGCAAAAAGGCCGCATGAAAGGCGTTGCCCAGCGCGGCAACCAGCTGGCCTTCGGTTCATTTGGCATTAAGACTCTGGAGTCCAAATGGATTACCGGCCGCCAGATCGAAGCCGCTCGTATCGCAGTTACCCGCTACATGCAGCGTCAGGGTCAAATCTGGATCCGTATCTTCCCGGACAAACCCATTACCAAGAAACCCGCCGAAGTCCGCATGGGTAAAGGTAAAGGTAACCCCGAAGGCTACGTGGCTCCCGTTACTCCCGGCCGCATCCTGATCGAGGTTGAAGGCGTTCCCTTCGAAGTTGCAAAGGAAGCACTTCGTCTGGCCGCCCAGAAGCTCCCTGTGATTACCAAATTCGTTGTGCGTCGTGACTACGACCCCTCTCAAAACGTCTAATCTTCCCCTATCGTCATGAAGAAAGAAGAAATCAAAGAGATGACCACCGCCGACCTGACCGAGCGTCTGGCCCAGATGGAGAAGGCATATCGCCAGCTCGTAGCTACCCACACCGTCAGCGCTACCGACAATCCTGCGCAGATCACCAAGGACCGCCGCATGATTGCCCGCGTAAAGACCGAGCTTCGCGCCCGCGCCCTCGCCTCGAAATAATAATCACCCCCAACACAACGTTATTTAAGCAAACATGGAAGAACAAAGAAATCTCCGCAAAGAACGCGTGGGTGTGGTTTCCAGCAATAAAGGCGACAAGACCATCACCGTGACCATCAAATGGAAGGAAAAACACCCCATTTATGGTAAGTTCGTGAACAAAACCAAAAAGTATCACGCCCACGACGAAAAGAACGAATGCTCCGTCGGCGACACCGTTCGCCTGATGGAAACCCGCCCCCTGAGCAAAACCAAGCGCTGGCGCCTGGTTGAAATCATCGAGAAGGTTAAGTAAGCATCCGCTCTTCAAACAATCAATCACAACGTCTTAAACCAAAACTAAATTTTTAGACAATGATACAGACTGAAACCCGCTTGACAGTCGCCGACAACTCCGGAGCAAAAGAAGCACTGTGCATCCACGTGCTTGGTGGCACCGGCCGCCGCTATGCCTCCGTTGGCGACATTATCGTGGTGTCGGTGAAGAGCGTAATCCCTTCATCCGATGTGAAGAAAGGCACCGTGTCGAAAGCTGTGGTCGTCCGCACTAAAAAGGAAGTACGTCGCCCCGATGGGTCCTATATCCGCTTCGACGACAATGCCTGCGTTCTGCTCAATAACGCCGGCGAACTCCGCGGCACCCGCATCTTCGGCCCCGTGGCCCGCGAACTGCGCGCCACCAACATGAAAATTGTTTCTCTGGCACCCGAAGTGCTTTAACCCATCCAACACGTTAATCCAACCAACCAAATGAGCAAACTCCATATCAAAAAAGGCGACATCGTCTACGTCAACGCCGGCGAAGACCGCGGCAAACAGGGCCGCGTGCTGAGCGTTGATGTTAAAAAGCAGCGCGCCATCGTTGAGGGCCTCAACATGGTCAGCAAAGCTATGCGCCCTAATGCGCAGCACCCCAACGGCGGCATCGTTAAGATGGAAGCCCCCATCCACGTGTCTAACCTTAACCCCGTTGACCCCAAATCCGGCAAGCCCACCCGCGTAGGCTATACCGTTAATGCCGAAGGCAAGAAGGTTCGCGTGGCCAAAAAATCAGGAGAGGAGATCAAGTAATGAGCGCAACAACTTTGCAGAAGGACTACAAGGAACGCATTGTTCCCGCCCTCGAAAAGCAGTTTAACTACACTACCGTGATGCAGGTTCCCCGCCTGGAGAAAATCGTAATCAACCAGGGTCTCGGCGCTGCCACCCAGGACAAAAAGATTATCGAAACCGCCATCAACGAGCTCACCGCCATCACCGGTCAGAAGGCCGTTGCCACTCTGTCGAAGAAGGACATCGCCCAGTTCAAGGTGCGTAAAAAAATGCCCATCGGCGCAATGGTAACTCTCCGTCGCGAAAAAATGTATGAATTCCTCGAACGTCTGGTTCGCGTTGCCCTTCCCCGTATCCGCGACTTCAAAGGCATCGACTCCAAGCTCGACGGCCGCGGCAACTACACTCTGGGCATCACCGAGCAGATCATCTTCCCGGAAATCAACATTGACACCGTCAACAAGCTCCAGGGCATGAACATCACCTTCGTTACCTCGGCCAAAACCGACGAAGAAGGTCTGGCACTGCTCAAGGAATTCGGCCTCCCCTTCAAGAAGAACAATTAATCATCCCCCCTCGAAACGAAGCATTATGGCAAAAGAATCCATGAAAGCCCGCGAGGTAAAGCGCGCAAAGCTCGTTGCCAAGTACGCCGCCAAGAAGGCCGCCCTCAAGGCTGCCGGCGACTATGAAAGCCTCCAGGCTCTGCAGCTGCTCCCGAAGAACGCATCCTACATCCGCCTCCACAACCGCTGCTCGATCACCGGTCGTCCGAAAGGCTACATGCGTCAGTTCGGCATTTCGCGTATCCAATTCCGCGAAATGGCCTCTCAAGGTCTCATCCCCGGCGTGCGCAAAGCCTCCTGGTAATTTGTTAGCGCCCGGCCGGCGCCCGGGCCCGAGCGGCCCGGACGCACAGCGGCCAACCATTATCTCAAACAGAAAAATTAAATATTGTTCGGAATCCCCCGAATCAATTTAAACCATTCAAACCAAATGACTGATCCCATAGCAGATTATCTGACAAGATTGAGGAACGCCATCAAAGCCAACCACCGCGTTGTTGAAATTCCCGCCTCAAACTTGAAAAAAGAGATCACCAAGATTCTCTTCGAACAAGGCTATATTCTTAACTACAAGTTTATAGAGGGTGAAACCCCCTGTGGTACCATCAAGATCGCTCTCAAGTACGATCCGAAAGACAAGGTTAACGCCATCAAGTGCCTCAAGCGCGTGAGCCGTCCCGGCCTTCGCCAGTACACCGGCTACAAGGAAATGCCCCGCGTTCTCAACGGTCTGGGCATCGCAATCCTGTCGACCTCGAAAGGCGTTATGACCAACAAACAGGCCCTCGAAGAAAAAGTCGGCGGCGAAGTTCTCTGCTACGTTTACTAATTAATGAGGAGGAAATAAAGATATGTCACGTATAGGTAAAGCTCCCATCGCACTCCCCGCAGGTGTAACCGTAAACGTTGCCGGCAACGTCGTTACCGTTAAAGGCCCCAAAGGCGAACTGAAAGAAACCATCAACCCCGACCTGACCGTAACCGTTGAAGACGGCCAGATCCACGTTGCCCGTCCGACCGACGACCGCGAGCACCGCGCTCAGCACGGCCTGGCCCGCGCCCTTATCCACAACATGGTTGAAGGCGTTTCGAACGGCTACAAGAAAGAAATGGAACTGGTTGGCGTAGGCTACCGTGCAAACGCCGAAGGCCAGGTTCTGGAACTTTCGCTCGGTTTCTCCCACGCCATCTTCATCAAGCTCCCCAAGGAAATCAAAGTTGAAGCAAAGAGCGAACGTAACAAAAACCCCCTGATCATCCTGGAAAGCGCCGACAAGCAGCTTCTGGGCCAGGTTTGTGCGAAAATCCGCTCTCTGCGCAAACCCGAACCCTACAAGGGCAAAGGTATTAAGTTCGTTGGCGAAGTTATCCGCCGCAAGTCCGGCAAATCGGCCGGCGCTAAGTAATCGCCTGCGAGCATAACTCTAATTCATTAACCGAATAGAATCAACGAAACTATGATTTCCAAAATAGCAAGAAGAAACAAAATCAAGACGCGCATCCGCGGCAAAATCAGCGGCACTGCCCAGCGTCCGCGCATGACCGTCTTCCGCTCCAACAAGGGCATCTACGTCCAGATTATCGACGACCTCGCAGGCAAAACCCTCGTCAGCGCCTCCTCCAAGGGCCTCGAAGGCGGAACCAAGAGCGAAGTTGCCGCTAAAGTTGGCGCCGCAGCTGCCAAGAAGGCTCTCGAAGCCGGCATCACAACTGTCGTTTTTGACCGTAACGGCTACCTGTTCCACGGTCGTGTTAAATCCCTGGCCGACGGCGCCCGCGAAGCCGGCCTCCAATTCTAAAGAACAAGACCATGGCTAACAATCAGAATCGCGTAAAATCCACCAACGACATCGAACTTCAGGATCGTCTCGTTGCCATTAACCGCGTTACCAAAGTAACCAAAGGCGGTCGCGCCTTCACCTTCGCCGCAATCGTAGTTGTTGGCGACGGCAAGGGCATCGTAGGCTGGGGCCTTGGTAAAGCCAATGAAGTTCAGGCCGCTATTGCCAAAGGCGTAGAATCGGCTAAAAAGAACCTCATCCGCGTTCCCCTCCACAAGGGCACCATCCCCCACGAACAAGTTGCAAAATTCGGCGGCTCCCGCATCATCCTCAAACCCGCAAGCCACGGTACCGGTGTTAAGGCCGGTGGCGCTATGCGTGCGGTGCTGGAAAGCGTTGGCATCACCGACGTTCTTGCAAAGAGCAAGGGCTCTTCCAACCCCCACAACCTCGTTAAGGCCACCATCGCCGCCCTCGGCGAAATGCGCTCGCCCGCACAGGTTGCCGCCGTTCGCGGCGTATCGGTTGAAAAAGTCTTCAACGGCAAATAAACCTAAAGCGCTCCATTCCAACTATGGCAAAAATTAAAATCACCCAGATCAAGAGCCGTATCAACGCTCCCAAAGACCAGAAAGAGACCCTCGACGCTCTCGGCCTCCACAAAATGCACCACTCCGTTGTGAAGGAATCGAATCCTTCCATCCTGGGCATGGTCAAGAAAGTACACCACCTGGTCAATGTTGAACCCGCTAACTAATCTCAATTAAACAATGGAACTCAACAATCTGAAGCCCGCAGTAGGCTCCACCAAAAATAAGACCCGCAAAGGTCGCGGTCCCGGTTCGGGCAAGGGCGGCACTTCTACGCGCGGTCACAAGGGCGCCAAGTCACGCTCCGGCTATTCCCGCAAAATCGGCTTCGAAGGCGGTCAGATGCCTCTGCAGCGCCGTTTGCCCAAGTTTGGCTTCAACAGCCTCAATCGCGTTGCCTACAAGGCAATCAACCTGTCTGACATCGAAGCTCTTGCAACCGCTAAGTCCATCGAGGAAATCACTCCCGAAGTTCTGGTTGCAAACGGCCTGATGGCCAAAGGCGAACTCGTTAAGATTCTCGCCAAGGGCGCGCTGACCAAGAAGGTCAACGTTCAGGCTAACGCTTTCTCCGCCGCTGCCAAGGCTGCTATTGAAGCTGCCGGCGGTCAGGCAGTAGAAGTCAAATAATCCTCCCTCCTTTACTCCCCCAATTCCCCAATGAGATTCTTTCAAACATTCAAAAACATCTGGACCATTGAGGAACTGCGTCAGCGCATCCTCGTAACAGTCATGTTGGTACTCATCTACCGACTCGGCTGTTACGTCGTGCTGCCGGGCATCAACCCCGAACATCTCATCGCCCTGGAGCGCTTCTCCGACTCCTCCGGCCTGATGCAGCTCCTTAACATGTTCTCCGGCGGCGCGTTCTCCAACGCCTCTATCTTCGCCCTCGGTATCATGCCCTACATTACTGCGTCGATCGTGATTCAGTTGCTCGGCATGGTTCTGCCGTCGTTTCAGAAGATGCAGCGCGAAGGCGAAAGCGGCCACCAGAAACTCACGCAGTATACCCGCTATTTGACAGTGGTTATTCTCTGCGTGCAGGGTCCCGCCTATCTGCTCAACCTCCAGCATCAGCTTAACGCCGCCGCCTCTCAGACCGGTGCCGTTATCAACATGGGAGGTTGGACCATTGCCTACCTGACGGTAATCCTCGCCGCAGGCTCCATGTTCATCATGTGGCTTGGCGAGCGCATCACCGACCGCGGTATCGGCAACGGTATCTCCTT
Organism: Bacteroides sp.; assembly: GCA_014801955.1. GTDB lineage: Bacteria > Bacteroidota > Bacteroidia > Bacteroidales > Muribaculaceae > UBA3263. The sequence continues at coordinate 24,039 of JAAVDE010000012.1, read as the reverse complement.
TATCATCCTTGTCGGCATCATTGCCCGCCTGCCCCACGCCCTTCTCTATGAAATTCAGGCACGCATGCCCGGAACCACTTCCGGCCAGGGCGGTCTGGTAATGTTCATTGTTGAACTGGTTCTGCTCTTCGCCGTTACCTGCGGCGCTGTGCTGCTGGTTCAGGGAACCCGCAAGGTGCCCGTGCAGTATGCCAAGCGCATTGTCGGCAACCGTCAGTATGGCGGCGCCCGTCAATATATTCCTCTGAAGGTAAATGCCGCCGGCGTTATGCCCATCATCTTCGCCCAGGCCATCATGTTCATTCCGTTGACCCTCTCGGGCTTCAGCGCCAATGGCTCCGGCTCCGGCTTCTTCGCAACGTTCTCCGACGTTAACGGCTTTTGGTATAACTTCGTTTACTTCATCCTGATCGTTGCGTTTACCTACTTCTACACCGCCATCACCGTTAACCCCACCCGCATTGCCGAGAACCTCAAGTCCAACAACGGTTTCATCCCCGGCGTTAAACCCGGCAAGAACACCGTTGAGTATCTTGACTCCGTAATGTCGCGCATCACTCTGCCCGGCTCCATTTTCCTCGGAATCGTTGCCGTGCTTCCCGCGTTTGCCCGCCTCTTCGGCGTCAGCGCCAACTTCGCCCAGTTCTTCGGCGGCACCTCGCTGCTGATTCTCGTCGGCGTAGTGCTCGACACCCTGACGCAGGTTGAATCGCACCTGATGATGCACCACTACGACGGCCTGATGAAAGACGGCAAAATCAAGGGTCGCACAACCGGCTCTGCCTATTAATCCCCCCGTCAGACTTCAAAAGCGTTAATTGCTGACTGAATGATTTACCTCAAAACTGCAGACGAAATTCTCCTGATGCAGGAGGCAGCCACACTGGTGAGCCGCACACTTGGCGAAGTTGCCAAGTGGGTGGCTCCCGGCGTGACTACCGCCCGCCTCGATGCCATAGCCCGCGAATTTATGCTCGACAATGGCGGCCGTCCCGCCTGTCTGGGCTATCAGGGCTTTCCCGGAACCCTGTGTATTGAAGTCAACGACACCGTTGTTCACGGCTTTCCGTCGGACTACGCCCTGCGCGACGGCGACATCGTTGGCATCGACACCGTAGTTGACCTCAACGGCTACTGCGGCGACTCGGCCTATACGTTTGCCGTCGGCGACGTTGACCCCAAAACCATGCAGCTTCTGCGCGATACCAAGGAAGCGCTTGCCCGCGGCATTGCCGAAGCAAAAGTCGGCGCCCGCATCGGCAACATTTCGAACGCCGTTCAGACCTTTTGCGAGCGTCGCGGTTATGGCGTAGTTCGCGAAATGACCGGCCACGGCATCGGTCGCTCAATGCACGAAGCCCCCGAGGTCCCCAACTTCGGACGCCGAGGAATCGGCCCCGTGTTGAAGCCGGGCATGTGTATCTGCATCGAACCGATGATTAACCTCGGCAGTAAAAACGTTGTTATCTCCTCGGCCGACGGCTGGACCTGCAAGACCAAGGACCACAAACCCTCGGCCCACTACGAGCACACGCTCGCCATTCTCGACAACGAAACCCGCGTGCTGACGACCTTCGACTACATCAAGGAGGCACTCGGCGACCGCTTCATCTAAACCATTCAGTCCAACCATTAAACAATCCAATCAGTAAATGGCAAAACAATCAGCAATCGAACTCGACGGTACCATTGTTGAAGCACTCAGCAATGCAATGTTTCGCGTTGAACTTGAAAGCGGCCACGAAATTATTGCCCACATTTCCGGAAAAATGCGCATGCATTACATAAAAATTCTTCCGGGCGACAAAGTGCGGGTTGAGATGAGCCCCTACGACCTGACGAAGGGTCGCATCGCGTTCCGCTATAAATAACGCAACCAAAGCAACTTAACCATTCATTTTAACTCCAATATTCAATCAAATGAAAGTCAAAGCATCCATTAAGAAGCGCACTGCCGACTCCAAGATCGTTCGTCGCAAAGGCCGCCTCTACGTAATCAACAAAAAAAATCCTAAGTACAAACTTCGTCAAGGTTAAAAAATTTTTTGTAACTTTGCACAAAATTTTCTGATCTAACAAAAAAATTATATGGCAGTAAGAATCGTGGGAGTTGACCTCCCCCAAAACAAAAGAGGTGAAATATCCTTGACCTACATCTACGGCATCGGCCGTAGCGCCGCCCTCACCATCCTGGAAAAAGCAGGAGTTGACGGCGCCATTAAAGTACAGGACTGGACCGACGAACAGGCAGCCAAAGTTCGCGAAGTAATCCAGACTGAATACAAAGTTGAAGGCGATCTCCGCTCGGAAATCCAGCTCAACATCAAGCGACTGATGGATATTGGTTGCTATCGCGGCATCCGCCACCGCAACGGCCTCCCCGTTCGCGGCCAGAGCACCAAGAATAACGCCCGCACCCGCAAAGGTCGCAAAAAGACCGTTGCCAACAAGAAAAAAGCTACCAAGTAAAATAACCTATCCAGCATTTAGATATGGCAAAGAAAGCAGTCGCAGCCAAGAAGCGCAACGTGAAAGTCGGCGCCGAAGGCCAACTCCACGTCCACAGCTCGTTCAACAACATTATCGTTTGTCTGGCCAACGCCGAAGGTCAGGTTATCTCCTGGTCCTCCGCAGGCAAGATGGGCTTCCGTGGCTCGAAAAAGAATACCCCCTACGCCGCCCAGATGGCCGCGCAGGACTGCGCCAAGGTCGCTTTCGACCTCGGCCTCCGCAAAGTGAAAGCCTATGTGAAGGGTCCCGGCAACGGCCGTGAATCCGCAATCCGCACCGTTCATGGCGCCGGCATTGAAGTAACCGAAATTCTCGACGTTACTCCGCTGCCCCACAACGGTTGCCGCCCGCCGAAGCGTCGTCGCGTTTAATAACTGAAAACCGACGCCCTTCGTCAGCAACCCCTTCATTCTCCGGCGGGGGAATGACTCTTCAGGCCGCGGTCCGACAGCCGCGACAGGAGAAACGAACCTTAACCCAACTGCCCAAAGCGGGTCACCAGCCCTCGAGAATTTTATTTGACCGTTAACAGATGATACCACACTTTCCCTCTCAACGGTCGCGGCTGACTCGACGGCTACCGGCCCCCACCGCACCCGGCTCTGCTGGCGCAGACCGAAGGCTCGCGGCGTCGTTTCCGCCTCCGGCGTCCCGGTCGGCAAGAAAGAATCGTTCGTTCCCCGCCAACTCATAATATTCCCAATCTAACCTTCACTTCAAAAACAAAACAAATGGCAAGATATACCGGTCCCAAGACCAAAATCGCCCGCAAATTCGGTGAAGCCATCTTCGGCCCCGACAAAGTGCTTGAAAGAAGAAACTTCCCCCCCGGCCAGCACGGTCAGAACCGTCGCCGCAAAACTTCTGAATATGGCATCCAGCTCCGCGAAAAGCAGAAAGCCAAATATACCTACGGCGTTCTGGAACGTCAGTTCCGCAACCTTTTCGAAAAGGCTGAACGCACCAAAGGTATCACCGGTGAAGTTCTGCTGCAGCTCCTCGAGAGCCGTCTGGACAACGTAGTTTACCGTCTTGGCATCGCTCCCACCCGCGCAGCAGCCCGCCAGATGGTCCTCCACCGCCACATCGTTGTTAACGGCAAGGTCGTTAACATCCCCTCCTACCACGTAGAGGCAGGCACCGTTGTTGGCGTTCGCGAAAAGAGCAAATCGCTGGAAGTTATCGCTGATAACCTCGCCGGCTTCAACCACGCAAAATATCCCTGGATTGAATGGGACGAAGCCACCAAGAGCGGCAAGTTCCTCCACACTCCCGACCGCGCTGACATCCCCGAAAACATCAAGGAGCAGCTCATCGTCGAACTCTATTCTAAGTAATAACCCGTTAACCACCAAACCAGTCCTATGGCTATTTTGTCATTCCAAAAGCCCGATAAGGTTGTCATGCTCGAAAGTGACAACAATTTCGGCAAATTCGAGTTCAAGCCATTGGAGCCCGGCTACGGTATTACTATCGGCAACGCCCTGCGTCGCATTCTGCTTTCGTCACTCGAAGGCTACGCCATTTCTTCGATCCGCATCAATGGCGTGCTCCACGAGTTCGACACTATCCCCGGTGTTAAGGAAGACGTTACCAACATCATCCTCAACCTGAAGAAAGTTGACCTCAAGCAGATTGTTGAAGACACCGACGACGAAAAAGCCTCTCTGGTCGTTTCCGGCCAGGATGTTCTGACCGCCGGTCAGCTTGGCAAAGCTCTAAACGGCTTCAAAGTGCTCAATCCCGAGCTGGTAATCTGCCACCTCGACCCCTCCGCATCATTTACCCTCGACTTCACCGTTAACAAAGGCCGCGGCTGGACTCCCGCCGACGAGCAGATCGTTCCGCAAGACGATGTTAACATCATTGCCATCGACTCGATCTACACGCCGATTAAGAACGTGAAGTACACCGTGGAGAACTTCCGCGTAGACCAGAAGACTGACTACGAGAAACTTCTTATTGAAATCACCACCAATGGCTCCATCCTTCCGCAGGTTGCACTGAAGGAAGCTGCGAAAATCCTGATTCAGCATTTCATGCTCTTCAGCGATGAGCGCATCACCCTTGAGGTTCCCGAGGAAACCGATGCCGATGAGTTCGACGAAGAAGTTCTGAAGATGCGCCAGCTCCTCAAGTCAAAACTCGTTGACATGGAGCTCAGCGTCCGCGCTCTCAACTGCCTGAAGTCTGCCGAAGTCGAAACCCTCGGCGACCTCGTTAAGTTCAACAAGAACGACCTGCTCAAGTTCCGCAACTTCGGCAAAAAGTCACTCACCGAACTCGACGACCTGCTGGCTCGACTGAACCTCTCCTTCGGCATGGACATTGCCAAGTATAAATTAGACAAAGAGTAAACCCAAAGATGAGACACAATAAAAATTTCAACCATCTCAGCCGTAAAAAGGGCCACCGCGATGCCCTGCTGGCTAACATGACCATCTCGCTGATCATGCACAAGCGCATCTTCACCACCCTGGCCAAAGCCAAGGCGCTGCGCATGTATGCCGAGCCCCTGATCAACCGCTCCAAGGAGGACAACATGGCTAACCGCCGCCTCGTTTTCTCCTATCTCCAGAACAAGTATGCCGTTAGCGAGCTCTTCCGCGAAATTTCGCAGAAAATCGCTGACCGTCCCGGTGGCTACACCCGCATTCTGAAAACCGGCAACCGCCTCGGCGACAATGCTCAGATGTGTTTCATCGAGCTCGTTGACTACAACCAGGCACTGCTCGACGCCAAGAAGGCCGATACCAAGAAGAGCCGCACCCGCCGCTCGCGCAAAAAGAGCGCTACCGCTGCTGCCGAAACCGCTCCGGTTGAAGCTCCCGCAGCTGAAGAGCCCAAAGCCGAGTAATTATCCGGCGACTGATTCGCAATTCACCGCAAGGCTGCGCCTCCCGGCTGATACCCGGGGCGCAGTCTTGCTCTTTTTATTGGAGGACTATACATGTTTCGGAACCTATTGCTCGTTGCTTTGGGCGGAGCGTTGGGAAGTTGCTCGCGCTATCTGATTGTTCGATTGTCGGCGTTGCTGTGGCCTTCGGCACCGTCGCAACTCGGAACCCTGGCGGTTAATCTTGCGGGCTGCCTGCTTATCGGGTGTCTGCTTGGCGTGGCTGAGCGCACCCGCTTGATTGGTCAGGCGCTGTCGCTGCTGCTGGTGACCGGCTTCTGCGGCGGCCTAACGACGTTTTCGACCTTCTCGGCCGATATTGTTAACATTGCCGGGCGCGGTCGGCCGGTGCAGGCAGTTGTTTATGCGATGCTGAGCCTTGCGGGAGGTGTTGGTCTGACGCTGATTGGACGGTCAGCCGCTCTGAGGCTATAATCGTTCGATGCGGATTTGGAGGAATCAAAAAAAGTTAGTAAATTTGCCGCTGATGGAAAATGCCGCCTTTAAGCTCCCGATGAAAGTGCGCGACTACGAGGTTGACTCGGAAGGCATCGTTAACAATGCCTGTTATCTGAACTACCTCGAACATACGCGCCATGAGTTCTGTGAATCCGCCGGTTTGTCGTTTGCCGACATGCGCCGACGCGGAATGTCGCCCGTTGTTCGCAGCGTGTCGATTACCTATCTGTCGTCGCTCGGCCTCGGGTGCGAGTTCGTTAGCTGCCTGAAGCTGACCCGCCGCGGCCCGCGCTTCATTTTTCATCAGTGGATTCTGACCCCCGACGGCCGACCGGTAGTTAACGCCGAGGTCACGGTCGTTAATATCATCAATGGCCGTCCGACCCGGGGCGAGGAGCTGGCCGAAGCGTTCAAAGACTACTTGCTTGCCGATGAGCTCTAATCCCCGTCTACGTTATCAGATTGCTTTTGCCTCGATTCGAGGCATGAATCTAACCCTGGGCCGCGAGCTGCTGCGTATGGTCGGCAGCGAGCGCGAGTTCTTTGCATTGTCGGAGATGCGTCTGCGCTACCTGACGCAGTCGAAGGCCCGAATCTATAGCGACGAGTATCGCCAGCGCGTTCTGGAAGAAGCCGCCGCCGAGGAACTCTTCATTGAGGCCAACCGGATTACCCCGGTGTATTTCACCGACCCGGCCTATCCGCGCCGGCTGCTGGAGTGTGAGGACGCTCCGCTGCTGCTCTACACCTGCGGCGGTCTCGACCTGAACGAGCGGCGAATGGTCGGCATCGTCGGCACCCGCCATGCAACCCCCTATGGTTTGGAATTTACGCGAACGCTCGTCAATGAGCTGGCCGAAAAGGTCGGCAACGTGGCTATTGTCAGCGGTCTGGCCTATGGCGTAGACATTGCCGCCCATCGCGCGGCTCTGGCCGCCGGATTGCCAACGGTTGGCGTGATGGCGACCGGAATGCAGTCGATCTACCCGAGCGACCATCGTGCCGACGCCCAGCGCATGGCGTCGGAAGGCGGACTGATTGTTACGGAATATGGCCACCTGACGCCGGTGCATAAGGGCAATTTCGTTGCCCGCAACAGGATTATCGCAGGATTGTGTGACTGCGTAGTGGTTGTTGAAAGCGCTGAAAAGGGTGGGGCACTCATAACCGCCAACCTGGCAATGGGTTATAATCGCGACGTGTATGCCCTTCCGGGTCGCGTGGGCGACATTTATTCCGCCGGCTGCAACCGCCTGATTGCCGGTTCAACGGCCATGTTGATCCGAAATGCCGAAGACCTTTGCCATGCCCAACATTGGCCCATGCGCACCTCCCATCAGGAGGGCGACGAGCCTCAATTACCTATTGAACTGAACTCCGACGAATCGCAGATTGTTGATTTCCTGGGTGAGAACCCCAATGCGACCCTGGCGCAGCTGACCGCCGCCACCGGCTTCAGAGTCAGCAAGCTCATGTCGCTGCTGATCGACATGGAGTTCCGCGGGCTCGTGCTCGCGCTCCCCGGAGGTCGCTACCAAAAAGTCTAACCCTAAATCTATTCAAGTATAATGTCAAGAATAATTCCTCCTTCCGAACTTATAATCAACCCCGACGGGTCTGTTTTTCATCTTCACCTGCTCCCCGAGCAGCTGACCGACCGCGTCATCCTGGTCGGCGACCCGGGTCGCGTTGTCATGGTCGCCTCCTTCTTCGATACTCGCACCTTCGAAGTAAGCTCGCGCGAGTTCCATACCATCGGCGGCACCTACAAAGGCAAACCGATCATGTGTCTCAGCCACGGCATCGGCCCCGACAATATCGACATCGTCGTTACCGAACTCGACGCTCTCGCCAATATTGACTTCCAGACCCGCGAGGTGCGCGAAAACACGCGTTCGCTCACCCTGGTGCGCATCGGCACCTCCGGCGCCCTGCAGCCCGAGCTCACTATCGGCACCCCCGTAATTGCCGAAAAGGCCATTGGCTTCGACGGTGTTCTTAACTACTACGCCGGCCGCAACAGCGTTGCCGACCTGGATTTCGAGCATGCGCTGTGTGACCACACCGGCTGGAATCCACTCTGGGCCAAACCCTACGTCGTTGATGCCGACCCGACTCTGGTTGAACAGATTGGTCGCGACGACATGGTGCGCGGCAACACCATTTCCGCCGTCGGCTTCTATGGCCCGCAGGGACGCGAAGTGCGCCTCCACCTGGCCAATCCCGACCTCAATGCGCGCATCGAGGCGTTCCGCCACGGCGACCGCCGCATAACCAACTACGAAATGGAGTCGGCGCCCCTTCAGGGTCTTGCCCGCCTGATGGGCCACCGCGCAATGACCGTTTGCTCCATCATTGCCAACCGCTACAACAACACCGCCAATCCCCAATACAAAAACTCCATCGCCGACCTGGTCCGCACCGTCCTCGACCGCATATAACCCGTGCGGTCGTTGGGTGGGGATTTGGTTATGTCGGAAAAGTTTCGTAAATTCGCTGCCGATGTTAGCGGAACTTCTGAGCGGGTATCGCTCCGTGTCGCTCGAACAGATGGGCAAGGTTAAGCTCATGAATCGCGTGGACACGAAATTCGTCACTACTCTCGACCGCCTCGAGCACCTTCTGGCTCTGGCTGCCGACCGATACTCTATTCAGGAAATCGAAGGGCAGAAGATGATGCCCTACACGACGCTATATTTCGACACTCCTGAGTGTGAGATGTATGCCCAGCACCATCGCGGCAAGAAGGCGCGGCAGAAAATCCGCGTGCGTCGCTATGAGAGCTCCGGCGTGCAGTTTCTTGAGGTCAAGCGCAAGAACAACAAGGGGCGCACGGATAAGAAGCGCATCCAGTGTGGCGAGCGCACGCCCGACCTCGACCGCGAAACCTATCGCGTCTTTCTGATTCAGAAGTCGATCTATGGCGCTCACCGCCTGCTGCCACAGTTGTCTAACAGGTTCCGCCGCATAACGCTGGTCAACGACGCCATGACCGAGCGTCTGACAATTGACCTCGACCTGGAGTTCCACAACGAACAGACCGGGCACGACGCCTCGATGGGGCCGCTGGTGATTATCGAAGTCAAGCGCGACGGCCTGACTCATTCGCCGATTCTCGACATGCTCAAGCAGTTGCGAATCCATCAGAGCGGTTTCAGCAAATATTGTATCGGCATGGCTCTGACCAACCCGATGCTGAAAACCAATCGTTTCCGCGAGCGCCTGCGCTACGTTTCAAAACTTGCCAATCTACAATAAACCATATCATGGAAGAACTTAACGAACCGATTCTTGACAACCAGGCGCCCAATTCGCTGTGGTCGCTGATTGATCCCCAGGGCTTCAATGCCGTTGACATGTGGGAGCTGCTGATCCGCTTTGCGTTCAACGCAATTGTGGTCACCATTATCATTCATCTGCTTTACTATCCGAAGAGCCGCCGCAAGGACTATTATTTCACCTTTTCGCTCATTGCCGTCAGCATCTTCTTTTTGATTTTCCTGCTTGGCGGAGTTAAGCTGAAGGTCGGTTTCGCCCTTGGCTTGTTTGCCATCTTTGGCATTATCAGGTACAGGACCGAGTCGATGCCGGTTCGCGAAATGACCTATCTGTTCGTGATTATCGCTATTTCGGTTATTAATGCCCTGGCTTCGCATCTGGTTCAGGCGCTGGTTGCCAACGTTTTGTTTATCGGCTGGATATGGCTCTGCGAGAGCAACAAGTGGATCAAACACGTTGCCTGCAAACTGGTTCTCTATGACCGCCCTGAAATGACCGCTCCGGCCCGCTACGACGAACTGCTCGCTGACCTCAAGGCCCGCACCGGCCTCGACATCGAACGCATTGAGGTGGGCCACATTGACTTTCTGCGCGACACCGCCATGCTCAAGGTCTACTACCATCCGACCGACATGGTTGCCAACACGGTTGACACTCTGACCAAATTTCCCAAAGAAGGCCAATGATTCGCAAAAGCCTCGCAGTTATGCTTCTGTCGGCGCTGGCTGCCGCAATGCCGGCTTCGGCCCAGACGCTGCTTTTCGGCGCCGAAGCGTCGTTTAAGCTCCCTGCGCAGCTAAGCGCCGGGGCCGGAGTCGAATTCCGCTCAATGGACTGGCTGAACAATGCCGATCAGTGGAGCGTTGATGCATCGCTTGGCTGGAAACCGCTGAAGTGGCTGAAAGTCGGCGTTGACTATAAGTTCATTCAGTCGCAGACGCTCAGCGCGTTCAATTCCGACGGCTATGCCCTGCCGGCGTATTGGAACAACAAGCATCGCCTGTCGGCCGGCCTGACCTTTTCGTGGAAGCCGGTCAAGAAGCTGAGTCTGTCGCTTCGCGAGCGCTATCAGCTAACGCGCCGTCCGTCGTTTCTCGTTCCGCAGTTCAACGACGGTACCCCCTGGGGTAATAAAACGGTTAACGGCAAGACGCAACATCTGCTGCGCTCGCGCCTGCAAGCTGAATATAAGCCATATAAAAAATGCAGGTTCACGCCGTTCGCCGGCTTTGAACTCTACTCGCGGCTGCGCGAAGTGAACACGACGAAGCATCGTGCTGACGGCGCACGATTCTGCGAAAAATGGCGTTTGAACGCCGGCTCGGAGATTAAGATCGACAAGCACAACGAGCTTGAGATTTTCTATCGCTATTGCGACCGCGGAGCCGACGACGACGGCGATTCGCGCCACACGATTGCCCTGGTCTATTCCTTCTCCCTCTAACTTTTTTTGTTAAAAACTTGCATACCGCTGCATTTTTTTGTTACTTTGCACTCAATTATTACAAACCAAAATTTCCTTACCTAACCAAAAACAATTAACCAAACTATGTCGACTTCAGCTCGCAAACCGAACTACACGCTGCCTATCATCGTGATGTTCTTCCTGTTCGCGATGATTTCCTTCGTGACCGGTTTCCAAAACCCCTTCGGCGTTATTCTGAAAGCCCAGCTCGGCCTGAGCAACTTCCAGAGCCAGCTCGGCGCCGCCGCCAACTTTATCGCGTATGCAATCATGGGTATTCCCGCCGGTATGCTCCTGCAGAAACGCGGCTACAAATTCTCGGCTATCAGCGCCGTTCTCGTTGGTCTGCTGGGCGTTGCAATCATGTTCGCTTCCAGCTATCTTGACGGCAACAACGCTATCTTCACCGTCTACATCATCGGCGCTCTCGTTGCAGGCTTCTCGATGTGTATGCTCAACACCGTTGTTAACCCCATGCTCAACACCCTCGGCGGCGGTGGCAACAAGGGTAACCAGCTCATCCAGTTCGGTGGCACCTGCAACTCGCTGGCCGCTACCATCTGCCCCATCTTCGTTGGCATTCTGATCGGCAACGTTTCTCAGGAAACCTCGCTGATCGACGCCCGTCCCGCTCTCTACGTTGCCGGCGGCATCTTCCTGCTCGCTTTCGTAGTTCTCGGCCTGGCTAAGCTGCCCGAACCCATCCTCGAAGAGCAGAAAGCCAAAAAGGCAGCCGGCGTTGTTGAAGAACAGCCCTCCGTTGCCGGTGCTCTCGGCTTCCGCCACTTCGTTCTCGGTGCGCTCGGCATCTTCCTCTACATCGGCCTTGAAATCGGCGTTCCGCAGATTGCCAACGTTTACATGACCGCCCCCACCATGGAGCAGGCTCAGGCAACCGTTGATGCCTACAACGCCGACCTCGCCAAACTCGCTGCCGTTGATCCCGTGGCCGCTCAGGTTGTTGACGAGCTCGTTGACTATCAGGGCAACGTTGAAGCCGCTGAATCGGCTAACCCCATTGAAGAGGCTTTCGAAAAGGCCTCCGAAGCTATCGCTGACCCCGCAGCCGTAGGCATGGCCGAAGCTGCTTCTGAAATTGACTCCGCATGCACCGACTGCGAGAAGGAAACCTGCACCAAGTCCTGCGAAACTCCCTGCGACAAGGGCTGCACCGCAGCTGCTGCCAACGCTGACAACCTGCCTGCCGACGTTGTTGCCGCCAAGGCAATCGTTGACGGTTCCGTTCCCGCCGGCCTCGGCATGGGCGCCGCCGTTGCAGGCGCTCTCTGCGGCATGTACTGGTTCATGATGCTCATCGGCCGTCTGATCGGCGGTGTTGTAGGTGGCAAAGTAAGTTCCCGTGCAATGCTGACCTTCGTCAGCACCGCAGCTCTGGTTCTGCTGCTGCTCGGCATTTTCTGCGATACCGCAACAACCGTTTCCGTTCCCGGCTTCTCGAATGCCGGCGGCAGCCTGTCGTTTGAAATGGTTCCCGCGCCGGTCAATATTCTCTTCTTCGTGCTCTGCGGCCTCTGCACCTCCGTTATGTGGGGCGGCATCTTCAACCTCGCCGTTGAAGGCCTCGGCAAGTACACCGCAGCCGGCTCCGGCTTCTTCATGGTAATGGTTTGCGGCGGCGGCATCATTCTGCCCCTCCAGGCAAGCATGGCCGACTCGTTTGGCTACCTGGCTTCCTACTGGGTACTCGTTGCCTGCGCGGCCTACCTGCTCTTCTACGCTCTCGTTGGCTCCAAGGTCAGCAAGCGCGCCGAATAATTCCGACAATTCCGAGCCCGAGGGTGCGACCCCGTTGCGCCCTCGGGTTTTCTTTGCAATAAAAACTAATAAACCTATCAACAGTTTCCGAAAATGGCATCCTGGTTCGAATGTAAAGTGACCTACCACAAAATGGTGGAAAACGGCATGCAGAAAAAAGTCACCGACACTTTTATGGTCGACGCTCTCAGCTTCACCGAGGCCGAAGCGCGCGTTATTGAAGAAGTTACCCCGTTCGTCAGCGGCGAAATGGACGTCGCTTCCGTAAAGAAAACGAAGATTTCAGAAATCTTCCGCGACGACGCTGCCGACAAGTGGTATCTTGTCAAGCCTGCCTTCATTACGATCGACGAAAAGACCGCTGTCGAAAAGCGCTCAGTTTCGCAGATTCTCGTTGCCGGCAACAACTTCAAAAATGCCTACGATAACTTCATGGAAGGCATGAAGAACACCATGGCCGACTTCGAAATTGTTTCCATCGTTGAAACCGCCATTCTCGACGTTTATAGCGCCAAACTCGATGCCCCCGGTCAGCAATAATCTGCGCGAGATTCTGAGTCAGCTCCCCGCCGGGGTTAAGCTCGTTGCCGTCAGCAAGTTTCAGCCGCTCGAATCCGTCAGGGAAGCCTACAACGCCGGCCAGCGCCGGTTCGGCGAAAGCCGGGCCGACGAACTTGCGGCCAAGGCGATTGCCATGCCGGGCGATACGGTCTGGCACTTTATCGGCCATTTGCAGACCAACAAGGTGCGCCGCGTGGTAGCCTCCGCCGGCGTTATCGAGAGCATTGACTCGGAGCGTGTGCTTCGCGCCGTGTCGGCCGAAGCGGTGCGTGCCGGTCGCGTTATCGACATTTTCCTTCAGGCCCATGTGGCGGCCGAAGATACCAAAACCGGCTTCTTGCCCTCCGAGCTTCCTGCCGCCGCAGAGCTGGCCGCAGAGTTGCCGGGAGTTCGCGTTGTCGGGCTGATGGGCATGGCCTCCAACACCGACGACGAGCAGCGCATTACGGCTGATTTTGCGGAACTTGCCGCGCTCAGCCGCCGGTTGCAACAGATTATTCCGTCGGCAACCGAGCTGTCGATGGGCATGAGCGGCGACTGGCCGCTGGCCGTTGCGCAGGGAGCTACTATCGTTCGCATCGGCTCTGCAATTTTCGGTTCAAGAAATTAATTTTGCATTTTTTTGCATAAATTGCTGAAAATTCAGAAAAAATGTGTAACTTAGCACCGCAAAAAGTACCCATTTTGCGCCTAAAAACGTATCAACTAATTATTTAACTCAATAACTCATAACTATTTATGAAGAAAAGTGCTATTCTTTCTCTCGCTTGCGCTGCCCTGATGTCGGCCGGTTCCGCATTCGCAGCAGTGCCCGAGATTGTTTACGTTGAGGATGACGCCCAGGGCTACACCTTCAACCGCTTCAAGGATAACTGGTTCCTCACCGCTGAAGGTGGCGTTAACGTTGTTCTCGGCAAAGCCGATAAGGTTCTTCCCTTCAAGGATCGCGTAGCCAGCCCCGCTTTCGGCCTTCAGGTTGGCAAATGGTTCTCGCCCATCCTCGGTCTTCGTGGCGGCGCAACCTACCTCGGCGAACGCGGCGCAGCCAAGAATGCTGACGCTTTCGGTCTGACCTACGACGCAAACGGCCCCAAGATGTATGACGGCTACTACAAGACCCACGTTGGTCAGCTCGGCATCAACTTCGACGCTATGCTGAACGTTACCAACTGGTGGTGTGGCTACAAGCCCAACCGCGTTTACAACTTCATCGCTTATGTTGGCGGCGCTACCTACTTCGGTTTCGAACACAAATTCAACAAGGACGGCAACGACGGCTGGAACACCAAGGGCTACGACACTTCGTTCGCTCTCCGCGCAGGTATCATCAACAGCTTCAACGTTAGCAAGCAGGTTGCTCTGAGCCTCGACCTCCGCTACACCGCTCACTCCGCTAACTACGAAGTAAACGAGTACAACCTCCACACCAACGACGTTGCTGCTCTTATCGGCGTTACCTACCTCTTCAACAAGCGCACCTGGAACGCTCCTATCGTTCCCGTTATCCCCGTTATCGAGGACTGCGATCCCATCAAGGCTCGCCTTGCTGAATGCGAAGGCCGTCTGCAGGACACCCAGCGCAAACTCGACGAATGCCTCCGTCGCCCCATGCCCAAAGCTCCCGAAGCAGCTCCCTGCATCCAGAGCCTCGCTACCACCTACTACCGCATCGGCTCCGCTACTGTTAGCGCTACCGACCGCAACGTGCTCAAGAGCGTAGCTTCCACCATCAAGGAATCCGGCAAAAAGTATGTTATCACCGGCTGGGCCGACAACTACACCGGCACCGACGCTGTTAACGCCCGTCTGCGCACCCGTCGTGCTGAAAACGTTAAGAAAATCCTCGTTGCCAACGGCGTTAACGCTGACCAGCTCATCGTTACCACCAACTCCGGCGACCGTTTCGGCGGCAAAGCAAACGTTTATCTCGATCGTTGCGTAACCATCGAAGCTGAGAAGTAATCTCAACCTTAACCGAAAACTCCAAGCGAGGCTGCATCCCGAATCTGCGGGGCGCGGCCTCGCCTCTTTTTTGCTATTTGGGAAATGAAATTTGCATATTTCGGCGAAATTCGCTATTTTTGCACTTAAATATCAATCATTTCTAACTTTTGACCATGAAATTTCTACGCTCTCTCGCAGCAGTGCTCGGCCTGTGCGCTTCGCTAACGGCGATGGCCGACGCGCCTTTCCGCCAGCACCGCTATGATTCGTTTCAGGCAACGCCGACCGTTCCGGGTCAGACCGTGTTTGCCGGCAACTCGATCACGAACATGCACTCCTGGTTCGAAGCCTTCGGCTCGCATCAGGATGTTGTTGGCCGCGGCAACTCCGGCGGCTTCGCCACCGAGCTGCTCGAAAACCTCGAAAGCTACATCGATGCCAAACCGGCCAAGCTGTTCGTTATGATCGGCACCAATGATATTTCGTCGGGCACCGCCTACGCCAAGACCGCCCGCGACATTCAGATTATTGCGCAGCGCGTGCGCATGGAGTCGCCCGAAACCGAAATCTACCTTCAAACGATTCTTCCGCGCTCGTCGAACGCCAAACCCGACTATGAGCTCTGCAACGCTCTGGTCGCCCGGTTTGTCAGCGAGGCTAATGACCCGAAAATCCATCTTGTGAACCTCTCTGACGTTTGCGCTCCCATCAACGGCAACGGAACCTGGAGCTATGACGGTCTGCATCCGCGCCCCATCGGCTACTCGGCCTGGTGTCACCACATCCAGGACCTCGTTGGCTACGAAACCGTCTATCCCGACCAGATTGCCACTCAGGATCCCGCCGGCGCCGGCAATAACTCCAACGGTGCCCGCGTCGAGCAGTTTCCCTACTATCCCGTCAGCGAGGGCGACGTGCTCTTTTTCGGCGACGAAACCATTCATGGCGGCGAATGGCATGAACTTCTCCGCTCCAACAAGGTCAAGGACCGCGGCCTGATGTGGGGCTGGGGCGGCGTTACTCTGCCCGTTGCCCGCAACATCGTTCGCACCGCTCTGCAGAACCAGCAGCATAAACCGTCGAAAATCTTCCTGTTCTACGGTGTTGGCGGTCAGGACGAGAATAACTACCGCCTCGTTGTTGACGAAGCCAAGGCTCAGGCGCCCGAGGCCGACATCTACGTCGTTTCGCTGACTCCCTCGACCAACTCCGAGCAAGATGCCGTTAGAACCGCGTTCAACGCCAAACTGCAGACTATCGCTGCCGAAAAAGGCGCGACCTACGTTGACATCTACAATCCTCTGCATGAGAACCTCGCGCAGAACATCATGAACACAAACTACGTCAGCGGTCGCGGCTACGTTGTTATGGCCAACGAACTGGCCAAGCATATCGACGGCGTCAGCCCCGTTTCGATGAGCGAATATGAGGCCGTTTATACCCGACGCGCAGCCCGCCGCACCGTAGGCAACGCCCTGACCGAAGCTCTGCGCATCGACTACGGTACTCAGCCCGGCCAGGTCAAGGAATCACACCGCGCAGCAATCAGCGAAGCCATCGATGCCGCCGTTGCCGCGTTGGCTGCCGAAAATCTTTCCGCCGCCGAGGCGAATACTGCCGCCGCAGCGCTTAACGCAGTTGTCGGCGCCGCCCGCTCCGACCTTAACATGCCGCTGGCCTCTACCGCCGACGCCCCGGTTTGGTATAGCCTTGCGAGCGTTCGCAATTCGCGCCCGCTAACCGTTTCCGGCTCGATGCTGGTTGGCGGCGACGCCCTCGGCGCCTCAACCACCGGCAATAACATCTGGCGCTTCGAAGACCGCGGCGACAACACCTTCAACATCGTTAGCGGCAATGGCCTGTATATCAACCCCACTGCCACCTTCAACACCCAGATGTCGGTTCAGGCCGAAGCTCCCGAGCGCGGCTTCTCGATAGGCAGTTCCAACAATGCCGGTGCATTCGTTATCTATACCGGCAACTCTCAGCTCAATCAGACCTCTCTTTCCGGTCTGCCGGTCTATAACTGGTATAGCAGCCAAACCCCCGACGGCAATGACGTTGGCTGCGCGTGGGCCATTACCCTTTTCGACGGAACCTTTCTCGATGGAAACAGCGTTCCCGACACCTCCGGCTGGTATGAAATCACCCGCGCCGACGACGGCAAGTCGGTTACCAATCTCGACGAAATGACGCTCCAGAACGGCCAGAACTCCTATGCCATGCGCTACGTTGCCAACCCCGAGCCGAGCCCCAAAAACTGGATTTATATCAACGCCGAAAATGGCGCGCACTACATGCGCACGCTCAACGGCTTTGAGGTCAGCGAATATATCTATGCCGTCCGCGAGCCCTTTAACCTGCCCATCGCCGCCAGCTCAACGGTTGCCGGTGCGTTTAACGTTAAGTATTTCTTTGCGTTTACCAACGATGGCATAACCGATGTTATCGGCCGCAGCTATGCCAAGAACGACCCTCACTTCTTTAACCGCGTTAGCGACGCCCGTCTCGCAGACTACGACCTATGGACTGTTAAGGTTGTCGGCAACACTGCTCCGCTCGTTATCAACGACACCAAAGTGACCCTCAACAGCCCCGCCAACCGCGGCCTGGCAACCGTTTATAACAACGGCGTTTTCTTCCTCGACAAAGGCACTGCCGTTACCGATGACATCATCACCGTTACGCCCGCAGCCGGCGTTGAGCAGGAAAATGAAAAGCCCCTGCTCTCTGTTAATCCCGAAACTAAAACAATTACCGTTGACTTCACCCAAACAGGCATTGTTGAGCTCAACGCCGACAAAAAGCCTGCCGCTCCCCGCGCCTATGACCTGTGGGGTCGCCGCGTGGCCACTCCGCGCCACGGCGTCTATGTCGTTAACGGTCGCAAAGTCCGTCTGTAATGCTAACCGTTACCGTTCTGTCGTTTTCCTATCGCCGCGGCCTTCCCGAAGATGCTTCGGGCAATGGCGGCGGCTATGTTTTTGACTGTCGCGCAATCCATAATCCCGGCCGTTACGAGCCCTATAAGCAGCTCGACGGCCGCGATGCACCGGTGCGCGAGTTCCTCGAGGACGACGGCGAGATTCTTCAGTTTCTCGACCATTGCTATGCGCTCGTCGACGCGTCGGTCGACCGCTATATCAGCCGCGGCTTCTCTGACCTTCAGGTAGCCTTTGGCTGCACCGGCGGCCAGCATCGCTCGGTCTATTCAGCCGAGGCGATGGCGCGCCACCTGGCCGAGCGCTACGGCTCGCAGATCGGAGTGAACCTCTATCATCGCGAACGCCGATGAAGGCAATGATTTTTGCCGCCGGCGAGGGCACGCGCCTCAGGCCGCTGACCCTGACCAAGCCCAAGGCGCTGGTCGAGGTCGCAGGCAAGCCGATGCTCGGGCGCGTTCTCGAGGCCGTCAGAGCCGCGGGAATCCGCGATGTGGTTGTTAACGTGCATTATCTCGCCGAGCAGATTATCGACTATCTGGAGGCAAATGACTTTGGTCTGAACATTCGCATTGCCGACGAGCGCCGGCGGCTGCTCGACACCGGCGGAGGTCTGCTCGCCGCGCGCGACATGCTCGCCGGCAACGAGCCGATTCTGCTCCATAACGCCGACATCTGCACCGACCTGGACCTGACGCGCCTGGAACCGCGCGGCATAGCGAAGCTGCTCGTTGCCGACCGCGATTCGTCGCGCCGCCTGATTTTCAACCCCGACGATATGAGGCTGCGCGGCTGGGTTAACGAACGCTCCGGCGAAACGCGCGGCTGCGCCGAGGGGCTGCGCCGGGCTTTTAACGGCATCCACGTCGTTTCTCCCGACATATTTCCCCTGCTCGAGCGCTATTCCCGCTCGATTGACTCCGACGTGTTCTCGCTGACTCCCTTTTATGTCGCTGCGGCTGCAGTGGAGCCGATCTACGGCTGTTCGCTCACCGGCTACCGATGGCACGACGTCGGCGACCTTCAGAAGCTCGCGGCTGCTAACGCCGCTTTTCAATGAAACGGCTGCTCACCTCCTTGCTTCTCGGCGCCGCCTCGCTCGCCCTTTCGGGGGCTGACTTCCTGAAATCTCTTCCCGGAGTGTCGGCAATCGTTTCCGGCTATGAGTCGGCCGATTCGGTTGCGCGGCGTTTGGGGGCTTTGCCGCTCTGCCCGATTGAGGGATTATGGCAGATGACCGACGGCGGCGCTCTCTTTGCCGTTGAGCGGGCGGAACCGTCGACCAAAATCGCGCCGGCGCGGCTGCGTATGGTCATGGTGCGCTCGCCCTATCGCTCCGTCCGCCCCGGAACAGTTATCGGCCATCTGCAGCCCACTCCGAAGCCGGGCGTTTATGAGGCCCGCCTTTATAGCGACTTTGCCCGTCGGTCGGGCCTGAGCGTTCCGCGCGGATTCACTCTGACGCTTAATGCCGACGCCTCGACCATGACAATCGAACCATTCAAGTTTTTGCTGAAAGTCAACGTGTTCCGGCTGTTGCCCTACATGTATCGCCGCGTTATTGAGCCGCAGAAGTCGCGGCCCGACGGGCTTTCGGGCGCCGTTAAGGTCGCTCCGGCAACCGACGGCCATCCGCTTTCGCCGATATATCTATGAAACGCACGCTATTTATCGCCATTTGCCTGCTGCTCTGTTTCGGCGCCGACGCCAAGCGCCGGAAGTCGGGACCCTCGAAGCTGACGCGCACCCGCGCGGAGGCGGAAATGCCGGCCGAGGCGCCGGTTGAGCCGTTCGACACTATCCGCCCCGGCTCCATCCGCTGCTCGGGCTACGATAAACCGAACTCCTCGCTCCGCGAGACTTTTTTCGTTACCAACCTCGATTCGCTCGGCGTTGCCGGCATCGGCCTGGAGTTTGAATACTACGACATGGAGGGGCGGCAGCTTCATCGTGCCTCCCATGAGCTGGCCATTGACGTCCCGGCGGGCGAAACGCGCGCCGTCAGCGTTAGCAGCTGGGACCGCAACAATGCGTTTCACTACTATCGCTCCGAGGCGCCGAAACGTCGCCGTTCGTCGGCCTATAAGGTAAAATCGCGGGTTCTCTACGTTGTTCGCCGTCGGTGATTGGTGCAACCTCAGCTTTGGCGCAGGGTCAGGGCCACGACGTTCTCGATGTGGGCCGTGTGGGGGAACATGTCGACAGGCTGCACCGCCGTGATGTCATATTTGGCGTTCAGCAGCGCAAGGTCGCGCGCCTGGGTGGCCGGATTGCAGCTGACGTAGACGATTCGGCGCGGCTCGGCGGCCAGGATAACGTTGGTAACGTCCTCGTGCATGCCGGCGCGCGGCGGGTCAACAATCATCACGTCCGGGCGGCCATGCTGTTCAATAAAATCGGCAGTCAGAATGTCTTTCATGTCGCCGGCATAGAACAGGGTGTTGTCGATGCCGTTGACCGCTGAGTTCACCTTTGCGTCCTCAATGGCTTCGGGAACGTATTCGATGCCGACAACCCGGCGGGCGCGTCGCGCAACGAAGTTTGCTATGGTGCCGGTGCCGGTGTAGAGGTCATAGACCAGCTCGTCGCCCTTGAGGTCGGCCAGCTCGCGCGCAACCGAATAGAGGCGGTAGGCCTGGCGGGAGTTGGTCTGGTAGAACGATTTCGGCCCTACGCGGAAGCGCAGACCCTCCATTTCCTCTTCAATGTAGGGCTTGCCGGCATAGGTGTGGACCTCCAGGTCGCCGAACGTGTCGTTCGCCTTCAGGTTAACGACATAAAGCAGCGACGTTATGCGGTCGCCGAACTTGGCGGCAATGGCACCCATAACCTTTTCGATGGCCTCGGGATCGTCGTCGCCGAAGCTCATCAGCGCCATAACCTCGCCGGTCGATGCGGTGCGTATCATCAGAGTGCGCAGCAGCCCGGAATTTGCGCGCAGGTCATAGAAGCTAAGGTCATTCTCCTTGCCGAAGTCTTTAACGAAGTTGCGCAGCTCGTTGCCAATGCCGGCGTCCTGAAGGTGGCAGTAGTCAATGGGCAGCACCTTGTCGAACGCGCCCGGAATATGGAACCCTGCGGCGCGGCGGTCGGCAAACTCCTCCCCCGAGGCCATCTGCTCCGGCGTTAGCCAGAGTTTGGCCGAGAAGGTATATTCCATCTTGTTGCGATAGTCCCAGATCTGCTCCGAGCCCAGGGCGGGAAGAACCTCGGGGTGGGGCACCTTGGCTATGCGGTCCAGGCAGTCAACAACCTGCTGGCGCTTGCACTGAAGCTGAAAATCATAGGGCAGGTGCTGCCAGCGGCAGCCGCCACACAGCCCGAAGTGAGCGCACCGCGGCTCGCAGCGCAGCTCCGACGGCTTTTCCAGCCGCTCGATGCGCCCCTCGGCGTAGGAGTGCTTTTTGCGGGTCAGGCGAACCGTTGCAACGTCGCCGGGAGCGCCATAGGGGATAAACACGACCATATTATCGACGCGCGCCAGGGCGTTGCCCTCGGCTGCCACGCCGGTGATTTCAATGCCCTCCAGAACGGGCAGCTCTTTGCGTTTCCTTGCCATAGATTTCAATATTTTCTGCAAAGTTACGAAATCTCTTAAAATATTTTTTCATTTTTGCGTTTTATTCGTTAAATTTGCGCCTATAAAACCAATAAACATTCATCATACTTCTTTCATTATCATGAGCAAAGGCACCATCCTTGTTACCGGCGGAACCGGCTATATCGGTTCGCACACCACTGTTGAACTGCAGGCCGCCGGCTATGACGTCGTTATTATCGACAATCTTTCCAACTCGAACGAAAACGTTCTCGACGGCATCGAGAAAATCTCCGGCATCCGCCCCGCATTCATCAAGGGCGACTGCTGCGACATGACCGTTCTGCGCACTATCTTCCAGGCATTCCCCGGAATCAAGGGCATCATCAACTTCGCCGCCTCCAAGGCCGTTGGCGAAAGCATGGAAAAGCCCGTTCTCTACTACCGCAACAACCTCAACACTCTGATGAACCTGCTCGACTGCATGGCTGAGTTCGGCGTGAAGGGCATCGTGTTCTCCAGCTCCTGCACCGTTTATGGCGAACCCGACGAAAACCCCGTGACCGAGCAGGCTCCCATCAAGAAAGCCACCTCGCCCTACGGCAACACCAAGCAGATCAGCGAAGAAGTCATCACCGACGTTATCAACGCCGGCGCCGACTTCAAGAGCGTTATTCTCCGCTACTTCAACCCCGTTGGCGCTCACCCCAGCGCTGAAATCGGCGAACTGCCCAACGGTGTTCCCCAGAACCTCATCCCCTACATCACTCAGACCGCCATCGGCATCCGCAAGGAACTGAGCGTGTTCGGCAACGACTATCCCACCCCCGACGGCTCCTGCATCCGCGACTTCATCAACGTCGTTGACCTGGCCAAGGCCCACGTCAAGGCTATGGACCGCATGCTCGAAGTTCCCGAATCGCCGAAAATCGAAATCTTCAACCTCGGCACCGGCAACGGCGTCAGCGTTCTCGAACTCATCAACACGTTCGAAAGCGCTACCGGCGTTAAGGTTCCCTATAAGATCGTTGGCCGTCGCGCCGGCGACATCGAAAAAGTATGGGGCAATCCCGCCCACGCCAACGAGGTTCTCGGCTGGAAGGCCGACACCCCCCTGGCCGACACCATGCGTAGCGCCTGGGCTTGGCAGTGCAAGCTCCGCGAGCGCGGCATCATGTAATCCCCCGAGCAATCCCCCCTTTGCAAACCGCTCCGCAACCTCCCGGTCGCGGAGCGGTTCTTATTACTCACCTGTTTCGCTGTCGGATAGCTTTTTTGCTTCGTCGAAGAGCTCGTCGGCGATGAATGGCCATCGCCGACTTTTGAGGCATATTATATCTTCGGGTTCAGGAAAGTCCCATATTTTATTGAATGCTTCGAGTATTTCGGCCTTTGAGAGCGTGTATGGGTTACGTTTCAACGCCCATTCTATCATGGTCGGCAGTTCGTAGTGTTGATTCAGCTCGTAGAGATCCCAAAAGTCTTTTGGTCTGTTGCCCGTAACGATGGCCAACAGTTTCATGGCTGCAATCTCTTTGTCGGAGGCTATTCTGATGCCGTTGGCTGTTAGTATGGGGTAAATTGGTTCTTCATCGTAGCAAAGGTCGAGTTTTACGATAGTTTCCTGTGTGTCGCCGATATAGATGGTATAGACCATCTGTCGGTTGGTCAGACATTCTATTCCTTCGCATATGCTGAAGTTATTGCGCAGGTCATGGTAGATTGCGCGGGTATTAATAGTACCGTATTCTTGGTTTGTGAACAGGTCGATGTCAATAGATTTTCTGTGGCCTAACTGGAGGGAGAGCGCCGTTCCTCCGGCGAGATAAAACGAAGCAAGTGATTCGCATTGCATGAGGCGCATCAGATAGGTATGAAGGGTAGGGGAGATGGTGTTGAAATGCAGAGTCATAGGTATTTGGCTGCGTTTTGACGGCGGCGATCGGCAAGGCGTCTGTCAGTGATTTGCGAAAGCAGTTGGCCTACGGTCGAGTGACCGTAGAAGCGGATAAGTTCGAGAATCGTTTGTTCGTCGCCATATTCAAAGGCGCGCTGTATGATTTGCTTGCGGCTCGTTTGCCAGTTAATTTTCGATATATCGCTGTCCCAGAATATGTGTTTTGATATTTTGGTGAGGTCGGGAGTCGGCTGTTTGGCGCATTTAAGTGATGCGGTATAGATGTCGTGGTTGGTTTGAATCAGGTAGAAGTAGCCTCGGTGCCCGATGTTGAGCGCTTGTTCAAGCGCGAGCGAGGTTTCGGCATTTATTCGCCGGCGGTTGTTGGCATAGTCGCTGATGCGCTGGGGTGGTATGCCACTTTTCTGGGCGAGTTCGATGCCGGAGGTATCGGAGCGTTTCATTATGTATTTAATGACTGCCCCAACGTCGAGCGACGGATATTCTAAGAATCGCAGATATTCCATAATTAGTTATTATGGGTGCAAATATAGTGTGATTTACTGAGATAACCAAATTTGGTTATATTTCTTTTGTGTTAAATGAAATCGGCCCGGCGAGGGCCGGGCCGATTGGGGAGGGCAGGGGGAGGGTCGACGGTTAGATTTCGTCGAAGAGGGGTTCGATGTCGTCGGTTGAGGTAACAACGAGGCGTTCGTATTCGGGCAGGCCGGTACCGGCGGGGATGAGGTGGCCGCAGATAACGTTTTC